>NZ_CP139781.1:0-635714 GCF_019679435.2 Actomonas aquatica
GCAGAAATATGAAATTCGACCTCCCACGCGATAATGATGCCTTTCGCCAATATACGGGCTGGGATTTCGAGCTATCCCACGAAGGCATTGATTTCCAAGTATCGACGCAGGAAATCGAGGGCATTGCCGAAGAAGATGAACTGTCGCATCTGAAGGAAGTCGTGAGTCGGATTCTCGCGCAGAAAGAGACTGCCGTCGATAAAGCCGCCGATGGCTACTTCGAGTCGTTTCTAACGAAATGGAACCGCGACGAGCCTATTTCGCGCGAAGAGTTTAAGGCACGGCTCCGCCCAGGCACTATTTCGATTGGGAGTGATCGCAGCGTGTCGCTGGAGCTTGAAGATGAGCACGATATGTTTTGGGGGCACGCTATTGTCGTGCACTTTGATCGTAATCTACAGATCCATGATACCGAACTAGCCGGATGAAAAAGACGGAGCCCAACCAGTCGCTACAGAGAACCTCCACAGCTGTCACGGATCGTGCTGCGCACGCTCCGCGCCAGCCGCTCCGGTCTCTGAGCTGAAACGATGGGCGAATAAGGTGATGCGAACGGTTGCTCAAATTCTGATTACGGTGCTCGTTCTCTTGCTCGCCATGAAGCTCGCGTGGCATGTGCAGCATGCTCTTCGGAGCGGCGTCGCCGTTGCGAACGGTCTGCGCGAATACAAAAGAAAGAAGAGGCCATTCGTATATTGGACGGCAGTCTCAGCCCAGGCCGCCATGTCGATTCTTTTGCTCTACTCCGTCGTATTGAGTATCGGGAGGATCATCCGATGAAAAAAGAGCCCATCCACCCACCGCAGCCAACGCATGTCAGCTCCGCTGACATGCGCGGCTGAGTTCAGACGATGGGCGAACTAGAATGCGTGCTATCATCACAGTCCTTTGCGCTGCACTGTTTTTAAGCGGGTGTGCAAAGTCCGATGACCAAGATACCGTTCTCGGCTTTGCCTGTGGTGACATTTCTTCCGAAGTTTCCATCGTCGCGGTTGATGGTGAGAATTTTGAGCCGCTCGAAGGGGTGAAGATCACTTTCTACGACAAATACGCTATTGTTCAGCTTAGGCTCATCGAGGCCTTGCAGAGTCGCGGGAGCACCGATCTTCCAGAGCGTCCGATAGGCCGCGTAGTCGCTACCGACTCGGATGGTCACGCAGACCTCAAGTGCACGTTCGGATTCTCTGATCTGACCATGACCTCAGGCCGGAAGAAGACTGAGATCATTCCCGACGGCATGATCCGAGTGGAGCGCATTGGCTACGTCTCATTGCTCATTTCTTCGGACCAGCTATTCCCTAACGCTCCCTATGATGAGATGCCGCAATCCGCTAGGATCACACTCGAAAAAGAGCCCATCCAGCCACTGCAGCCAACGACCGACAGGTCCGCTGTCAGTCGCGGCTGAGTTCAATCGTCAAAAATAGAAAAGATGCCTTTCGATCGCTGGAAACCTGTTAATCAATATTCGCTAGCGTGGCGCTTGTTTCAGCGCCACCACACCCACTTCAATCGTATTTTTTGGTCCGACCAAGCAGCGAGAAGAAGAGTATACACTT
Source organism: Actomonas aquatica (assembly GCF_019679435.2). Lineage (NCBI taxonomy): Bacteria > Pseudomonadati > Verrucomicrobiota > Opitutia > Opitutales > Opitutaceae > Actomonas > Actomonas aquatica. The sequence continues at coordinate 1,560 of NZ_CP139781.1, forward strand.
TCACGCGAGGGAAAGTTAAGTCCATCCCAGCCAAAGATATCTTTCCATTAGATGAACACCCCCGCGCACTTCTTGAAAATCTAGGCGAATGGTCACAGAACTATAATGCATTTGATCGCTGGGCTCGAATTGCCGCAGTCGCGGCATTAACAGGTTACCTCGAAACATTCATATCACAGCTGGCATACGCTGCTCTTGAGTCTTGTCCCGCACTCCTAGTTGGAGGTTCACGAGAAATTGACGGTGTTATTCATCTAAAGAATAATACCTTCCCAGAGCTAGAACGGGCAGTTTCACCTCTCGTTAGGGGTGAATGGTCTTCTCGCTGTTCAGCTTATGCTACACTATTCGGATCATGTGGCTTCACAGCCCACATTTCGACTCTGGAGGAAATGCGAAACTTAAGAAATGACGCCAGTCATTCATTTGGAAGGCCGATTGCATCTATGCGCATGGCAGAAAAATATTTAGTCGAGCGCATCGATAAAATATCAGACGCTCGAATCCAAGGCTTTCTTGGGGCTGTTGAGTCCGTCGCAAAATCCATAGAAAAAGATATCACCCATAGGTTTGTAGGTGCCTACGAATCCATGCGTATATATCACAATTGGCCTAGAAAGAATGATTTCAGTGGATATAGCCTCAAATCAGTAGCGATGGATTTTGGGGGCTATTACCAAGAAGTTACCAGCTACGGAATACCTAAATATGTAGGCGTTTCTCTAATTCAGCATTACCAGAAACTATGAAGAAGCCGAACCAGGCACCAGAGCCAACGACCATGCTTGTCACGTTCCGTGCTGCCGCACGGCCAGCGCCAAGAGCGGTCGCAGCTCGCCTTTTACGTTGAGACTGTCGAAGCCCCCCGTTTGTCGGAAATTTTTTGATACACGGTTGGCCTGATAAATGATGGGGCGTGCACATCATGGCGAAGTATAAACCTTACGACTACGCGCAGACGATGTCGCTGGCCGGGGACACTGGAACGGGTAGGGACTGGAAAGATGCTTAAGTTTGGGTTAAGCACCGGTCCATTCCTATGAAGCACGATACGGACAAGATTGATGAAGACGTTTTGGCGCTGCTGTTCCTGACTGCTCATCGCGAGCGAGATGGTTACCCGTGGCGGACGTGGAAAGGGCACGACTGGGAGGTAATGGACCGCCTTTGCGAAAAGGGCTTCATCTCTGACCCTCACGGTAAAGCGAAGTCCGTGGTCTTCACCGAGGAGGGCTTTGCCAAAGCCCAACAGTTGTTCGAAGCGAAATACACGAAACCGGAGTAAGCTTCATCGTGCAGTTGCAGTGTCCTCGACGTCGGGATGCTCAAATGGGGCTACATTCTGTTTTCGAAGCCGGCATTTCAGTGGCAGACCCGGTTGGCGGTTCATCATTCCATCGGCCGAGTTCCTCGTTGGACGGAGGCTTGCTCCGTTGCCGTCATTGGTTATCGATCACGCCATGAGTAACAAGGAACTCGTATCCGATCTCCTGACGCGGCTGCCTGATGATGTTTCGCTGCAGGAGATTGCGCGGGAAGTGGAGTTCATTGCGGGCGTGCGCGAGGGCATGGCTCAGCTTGAACGCGGCGAAGGCGTTGAGATCGATCAGGTCGAAAAAATGATCGGGTCATGGATTACAAAGTAGTCCTCTCTCCCCGTGCGATCGAAGACCTGAGAGATATCGTGCTCTACATTTCCCCTGATCGGCCCGAGACGGCTCGTCGCTTGGGACTGGCGCTCGTCGAGAAGACCAAAACCCTGGCGCAGTTTCCGTTGTCCGGTCGCATCGTTCCGGAGTTTGGCGACTCTACCATTCGGGAACTGATTTTGAGGCCCTATCGAATCGTCTATTGTGTCGATGCGCGGTCCGCGGTGGTGGGTGTCGCTCGATTTTGGCATGGCGCGCGCGAGGAAATCGGCAACGAGGATATGGGATAGTCAGCCGTTCGCCGAGAGCCGGTAAGGTTATCAACAGACTGCTTTGGAGAGACGCTTATGATGAATTTTCTTTGGGATCTAGGGCAGGAGGGGCGGATTCGCGGTGCGGAGAAGCAAGCGGCGCGGGCCGAAAATAAGACGATCGATTTGGCCAGTGGGGCGGGGTCGGTGCAACGACGCCTCGATGTGATGACGCTCGCTAACCAGGCGCTGTTTGAGATCTTGCGCGACCGACTCGGGATATCCGAGGAGGAGGTGCTTTACCGGATGGCGGAGATCGATGCTCGGGATGGGAAGAAAGACGGGAAAATCGCACCTCGGGTGGTTTCATGCCGGCGTTGCGGACGAAAAGTCAGCACGGCGCGACAGCATTGCATGTATTGCGCCGAGGTGGTCGTGGAGGGGCACCTCTACGAGAAGAGCTGAGGCCTGAGGCGACGCGGACGGTTTTCTCCTATGGTGACCTATGTTCTTCCCGGGATGGGTGCGGATCAGCGGATGTATGCGGGGGCATGGCATCGGCTGCCGCAGGTGCGATTTCTCGATTGGCCGAAGGAATCCACGGCGTCGTCGCTGGCTGAGTTGGCGGTGGAGGTGATCGCGATGGCCGGCATTGAAGATGGCGCGGTGGTGGTCGGCTCGTCGCTCGGAGGAATGGTGGCGGCGGAGATCGCCAAGCGGCGGAGTCTGCAGCGGCTTATTCTCGTGGGCAGTGCGCTGCAGAAGGAGGAGGTGAGCGCTCTGCTGCGGCTGCTTCACCCGCTGGTCGGCCTCGCGCCGCTTTCCTTTGTGCAGCGGGCGGGTGGGAAGCTGCCGTCCGAGTTGTGCACGATGTTTAGCGAGGCGGATGCGGCGTTTATCCGGAACATGTGTCGGGCGGTTTTTGCGTGGGAGGGATTGGATCACGCAAATGTGCCCGTTTCACGGATACATGGCCGTTTCGATCGCGTCATTCCGCCGCCGAAGGACGCTACGTTGCTCGATGGTGGGCATTTGATCGCGATGACGCACGCCGACGCCTGCGTGGAGTTTATTGAACGGGAGCTCGGGGCTCGCTGGGACGAGGGATGTCGGGCGTGAAGCCCGACCCACAGATGATGGGGAAGCGCCGACCCACAGATTGGTTTCTGTGTTTCAATATGGCCGGGCTTTCCTCGCGACGAGCCTTGCTGTAGCCGGTCGCGGTGAGGCCGGCCCTGGGTCAATGATCTTCGCCGAGTCTTCGGCGCGCGGGGACGAGGGATGTCGGGCGTGAAGCCCGACCCACAGATTGGTGGAGACGCGGGTTAGCGCAGTGGAGCGCGGTAGTAGTAGCCGATTCCGTGATCCTGCTTCGGGCCACGCTTTCACCTCCGGCTCAAGCGCAGCTACATAGGCTAGGCCTTCGGTGTGTATCCGTGGTCCTTGCCTCAGGTGATGAGGTCGGGGGGGACGTTGGCGAGGGCTTCTTCGATGGTGGTGATGCCTTCCTTGACCTTGAGCATCGAATCCTGGTGGAGCGTCTTCATGCCGTTGCGCATGGCGATGCGCTTCAATTCGGCCACTTCGATTTCCTTGTTGATGCCGGCGGTGAGCTCCTCGGAGTTGACCATCAGTTCGTGGATGCCGACGCGGCCTTTGTAGCCGAGGCCACCGCAGGTGGGGCAGCCTTGGGGGTTGGCTTTGTAGATCTGGCCCGTCCAGCCGATGGCCTTTTCCATGAGCATCTTTTCGCGGCCCTCCGGCTCGTAGGGCACCTTGCAGTTTTTGCAGACGCGGCGCATGAGGCGCTGGGCGCAGACGCAGAGCAGGGAGGCGGAAACGTTGAAGGGTTCGACGCCCATTTCGCCCAGACGGGAGACGGTGGAGGGCGCGTCGTTGGTGTGCAGGGTGGAGACCAACAAGTGACCGGTGAGGGCGGCTTCGACGGCGATGCCGGCGGTCTCTTCGTCACGAATCTCACCGACGAGGATCACGTCGGGGTCCATACGCAGGTAACAGCGCAGGGCGCGGGCAAAGGTGAGCCCGATCTGGCGGTTCATTTGCATCTGGTTCAGGCCGGGCAGGGTGTATTCGATGGGGTCCTCGGCGGTCTGGATGTTGATGTCGGGCGCGTTGATTTCGGCGAGGGCCGAGTAGAGGGTCATCGACTTACCGGAGCCGGTCGGGCCGCAGTGCAGGATCATGCCGTAGGGCTGCTGGATGCACTTGCGGTATTTCTCGAGGTTCTCCTCGGAGAAGCCGAGCGCCGGGAGGGGCAGGGTGGTCTTCTGCTTGTCGAGGATACGCATGACGACCTTCTCGCCGTGGTTCATCGGACCGGTGGCGACGCGCAGGTCGATATCGATGTTCTTCTTGGTGTATTTCTTGAAGACGATACGGCCGTCCTGCGGCAGGCGACGCTCGGCGATGTCGAGGTTGCACATGATCTTCAGGCGGGTGCAGAGCGCGTTGGCGACTTTGGTCGGCAGGCGCAGCTTTTCGGCGCAGAGACCGTCGATGCGGTAGCGGACGATGAGGTCCTTTTCCTGCGGCTCGATGTGAATGTCGGAGGCACCGGAGATGTAGGCGTCTTCGATGATGCGATTGGCGAGCTGGACGATGGGGCCGGACTCTTCGTTTTCGAGGTCTTCGGCGCTGACTTCGCCGCCTTCGCCTTCGCCGTAGGCGGTGCTGATGACGTCGGCGACGCCGGAGATGTCGACGTCGCTCTCGGTGGTGGGGGCCTTTTTGAAGAGTTTGCCGAGGAGTTCTTCGATGAAGGTGGCGGAGGCGACCTGGACTTCCTCGATGTGCAGCTCGGTCGCCATCTGGAACGCGTCGCGTTTGGCGTAGTCGAGCGGGTTGCTCATCAGGACCGCGACGGAGTTGGGCGAGAGTTGTTTGTGCGGGAAGATGCCCTCGCGGCGGATGATGGCATCGCCGACGACCTCGACCAGCTTCTCGTCGATCTCGATCTGGTTGGCGTCGGTGACGAGCGGGGTGTCGGTGAGGCGGGCGATGAACTTGGCGGTATCGTCGGCGCTGAGCTGGAACTTGGGGTCCAGCATGCGCTGGATGAGGGTGGCGGAGTATTCGGCGACCTCGACGAGGAGTTTGAGGTCGTTCTCGGTGAACTGGCCGTCGGTGCCGGCGGTGGGTTCTTTGTTGAGGACCTGGATGGCACCGATGTTCACGCTGCCGGCTTTTAGCGGGACGGTGAGCATGGAGCGCACGTCGAAGCCGGTGTTCATCTTCTTAAGCGACTCGGCGTCGGGGCCGTCGGCGTTGAAGAAGAGGGGCGTGCCGGACTCGATGACGGCGCCGACGTTGCCGGTGCCGAGGGGGAGGCGCAGCTCGAGCAGCTTTTCGGCGGTTTGGCGGAAGGTTTCCTCCTTGCTGGGTTCGTCTTTCCAGAGGGTGGGGGAGTAGAAAACGTGGCGGAAAGCGATGTCGTTGCCCTCGACCAGGTAGAGCGTCATCGACTGGGCTTGGAGGGCTTCGACGACCTTGGTGGAGGTGAGTTCGATGACGGAGGTGACGTCCTCGCGGCTGGGCGCGGGTTTTGCGATCACCTTGATCAACAGCGAGCGCCGCAGGGCGCCGGCAACGTTGGGAGCGGCCATGAGAAATGTGCTGGGTAAGAGGGCGGAGTAGTTGTGCGGATGCGGCTCGCCTTGGGGGCGTTTTCCTTACACCCGTTGTGACTAGGATGCTGAGAGCGTTGTTGTTTAACTGGTTGAGTCAACGCCGCGTGGGGGGCAACCGAGGCGAAGCGGGGGAGCGGCGCGCCGAGGTGTTTTTGGTCAAAGAGCGCGGGATGAAGCTGGTGGCGCGCAACTGGCGGAACCCGCGGGACCGGCGCGAGGAAATCGACCTTGTGATGCGCGACGGCGAGGTGTTGGTGTTTGTGGAGGTGAAGGCGCGGTCGGATCTGGCGCGGGTGCCGGGCCTGTATGCCATCGACAAGCGCAAACGGGCCGTCCTGCGCCGCGCCATTCGCGCCTACCTGTGGCACCTGCGGGAAGAGCCGCACACCCATCGCTTCGATGTGGTGGAGCTGGCCTGTCCGGATGGCGAAGACATGACGGCGGCGACGGTGCGGCACTTCGAGAATGTGCGGCTGGATCGGCCTATTCGCTGACAATCAGAAATAACCGTCATGGGTGAGCCCTCCAGAATGTAGGCTTCGGCCTTGCTAGGGCCGGACTTTGGCATGTCTTCATTCAATACTTATGGCTGATTCTTCCCGCCATCCCTTTCTTCAAGGCTTGAGCAAGCACCGCGGCGCCCCGCCGACCGCGGTCGTGATTTTTGGCGCCTCTGGCGACCTCACCAAACGCAAGCTCATCCCTGCCGTCTACAACTTGGCCGCCGACAATCTGCTGCCGCCGGATTTCCACCTCATCGGTTATGGTCGCAAGGAGATCGCCCACGAGGCGTTCCGCGAGCTGGCCGCCGAGGCGATAAAGGAATTCTCCCGGCGCGAGCTGAGCGACGACGTCTGGGACCGCATCGCCGAGCGCACCACCTACGTGGCCGGCGGTTACGACGACCCGGAGGCCTTCAAGCGCCTCGCCGCGCATCTCGAGGAGATCGAAAAGAAGGTCGGCCGCGACGTGCAGCCGCTGTTCTACATCTCCACGCCGCCGTCGGTTTTCGCGCCGATTTTGGAGGGGCTCGGCTCCTGCGGTCTGGCCCGCAAGCACCTCGACACGGCCCATCACGCCAAGGTGATCATCGAGAAACCCTTTGGCCGTGACCTGGAGTCGGCCCGCGAGCTCAACCGCACCATCCGCGGCGTGTTCGAGGAGCATCAGGTGTATCGCATCGACCACTACCTCGGCAAAGAGACGGTGCAGGACCTCCTGGTGCAGCGTTTCGCCAACGCCATTTTTGAGCCGCTGTGGAATCGCAACTACATCGACAACGTGCAGATCACCGTGGCCGAAGAGGTCGGGGTGGGCACGCGTGGCGGTTATTACGAGCAGAGCGGTGCGCTCCGCGACATGATCCAGAACCACACCATGCAGCTGCTCGCGCTCACCGCGATGGAGCCGCCGGTGTCACTCGACGCGGAGGCCATTCGCGACGAGAAGGTGAAGCTGTTGCGCGCCATTCAGCCCCTCGACGTCAAACCGGGTGGCGACGTGGTTCGCGCTCAATACGGCGAGGGCATGATGGGCGGCAAACCCGTGCCGGGTTACCTGCAGGAAGAGGGCATCGCGCCGGACTCCGCCACCGAGACCTACGCGGGCATTCGCCTCTCGATCAACAACTGGCGCTGGCAGGGCGTGCCCTTCTACCTGCGCTCCGGCAAACGTATGGCGCGTCGCGTCACCGAGATCGCGGTGCAGTTTAAGCGTCCGCCGGGCACCTTGTTTGCCGGCGGCGGTTTCGACGTCGCGGCCAACACGTTGTCGTTCCAGATCCAGCCCGACGAAGGGTTGAGCATGATCCTCAACGGCAAGGTTCCCGGGCTCGAGACCCGCATGCAGCCGGTGAAAATGAACTTCCGCTACAGCACGACTTTTGGCTCCAACACGCCGGAGGCCTACGAACGCCTGGTGCTCGATGCCATGATCGGTGACGGCACGCTCTTCATCCGCGGCGACGAAGCGGAAACCTCCTGGAAGCTTTACACGCCGGTGCTGGAAGCTTGGCACGGCAGCCGCAGCGGTATGGACACCTATGCCGCCGGCTCCTGGGGCCCGTCGAATGCCGACGCCATGCTCGCCGCCCAGAAGCACATCTGGCGCAAGCCCTGAACCGCGGAGGCGCCCAGCCATGTCCCAGGTATTTGAATCCCTCCCCGGAGCCGAGGTCTCGGTCAGCGACATCAAACACAGCCTCAACAAGCTGTGGGAAGACGCCACCAAGACCGGCAGCGCCGCGCCTGCGCCCAATACGGTGCGGGCCATGCAGATGAATTTTGTGCTGCACTTCGGTTTCGCCACCGATCCGGACGACGCCCTCGCGCAGTTCGAGACCATCAAAAAATTTGCCCGGCGCTACCCGTGCCGCGTGGTCGTGCTTTGCCCGCTCAAAGAAGACGACGGCGTCGAAGAGATGCGCGCCAAGGTTTACGGCGAGTGTTTCCTCGGCAAATCCAAGAGCGACACGCGTTGCGTCGAGTTCGTGATGCTGAGCTATCCGCTCAAGCTGCGACGGTTTCTGGAGAGCCAGGTTTCGGTCTGCCTCTCCACCGATCTGCCGCTCTATTACTGGGCGCATCGCTTTTCCGACAGCAACCGACTGGCCGACTACCAGTTCATGCTGCAGCACGCCAAGCGCGTCATTTTCGACACGGCCATCGTGCCGGCCGACGCCATGTCCTACCCGTGGCCGAAACCGGAGGCGATCCGCGATCTGGTGCATGCCCGCCTGCTGCCGGTGCGGCAGTCGCTCGGGCAATTCCTGTCGGGCTTCGAACCCGCCAAGCTGGTCGAAGGCCTGCAACAGGTGCGGTTGTATCATAAAGCCAAATACGGCCCGGAAGCCCGCGTGCTGCTGGCTTGGTTGCGCGAGCGCCTCGAGCGCTGCGGCCTGGAAGGTGAGTTCGACGGTGTCATCACGCCGAGCGAAGCCGTCGGCATCGACGACTTCGCCGTGGAGTTCCGCTACACCGGCGGTGAGCGCTGCTTTAAATGGCGCGCTGACATCGCGAAAAACCACGCCGAGTTTGCCGCCGATATGGGGGGCGGACGCGTGGATCTCACCACGGCCATGCACCTGCTCGAACCCTCGGCCGCGATGGCCGAAGCGGTGTTTTTCTAAACGCATTTTGTTGAACCACGAATGGACACGAAAGGCTCCACTACCGTTTCGCCGGGTGAGGAGTTGCCTTTCGGAGTTCTCAACGCGTAGCCGGCAGGCGAAGCTATTCGGGCCATTCGTGGTTAACCTCCCTTGCTTACATGACTGAGAAACAGACAGATTACGGCCGGTTGCTGATCGGCGAGAAAATGGAATTGTTCGCCGAGGCCGTGCGCCTCGCGGTCGCGCAAAAAGAGGCGAGCGAGAGCACGAACTTCACCTGGGCCTTCACTGGTGGTTCCACGCCGCAGGCTTGGTATCAGTGGGCGGCGGAGACCGATGCCATTCCGGCAGAGGTGCTCGCGTCGACGCACTTCACGGTGAGTGACGAACGCTGCGTGCCGCTCAACAGCGACGAGAGCAATTTCGGCAACGCCGAGCGCAAACTGCTCGCGCCGAAGAGCGTGCCGGTGGAGCACCGTCATCCGTGGGTCGTGGCTTACGAACCCGAAAAGGCGGCCGAGGCCTACCGCCGCACCATGCAGCTGCTCAACCCGCCGGGCAAAGCCTACGATGTGTGTTTCCTCGGCATGGGCGACGACGCGCACACGGCGTCGTTTTTCCCGGGCAGCGAATTGCTGAAGTCGGACGGCAGTGTGTTTTTCGCCGCGGTCGACACCCCACAAAAAGGCTGGCGCCTCACCATCACCCCCACGGGCCTGCAGGCCTGCGGCCTGATCGTGGTCATGACGCTGGGCGCGGGCAAAGCCGAGGCGCTGAAGCGCGTGTTGGAAGGCGACGACGCGTTGCTCGATGCGCCTTCGAAGATTTTGAAGACCTGCGCCGACAAGGTCGTGTGGTTGGTCGACGAAGCGGCAGCGAGTCAGCTGAGCTGAGTTGCGCTGAACGAGCCTGACGTGGACCGGCCTCACCGAGGCCGGCTACAGCATTTGCCTCGGTAAATGCCAATGCCGGCTGAAGCCGGCGCTACGGGGTGTCGGTGTGGGGCGAATGTCGGGCGTGAAGCCCGAGCCACAGGTGAGTTGCGGTGCTTTGCCGTGGGTCGGGCTTTACGCCCGACTGCGTTGTTTACGCTTGGTCGGTCGTAGCGGCGGCTTCAGCCGCCGACTCGATTTACGGGCGAAGAATGCCGGCTGAAGCCGGCACTACGGGGTGTCGGGGTGCGGCGAATGTCGGGCGTAAAGCCCCACCCACAGGTGAGTTGCGGTGCTTTGCCGTGGGTCGGGCTTTACGCCCGACGGCGGCGTTTACGCTTGGTCGGTCGTAGCGGCGGCTTCAGCCGCCGACTCGATTTACGGGCGAAGAATGCCGGCTGAAGCCGGCACTACGGGACTTCGACGAGCACGACGCTTTGCGGGGCGAGGGTGAGGGTTACGCTGCCGTCCGCGGCGAGGCGTAGGTTTTCACTGGTGAGCTGCGAGGCGGCGTGGAGGGCGGCGATCTGCGCGGGCGTCGGCTCCTGCGGTTCCCCCATTTCGCGCCAAGTCGTGTAGGCGTTGGCGTGGGTGGCGTCGATGCGTTGGGCGGTGGCGTAGAGGGGAGCCGTGCCGCCGGTCCAGACGAGGCGCACAGTGGCGCTTTGGTCGTCGGTATCGATGTCGTGGAAGTTCCACAGGAGCACCTGGCCGGAGGTCGTGGCGACGGCACCGACGTCGGGTCGCCCCCGCACGCTGTCGGCGATGATCTGAGCGGTGCTGAGCATGTCTGGATTGTCGACGCGCACGCGTTCACCCTCGAGTTGGGCGAAGAGGCGGAAGGCGTTCAGCACGGGCAGGGCGACCTCGTTGGTGGTGAAGGCGCGCAGGCCGTTGAACCACGGTTGATCGTGGAAGGTGAAGGCCCAGCTGACGGCGCCTTCGAGGCGCACGCCGTGCTCGGCCATCAGGTCCTGTTTGCGCATGAAGGCGGCCGCGCTGTAGGCGGCGAATTGCGAGGTGCGGCGGTAGTCGCGCTCGGGATCGAGGGTGGCGGGGCAACCGGCGCAGCCTTCGGGGTCGGATTCGCCGATGTAGACCGGCAGGTCTTTGTATTCGGGAAACGACGCGATGATGCGGGCGTAGGTGTCGATGGTCTTGAGCTGGTTGCGCAGGTTCATCTCCACGCGGCCCTGCTCGTCGAGGCGGGTGGTGCCTTTGGCGTGGAAGGCAATGAAGTCGAGCGGCGCGCCGATTTCGCCGGTGGCGGCGTTGAGGCCGGAGCGGCAGTGTTCGAGGAAGGCCTCCATAAACACATCGCCGTTTTTCCACCCCGGGTCGGTGACGTGAGGACCACCTACGCGGGCTTGGGGCAGGACCGATTTCACACCGGCGGCGAAGTGATCATAGAGCATGAAGAACTCCTCCATGGTGCCTTTGAAGTAGGGCGACTCGGGTTCGTTCCAAGGTTCCCACAACCAGGATTCGACGCGTTCACGGCCGTAGCGGTCGACGCTGTGTTGCACCCAGGCGGCGATGAGGTCCTGCCACTTTTGATAGTCCTTGGGCGGATAGAAGGCGCCGCCCGAAACCATGTCCTTGGGCAGGCCGCGCTGGGTGAGTTCCGGCGTGTAGGGCTCGGGTTGCGAGGAGAGATCGCGCGGCATGAAGCCGGCTTGGACGAAGGGCTCGGTGTTGTAGCGGGTGAGTTCGTCCATGATCTGGTCCATGATCGTCCAGTCGTAGACCGGATTGCCGGCGGCGTCCTCGGTGTAGGCGTTGGTGCTGGACCATTTGAGTGCGAGGGTGCCGTCGCCGCTGGTGAGCAGGTGGTGGACGCGCACGTGGATGGGCGCGGGGGCGGCGAGGGCGCGGAGTTCGCCGAGGAGGTGTTGGCCTTCCGGGGTGAGGGTGGTGAGGGCCTCGTCGTAACCGAAGTAGTTCCAAATCGGCCGCAGTTCGCCGATGGGTTCGTCGGTGTGGACGGTAAGGGTGGTGACGGGTTGCGCGGCGGCGGGGACAGCGGCCACGACGGTGAATAGTGCAGCGAGAGCGGCCCAGTGGGGTCGCGAACAAAGGGGCAGGGGCATGGTTGGATGGTTGGGGAGGAGGTGGGGCCGATCCAACGCCGCCGGTGCTTACCGTTAGCGGCGGCCGACAAAAAACCCGCGCCGGATGGGGCGCGGGTTGGAGAGGGGAGCGGATGGGGCAGCGCGCTCAGTTCAGCCAGAAGCTGAAGTAGACGTAGATGCCGAGCACCAGCGCGAGCACGAGGATGGAACCCCAGACTTCCGGCGCGCCCCACGAGGCGCGATTCTCGGCGGCCTGTTCCGGGGTGTCGGAGCCGTAGGTGAGGCCAGCGATGGACGCTTCGGGTTGGGCGGGAGCGGTCAGCGACGCTCCGATCACGACCACGATGCTGATCACGAGCAGCCAGCCAGAGGCGTAGAGGAAGTTGAAGGCGCCGATAGCATGGAGCAGGCCGGTATCACCGAAGGCGCCGCCGCCGTCGAGGGCCTGCAGGGTGAGTTTGATCATACCGAGCACGAAGCCGACGGTGAGGCCGACGAAGGCGCCGCGGGCGTTGATGCGCTTGAAGAACAAGCCGAGCAGGAAGACCGCGGTGATGGGCGGAGCGAGGTAGCCCTGCACGCTTTGCAGGTATTGGTAGAGGCCGCCGCCAGAGACCAACTTCATGACCGGAATCCAGATGATACCGGCGATGACCACGAAGCTCGTGGCGACGCGACCGACGCGCACGAGTTCCTTCTCGGAACGGCCGGGGCGCAGCTTGTCGTAGATGTCGACGGTGAAGAGGGTGGCGCAGGAGTTGAAGAGCGAGGCCAGCGAACTCATGAGGGCCGAGAGCAAACCGGCGACCACGATGCCGCGCAGGCCCTGCGGGAGGAGGGAAGCCACCATGGTCGGGAAGACCATGTCGCCATTCACTTCGCCGCCGTCTTTGAGCGGGATGGAGATGATGCCCTTGCTGTGCAGGGCGTAGCCGATCATGCCCGGCACGAGGAAGATGAAGACCGGCAGGACCTTGAGGAAACCGCCGAAGATGGCGCCGCGGCGGGCGTCACGGAGAGACTTCGCGGCGAGGGTGCGTTGCACGATGTATTGGTCGGTGCACCAATACCAGATGCCGATGACGGGCGAGGCGATCATGACGCCGAGCCAGGGGAAATCGGGATCGGAGAGCGGACGCCAGAGGGCGAACTGGGCGGGGTCTTCGCCGAGCACGGCTTTGAGTTCACCCCAGCCGCCGAGCTGTTGCAGACCGAAGATGGTGATGAAGACCGAGCCGAAGAGGAGCAGGCCGGTCTGAGCGACCTCGGTGTAAACCACGGCGCGCAGACCACCGATGACGGTATAGATACCGGTGAGGACGACCGTGGAGAAGGCGCCGACCCAGAAGGCGTTTTCGGGCGAGCCGAAGGTGTCCGGTAGCAGCGTCATGAATACAACGGCGCCGGCGTAGACGGTCACGGATACCTTGGTGAAGACGTAGGCGACCAGCGAGACGATGGACAGCGTCCAGCGGGAGCGGCTGTCGAAGCGACGCTCCAAAAACTCCGGCATGGTGAAGACGTTGGTGCGGTAATAGAACGGCACGAAAATCCAACCCAACATGAGCATAATCCACGCGTGGAGTTCCCAGTGCGCCTGCGCCATACCATTGGCGGCACCGGAGCCGGCGAGACCGACGATGTGTTCGGAGCCGATGTTGGAGGCGAGGAGGGAGCAACCGACGACGAACCACGGGATATTACGTCCGGCGAGGAAGTAGTCGGCAGTGGTCTCCGTCTTGCGGGAGCTATACCAAGCGATGCTGGCGAGCACTACAAAGTAGGCAGCGATGATAATCCAATCGAGTGGGGTCATAGGGGAGGTGGGATAGAAAACGAGGGGAAGGGGCTGCAGAGAAAGGGATCCCCGCAGGCTTGAGGAGCCTGCGCTGGTTCAACCGTTAGACTAGAGCCGCCTCATTTCACGTCGGTGATGGTGCTGACGGGGAGGTCGAGTTCGCGGATCCAGATGTTGCGGTAGGCGACGGGGTTGCCGTGGTCTTGCAGTTTGATGGGCAGACGCGGCACGTGATAGTTGTATTTTGTGAGTCCGCGCCACTGCGTCGGGCCGGCGAGGGGGACGTCGAGTTGGGTGAGCACGCCGTTGTGGAAGACGGTGATGCGGGCGGGCGAGATGAGTTCACCGCCAGCGTCAAAACGCGGGGCGACGAAGATGATGTCGTAGGTGTTCCAGGTGCCGGGGGGCTGGGTGGCGTTCACCAGCGGCGGGTATTGTTTGTAGACCGAGGCGGCCTGTCCGTTCACGTAGGTCGGGTTGTTGTGCGAATCGAGGACCTGCACCTCATAGCGCTCCATGAAGAAGACGCCGCTGTTGCCGCGGCCCTGGCTGTTGCCCTTGATCTCGGACGGGGCGCGCCACTCGAGGTGGAGTTGCACGTCGCCGAAGGCGGCTTTGGTGCGGATGTCGCCGGTCTTGGCCTTCACCACGAGATTGCCATCGATGATGTCCCACGCGGCGGCGGCGCGGGGTTGGCCTTTTTCCTCAGGGGCGTTGGCGGACTCCCAGGCGTCGAGCGAGCTGCCGTCGAAGAGCATGATGGCGTCGGAGGGGACTTCGCCGACTTTCGCGCTCACGAGGGCGGGCTGCGGGGACCAGTATTCCGTCCATTCCGGGGGCGGCAGGCCGTCGTTGGGGGCTTGGGCGAAGAGGCCGGCGGTGAAGGTGAGGAGGAGCGAGCCGAAGCGGCAGGTCTGACGCATAATCGAGTGGCAGATGAGGGTTAGGGGTTGGACGGGTTCGAACAGGCTGTTCTCAATGAACCGATTGCCGCGATGAGTCGAGAGACCTGTTACCGATGTTTTTGGCCCAAGCCCCTTTGCTGGTGCGAGCGCATTACGCCTATCGCAACGGATACGCGTTACGTGTTGCTCATGCACCCGAAAGAGACGCGCACCAAGGCGGGCACGGGGCGGCTGACACACCTGTGTCTGAGCAACAGCGAGATCATCGTGGGTGCGACCTTTGAGCAGCATGAGCGGCTCGACGCGCTGCTGGCCGACGAAGCCAATCACGTGGTGCTGCTCTATCCGGGCAAGGAGGCGGTCAACCTGTCGGTCGCGCCCGCAGGCGATGGCGATAGTGACGGCGGTGGCGCGACCGCCGAGGCCCTGGTGTCGGCGGGCAAACGACTGGTGGTGCTGGTGTTGGACGCGACTTGGTCGTGTGCGCGCAAGATGCTGCGTTTGAGTCCGCGGCTGCAGCGGTTGCCGCGCATCATGTTTACGCCCTCGGCGCCGAGTCGGTTTGTGATCAAGGCGCAGCCGATTGAGGGCTGTCTTTCGACGCTGGAGTCAGTGCACGAGGTCTTGAGCGCGCTGGCCCGGCGCGGACTCGATCACTACGATCGGCCGGAGCAGTTGCTGGAGTTGTTTGCGGCGATGCAGCGTTACCAAATCGAGTGTGCGCAGGACCCGGGTCGCGGCGGGTATCGACGCGGCAACTACAAAGCCCCCGGCGAACGCAAACCGATGAGCGCACGCAGCGTGCAGCGGCGATCGAATTACTTTCGGGTGGGCGAGGGGTAGGCGGCCACGGTGGCGGGGAGTAGCTGCGCTTGAGCCGGAGGCGAAAGCGTGGCCCGAGGGGGGGCGAGCGTCCCGCGAACCGTCCCGCGATCCGCGTTGTCGCTTGGCTCCAACGCGGCTACTTTGAAGGCACCTTTTGATAGAGTGCGCCGCGGCAGGATGCCGCGGCCACGGTGCGGTGCGACGAGGGGCTCAGAGGTGTTCGCGGGCGCGGGCGAGGAGTTCGGCGCGGGCGGCGCGGCGCGGGGAGGTCAGGTCGCGTTCGAGGTAGAGTTCGAGATCGGCCACGGCCTCGGCGTAGTGACCGAGGTGGAAGTGCGCGACGCCGCGGAATCCGATGGCGGAATACCCTTCCGGTTGGCGGGCCACCGTGGCGTCGCTCACCGCGAGCAGTTCCTCCCAGTCGGCCGCGAAGTAGTCGCGATGCATGCGGATGAAGGCCTGGTCGTCCACGTCTTTGATGACAGTGAGGAGACGTTCCCAGAACCAGTCCTCGAGCGTCGCCTCCTGGCCGAGGAAATCGACGCACTGGAGGAAGCTGTAGATCGAACTCATGTCGACGAGGCTGAAGACATCGTGGCGCGCTTTGAGGAAGCGTTCCAAGGCGACTTCCTGCATCAGCTCGAGTTCGTCGGCGGCATCGACGGCGATCAGCACCTGCCGGGTGAAGGGGAAGTTGTGCAGTTGAGTGAGGATGTCGGGATCCATGCGGTTCAGGACGGTGTAGGCTTCGTCGTAGCGTCCGCGGGTGACCAGGAACTGGAGCTGAAACGCGTCGGTATCGACGGTTCCGATCTCCTCGCGCGCCTCGGCGGTGAACAGGGTGTCTGGCTGGGCTTCGAGGGAGCGCCGCAGGTCCATGATGGCGAGGAGGCGGCGCACGCTGGCGCGGGTGAGCGGCAGCTTGTCGCGCGGTGCTTCCGCGAGGAAGGTCTGCAGCACGGCGCGATTGGCGTGGTAAACGCGATCGATGTCGGGGTCGACCAGCCCGTTGAGATTCCACAGGAACTGCGAGCGGCGGGAGTCCTCGATGTCGGAGCTGAGCAGGAACTCGATGAGCGGCAGGCTGAGGTCGGGGTGCGGCACCACCAACATGTGGCAGGAGGACAGGACGTTGAGCAGGTCGGTGTGATCGACGCCGTTGAAGGCCGCTTCGGCGAGGGCGAGGGTGACGGCGCGGGCGCGTTGGGTGTGGCCCAACTCGTAGAATGACAAGGAGCCGAGCATGCGACCGAGGTTGGCGCGATCGGTCTCGTCGGTGAGAAGCACCGAGGTCAAACGGTCGCGCAGGGCGTGGAAGAACGGGCGCTCGGTGCGGGCGGTGCGCACGCTGCGCAGCCACTGGAGGCGCAGCGCGGCGGAGGTGTTGGAAACGGTGGAGCCCACTTCGAGTTGCTTCGCGGCGGCGAGGAACGCGTCGACCAGCGGATCGGCGTCGAGGTAGACGAGACGCTTGAGCTGGAGCTCGATGATCTCGGGCTCACCTTCTTCGAGCGGATGGTCGAGCAGCGCCTCGATGGCGGCGGCGATGGCGTCGGGTTCGCGCAGCGCGAGGGTCTCACCGGCGTTTTGGGCGAAGGCGAGCAAGTCGGTGAAGCGCTCCGGGAGTCCGGTATTGGCGGGGAGCTCCACGATCTCGCGGGCCTGCGCGGAGAAGCCGGCGCCGCTCAAGCGGGCACTGCCGTAGGATACGAGCGGCACCCGCTCGTCGAGGGGCCAGAGATCGCTGTCGAGGGCGGACTTGATCTTGGCGGCGAAGTCCGGGGCTTCGTCGAAGGCGACGAGCAGGGAGACGAGTTGGCGAAACGCCGCGAGGCGCACCTGAGTGGTCGGCGCGGGGGAGCGGGCCTGCAGGTAGTTGAGGCGCACGGTGCGGCCATAACCGTCGTCGTTCCACTCGTAGTAACCATCGTCGCTTGGCTCGCGCACACCCGGCTCGTCGAGAGTGGCGGGTTCGAGTCGGTCGAGCCATTGGAAGTTGTTGGCGGCCACCCATTGGTCGACCCACTCGGTGAGGGCGGCGCCTTGGCTGAGACTGCGATGCAGAATGTCGCGTTGCTGGCGCAGGGCTTTGACGAGGCCGGCGTTGGCTTGGACGCGCGGTTCTTCGAGTTCGCGCATGATCAGGTCGAGGCGTTCCTGCGAACGGCCGAGGGCGAGCAGGCGGTCGTGCATTTGGGCGACGATCCCATCGCGGAACTCGACGTCTTCCTGTTGCAGCACGGCTTGGGCAAAGGTGAGCGACTCCTTGTCTTCGGGCGTTTCGCGCGTGGCGTTCAACCAAATGAGCGCGGCGTAGTGCGCTTCGGCGGTGTCGGCGCCAAAGCGGTTGAGCACCTTTTCCACCCAGTCGGGGACCTGATCGAAGTGGCCGAGTTGGAACAGGAGCAGGCCGGTGCGGCGGCTCATGAGTTCGTCCACCTGCGTCCCGGTGTCGGGCATCGTGCGCACGACGGAGAGAAACCACTCGCGCAGGGCGCGGTTGAGCTCGGGCATGGGCTCGGCGGTTTCCTCCATGGTGTTGACGACCAGCTGCGTGCCGAAGGGCGTGAGGTGCATCAGGCTGACGAAGGTGTCAAAAACGCGCAGCAAGGCAGTCGTGTCGCGCGCTTCGATGGCGTTGGCGGCTTGGGTGCCAAGGCCTTTGAGGTCAGTGAGGTCAGGCACGGGCACGGGCGTGAGCTCACCCTCGCTCAGCTCGGCGAGTTGATTGCGCCAGGCGTTTTGCCATTCCGCCGCCCATGTCCAGTAGCGCCGCAGCTCCTCGGGGTGGTCGGTGACGAAGGGCAGGGTGTCGGTGTAGATCGGGGCGAGGTCGAGTTTCTCGCGATACTGCTCTTCGATTTCGCTGACGTCCTGGAGCCAGGCCATGGCTTGGTCGTAGTCGTGTTTGCGCAGCGACAGCATGATGCCGGGGAAGAGGAAGTCGCCGCCGTCGGTGTTGCGTCCCTGCACGGGCGCGAGGAGGCGGACCTGTTCCAAGGCCTCGCCGTAGGCACGCCGTTGCAGCGCGATCTGAGTGAGTTTGGCGTGGGCTTCGGCGAGTTGGTAGGGCTGCGTTCCGGGATCGTCGACGATGAGTTGGTGCACGCGAATCGCGGCGTCGAGGTCGTCGAGCGCGACCAGACCATCGCCGAGTTCGTCCCAAGCGCTCACGACTTCGGTGTTGTCCTCGCTCGCCGGCATGAGCACGGCGATGTCGCCGAGGCGGCGCAGGAAGGCGTCGTCCTGGCGGGAGGAGCGCAGCCACCAGAGGGCCCAGCGGGTGTATTGGGCGACCGCCTCTTTGTTGTCGTTGTGATAGAGCGCGAGGTTGAGGGCGGCGTTGATGACGGCGACGCCTTCGCGGGCGTCGTTGGCGCGTTCGAGTTCGGCTTCGACGGCGGCAAAATCGGCCCAAGTGGACGCGTCGCCGACGGCCAGCCAATCGAGGGAGCTGGACGTTTCGACCAGCTCCTGCAGGGCAAGGTAATACTCGCGCCAGGCATCGTCGGCTTCGAGGCGGCGGATGAGCGCGGCGAGACCAGGGGAGTTGGTTTCGTCGGACGGATTGGCGTCCGGGAGCGTGGCGGTGGCGAGGGTGGCGAAGGCAGTCAGCGCTTCATGCTGCTCGGTCGGAATGCTGGTGCTCAGGTAATCAAACACCTGATCGAGCACGCCGGGGGTGTTCTCGGGGCCGACCTGATTAGGCAGTTGTTCGAGCCAGGCTTGGGTGGCGGAAGCATCGGCGAGCTCCACGAGAAGGCGGGCGTGGTATTTGATGATGGCGAGCTGCGCGTCGGAATTGATGTCGGCGAAGCGGGCAAAGGTTTCGCGCGCCGCGGCGGGATCGTTTTCGGACTGGAACGCGCCGGCGTAGTAGGCGCACCAACCGCGCCGGTAGGGCGAGGCTTGGGTGTCATCGGCGACGTCCAGCAGGATGCGGATGCCCTCGGGGTCCTTGGCGTTGGACCAGAGGGCGCGACCGAGCAGGTAGCGGCCCCAGTTGAGGGAGCTCGGCGGCGCGGAGGCCCCAAAGCGCTGCAGCACGTCGCGCAGCTTGGCGATGAAGGTCTCGTCCCAGGTCCCATCGGCATCGAGCAAGGCGAGATACACGGTGGCATCGAACGCGGTTTCCGGTTCGTCGGGAAACCACTGGATGATCCGCTGCAGGGCGAGACGGCGGCGCAGGTCATCACGACCCTCCGGGTAACGGTTCTCCAACAAGCGCATCTGCCCGCCGCCGGTGGCGAGTAGGGGGAAGTCGGCGGTGGAGAGGGTTTCGGTCGCGACGGCGTCGGCGTCGGTGGCGTCCGTCTCGGACGGCGCTTCGCGGGTCAGCGTGGCGGGGCGATCGAGCCACGCGGTGAGGGCGCGGATGGCGCGATGGAAAACGGGGTAGTCATCGGGCGCGATGATGGGGCGTTGCGGTTGCCAACGCAGTTGCATGGCGAGTTCGCCGGGGCGTTTTTCCCAACGCGCGGAGATGCTGATACTGTCGGAGTTGACCTCAAAGGGCTCCGGAATCTGACCGGCATGCAGGTTGGGCGGCAGGGTGATGCGCGCGGTCAGGGATTCAGTGCGGGTGTAAGTGAAGTATGGATACGTGCGATCGTCGTCGGCATCCAGGTCCGGCAGCCAGTGCACGGGGAAGGGGAACTGCACCGTGAGGTTTTCGCTGCCGGGCGAAGGGCGCACGAAATAGCCGCGGATGGCGAAGTCGCCCACCGGGCCCTGGGTGGGCGTGTAGTCGAGGTCGAGGGTTTCGGAACCGGGGAAGAAGGCTTGCACGTCGTCGCTCAAGCCGGAGCGACGCCTCTGCGTGTCGCGGGCGTTGTAGTAGCCGGCGTAGAACGCGGCGTCGGAGCCGGTGGCCGCGAAGGTGAACCAACCGCTGAGCTCCGCCTGTTCGTTCAAGCTCGCTTCGGCCGAGATGTGAATGCCGCTGTCGTTGCTGGTGGGCGTGCGCACCCACACCGCTTTGCCATCGGCGAGCATGAGGACTTCGCGGGCGGAATCGGCGAGGGGTAGGAAGGTCGGGTCGAGTTGGTCGACGGTGGGATCGAGAAACCAGATGGAACCGTCGGCGCGTGGCACGGCGAGGATGGCGTGGTTGAACTGGTGCCACGACGGACTGCGGCGCTCGACGCGGCCGTGGTTGGTGGTGCGCAGCAGAACGATGTGGGACTCGATGCCTTTGGCGGCGAGCAGGGCGCGCAGCAGGTTGGCTTTGTCTTTGCAGTCGCCGTAGCGATTGGCCCAGACCTCGGCGCAGTCGTAGGGTTGGTAACCGGCGAGGCCAAACTCGAGGCCGGTGTAGCGCACGTCGTTGGAGACGTGATCAAACAGCGTGCGGATGATGGCGTCGTCGTCGGTCAGGTCGTCGGTCCACTCGGCCAACAGGGTGGTGAGTTCGGGGCCGATCTGGGAACGGTCCTGCAGCAGACCATCGAACCACGCGGCGACTTCGTCCCAGGACTCGAGGGTCGACAACCACACGGTGGGAGCGCGGAAACTGAAGGCGGGCGAGCGGCTTTCCCAATCCATGTCCGGGGAAGGACCGCGGGCCCAGGTGCGGCGGGAGCGGCCGGCGGCGTAGTCGCGCTCGTCGGTCGGCGTGGGCACGTCGGGGTGGGCGGCGAGCGCATGCACGCGGTCGAGATCCGCCGTCGGGAAATCGAGCACGAGTCGGGAGCGGAAGCGTTCCCAGCCGGATTGAAAGGACATGGAGGCGGCAAACTCACCCGGGAAAACCGGGTCGTCCTCACGCACCAGCACGATGGTGGATGTCACCGCGCCGGCCGAGACCATGGGGAAGATGACGGTGAGCTCCTCCTCGCTGGTGTAGAGGCTGTTGGCGGCCTCGTGTTGGGGGGCTTGCAGGAACGCACCGCGGGTATCGATCTCGCGCCGCGTGCCGTCGGGCAGGATGGTGGCGGCGTCGATCAGGAAGAGGGACTCGCGGGTCTTGTCGTAGCTGTAGGTGTTGGATCCGAGTGCCTCGATTGCGCCCTCCGTGCGCGCGTAGTAGATATCGTGATACACGCGGTAAGTCGTGCCATTATCTGCGCGGTAGTGGATCGTCTCGGCGAGAAGGGTGAGGCCGTTTTGATCCGTATCCGGATGGTGGTCACGCCCCGCCAGGACGTCCTCCAGCGGAGTCAGCAGGGGGGCAATCGCCTCGTGGTAGATCGCCGGTGCCTTGCGCTCGGGGGGGACTTGCGCGAAGACGTTGAGAGTAAGGAGTGGGGTGAGGAGGGCAACGGAGGCAAAGAGCATCCGTTTGAGGAAGCATGGCATCGCCGTCCGTTAACGGGAAACGGGGCGATGGGGGCAAGTCATTACCGGTCGTTCGCGGGCACGGGGCCGAGGGTCCAGGTGCCGTCGATGCAGCGCCAGAGGGCGGGGAAGGGACTGCGGTCCTGCAGGGTGGGCGGCAGGCGATGCGGACGCACGTGGTCGTAGCAACGCAGCGCACCAAAACGACGGAGCGAGGCGGGCATGCCGACGGCGGTGAATCCGGGATGGCCTCCGGCCGGAAAGGGACCGCCGTGCATCATGGCCGGCGAGACCGCGACGCCGGTGGGCATTTTGTCGTTGAGCAAACGGCCGACGCGGGGGGCGAGCCGGGCGACGAGTTCGTCGTAGAGCGCGTCATCATTGCCGTCTGCGGCGCTGTAGAGCGATCCGGTGAGCGAGGCGTCCAAGTGCTCGTAAACGGTGCGGAGTTCGTCGGCATCGCGAGCGACTACGAGCAGCGAAGCCGGACCAAACATCTCGCGCTGGAAACGGGCCGGGTCGGCGAGGTAAGTGCGGGCGTCAACGCGGAGCACGGCGGGACGCGGGTAAAACCCGTCGGCCGATGGCGCCGGTCCTCGGGCGACGAGGGTGGCGCCGGCGTCGAGCAAACCTTGCACGGCGTCGTCGAGTTCGCGTGGGAGTGCAGCGGTGAGCATGGGACCGGATGTGTGCTCGGCGAAGGTGGCGCGAACCCTTTCGAGATAGCGGTCGAGGCCGGCGCTGTCGGTCGTGAGCACGAGGCCCGGGTTGGTGCAGAATTGGCCGACGCCGAGCAGGCTCGATTCGCAGAATGCGCGGGCGATCTCGGTCGGCCGTTCGCGCAGCGCTCCGGGCAGGATACCGACGGGGTTGACGCCACTCATTTCAAAGTAGGCGGGCGTGCCGGTGGCGTCGGCGGCGGCTTTGATGGCGCGGCCGGCTTTCTCGCCGCCGGTGAAGCCGATGGCGCCGAGGCGCGGGTCGCTGGCGAGACGCAGGCCGTCTTCGTTGCTGCAGTGATAAAAGAGCTGCACGGTGGCCGACGGCAGACCGGTGGTGGTGGCGGCTTCGTGGGCGAGTTCGGCGAGCCGTTGGGTGGTGCCGGGATGGGCCGGGTGGGCTTTGGCGATGACGGCGTGACCGGTGGCGATGGCCGCGGCGAAATCGCCGCCGGCGATGCCATTGTAGGCGAAGGGGAAGTTGTTCGGCCCCATCACGAGGATGGGTTTGGCGAGCGGTTCGAGTTGGGTGCGCAGGTTGGCGGTCGTGTCGATGACCGGTTGGCGCCAGTTCTGGTCGCGGGCGCAGGCGGCAGCGTCGCGGAGTTGTTTGAGGGTGCGGGGAATCTCGACTTGGACGAATCGTGCGTCGGCGGGCAGGCCGGACTCGCGACTGGCGAGGGTGGCCAGTTCGTCGGTGTGGGTCACGATGGCGTCGGCGTAAGCTTCGAGAAAGGAGGCGAGTTGGACGGGGGACGTTTGCGCGAGTTCACGGGCGTCGCGGGCGGCGGAGGTGAGGAGGTGGTCGAGTTGCGACCAGGGGCTGACTGGAAACTGCTCGGGCAGAGACTCGCCGGTGGCGGGCGCGGAGGCGTTGAAGAAATCAGCATCGGCCGAAGCTGCGATCCATTCACCGTCGATGAGCAGAGGTTGGTTTCCCATGCCAACAAGGTAGCCGCTTGCGACGACGATGCGAGGCGGGCGGGCAAAAAGAAGGGCCGACATGGGTCGGCCCGGTTGAAGGGATGAAGGACGTGGCGGGGACGTTCAGCCGATGTCGGCTTGCGTCCACGAGCCGTCGATACAGCGCCAGAGCGTGCCAGTGGGATTTTTGTCCTGCAGCGTGGCGGGAAGGCGGTTGGGCCGCACGTTGTCGTAGCAACGCAGGGCGCCGAAACGACGCAGCGACGCCGGAATGCCGACGGCGGTGAATCCCGGATGGCCGCCCGCCGGGAAGGGGCCGCCGTGCACCATGGCGGGTGAAACCGCGACGCCGGTGGGCATCTTGTCGTTGAGCAGGCGACCGGCTTTGGGGGCGATGATCGGGACGAGGCGATCATAGAGCGCGTCGTCGGAGCCATCGCTGGCGGTGTAGAAGGCCGCGGTGAGGGAGGAGTCGAGGTGGGCGGCGACGGCGGCGAGTTCATCGGCATCGGCGGCCACCACCACGAGCGAACCGGGGCCAAACATCTCGCGCTGGAAGGCGGCCGGGTTTTCGAGGAAGGTCGCGCCGGAGACACGGAGGAGGGCGGGTTGGGCGCGGAAGCCGGGTTCCTTGGGTTGGGTGCCGCGACCGATCACTTCGGCCCCGGCGGCGGTGAGCGCGACCACGGCCTCGTCGAGCTCGGTGGGCAGGGACGGCACCAGCATCACGCCCGAAGGGGCGGCGTTGAAGTTCTCGGCGGCGGTGGCGAGGAAGGTTTCGGTGGCGTCACCAGCGATGGTGAGCAGCAGGCCGGGGTTGGTGCAGAACTGGCCGACACCGAGCAGGCAGGAGCCGCTGAATTCGGTGGCGAGTTCGGTGGCTTTTTCGGCGAGCGCGCCGGGCAGAAAGGCGACCGGGTTGACGCTGCTCAGTTCAAAGTAGGCGGGTTTGCCGACGGCGTCGGCGGCAGCTTTGATTTTGCGGCCGGCACCTTCGCTGCCGGTGAAGCCGATGGCGCCGAGGCGCGGGTCGCTCGCCATGCGATGGCCCTCCTCGTGGGAAGAGCGGTAGTAGAGCTGCACGGTGGCGGCGGGCAGACCGGCGGATTGGACGGCGGCGAAAGCGATCTCGGCGAGACGTTGGCTGGTGCCGGGGTGAGCCGGATGGGCTTTGGCGATGACGGCGTGGCCGCTGGCGATGGCGGCGGCGAAGTCACCGCCGGCGATGCCGTTGAAGGCGAAGGGGAAGTTGTTGGGGCCGATGACGAGGACGGGTTTGGCGAGCGGCTCGAGTTGGGAGCGCAGGTTGTTGGCCGTATCGATCACGGGCATACGCCAGTCGCCGGCGCGGGCGGCGGCCGCGGCCTGCTTGAGCTGGCCGGTGGTGCGCGGAATCTCGACCTTGGCGAGGCGGGGTTCGACGGGCAGGCCGGTCTCGGCGTGGGCGAGGGCTGCGAGCTCGTCGGCGGCGGCGGTGATGCCCTCGGCATAGGCATCGAGAAAGTCGCCGATCTTGGCGGGATCGGTCGCGGCCAGCGCGATGGACGCGGCAAGGCCGGTGTCGAGCAAGGCATCGATCTCGGCGGCAGTGGCGACCGGGTAGGCGTCAGGGAAGGTCTCGCCGGTATTGGGATTACGGGACGAAAAGGTGGCGGCAGTGGCGGCCGGAGCCTGCCAAGTGCCCGCGATGAGCATGGGGTGAACAGTCATGGACAAAGGGGGAAGGGGAGTTTGGGAAGGGGCATGGTGAAACCGTCTCCCGGCAGGCCAAGTGCCAACTCGGTCAAACCCTAGTCCAGTTTGGTGGATCGTAAAGCGGAGGTGAGGAGAGGCGCCTCCCGGATCTCGAATCCGAATCGAAATCAACAAGGGGGACCCGCCTTCGCCAAGGCTTCGGCGGACGGGGGGAGGGTGAGGTATCCGATAGGGCCGCTCCGGTTACACAACTGCGCTCACTTCGCTCGATCTCGACCCTCGCCTTTGGTTTTCTCCATATAGGATGAGCGGATCTTTTCAACGATTGTAGGCAACTTTGAGAAAGCGCGCGCTTTGGACTCTTCAAAGCGTTTGTCCCCGAATTCCTGATATTCAATGGAGGCACTCCAAGACCGGGAGACACCCAGATAGTGCGCTATGGTCTCTACGTGTGGGTGGAGATGGTTTTTCCCAGCGCGGATTCCGGATTGTTCAAAGCCAAACTCGCCCGCTGATGTCAGCAGGACCATTCGTTTCCCTTGCAGGATGGGCTCAATCGGAAAGTCACCCCGATCGAGGTCGAAGGAGAAGGTTTCATTCACGCGGATGACTTGATCGACCCAAGCTTTCGTCGCCGCAGGCAAACCGTAATTGTGCATGGGCGTGGCCAGAACCATGATATCCGCCTCGCGAAGCTCAGCGATTGCCTCATTCGAATAAGTCAGGACTTCGTTCATTCTATCCGTCCTTTCGTCGGCGGGCGTAAAGGCGGCCGCGATCCAGTCTTCAGTCACAAACGGTGGCGGGTTGCGACCGACGTCGCGTTCTATGATCGATCCTGCGATGCTTTTGGTGCGCCAGGAGTCGATGAAGGAGGAGGCCAGTTGACGAGAAAGCGAGCGCTCGCCACGCGGACTGCCGTTGATGAGGAGCAGGTTGAGTTCTTTTTTCACGATAATCTTTGGTGGTGTATCGATGATTTTTGTTCGTGTGCTCATTGTTTCCTTACCTGCAAGTAAGTGCTTCGTGAGATCCGGTTTATTTCGTTTCTGAGGAAAATATCGAATCGCCCCCTCCTCAAAGCGCTTCCCCCTCGCAACGAGGTGAACAAAACAATCGCAATAAGCACCACCCAGTAACTGCGATGAAACCACGGTGGTCAGTGTCGAGAGCCGCGGTCATCTCCGCGAGCTAGGCCGGTGCCGCACAACCGGAGGGCGTCCTCCTAACTAGGGGCGCCTCTCGGATTTTGAGGTCGAATCGAAATCAACAAGGGGGGGACCCGCCTTCGCCAAGGCTTCGGCGGACGAGTTTGGTTTCGCTGCGCGAAAGTGCTGCGCACCCGCACTGCGTGCGGCCCATCTCGGCTGCGCTTCGTCGAACCCTCTGAACGGGTTCTCATCCCTCCACAGCGTTCGGTCCGCGTGCGGCTTACCCGCAATCCAAAATCGATGATCGAAAATCCAAAATCACATTGGCGGAGAGGGAGGGATTCGAACCCTCGGGACCCTTACGAGCCCAGCGGTTTTCAAGACCGCCGCAATCGACCACTCTGCCACCTCTCCGGGTTGCTGTGGGGAAACTCCGACAGTTTGGGGCAGACTCGGGATGTCGAGTCTATCTTAAGCCCCTGTCTTACAAGGTGCGTTCGTCGCCACGGCCGGTGGTGGCGGCTCCGGCTTCGCGGCTGGCGTGGGGGCGATCGACGTGCTCCGCCACGTGCTCGGGCGCGGGGCGGGACCCGGTGCCTTTGAATTCGAAGGGCACAAATATCCTGGTCGCGACGTGATAACCTTCCTGCAGCGCGGGACGGAAACGCCAACGCAGCGCGGCGTCGATGGTCGCGTCGTTCAGCGAGGGGTCGGTCGACTCGACGACCGTGACGTCGGCTACATCGCCGGCGGCGGTGACTGAAAAGGCGATGAGAACTTCGCCGGCGCGGTCGGCCAACTCGCTGGGGAGGTGGGGAGTGACGCGACGGCGGGCTTGGGCGGGGTGCGAAGCGGCGGTCATGGCGGCCATGTCACGGGAGCCGAAACGCAGCGGTTGGATAAACCGCACGCGAGCAGGGAAACCGTTTTTGAGCACCGGGGCGAAGCGCCAGTTGCGCACGGCGCGCAAGCAGGGCACGGCGAGACCGGGATCGGTGGCGCGTTGCACGGCGGCGTGGATGACCCGGCCGGACTCGTTGATTTCGACGTAGAGGTCGACCTCGGCGCCCGAACGATAGATGTCGGCGGGGACTGAGGGTCGGCTAAAATCGAGCACCCGCGGCCGTTCCACCAAATCGTTGGCGGCGGTCAGGAGCGTGCCAGAGACGATGAGGCCAAACAGCAGGGCGGAAAGGGTGATGCAGCGTTTTCCCATAAGAGCGACCTTGAGAGGATCGTCGCAGGGAGAAGCGACTTGAGGGTTTTGCCCGGCGGTGGGGGCACTTTGTTGAAAGAAAGCTGGTGCCGCGGGCGTTACAGGAGTCGAGATGTGCGTGCTCGTGTCTGAATCTCTCCAACATCTTCTGGTCGACGGTAACAACGTGGGACGGGCGTGGCAGGATGTCGGCAAGCTCTGGCGTCGCGACGCCAATGCGGCGCGTCAGCAGGTCGTCGACCGCGTGCGGGATTGGCATGACGTGATGGGCTGGCGGGTCACGGTGGTCTTCGACGGGCGCGGGCGGGAGTTGGCGGTGGAGCAACCCACGGGCGAGGCAACCTTTGTGGTGGCCTACTCTCCGAGCGGGGTGACGGCCGACACGGTCATCGAGCAATGGGTGGAGCGCTCGCGCGACCCGCGCTCATGTGTGGTGGCGACCGGAGACGCGGCGTTGCGCTCGACAGTCACGGCGAGTGGAGCCGAGGTGATCAATACGCGCGACCTGCGCGCGTGGTTGGAGCGGGCCGGCGAGACGGCGCAGCGGCGGCTGTTGGCACGGCGGCGGGAAGGCGGTGGAGACGCATCATGAGCGCGGACGACGCCACGCAGGTGATGGAGCTGCAGGGCCTGTATGGTCCGTTTCAGTTTCCGGAACTGCTGTTGCAACGCATCTGGGCGGAGCGGGCGTTTTGTGTGAGTGACGGGCGGACGGCGAATGGCGAGGCGGTGCGCATCGACACGGTCGGGCGCTGGAACCGGCAGGGCGGGCCGGACTTCAAGGGGGCGCGGGTCTGTGTCGGCGGGCAGTGGTTGCACGGTGACGTCGAGTTGCACCTGCGCGAGGAGGACTGGCGCCACCATCGCCATGCGGCGGACCCGGCTTACAACGAAGTGGTGCTGCACGTGGTGCTGTTTCCGCCGGAAGTCGGCACCACGACGCGCGGGGCGCAGGGGGCGATCCCGGTGCTGCCGCTGCTGCCCTTGTTGTGGCACGACCTCGAGGAGTATGCGAGCGATGCGGCGGTTTCGGCGATCGCGGCGCGACCGGCGGATCGATTGGCAGAGGATTGGTTGGAACTGGATGAGGAGGCCCGGGCCGAGCGGGTGGAGCGGGAAGCGCGGCGGCGTTGGACGGCGAAGATGCGGTATGCACGATTGCGGGTCGAGCGCCTGGGCTGGGAGTCGGCCTGTCATCACACGGCGCTGGAGATTCTAGGCTATCGCTTTAACCGGGCGCCGATGCTCGAGGTCGCGAGTCGCTGGCCGTTGGGAGAGTGGCGGGGTGGAGCGGTGGACCCGGAGGCGGCTTATGAGGCGCTGAGCGGTCGCTGGTCATTACAAGGCGTGCGGCCAGCCAACCATCCGCGCAAACGTTTGGCGGCTTATGCGCGCTGGATTGGAGAGGGCACGGAGGCGTGGCCGCGGGTGTTGGCGCGAATGGCGGAGGCGTGGCCAGCGGCGACGCAGGTCGGCGATATCCGCGAGTGGCGGCGGGAGGCGGGTTGGAGCGACTGGCGCGCGAGCGTGATGAAGGCGATTGGCGCGGCCGAGGTGGTGCCGCGGCCGCGGGCGGACAATTTGTGGGGTGATGGCTTGTTGCCCTTGTTGGCGGCACGAGGAGGGGAGGCCGGCGAAGCGAGCTATTTCCCGTGGTGGTTTGGCGCGTGGCCGGGCGATCAGCCGGGGGCCATTGTAAAGGCGGCGCGGCTCATCGGTTTGGCCGATGGTGGCCGTCGGCATCCCTTGGCGTGGGGCCATGTGCAGGCCTTGTTGGGGTGGCAGCACGCGCGCGATGCCGAGGCGTTGTCGGCCAGTGGGCGGCGGACTTGACAAGGATTTTGCGCACCAGCTACGTTCAGCCCTCACATTTCAGTTCACTTCCTCTGAAGGTGGGCCTCTGGCCCGCTTTTTTTTTCCACCTTTCCGTCAATCTAACCCACTTATGAGCAGCGAAATTCTATCCGTCCTCGAATACATGGAGAAGGAGAAGGGCATCGAGCGCGCCGACATGATCGGTGCGATCGTGAATGCCATCAAAACTGCTGCCCAAAAGGGCGTGAATTCCGGACAGGAACTGAAGATCGAAATCGACCCGAAGAATGGCCAGCTGCACGCGTGGTCGATCCTCAAGGTGGTCGACTCGGTGAGCGATCCGAAGCTCGAAATCCATATCGAGAAAGCCACCGCGATCCAACCTGGTATCCAGCTCGGCGAGTTCATCGAGAAGGAAATCGATCCGTCTTACCTCGGCCGCATCGCGGCGCAGACCGCCCGTCAGGCGATCATGCAGAAGCTGCGTCAGTTCGAGAAGGATCGTATCTACGACGACTTCAAAGACATGGTCGGCAATATCGTCACTGGCACGGTGCGTCGTCGTGAGCGCAACGACATCTACGTCGATCTCGGCAAGGCCGAGGCGCTGCTGATGGGCCGCGAGCAGGTCCCGGGCGAAGAATACCAACCGGGTGACCGCATCCGTTGTTTGTTGGCCGCCATCGAAAGCACCCCGCGTGGTCCGGAGCTCATGCTCACCCGCGCCAGCCCCCGTTTCGTGCGTCGTCTGTTCGAACTCGAAGTCACCGAGATCGCGGACGGCACCGTGGCGATTGAAGCCTTTGCCCGCGAGCCGGGCTACCGCACCAAGATGGCGGTGATCTCCAACGATCCCAAGGTCGACCCGGTCGGAGCCTGCGTGGGTGCCCGTGGTGCCCGCGTGAAGTCGATCGTGCGCGAGCTCAACGGCGAGAAGGTGGACATCATCAACTATTTCGCCGACCCCGAGCAGATGATCATGGAGGCGCTCAAGCCGGCCGTGCCGCGCGAGATCCGTCTCGACGAACGCAATCGTCGCATCCTGCTGCGCGTCGCCAATGACGACCTCGCCATTGCGATCGGTCGCAAGGGCCAGAATGCCCGTCTCACTTCCCGCCTCATTGGTTGGAAGATCGATATCGAGGAATACAAGGAAGAGACCGTCGACGTGCAGGACGAAGCGACCAAGCGCCTCGCCTCCTCCCTCGATGTTCCTTACGAACTGGCCACCCGTTTGGTCACGGCCGGTTTTGTTTCGTTGGAAATTTTCGAAGGCGTCGAAGCCGACGACTTGGAAGGGCAGGGGTTCTCTTCCGAAGAAGCCGCGTTCATTCTCTCCAAAGTGTCGGCCGCCCAAAACGGCTAAGCTTCGACCAATTTTTAGTCAGTCCGCACCGCCAAGTTTGATTTATATTACTGCCTGATGAGCATCCGCATTCACGAACTCGCCAAGAAGATCGGCATGGAGAACAAGGACCTCTTGTCCTTGCTCAAAGAGCGCAATTACGAGGTTAAGAGCGTTTCCAGCACGATCGACAATATCTCGGCAGAGGCGCTCGTGGAGGAGTTTGCCAGTCAGGCCGAGTCCGCCGAAAAGCCGGCCCCGGAACTCGACCAGCCGGTCGCCGAAAAGGCGCCGCCTGCTCCGGTCAAGGAAGTCGTCGATGCGCCGGCCCAACCGCCGCAGGTGAAGCTGCCGCCCGGTGTTTTTGTGAAGTCGGCCGACGACGTCGAACGCGAGAAGGCCGAGAAGGCCGAGCAAGCCCGCCGCGAGGCCGAAGCACAGGCCGCCGCGGCCCGTGCCGCCGCCGCTCCGCCGCCGCCGCCCGCCCCGGCTGCTCCGCCGCCGCCCCCCCCGGCGCCCACGGGTTCCTCGCCGCGCCCGGTCACCATTCCGCAGGCTCCGGCTGGTCGTGCGCCCACCCCGCCACCCCCGCCGCCCGCGGGTCGTGCGCCGACTCCGCCCCCGCCGCCGCCGGCCGCGGGTCGTGCTCCCATGCCGCCGCCGGCCGCTCGTCCTTCATCTCCCGCTCCTGTGCCACCTCCGGCTTCCCGTCCTCCTTCCACTCCGGTGCCTCCGCCGCCGGTATCCCGCCCCGGAGCCGCTCCGGTGCCGCCGCCGCGTCCGCCCGCCAAGGGCCCGGTGGTGCCGCCGCCTGCCACCGCCGCCAAGCCCGCCGCCGAAGAGGATGGCGAGCTGCGCACCGTGCAGGTCAAGCCGCCGATCATCGTGCGGGAGTTTGCCCAATTGCTGGGACTCAAGCCTTTCAAGCTCATTTCCGAGCTGATGGAGCAGGGCGTGTTCGCTTCGATGAATCAGACCATCGACGAGCCCGTCGCCATCGAACTGGCCGCGAAGCACAATGTCATCCTCGAGGTGAAGCACCGTGGTGAGGGCCAGGTCCAAAACCAGGCGCCGACCGAGAAGGACATCAAGAAGCAGAAGGAAAAGGCTGCCGAAGAAGAGGAGCGCAACCTTGAGGAGCGTCCCCCGGTGGTCTGCATCCTTGGCCACGTCGACCATGGTAAGACGTCCCTGCTCGACACCATTCGCAAAGCCAACGTCGTGAAGGGTGAAGCCGGTGGCATCACCCAGCACATCGGTGCGTATCAGGTTACTCGTGACAACGGGAAGATCACCTTCCTCGACACCCCCGGTCACGCGGCCTTCAACAAGATGCGCGCCCGTGGTGCCCAGGTCACCGACATCGCCATTCTGGTGGTGGCGGCCGACGACGGTTTCAAACCGCAGACCGATGAGGCGCTGAAGTTCATCAAGGACGCTGGCGTTTCACTGATCGTCGCCGTCAACAAGATGGACGTGAAGGGCGCCAACATCGATCAGGTCAAAACCCAGATGCAGCAGCGTGACATCGCCTCGGAAGACTGGGGTGGTGAGACCATCACGGTGCCGGTTTCGGCCATCAAGGGCGACGGTATCGACGAGCTGCTGGAGATGATCCAACTGCAGGCCGAAGTGCTTGAACTCAAAGCCAACCCCAAGGCCAAGGCCTCTGGCGTGGTGATCGAATCTCAGCTCGATGTGGGTCGCGGTCCGCTCGCGACGGTCATCGTGCAGCGCGGCACCCTCAAGGTCGGCGACGCCATCGTTTGCGGCAAGGAGTGGGCCAAGGTCCGCGCCATGTTTGACGACCAAGGCAAGAACCTGAAGGAAGCCGGACCGGCCACGCCGGTGCGAGTGATCGGGTGGTCGGGCACCCCGGACAGCGGATCGACCTTCAAGACGGTCAAAAATCCGCGTGAGGCGGAAGCGATGGCCGAAGAGGTTGCCGATGAGCTCAAGAAAAAGGCCGCCACCAAGGCCTCCGAGCCGAAGGAAGTTTCCGTCGAAGCGCTCTTCGCCAACATCGCCGCCACCCAGGCCAAGACGCTCAAGCTCGTCATCAAGAGCGACGTTTATGGCTCGGCCGAAGCCGTGCGCGGGATGCTGGAAGGCATCAAGAGCGACAAGGTTTCCGTTGAGATCGTGGCCAACGAAGTGGGCCTCGTGACCAAGACCGATGTGCAGCGCGCCAGCGCCGCCGGCGCGACGATTCTCGCCTTCAACACCAAGTTGGAGAACGGGGTCACGCCGCAGGCCAAGCACCACGGTGTGCGCGTCGAGAGCTACAACATCATCTACGAACTCGTGGATGCCGCGCGCGACATGATGGCCGACCTGCTCGACCCCGAGCTCAAGGAGGTCAAACTCGGCGCCGCCGAAGTCCGCGAGGTCTTCCCGCTGGCCAAGGGCTTTGTCGCCGGCTGTCTCGTCACCGAAGGCAAGATCATCCGCAATGCCTCCGCTCGGCTGCGCCGCGGCAAGGAAACCGTGCACGAAGGCAAGGTCCAGACGCTCAAACGCTTCAAAGACGACGCCAACGAGATCCGTGCCGGCCTCGAGTGCGGTATCAAGCTCGACGACTTCAATGGCTACGAGAAGGGCGATGTGATCGAGACCTTCGAGATCCAGAAAGTGCGCGCGTCGCTCTAAGCGGCTCGTTTCTTCCTCAACCCGGGCGCCGCGCTCTTCCGACCGGCGCCCCCATCGCGAACTCACCACCAGATGTCCAACCGCACCATTCGCATCGCCGAGCTCGTGCAGCGTGAATTGGGCTCGTATTTGCACACCAAATACAAGCAGGAAGCCGTGGCGATCACGGTGGCCGATGTCGAAGTCGCGCCGGATCTCAAGACCGGTAAGATCTACTTCTCCATTCTCGGGGATGAAGCGACCGTGGATGAGCGTTTTCGCTGGCTCCTGCGCAAGCGGGCCGAGTTGCGCAAGGTGTTGGCCCAGCGAATCAAGATCAAGTTTGCTCCGGATTGGGTGTTTCTAATCGATCAGGCGGTCGAACGCGGCAACCGCGTGCTCGATCTGCTCGATGATCTGGCGCGAGAGGAGAAGGCCAAGCAAAGCGAGGAGGACGGCGACGCGTGACCGACGACGGGCCGAATTACCCCAAGTTGCACGACGGGTTTCGCGCCCTGTTGCAGGAAACGGATCAGCGGCCGGTGGCAGTCGTGGGCCATGCCCGGCCGGATGGGGATTGTATCGGTTCGCAAGTGGCCCTCGCTCGCATCCTGCGCGCGATGGGACGAGAGGTGATCTGCGTGAACTCCGATACGGTGCCACGCCGGCTGGAATTTGTAGCTCACGGTGAACGATTTGTGAACGTCGAAGGCCTGCCGGCGGAGTCCGCGCATGTCGCTATCTTCGTGGATTGTGCCGACCACGAACGTCCGGGACCCCGCCTGATGGCGCGCTTCCCGACGGTGCTCGGCAACATCGATCACCACGTTTCGAACCAAGGTTACGCGGAACACAATTGTGTGGATCCGCGGGCGGCCGCGACCTGCGAGATCCTCGCCGGCCTGTTTCTCGACTTCAACCTGCCGATCGATGCGCAGACGGCGCAGGCGCTCTACGCCGGCATCCTGACCGACACCGGGCAGTTTCGATTCGCGTCGACGACGCACCGCACCTTCAAGTTCGCGGCCGAACTCATGGCCTGCGGAGCCGATCCGGTGCAGGCGGGGTTCGAGCTCTACGAGCGCGAGCCGCTCGGCAAAATGAAGCTCCTGCAGCGTTTCCTCGCCTCACTCGAGCTGCATGCCGGTGGCCGGATTTGTGTCGGCACCTTGGTCCGCGGCGTATTCGAGGAGACTGGGACCAACCACGAGGACACCGAAGGGTTGGTCGACTATGCGCGCGCGATCGATGGTGTTGAAATCGGTTGCCTCATCGAGGAGCGCGAAGACGGCGCCAAGGCGAGTCTGCGTTCCAAGGATCCGGTCTACCGGGTCGATCGTATCGCGGCCTTGTTCAACGGCGGCGGGCACGCCTGTGCGGCGGGCCTGAACGTCAAAGGGGTGGCGATGCCGGAGTTTCGCCGCCAGCTGGCCACCGCGCTCGTTGCGCGGCTGGATGAAGTGCAGGCGGGCGAGGGGATTTAACCCGAAAACAGTCAAAGATGCTCGGACCCAAAAAGGAATTCGAGGGCGTCCTCCTGGTGGACAAGCCCACTGATCACACGTCGCACGACGTCGTTGCCCGACTGCGCGGGAAGTTCAAGATGAAGCGCATCGGCCACGCCGGCACGCTCGACCCGTCCGCGACCGGCCTGCTGGTCATGCTAGTCGGCAAGGCGACCCGCGTCTCGCAATACATGATGAGCGTGGAAAAGGAATACACCGGCACGGTGGTGCTCGGTGCGGTCACCAATACGCAGGATGCCGACGGCGAGGTGCTGGAGACGCGCCCGGTGCCGGAGCTGAGCGAGGCCGACATCCTCGCCGCGATGAAAACCTTCAAGGGCGACCAATACCAGATTCCGCCCATGTTCTCGGCCATCAAGATCGACGGCAAACCGCTCTACAAGTCGGCCCGCAAAGGTGAGGAAGTGGAGCGCGAGCCGCGCTTCATTCGCGTCATGCAATACGATTTGAAGCGCTGGGAATCGCCGGAGTTGGACTTCCTGGTGCGCTCCAGCAAAGGCACCTACGTGCGCACGTTGGCGCACGACCTCGGCCAGAAGCTGGGCTGCGGCGGTCACCTCAAAAACCTGCGTCGCACGGCGGCCGGTGACCTCAATGTCGCCAATGCGCTGCCGCTCGAAGAGATTCTGGAAATGCCCTTGCTCGACCTCGAAAAGCGCCTGTTGCCGGTGCACGAAGTCGCGCCGCGAATCGCGTTGTGAAACTGCCCGCCCACATCGCCGGTTTAGATGAGGCCCGCGACCTGCCGGCGCGGCCCCTGCACTTGGCGATTGGCATGTTTGACGGGGTGCACCTCGGCCATCGCGCGGTGGTGGAGGCGGCGGTGGCTTCGGCCCGCAATACGCGTGGATTGGCGGCGGCGCTCACGTTTGATCCGCACCCGAGCCGACTGCTGCGACCGGACGCGCCGGTGTGCCTACTGCAGCCTGCCGGGATCCGTTCGCGGCGACTGCTGGCGGCGGGTTTGGATGTGGTCATCGCTCAGCCCTTCACGCCGGAGTTCGCGGCGGTATCGGCCGAGGACTTTTTGCCCAATCTGCTGAAGGCCCTGCCGGAGCTCCGCACCATTTACGTGGGCGAGAATTGGCGCTTCGGACGCGGACGCGTCGGCGACGTGGCCATGCTTAATGCGGAAGCCCGCAAGAACGGCCTGCGCGTGTTTAGCGCGCCGCGCGTGAACTTCGACGGCGAGCCCATCAGCAGCACGCGCATCCGCGTGGCGCTGCGCGAAGGGCGGCTCGACACGGTGAACGCGCTCCTCGGCTACACCTATTGCACCGACGGCGTGGTGAAAGGCGGTCAACAGCTGGGCCGCACCATCGGATTCCCGACGCTCAACGTGCCGTGGGCGCCGGAATGCGCGCCGCGACTGGGCGTGTATGCCGTGCGGATCCGACGCGCGGTGCGGACGTCGGACGACACGGCCTCTTGGGAAGGCGTGGCCAACTATGGCGTGCGCCCGACGGTGGCCGACGGTGAAACCACGCCGCTGCTGGAGGTGCATGCGTTTGAGACGCCGCCCTTTGATGCGGGGGATCACATCGAAGTGGAGTGGTGCGCGTTCCTGCGCGACGAGCGACGTTTTGATGGCATCGAGGCCTTAAGGCGGCAGATCGATCAGGACGCGGCGGCGGCGCGAAGGTTTTTCGCCGAGCAGGCCGGATAAGTTGAAAATTTTCCTTGCGCAGGGGAGGGCGCATTATGCTTACTCGCCGGCTCCTGATTTTTGGACCCTTAGCTCAGTTGGTTAGAGCGCTTCCTTGACATGGAAGAGGTCACAGATTCGAGTTCTGTAGGGTCCACCATCCTTCGTCCGGCGAAGCCGGCACTTCGGATGGCAAAGCCATCTGAAGGCGACGAAGGATGCCCGCCGAAGTGCTGCGGAGCAGGACGTAGGAGGGCTGAAACTAAAACGTAACCAGTCGTGCACTACGTCTACATGATCGTTTCAGAAAGTCATCCGCGGGAACGATATGTCGGTCTGACGAACGATCTCAAATGCCGACTGAAACGTCACAACGAAGGAGCCTCTTTGCATACGGCCAAGTTCAAGCCGTGGCGGCTGGTGGCTTACACGGCGTTTGAAGACGAGACCACAGCGCGAAACTGGGAACGGTATCTTAAAACCGGCTCAGGAAGAGCATTCGCCGCGCGCAGATTCTGGCCCCGAGCTTAAGCAAGCAGGAGGAGGTTGCTAAACCGTCTTGAAGTTGGACGGGTCTCTGCGCTGATTGGTCGCGCTCTATGCTGCAGACGCTCACCATTCGCAATCTTGCCCTGCTTGAAGAGGTTTCACTCGAGTTCGACGAGGGCTTTACCGTGGTCACGGGCGAGACCGGCGCGGGCAAAAGCATCCTGCTGGGCGCGTTGAGTCTGCTCGCCGGCGAACGGGTCGAAAAAACCATCATTCGCCAGGGCGCGGAGGCATGTGAGGTGGAGGCGGCGTTGTGGTTTGCCGAGCCGGGGCGCATCGATGCGGTGCTGACGGCGTTGGATCTGCCGACATGCGAAGACGGGGTGCTGTTGCTCAAGCGCAGCTTGTCGCGCAGCCGCGCGCCGAAGATCAGCGTGAACGGCAGCATGACGACGCTGGGCAATCTGCAGCAGTTGGGGGAGGCCTGGATCGATTTTCATGGTCCGAGCGAACCGCGCCGACTGTTGAAGACGCAGTGCCAGCTCGAGCTGCTCGATCTCTATGCGCAATGTGGTGGTGCACTGTCGACGTATCAGGAAAGTTATGACGGCTGGCGAGCCTTGCGCAGCGAGCGTGATCGTTTGGCCAAGCAGGACCGGTTGTCGCCGGATCAGATCGAGTTCATGGGCGCGCAGCTCAAACGCCTGGACAAGTTGGAGCTCACCGCCGAAGCCATCGACACCTTGGAGCGGGATTACATGCGGGTGAGCCGGGCGCAAGAGCTGACCGAATTGGCGCAGAGTCTGGAACTGGGGCTGAGCGGCGAAGAGGGGATCGCACCGCAGTTGGCGCCGCTGCTGCGTGCCGCCCGGGAGTTGGCCGAGATCGATGAAAGTGCCGGGCCTTTGGCTGATCGTCTGCAGGCGGTGGCGATTGAGTTGGCGGATCTGGCCGGTGAATACGCGAGCTTGGGCGGGCAGTTTTCCTTCGAGCCGGATGAGGTGGAATCGCTGCACACGCGGATGAATGCGTGGCTGGAGGTGAAGCGGAAATACGGGGACCTCGACGCGGTGATTGAGGCACGGGAGGCACTGCGTAAACAGCTCGACAGCCAGGGCGACATTGAGGGCGCGCTGGCCAAGCTCGATGGTCGGATCCAGACGGCGGAGAAGACGGCCAGGGCCGCGGCGGCGAAGTTGCGCGAAGCGCGCACCAAGGCGGCGGCCAAGCTCTCGAAAGTGGCTGCGAAATCGATCGCGCAGCTCGGCTTCAAGAAGTCGGAGTTTCGTATCGAAGTTTCCGCTACAGGGGAACTTGGTCCGACCGGTGACGCGGCGGTGGAGTTTTTGTTTTCGCCCAATGTGGGCGAGGCGGCGCTGCCGCTCAATCGCATCGCTTCCAGCGGTGAGTTGGCGCGCGTGATGTTGGCGTTGAAGACGGTGTTGGCCGACCTCGATGCGGTGCCGGTGTTGGTCTTCGATGAAGTCGACGCGAACGTGGGTGGGGAGATTGGCCGCGTGGTGGGCGAGCAGATGGCGGGCATCGGCGCGAACCATCAGGTCTTGTGCGTGACGCACCTGCCGCAGGTGGCGGCGCAGGGCCGGGCGCATTTGGTGGTGGAGAAGGATCAGTCGAAGGAGCGCGTGAGTGTTTCGATCACGCCGATCGATGGCGATCGCGCCGGGCGGATCGACGAACTCGCGCGCATGTTGGGTGACCGTAAAGCAGCCAGTGCCCGCGCCCATGCGGAAGAGCTGTTGGGGAACTGAGCCGAGCGGGGCGCTCTGACCGTCCGGTGGAACGGTGGTTGCGTGCGGCGGGGAGGGAGCGCTGGGCTCGGGGCTTACCCCATGACCCCACTGGCGCGTTTTTGGTCCCGCACGGGACCTTGGCTGGCCGCGTTTTGCGTATGCCTGGCCGCGACTCAGGTGTCGGCCGACGAAACGTCGCGCCGGGCGCACCTGCAGTGGATGCACACGGCGCTCCACGACGTGCCGACGTGGACGGCGTGGCAGGAACGCACGGGAGAGTTGCCGCCGGACTTTGCGGAGTTGCCGAGCAGTGAGTTTTTGCCGGACCCGTTGGTAACGTTGGCAGGGGACGAGGTGACGGATGTGGCCGAGTGGAGGGAGCGGCGAGCGGAGATTTTGGCGGAATTTCAGCGGGTGTTTTGGGGGCAGCTGCCAACGAAGCCGGCGATCGAAGCGGTGGAGGCGCTGGATGAACGCGAGGAGGAGGGTTACCGCGTGCGCACGGTGCGGCTGCGGTTTGGTCCGGAGGGGCGAGGCAACCTGCGGGTGCGGATCACGGTGCCGGAGGGAACGGGACCTTTTCCAGCGGTGCTCACCACGTCGCTGGATGGGTGGAGTCATCACGTGGTGCCGCGGGGTTACG
The DNA here is from genome assembly GCF_019679435.2 of Actomonas aquatica. NCBI lineage: Bacteria > Pseudomonadati > Verrucomicrobiota > Opitutia > Opitutales > Opitutaceae > Actomonas > Actomonas aquatica. Next base: position 40,571 of record NZ_CP139781.1, read on the forward strand.
CCAATATCGGTTTCGCCGGGAATGATTTCACGGATGACACGGCGAACCTCGGGGATCTGTATCCGGACTACGATTTTGCGGCGCTGCCGCGGCGAGCTTGGGCGGTGCAGTTGGTGATGGATTATGTGCTGAGTCAGCCGGACATCGATGGCGCGCGCGTGGCGATCTACGGGTATTCGCGTGACGGCAAGATGGCGACGATTGCGGCGGCTTTGGATGAACGCATCGCGGCATTGATCGCGGGCAGCACAGGTGTGGGTGGGGTGCTGCCGTGGCGGTTGGCGGGCGAGTTCGGCATGGGCGAAGGCATCGAATCGACCACGATGATGTTCCCACACTGGTTTCATCCACGCATGCGGTTCTTCGTGGGCCACGAGGATCGGTTGCCGGTCGATGCGAATCTGTTGGTGGCGGCGATTGCGCCGCGGGCGTGTTTGCTGCAATACGGCTTGAACGACGAAGTGTCCAACGGGTGGGCGTTGGAGCGGACCTATGAGTCGGCCTTGCGCGCTTACGGGCTGTTCGGGGCGGAGGAGCGGCTTGGTTTGCTGCGCGAACCGGGCTTTCACGGATCGATCGACCCGCAGCGGTGTTTGGATTGGCTGGATCGGCAATTTGGTCGGTCGGAGGCGGAGACGGCTTGGGACTACCGGCAGATGTTTGCGTGGGATTATGCGGCGTGGGCGCAGGCGCGATCGGCGGACGCTGAATACCACGGCGACACGGTCCGCGAGGCGGTGCGTTGGGTGTTGGGCGAAGCGCCACCGCAGCCGCCCACGCCGGTGCCGCTGTGGATGCGGGGGCCGCGTCCGCCGGCGCCGGGACCGACGAACGGTGAAGGGCATGGGCCGGGGCAATTGGCCCCGGATGTGCCGGCCTGGGTGATCGGTCGCGGCATTCAGGAGTTTGGTTGGGTAGATGAAGACAACGCGCAGGTGGAGTCGGTGCGGCTACGATTTGGGAATGGGTTGCAGGGGGATTTGTTTTGGCCGCGCGGTGCGCCGGAAGGCGAACGGTTGCCGACGGTGATTTGGCTGCACGGCTACAGTTATCCGTTGGGTTACATGTGGGTGTATCGGCGCGATCTGCATCCGGTGCTGGCACTGGTGCAGGCCGGGTATGCGGTGCTGGCGTTTGACCAGAGTGGGTTTGGTTCGCGGCAGGCGGAGGCGGGTGAGTTTTACGAACGTTATCCGCAATGGTCGTGGTTGGGGCGGATGGTGGAAGATGTGCGCGCGGCGGTGGACGTGCTGTCGGAGCAGGAGCGGGTCGACCCGCAGCGTATCGGCGTGCTCGGCTACAGCGTGGGGGGATTGGTGGGGCTGCATGCGGGAGCGCTCGACGAGCGGGTGGCGGCAGTGGTGTCGGTGGGCGGATTTACACCTTGGCGAACGAGCGACGGAGACGTGCTGCGGCAGCTCAGTGAATGGCACAGCTTGGTGCCGCGCTTGGGGCGGTATGCGGAGTCGCCGGCGCAGGTGCCCTACGATGGGGAGGAGCTCATCGCGATCACGGCGCCGCGACCGGTGCTGGTGGTGCAGCCGAGCATGGGGCGCGGGGCGGATCCCGTGGCCGTGCGACAGGCGGTGGATCGGGCGCGGGTCGCGTATGCGGAGGCGGGCGCGGGGGAGGCGCTCACGCTGCAGGAGCCGGAGGAGTATCAACGCTTCACGGCGGCGATGCAGGAAGAAGTCATCCGCTGGCTGAACGCGCAGCTGCGCTGAACGTATTTATGAAACCACGACACAACCCTCTGATCGCCCTGCTTGGCGTCCTCGCGCTGGGCTGGACGGCGTTGGCGCGGGCGGCTGCGCCCGTCACCGTGAGCGAAACCGACGCGCTCTACATCCTCGATAACGGGATCGTGCAGGCGAGCGTGGCGAAGGATTCGGGCGACCTTGTTTCGTTGCGCTACCGCGATCGCGAAATGTTGGCGACCTTCCTCAAGCCGGACGGCACGCCCGACCTCGAACGCGATCCGCCGGGTCACAACGTGAACGGCCTGAACCGCGGGTTCACCGATCACCAATATGGGTTTTGGTCCCACGATGCGATGGGACCGCGTGGGTCGGGCGAGGCAATTGCCCGCATCACCATCGACCCGGTGACGAACGGCGGCGCGCGCGCCGAGGTCTCGGTAAAAGGGATCGCGCAGGATCGTCTCATGGGCACGGGACCGGGCGTGCGCGGCGGCGCGGAGACGAAGGGGCAGTTTGCGGCCGATATTGAGATCCGTTACGCGCTCGGGCGCGGGGAGGCGGGCGTCTACACCTATTGCCAGTTTGAGCATCCGGCGGATTACCCCACGACGGCCCTGGGCGAGGCGCGCTTCTGTGCGAAGTTGGCGGACTTTTTTGATTGGATGAGTGTCGCCGACGGGCCGCACCATCACAAAGCCTACCCCAAGGGGCTGCGTGAGGGGGACAAATACGTTTACACCGTGCCGCAGGCGGAGAACCCGGCGTTTGGCTGGTCGAGCACGACGGAGAACGTGGGCTTCTGGTGCCTCAATGCCTCGATGGAATACATGAGTGGCGGACCGACCAAGGTGGAGTTTGCCGGGCATCGCGATACCAACGCGGTATCGGCGCCGTGTGTGTTGAACTACTGGCGCAGCAGCCACTACGGCGGCTCGGCGGTGGATGTCGCGGAGGGGGAACCCTGGGCGAAAGTGATCGGTCCGTTCATGCTTTATGTGAATGCCGGGACGACGCCGCAGGCGATGTTTGACGACGCCAAAGCCAAGCAGCGCGAAGAGGCAGCGGCGTGGCCTTACGCGTGGGTCGAGGGCGTGGATTATCCACTCGCGGCCGAGCGCGGCACGGTGAGCGGACGCATCGTATTACACGATCCGCTGGCCCCGGCCGATGCTCCGGAAGTGAGCCGGTTGCGGGTGGGGCTCACGCAGACACCGTGGACCTCGCCCATCCCGGGGCGTGACGGCGAAGTGCGGGTGATCGGATGGCAACGGGACGCGAAACACTATCAGTTCTGGACCGAAGCCGAAGCGGACGGGCGATTTGAAATCGGTGCAGTGCGCCCCGGCACCTACACGTTGCGGGCCTTTGCCGATGGCGTGTTGGGCGAGCTGGCCGTGGCCGATGTAACGGTGGCGGCGGGCGATACCACGCTCGGCGATATCACGTGGACGCCGGTGCGACACGGGCGACAGCTCTGGGACATCGGCGTGCCAAATCGCAACGGCGCAGAGCTCTTTAAGGGTGAGGAGTTTTGGCGGCCGGACATCCCGCTGGTTTACGCGGAGCTGTTCCCTAACGACGTGACTTACGTGGTGGGGAAGAGCGACTACCGGCAGGATTGGTATTTCCAGCAAGTGCCGCACAACGAAGACCCGACCGTCGAGCCGCGGCCGTTTTGGGGCATTCGCGATGAAGGACGAGCGACGCCGTTTCGAGTTGTGTTCGACGTGGCGGAGGTTTCCGCCGGAGACGCGCATCTGCGGCTGGCGTTGTGTGGCACGGCGACGCGCTCGCTGGAGATTCGGCTGAACGACGAGATGCTCGGCACGATCGATCTGCCGATGAGCGATGGGGCCATCGCGCGACACGGACGACAGGGGCTGTGGTATGAAACCGGACTGAGCTTCGATGCGGCCAAGCTGCAGCCGGGGCGCAACGAGCTGCAGATCATCGTGCCCGCCGGACCGATCAATGACGGCATCCTCTACGACTACGTGCGGCTCGAGGTGGAGAGCGGCGAAGAGACTTGAAAGCAAAGGATCTGATCATGCGAAACTACCCTGTATTCACTCGCTGGGCACCGCTCGCGCTGCTGGCCCTCACCTTCGCGGCCCTCGCTGGTCGGGCGGACGACGCTCCGGCGGAGGTGCCGACGCTCTTCATTGCTGGCGATTCGACCTCGGCCAACGGGAACCCGGTGGCGGTGGGGTGGGGGCGTATGCTGGGCGACTATTTTGATCCGGCGGAAATCGCGGTCGTGAACGCCTCCCGCGGTGGCCGGAGCAGTCGCACGTTCGTGACCGAAGGGCATTGGGACAAGATGTTGGCGGATGTTGGCGCCGGGGACGTGGTGCTGATCCAGTTCGGCCACAACGACGGTGGCCCGATCAATCACGAACGCATTGCCCGCGGGTCCCTGCCAGGGTTGGGGGACGAGACCGAAGAGATCGACAACCTGCAGACCGGGAAGCCGGAGACGGTGCATACCTTCGGTTGGTATATGCGCAAAATGATCGGCGACGTCCGGGCGAAGGAGGCGCAACCGATCCTGCTTTCGCTGACGGTGCGCAACTACTGGGACGACGGCGAAGTCGAGCGCGGTTCCGGCGACTACGGCACCTGGATTCGGGAGCTGGCGGAGGCGGAGCAGGTGCCGTTTATCGACCACACCAAACTGATCGCCGATCATTACGAAAAGCTCGGGCAGGAAACGGTGAACACCTTCTTCCCGCGCGATCACGTGCACAACGGCGAGGACGGTGCCCGGCTCAATGCGATGTTGGCGGTGAGCGGTCTCAAAGGCCTGCGCGAGCAGTGGATCGTGAACGGGCTCTCGCTCATGGGAAAAGTCATCCCGACGGCGGATCCGATCAACGTGTATGTGCCGCCGCAGCCGCCGCCCAAGGGCGGACCGCGCGAGGAGTTTCTAGCGTGGCTTAACCTGCCGGCGCCGGCCAGCGAGCTCCTGCCCACACTGTGGCTCATTGGCGACTCGACGGTGCGCAACGGTCGGGGCAACGGCTACGACGGCCAGTTTGGCTGGGGCGATCCGCTGGCGAAGTATTTTTATCCGTCGGGCATCAACGTGGTGAACCGCGCGGTGGGCGGCACGGGGGCTCGCACCTTCAATGAACACTGGGCGGCGGTGCTTCCGCGTATCGAAGAAGGTGATACGGTGCTGATTCAGTTTGGCCACAACGACAACGGCTCGCGTGGGGCGCTGCCGGGCATTGGCGAGGAGACGGAGGAGCGGAACAACGTGATTACGGGCGAGCCGGAAACGGTGCATACCTTTGGTTGGTATCTGCGCCGTTACATCGCCGAGATCCGGGAGCGCGGGGCGACGCCCATTCTTTGCACCCTAGTGCCGCGCAACCGTTGGGACGGTGATCACATCGTGCGGTCGTCGCAGGGGCATGCAGCGTGGACCCGCGCGGTGGCCGAGGCCGAGGGCGTGCCGTTGATCGATCTCTACGAGCGCCTCGCCCGGCACTACGACGTGCTGGGGCAGGAGGCGACGACGGCGTTGTTTGCCGACCGTGGCACACACACCAATTGGGAGGGAGCGGAGTTGGCGGCGCAGACCGTGGTGGACGGACTGCGGGCGCTGGAATCTAACCCGCTCGCGGGCGTGTTGCGGCCGGGGATGGGACCCGCGGGGCATCCGCTTTTTACCCGGGCCGAGCCGGATGGCACACCGCGGGTTTTTGGGTGGCGGGACGACCATTTTTATCTCGATGACGCGCCCATGCTGATCGCGGCCGGGGAGATGCACTTCGGCCGCGTGTTGCCGGAGGATTGGGAGCACCGCATTCGCCAGGCGAAGGCGATGGGGCTGAACACGATGAGTTTTTATCTGTTCTGGAACCTCTGTGAACCGCGGGAAGGCGAGTTTGTGTTTGAGGGCATGAGTGACGTGCGGCGCATGCTGGAGTTGTGTGCGGAGAACGGCATGTGGGCCATTCTGCGGCCGGGGCCGTATTGCTGCGCGGAGGTGGAGTATGGCGGCATCCCGTGGTGGACGGCGCGGTATCCGGAGGTGCCGATCCGCACGAATCATCCACGTTATGTGGAGTGGAGTCGCCGCTACATCGAAAAGGTTTACGCGGAGGTCGAGGACCTGCAGGTCACGCGCGGTGGGCCGTTGCTGATGGTGCAGATGGAAAACGAATACGGCATGGTGGCGCGGGGGAACAACGACTACCTGCAGACGTTGCACGGCATCTTCGTCGATGCCGGCTTTGAGGTGCCGCTGTTCACCTGCGATCCCTACTTTGCGCCGGAACGCGACTTTGGCATCAATCTGCCGGGCGTGCTGCGGGGACGCAACGGACTCGATGATGCCAAGGACTTGGAGATGACCAAGGGCGTGATCGGATCCGATCCGGCGTTTTGCTCCGAACTCTATACCGCATGGTTCAGCGGTTGGGGCCAACCGCTCGCCACGCGGCACGCGTCGATCGAGCACATCGTGGATAAGACCGGCTTCCTTTTGGAAAACGACGTCTCGTTTTGTTACTACGTGGTGCACGGCGGCACGACCTTTGGGTTCTTCAACGGCTGCAATGAATTCCTGCCGGTGCAGACCAGCTACGACTACAATGCGCCGATCGACGAGGCGGGGCGAGTGACGGCCAAATACCACGCCCTGCGCGATGTATTGGCGGCGGGACTACAGCGGCAGCTGCCGCCGGTGCCGGAGGATCCGCCGGTCACGACGGTGGCGGAGTTTGCCCTGGAACCACTGGCGACGGTAGCCGACGTGTTGCCGAGCACGCCCACGCGCGTGGCGGACCATCCGGCGACGATGGAGGAGTTGGGGCAGGACTACGGGTTTGTGTTGTATCGCAAAACCTTCCCAGACGGGCTGCGCGGTGAACTCGAGTTGCGCGATGCGCGCGATTACACGCTGGTGATGGTGAATGGGCGCACGGTGGCGCAGGCGTTTGTGGGGCTCGGTCTCGACAGCAATCGCATCGCCTTGGACGAGGGCGGACCGGTGACCTTGGATCTGTTGGTCTACAACCTCGGTCGGATCAGCGTGATCACGAGTCAGCACACGCAGGAGCGGGCGCGCAAAGGACTCGATGGTGGGGCGTGGTTGGGCGGCGAGGAGGTGCTCGGCTGGGAGATGTTCAGTCTGCCACTGGCGAACGGCGTCGGCGCTGAGCGGGTGGGGGACGGGGCGATTCGAACCGACGGACCGACCATCTATCGCGGCACCTTCACGCCGGAGGGGCCGGGCGGCACTTTTCTTGATATGCGACAGTGGCGCTTCGGGGTGGCGTGGGTGAATGGTCACAACCTCGGCCGCATCTGGGAACGTGGGGCGCAGCGCAGTTTGTTTGTGCCGCGGCATTGGCTGCGGGCGGACGGCGAAAACGAGTTGATCGTGCTGGAGCTCGACGGGGTGCCAGCGCGGCCGGTCGTGTCGGGGGGCACCGAAATCATCACGGTGGAGCCGGAGCCTTTCCCGGTGCGCTTGGATCGGCGGCTACTGGAACCGCCACCGGCCGAAGCGACGGACATGTGAATGAGCATCGCTCCGGAGTTGCGCGATGATCCGGAGCGAACGAAGGTGGCGCGATGTTACCCCTTACCCGCACCGCTTTTCGTTGTCTGATCCTTGGTTCGTGCCTTTGTGCCGCCGCGTGGGCGGCCGAGCCCTTGAAGGTGTTGTATTTCACCAAGTCCGCCGGCTGGGAGCACTCGGTGGTGAAGCGCGGCGAGCACGGCGAGCCGAGTCATTCCGAGCGGTTGCTTACGGCGCTGGGAGCGGCGCACGACATCGATTTCACCTTCAGCAAGGATGGCAGCCTGTTCTCGCCGGAGTATCTGGCGCAGTTCGACGTGGTGTTTTTCTACACCAGCGGAAACTTGGAGATGGTCGGCACGGATGGGAATCCGCCGATGAGTCCGGCGGGCAAACGGGCGCTCCTCGGTTGGGTGGCGGGCGGCGGCGGTTTTATGGCGGTGCACGCCGGCTCCGACTCGTTTCACACCTATGAGCGCTATGACGGGAATACGCCGCAGGATCAGCGCGGCTACCGTTATCAAAACAATGGGGAGGCGTCCGACCCTTACGTGAAGATGCTGGGAGGCGAGTTCATCAACCATGGCCCGCAACAAGAGGCGACGGCGCACATCATTGACCGGACGTTCCCGGGATTTGAGTCGCTGGAGGCGGAGCTCACGGTGCATGAGGAGTGGTATTCGCTGAAGGAGTTCTCCCCGATCAACCGCGTGCTGATGGTGCTCGATACCGAGGGCATGAAAGGCAGCGACTATGATCGGCCGGACTACCCGGTGGCATGGGCGAAGCCGTATGGCCAAGGCCGCGTCTATTATAACGCGATGGGGCATCGCGAGGACGTATGGGATGCCGACTACTATCAGCAGATGCTGGTCGGCGCCTTGCGTTGGCTGGGGCGTCGGGTCGACGCGGACCTCACGCCGAACCTGCTCGAGGTGGCTCCGGAAAGCAGCGTGTTGCCGCCGCCCCGGAGCTGAGGCGGAGTTCGTCGTTCAGCCGGCGCGATCGGTGGAGTTGTTGCGCACGGTGGCCGCCATGATCGGCTTCACCACGCGGGTCTCCACGTCCTCCAGCCACGCCGCGAGGGCGGAATCCGCTGACGGGTCGAGTTCGAGCCAAGCCAGCGCTTCGGTGAGTGTGCGCACCGGGCGGGTTTCCACGCCGGCTTCGTCGGTGTAGCTCATGTGCATGCGCGCGAGGCCAAATTCGAGATCGGTGGGGGCGATCATGGCGCTCCTTTCGCCGACAAAATACCGATGGTAGCGCTTCTTCACGGCGGGCAGGCTGCGTGACTCTTCGAGTGACAGTTGCACGACCTGATTGTGGGCGTAGCGCACGATCTTATTCATGGGGCGATCGTAGCGGGAGTCCTGGCTCAATTCCTCGAAGTGTTGGCACAGTTCGAGGAACGTAATGGTGCCGTAGCCAATAGTGTAGACCAGCTTGGCGGGCGCGTAGAATTCGCAAACGAAAGGCATGATCTCGCGGTGGGTAATAAATCCGGGGGAGTCGGCCCCGTGCCTTGCGTTTAACATCGGCGACGTCGCGCGGAGGTAAAGCGATTTGTGGGCGGCCGGGACGGGGCGGTCAGCCGGCGGCGTTACCCCTCGGGCGGTAGCTCGATCCAGTAACGCTGCACCCAGCAGTCGCGGTGGGGGGCCGGCACTTCGGAGTGCAGCACACCGCCGTTGCGCAGGATGGTGCGGGCGGAGCCCTCGTTTTCGCGGTCGCAGGTGATCAGACAGCGGTGGATGCCGCGTCGGCGCGCCTCGGTTAGCGTGGCGGCGAGAATGGCGGTGGCATGGCCGCGGCGGCGGGCGGATGGGCGCACGCCGTAGCCGATGTGACCACCTTCGACGCGCAGGCTCGGCGTGAGCTCGTGCCGCAGATTGGAGACGGCGACGACCTCGGTATCGTTTTCCACCAGCCAATAGCTGGAGTGGGCGACGAAACCGGCCGGGAGGTTTTCGCCGCGCTCACTGGCTTCGAGGCCGGCGAGGAATGCCGGGAAATCGTCGGTCGGAAAGGAAAGGGGAAAGGGAATGAGCGGCTCGTCGCGGGCTTTGAACTCGGCGATCAAGCCGAGGTAGGATTCGCGCCAGCGGGCGGACGGGCGTTCGAGGGTGGTGCTCATGCAGAGGGGAACGGCAGCAGTCCGCGGGCCGACAAGCAGCGCGCTAGAGATAAACGCCGCCGCCGAGGAGGCGGGGACCGTCGTAGAGGGCGAGGATTTGGCCGGAGGCGAGACCGCGTTGCGGATCGCGGAAAGAGATGGTGGCAGCCGTCGGGTCGTCGGGATCGGGGCTGAAGTGCAGCGGCACGCGCGGATCGCGGTAGCGCACTTTACCCTCAAGGTCGGTGGCGGTGGTGGGCGGGGTGGGGGTGTTCCAGCGCAGGCTGTGCACTTTGACCTCGGATTGATGCAGGCCGGGGGCGTCGGGGCCGTCAAAGGCGACGAGCAGGGCGCGATCGGCGGCGCGTTTGCCGACGACCACGTAAGCTTTGCCGTCGGTGTTGGAGGGGATGCCGATGCCGCGGCGTTGGCCGAGGGTGTAGAAATGCAGGCCGCGGTGTTCACCGAGCACGGTGTCGTCGGTGGCGCGCACGATGGGGCCGGGGGCGTCGGGCACGTATTCGCGCAGGAAGTCGGCCATCTTGATTTGACCGATGAAGCAGATGCCCTGGCTGTCCTTCTTGGTGGCGTTGGGCAGTCCGGCTTCGGCGGCGAGGCGACGCAGCTCGGGTTTTTGCAGGTGACCGATGGGGAAGCGGGCGAGGGCGAGCTGCGCCTGCGACATGAGCGCGAGGAAGTAGGTTTGGTCCTTGTTGGGATCGGCGCCTTCGATGAGGGCGAAGGGACCGGCGGCGGCCGGGGAGCCGGGGTCGACGACCCCGGCTACAGCATCTAGGGGGCGGCGTTGGGCGTAGTGGCCGGTGGCGACGGCGTCGAAGCCGTGACCGCGGGCCCACTGGGCGAATACGCCGAACTTGATGTCGCGGTTGCACATCACATCGGGATTCGGCGTGAGGCCGCGTTGGTAGCCATCGAGCAGGTAGGCGACGACACGTTCGCGATACTCTTGCATCAGGTTGACCACGCGAAACGGGATACCGAGGTGCTCGGCGACGGCGCGGGCGTCGGTGATGTCCTGCTGCCACGGACAATCGCCGATGATTTCGTCCTCGTTGATCCAATTCTTCATGTAAGCCGCTTCCACGTCGTAGCCCGCGCGCTGCAGTTGCAGGGCGGCGACGGCGCTGTCCACGCCGCCGGAGAGGGCGACCAGAATGCGGGAGGAGGAGGACATGGTGGCAGGCTTCCAACTAAGTTTGCGGGGCGTAAACCCTCAAATAGCGAATGGTATAACTCCGCGGGAGATTTGCGCCTTGAGCGATGCATGGCTTGTTCGATGCTAAGCGGCCCTCCGTCCGACCTATGCCTTCCCGAGCCAATCGTATTGTCCAAGCCTGGTTCAACTCGCCCACCAGCGGCGTGTTGGAGCTGGCCCGTGACTGGAAGGCGCGCCACGCGCCGCCGGTCAAATTCTCCGGGGGTCTGCGCGTCTCCTCCCTCAAGCGAGTGCGCGATCATTCCTATGGCAGCGAGAGCGGCTATTTCGTGAGCCGGGCGGGCCGGATTTTCTTTTTCCTGTCGAATGGGGCGCATCCCAAGCCGTTTGCGCGCAGCAAGTCGGTGTATCTGGCGGGCGACTTCAATGGCTGGGGCGACGCGATTGGCCAGGAAGATTGGCTGATGCGGGAGGCGACGCTGGATGGTCAGCCGGTGCTATTGTGGTGTGGCGAAGCCGCGCCGTTTTTGGCGCATCCGCCGATGCGGTTCAAATTTGTCGACGACGAAGGGCATTGGTTCGACGTGCCCGGCGATGCACCCAACGTGGTGGCGGACGACGGTGGCAACCGCAACCGCGTGGTGGATCCGGATCGCACCGGCCAGCACCTTTACACCTTTGAGTTGGCGAAGCCGATCGACCTCACGCAGTCGTGGCGGGCTCACTGGGCGGTGGCTGACGGTGACCATTCGGTGCCGATTCGACCGGGCGCGTATTTCAATCAATTGGAATCAAAGTTGCCACAGGGCGTGCGTATTGAAGATGGGGATACGGTATTTCGCCTCTTTGCACCGCGGGCCCGCACGGTGGAGCTGGTGCTGCGGGAGCCGGATGAGGGGGGCGAGATTCCGGCGGAAGGCGTGCGCGTGGCGTTGAGCCGGAGTGAAGCCGATCCCACGACTTGGGAGGTGATCATCGAAGGCAACCTGCACGGATGGCTCTACCACTACCACCTGGATGGTCCGCGCGATGAGTTCAGCCTCTTCGATCCCGCACAGCCGGTGCTCGACCCGTGGGCGATCGCGGCGGTGGGGCGCGAAGGTCCGGGCGTGGTGGTGGATCGCAGTCAATTTGCGCCGCCGCGCAAACCGTCGGGTTACCGCACGCCGTCTTGGCAGGATTTGGTGATCTGCGAAGCGCACGTGCGTGACCTCGTGGCGGGCGCGCCCATCGAGTTGACGGCCGAGGAGCGGCGTGGCTTCGCCGGCCTCGCGAAGTGGGTGCGCAGTCCGGCGTTTTACCTGCATCGGCTGGGCGTGAATGCCGTCGAGCTGCAGCCCATCCAGGAATTCGATAACGAAACCACCGAGGAGTATCATTGGGGCTACATGACCAATAACTACTTCGCCCCGGAGAGCAGTTATGCGCTCGATCCGGTGCGGGCGAGTGGGGTGAAGGAGCTGCAGGACGTCGTGCGGGCATTTCATGAGCGGGGCACGGCGGTGATCCTGGATGTGGTCTACAATCATGTGGGCGTGCCCGGTCACCTCATGTTCATCGACAAGTTGTATTACTTCGCGGTGGGGCAGGAGGGCGACCTCTCCAACTGGAGTGGATGCGGCAACGACCTGCGGGCCGATGCGGCCATGGCCACGCGTCTCATCATTGAGAGCTGCACCCATCTGCTGAAGACCTACGACGTCGACGGCTTCCGCTTCGACCTCGCGGAGTTACTCGGGGTCGAGGTGCTCAAGCAGATCGAGATCGCGCTCAAACGCGTGAAACCCGACGTCGTGCTGATCGCCGAGCCGTGGAGTTTTCGTGGTCACATCGCCGGCGCGCTGGGTGAAACCGGCTGGGCGTCCTGGAACGATGGATACCGGCGCTTCCTCAAGGATTACGTGCGCGGCGGCAGCTCGCGGGAAGCGTTTGAGTATTACCTGAAGGGCTCGCCGTGGTATTTCGCGCACTGGCCGGCGCAGACGGTCAACTACGTCGAATCGCACGACGATCGCACCTGGATCGACGAGATCACCGAAAACAGCGACGGCAACGGCCACCTGCCCACCGCCAACGATCGCCGACGCACGCACCTGATGGCGGCGGTATTGTTCAGCTCCATCGGCATTCCGATGATCTCGGCCGGGCAGGATTTCCTGCGCTCCAAGCACGGCGTGAACAACACCTATCAGCGCGGCGACCTGAACGCGCTCGATTATCGGCGCCTGGAACGGTTTTCCGGGACGCACACTTATTTTGCGGAGTGGATCGCGTTTCGCGGTTCCGAGACCGGCCGACTGCTGCGGCACTTCTCCCGCGCCTCGGAAGGGTTCTTCCAGTTCTGGTGGGCGCCCGATACGGCGGCGGCGGTGGTGCTCTACAATGCCGACCTATCCGCCGGCGATGAACAGTTGCTCTTCGCCGTCAATCCGACCCTGCACGACGTCGAAGTGGAGGTGGACGCCACGCTCGTCGTCGGAGTCTGGCGTCGCGTGGCCGACCACGAAGGGTTTGCCCGCCCGGATTTGCCCGCTTGGGAGACTCCGCTCGATAGCAGGATATGGGTGCCCGCCCTCGGTTGCGGCCTCTGGCAACGGGTGGAGTAGGGCGCGGGGCGGCATGAGGTAAGTTCATCCGCCTCAAAATGATGGGTTTGTGCCGCCCAGGGGGCCGTCGCCAAGATACGGCAAGGTCACAACAATGAATGCCCGGTAAAACCCCTTGCCAATGACAGGGTGCCCGATTTCGCTGCTCTTCCCGCGTCCGCAGGATGCGGGTTCAACCTGAAACAGCATATAACCCACTACACTGGAGAAACCCATGGCAGTAAAAGTTGGCATCAATGGTTTTGGCCGCATCGGGCGCTTGGTCTTCCGCGCCCTCGTTGAGCAGGGCCTGCTCGGCGATACACTCGACGTTGTGGCCGTGAACGACCTCGTTCCCGCCGACAACCTCGCTTACCTTCTGAAGTATGACTCTACCCAGGGTCGCTTCAACGGCACCGTCAGCAGCAAGAAGTCTTCTGACGCCGTCGCCGAAGACGACGTGCTCGTCGTCAATGGTAAGGAAATTAAGGTTCTCGCCGTTCGCGAGGGTCCGGCCGCTCTCCCGTGGGGCGAGCTCGGCGTCGATCTCGTGATCGAGTCGACCGGCCTCTTCACCGAGGACAAGAAGGCTCAGGGTCACATCGACGCTGGCGCCAAGAAGGTGATCATTTCCGCCCCGGGTAAGGGCGACGTCGCCACCATCGTGATGGGCGTCAACGACGCTTCCCTCGACGTCAAGACCACCAACCTCATCTCCAACGCCTCCTGCACCACGAACTGCCTCGCGCCGCTCGTGCACGTGCTCCTCAAGGAAGGCATTGGCATCGAGGAAGGTCTCATGACCACCGTCCACTCCTACACCGCGACCCAAAAGACGGTCGACGGTCCTTCCAAGAAGGACTGGAAGGGTGGCCGCGCCGCCGCGATGAACATCATCCCCTCCACCACCGGTGCCGCCAAGGCCGTGGGCCTCGTTTGCCCCGAGGTGAAGGGCAAGCTCACCGGCATGGCCTTCCGCGTTCCGACCCCGACCGTCTCCGCCGTCGACCTGACCGTGAAGACCGTCAAGGAGACCTCCCTCAAGGAGATCAACGCCCTCCTCAAGACCGCGTCCGAGACCTACCTCAAGGACATCCTCGGTTACACTGAGGACGAGGTCGCTTCCTCCGACTTCATCCACGACAAGCTCTCGTCGATCTACGACGCTGGCTCGTCCATCGAGCTCAACAGCAAGTTCTTCAAGCTGGTGAGCTGGTATGACAACGAGTGGGGTTACTCGAACCGCGTCGTCGATCTCGCCAAGAAGATCGCCGCCGAGATCTAACCGGCGCCTCCGTCGCCGCTGAAAAGTAGCGAGTAGCGGGTAGCGAGTAGCGAGCATTCCTTCGAAGCTCCTGCCGCCCCGTTACTCGCTTTCTTTTCGTTCGGGACTCTCGCCAGTCCCTCGTTTCGGATTGCTACCCGCTACTCTCTACCCGCTACCCGCTACTTTCCCTCTTATGTCCGCCTTTAAATCCATTCGCGATCTCGACCTTTCCGGCAAACGCGTGCTCATCCGCGTCGATTTTAACGTCCCGCAAGACAAGGCCACTGGTGAGATCACCAACAACCAGCGTATCGTGGCCGCGCTCCCGACCGTCCAATACGCCCTCGATAACGGCGCTTCGGTGGTCCTCATGAGCCATCTCGGTCGCCCGAATGGTCAGGCGAACCCGAAGTTCACCCTCAAGCCCGTCGCCGACGAGTTGGCCAAGCTGCTCGGCCGCGAGGTCCAGTTTGCCGCCGATTGTGTCGGTGCCGAGGTCGAGGCCCAGGCGGCCGCCCTCCAGCCCGGCCAAGTGCTGCTGCTTGAGAACCTGCGCTTCCACATCGAGGAAGAAGGCAAGGCCAAGGACGCCGATGGCAACAAGGTCAAAGCCGATCCCGCCGCCGTCGAAGCCTTCCGCGCCAGCCTCACCAAGATGGGCGAGGTCTACGTCAACGACGCCTTCGGCACCGCCCACCGCGCCCACTCCTCCATGGTCGGTGTGGCCCTGGCCGAAAAGGCCGCCGGCTTCCTGATGGAGAAGGAACTCAACGCCTTCAACAAGGTGCTCGAGAACCCTGAGAAGCCGCTCCTCGCCATCCTCGGTGGCGCCAAGATCGCCGACAAGATTCCGCTCATCACCAACCTGCTGGAGAAGGCCGACAAGATCATCATCGGCGGCGGCATGTCCTACACCTTCAAGAAGAAGGTCAACGGCATGGCCATCGGTGACAGCCTCTACGATGAAAAGGGCGCCGAGATCGTCGAAGAACTCTCCGCCAAGGCCAAGGAGAAGGGCGTCGAGCTCATCTTCCCGGTCGACTACGTCTGCGCCGACAGCTTCAGCCCCGACGCCAACACGCAGCCCGCCGACGACGCCTCCGGCATCCCCGACGGCTGGATGGGCCTCGACGCCGGTCCGAAGTCGATCGAGCTCTACAAGGCCGCCATCCTCTCCTCCAAGACCATCATCTGGAACGGCCCGGCCGGTGTGTTTGAATTCGAGAAGTTCGCCGGTGCGACCAAGGCCCAGGCCGAGGCCGTTGCCGAAGCGACCGCCAACGGCGCGATCTCCGTGGTCGGCGGCGGCGACACCGCCACGGCCGCCAAGAAGTTTGGCGTGGCCGACAAGGTCTCGCACTGCTCCACCGGTGGTGGCGCGTCCCTCGAATTCCTCGAAGGCAAGACCCTCCCGGGCGTCGCGTTCCTCTCGAGCTGAGAGCTCGCAAAGTAGCGAGTAGGTAGTAGCGAGTAGCGAGCATCCCGAGCGCACTTCCTGCTACCTCTCGCCTCCTTTTTCTACCCACCACTCGCTACTCACTACCCACACCTTTTTTAATATTATGATCCGTAAAAAACTCATCGCCGGTAACTGGAAGATGAACAAGACCTCGGGCGAAGCCGCTGACCTCGTGAAGGACATCGTCGCCGAGGTCGGTCGCAGCAACGACGTCGACGTCGTCGTGTGCCCGCCGTTCACCTCCCTCGAGTCCGTCGGCAAGGCTCTCGATGGCTCCAGCATCAAGCTCGGCGCCCAAAACATGCACCCGGAGCGCAGCGGCGCTTACACGGGTGAAGTTTCCGCCGAGATGCTGCGCTCGCTCTTCGCCAGCTACGTCATCCTCGGTCACTCCGAGCGTCGCACCTACTTCGGCGACACCGATGCCTTCGTGAACCAGAAGGTCACCGCCGCCCTCAAGGCCGAGCTCAAGCCCATCCTCTGCGTGGGTGAGACCCTCGCCGAGCGTGAAGCCGGCTCGACCCTCAAGGTCGTGCAGACCCAGCTCGAGGCTGGCCTCGAAGGCGTTACCAAGGAGCAGGCCACCAGCGTGGTGATCGCTTACGAGCCCGTCTGGGCGATCGGCACCGGCAAGGTGGCGACCACCGAGCAAGCGCAGGAGGTGCATGCCTTCATCCGCGATCTGCTGGGCAAGCTCTTCACCCCGGCCGTGGCCGGCAAGATGCGCATCCTCTACGGTGGCTCCATGAAGCCGTCCAATGCGCCCGAGCTGCTCGCGCAGACCGACATCGACGGTGGTCTCATCGGCGGTGCGGCGCTCGAAGCCCGCAGCTTCGTCGACCTGATCAACGCCGCCGCCAAGGCGAACTGAGATCGGTCACGATAATCGTTTTGCACAAAGCCCGGCCCGAAACGGCCGGGCTTTTTTGTGCGTGCCGGGAGTGGATCGGGCCGACGAGGGCGTCGGCGGTCACGACGGGCGACAGCACCGGGAGGCAAAGCAGCGCGACCAAGGTCGCAGCCTACAATGAGACGTCGAAACCGGAATGTAGGCAGCGACCTTGGTCGCGCTGCGTTGCCTCAAAGTCGACGGTCTCCAAAGGTCCGTTCAGCTCAACCGCTCCAAACATTCGCGGATGGCGGCGAGGTAGTTGGGGTGCCACAGTTCGTGGTCGGCGCCGGGCACGTTGGTGTAGTCGCAGGTGGTGTAGAAGTCGCGCACGGCTTCGGCGCGGCGGTGCATTTGCTCGTCCTCACGGGCGCCGACCAACACGTCGGCCGGAGTTGCGGCATTGCCCTCGCGATAGGAAATGAGCCAGCGCTCGGGTTCGTCGTCGTCCTCCAGAAAGAAGGGCGAGATCGAGCCGAGGATGAGGTGCCGCGCCTCGAGCGCGCCGAGGTGGGCGTAGAGCGCGCCAAGCGAGAAGCCCATGACGATCTTGCCGGCGGTCTGCGCCCGCACCTGCGTGAAGACGGAAGTGACGCCGAAGGGCGGATGCGGGCCTTCCCAGTGGATTTGCACAAACTCCGTGTCCCAGCCGCAGCTGTGCACGAAATCGACGAAGGGACGGAACCGGCGTTTGGCGCCGGGCATGGGCGGCACGATGCAGAGCATGGGCATGGCGTCACGTTGCCCTGCACCGTGGCCGCGTCAATCCGAGCGCTCAAACGCGCTCCAGGACTTCGGAGAGGGGGCGGCGCGGCTTCTGTTGCCAGTTGCGCTCCGCGGCGTGACCGACGGTGACCAGCATGACCGGGATGTTATGCGCCGGCAGTTCAAAGGCTTCGGCCAGCGCAGCCGGATCGAAGCCACTCAGCGCCCCGGAGGCGTATCCGAGTTCGTTGGCGGCGAGCATGAGGGTCATGGCGGCGAGCGAGGCCGAACGGAAGGCTTCGTCGCGCTGCAACTGCGGGTTGTTCTCGTGGGAAGCCGTCGCCATGTCGGACCAGCCCTGTTGGACGGCGGACGGAATCATGCCGGCGTCGACCGCGGGTTGCAGGCGGGCGAAGAGGTGACGGTAGGCTTCGGTCTGACCGCAGACAATGAAGGTGACGGAGGCATCGCGCACCTGCGGTTGGCCGTAGGCGACGGCCTGGAGGCGTTCCTTGGCGGCGTCGGACTCGACCGCGATGAAGCGCCAGTTCTGCAGGTTGAAGGCGGTCGGCGCGCGGGTGGCGAGGTGTATCAGCTTTTCGACGACGCCTTCGGGGAGCGGGCGATCGGGGATAAAACGACCGACGGTGCGGCGGGTTTCGAGCAGGTCGGTGAGGGAGGATGTGGTGGTCGTATTCATGATGAGGATGGGATTGAGCGTTGCGTGTTTAGCGTTGCGGGCGCAGGGCCCACTGGAGGGTGAAAATGGCGGCCAGCACGATGGTCATGCCGGCGAGTTGGGTGGGGCTGAAAGCCTGGCCCAGCACCAGCCAACCGAGGACCAACGCGGTGAGCGGACTGAGCAGCCCAAGTGCGGACACGGCGCTGGCGGAGAGTCGACGGATGCCGCGAAACCAGAGCGGGTAGCTCAGCAGCGCGCCGGCGAGGCAGAGGTAGGTGTAGCCGACGATGTGCGTGACCTGCAGCTCGGCGATGGGGGCCTCGAGCCACCACGCGGCGGGTGCCAAGAGCAGTCCGGAGAAGGTGAGTTGCCAACCGGTGGAGGTGAGCAGGGGCACCGCCGGCGTTCCGGCCGCGGTGCGGCCGGTCAGGTAGGTGCCGAGCGCGAGGCAGACCGTGCCGCCAGCCGCGGCCAGCAGCCCGACCGGATCGAGATTGCTCGTCGCCGGCCCGGCGAAAATGGCGGCCATCCCGAGCACGGCGGTCAACCCGGCTCCGAGGGCCAGCAGTGGCGGACGGCGTTGGTCGAAGATCCAGGTGAGCCCGAGCACCAGCAGCGGCATGGTGGCGCCGAGGATGGCGGCAATGCCTCCGGGCAGGCGGTAGGCGGCGGCAAAGAGCAGGGCCTGAAAGAGGCCGATGTTGAGGATGCCGAGCAGGAGGAGGCGCGGCCAGGCTCCCCGTGGCAGGCGATGACCTTGCCAAAGCAGCAAGGCGAGACCGGCAGGCAGGGTGCGAATGCAGGCGGCGGTGAAAGGCCGCTCCGGGGGTAGCCACTCGGTGGTGACGAGGTAGGTGGAACCCCAGATCATGGGTGTGAGCGCGGTGAGGGCGGTGTCGGCCCAGCGGCGAGAGGATGCCGCTGCGGCCGAGCCTGCTTCGTCGAGCGGCAGGGAGACGGTGGGAGCTGAGGACGAAGCCGGCATCGGACGACCTTTAGCGGGCGTTGCGGGCGGCGATCAGGCGATCGAGGGAGAAGAGGCCGCCGCCGGAGACGATCAGGGCGAGGACGATGCCGAGCATCAGCAGGGTGTATTCGATGCCTTCACCGGCTTGGTTGCCATACCAGTTCATGAAGAAGCCGTGCTGCAGTTGGACGGTGACCATGGCGACGCTCATGACGGCGCCGATGGCCAGCGCGGCCGGGCGGGTGGCGAGGCCAAGCAGGAGGAGGAGCGGGCCGAAGAACTCAACGAGCACCGCGCCGAGGGCGAGCACGTAGGGGATGCCCATCTGCTCGGTGAAGAAGCTCATGGTGCCGGCGAGGCCGTAGCCCCCGAACCAACCGAGGAGCTTCTGGGCACCGTGCGGGAAGAGCACGACCGCGAGAGCGAGGCGGAGGAAGATCGGCGCGGTGGTGGCCGAGGTGTTGAAGAGCGCCTGACGCAGGATCGAGAACGTCGAGCCGGTGGCGGGAACGTTGAGGGAAGAGGGGGCTGAAGCCGTGGCGGTGGTGGAGGAGGACATGATGGAAAGGGGAGGGTTGGGAGGAGGGTTGGTTTGAACGTTGCCAGCATAGCGGAGCGGCGCGGTGGTGCCTAATACGCCGGTATTGCTTCCGGTATGCGGTTCATGCATACCCCCTCGCCATGAAGACACTGCGGACCTTTTTTGCCGTGATGGAAGAGGGCAGCGTGAACCGCGCGGCCGCTCGACTGGGCGTGGCGCAGCCGACGCTGTCGCGGCAGATTCAGGCGCTGGAGCAGGAGGTGGGGGGCTCCCTTTTTGAGCGCGGCACCTGGGGCGTGCGGCCGACGGACCTGGGTTTCAAGCTACGCGAAATGATGCTGCCGGTGCTGCGGGCCTATGATCAGGCGTGGGCGGAAGTGGCGGCGCACGCGAAGGGACGGCACACGCAGTTGCGGGTGGGTTACCTCGGCATGGCGGCCAACCGTTTCCTGAATCCTGCGCTGGCGCGGCTGCGCGAGGAGTATCCCGACATCAAACTCTGGCTCTTCGACCAGACGCCGGTGGAACAGCTCAAGGCGCTGCGCGCGGGCGAGCTGGACGTCGCATTGATCGGCCAGGAAGGCGCGGCGGTGGGCGATGATTTTTATCGCCGCAAGGTCAGTCGAATCGGGGTGTGCGCAGCTTTACCGTCGCAGCATCCGGCGGCGAAGCGCGAATCGATTTCGCTGGAGGAGCTGAAGCACGATGTGTTCATCGGCGTGGCGGAGTCGTCGGTGCCGGGGCGCAATGCCTGGGTAGCTTCGCTCTGCGCGAAGGCAGGATTTAAGGCCCGGTTTGTGGCGGAGACGTCCGAGGTCACCGAGACCTTCATGCGGGTGGTGGGGGACTCGGCGGCGTGTATTGTGCCCGACTACGTGGAAGGGTCCTCGCCGCCCGGGATCACCTTCGTGAAACTCAACGACGACTTTGCGACGTGGGATTTTTATGTGCTGCGCCAGCGCGGACGCGGCACCCCGGCGATTCGTCGTTTGGTGGAGTTGATCGGCGAACCCTGAGCGTCGGGTAGGGCGTGGCGCGGCTCAGACGTTGAAGAAACGGATCGTGAGCGGGTAACGGTAGAGCTCGTCGTTGGCGGCTTTGACGATGGCGATGATGACGAGCACGAACGCGGCGATGCCGAGCAGGAAAATGAGGAGCGAACCGAGGCCGAAAAGGAGGATGAGCGGCACGCAGAGCAGGCACCAGATCGTCCAGCTGAGGTGGAAGTTGAACGCCTCGGCGGCGTGGGCCGGCACGGTGGTGTGGTCGTCCTTGGTGACGAGGTAGACGACCAGCGGGATCAGTATCGGCGCGCTGAGGAACCAGGCGCCGTGGCTCAGGATATTGAGCAGGCGATGGGAGGATTCGACGGGCGTGACGTTGACGGGAGCGTTCATGGCAAAAGTGGTGTGAAAGGTGATGTTGAAGGTATCACCCGGCAGCTTACGCCAAAGTTGCAGCTCGTGGGTTTATAATTAGCCCGCGGCTATGGAACCGCTATCGGCCGCGGAGCTACGCTGCCCGGCTGGCCATGTTACGGGCGAGCGTCTGCAGGAAGGTGCTGTCGCCGGGCAGGGCGGAGAACGCGGCCACGGCGGCGTCGGTTTGCTCGGTGATGAAGCGACGCGACGCATCCAAGCCGTGGATACGCACGTAGGTGGTCTTCTCGGTCGCTTCGTCCTTGCCCACGGTTTTGCCCATGGTGGCGGTGTCGGAGGTGACATCGAGGACGTCGTCGACGATTTGGAAAGCGAGTCCGAGGTGCCGGCCGGCGGTGCGCAGGCGGTCGAGTTGCCCGACGTCAAAACCGGCCACGAGTCCGCCCATCACGAGGGCGGTTTCGATCATGGCGGCAGTTTTGTTGAGGTGGATGAATTCGAGTTCCTCCGGCGTGGCGTCGCCTTTGGCTTCGCCCTCGAGGTCGGCCATTTGACCGCCGATCAGGCGTCGGCTGCCCGCGGTCGCGGCGAGTTCGCGGATGAGGCCATGGGCGAGGGCGGGCCGATCGGCGTAAGCCTCGGCAAGCAGGGCAAAGGCGTGGGTGAGCAGCGCGTCGCCGGCGAGCAGGGCGGTGGCTTCGTCGTAGGCCTTGTGCACGGTGGGACGGCCGCGGCGCAGGTCGTCGTTGTCCATGCAGGGTAGGTCGTCGTGGATGAGCGAATACGTGTGCAGGCACTCGATGGCGACGGCGGCGGGCAGGGCCTCGTCGCCGTCCAGGCCGCCGAGTTCGGCGGCGGAGAGCAGCAGGGCGGGGCGCAGGCGCTTGCCGCCGGCCTCCAGGCTGTAGCGCATGGCGGCGTGCAGGCGGGCAGGGCGCGTGTCCGCTGCCGGAACATGTTGATCGAGGCCCGTTTCGACGCGGGCGACCAGAGAGTTTAATTTGTTTGTGACATCCATGAGGGCGTCGCTACGGTCCGGCTCAACCTTAGCTTCCGCCGCAATGCCGACCCTAGAACTCGTTTGCAAACGCCTTTTCGCGGACTCCTCGTGGTTCATTAAGAGCATCGTAGGAGCCCTGCTGCTGGTGGTGCCCATCGCGCACTTCCTGGCCTTTGGCTACCTGTATGGGTTGATTGAGCGCGCCCGTCGGGGTGACTCGGTCATTTTGCCGGAATGGGGGGAGTGGCGCCGGCTGTTTTTTGATGGGATCGCCGCGTTTGTGATCTTTTTGGTGCTGGGCGTGGTGCCGTTGGCGATCGCCTGGATGTTCACGCTGCCGCTGCGTCTGCTGGCTTACGGTGCCTTTGTTTACCTCCCGATGGTGCCGGCGGTGCTCATCGTGGGGCCGTTGGTGGTGGCGGGCATTTACCAATACCAGAAGCGCGAGGAGTATCGGGATGCCTTCCGGCTGCCGGTGCTGGGCGCCATGCTGCGGGCGGCGCGCGGTCGTTTTGTGCTGCCGACCCTGGCGCTCATCGGCTTCGTGCTGGCGGGTTATCCGCTCATGACCTTCACCGTTTTTGTGGGCTGGGCGTGCAGCTGGACCTACTACGCCGCTTCCTTCCGCTTTATCGAAGAAACGCGCCGCGGTGGCGTGAAGATTTGATTTTTTGCTCCGGTTAGACACCTAAGCGCTCATGCCGACCTACGACTACGTCTGCACCAAGTGTGAACACGAATTTGAAGCGTTTCAGTCCATGAAGGACGAGCCGCTGAAAACCTGCCCGAAATGCAAGAAACGCGCGTTAAAGCGACTTGTTGGCGGCGGGTCCGGGCTAATCTTCAAGGGCTCGGGTTTCTACATCACCGACTACAAAAACAAGTCCAGCGGCGGCAGTGAGAAGTCGTCGGCCAAGGATTCCGGCACGGCCGCCAAATCGACCGACGCCAAGGCGTCCTGATTCCACCCTCAACCCGTCCGTCTCATGCTCAGCTCCACCAAACCCGCCGCTCCCAGTTTATTTGAGATCACGCTCGGCGCGGTGCTGAGTGTGGTGTTGGGCGCGGTGCTCGCTGCGAGTTATCTGGCGGCCCAGCCGGTCGAGCAGGTGCGTTCGCTGCCGAAGGAGCCGGATGAGAGCACAGTATACTACGTGACGGGCTCCAGTCGCAGTTCGCTGGGACGCCAATGGCTGCGCAAGAAGCAGGTGCTGGTGGAGCAGGGCGCGTTTGAGCTCGAGTTCAATGA
The DNA here is from genome assembly GCF_019679435.2 of Actomonas aquatica. Classification (NCBI taxonomy): domain Bacteria; kingdom Pseudomonadati; phylum Verrucomicrobiota; class Opitutia; order Opitutales; family Opitutaceae; genus Actomonas; species Actomonas aquatica. The sequence goes on from NZ_CP139781.1 coordinate 63,817, forward strand.
GGACGAGCTGAACACGTGGATGTCGTCGTCCCAGGCCAAGCCGGATGGGGAGGAAGAGTCCGGGGTGTTTGTCGCCAAGGGACTGAACTTCCGCATCGACGACGGCCAGTTGCAACTTGGTTTGCCGTGCACGTTTTCGCTGGCGGGAGTGACGCGCGATGTGGTGGTGCAGGCGCGGGGCGGTTTTGTCCGTGATGGAGGCGCTTACGCTTTCAAACCCGCGCAGCTCTACGTGGGCACGCTCGACGTGGCGCGACTGCCGGTGGTGGGTGACTTTTTCTACGATCGTTTGATCGCTGCTCAGGAGATTCCGGAGGATGTGGCGGCGGCGTGGGGGAGCCTCAGCCGAGTCGCCGTCGAGGGCAATGTGCTGAAGCTGGAGCGGCGCTGAGGTCGCCCGAAGGCGGAGCGGGACGAGCGCCGGCGCCTCAGCGCTCAGCGCTTCATGGCTTCGAGCAGGTTGGGGATGCCCACGTGCTCTTGGACGAGACGTTTGATGACCGGAATCTTGTCGGTGTCGCCCGGCTGCGTTTTCACCGTCATGCCGTTGATTTTGGAGGTCACGGTGTAGCTCTCGCCGGAGGCGGTCATCACGGGAATGCGAGTGCGGGAGAGGAGCTCCTTCAGCTTCGGGTGCGGCTCGATGTCGTTGGTGAGAATGATGCCGGCGATGGTGTCGTCGGGCGCGAGCTGGGCGCCGGAGATGGCGGCGAGCAGGATGTCGTCACGGTCGCCGGGGGTGATGATGACGGTGCCGCGCTCGAGGTGTTCAACGATGCCTTTGGCGGTCATGGCGCCGACGACGAGGCGTTCGACGCGCACGCGGGCTGCGCCGGCTTCGGCGTTGAGCCAACGGGCACTGATGTGTTCGGCGATCTGCGAGAGATTGGGATGGGACAGCACCGGCTGGATCGGCAGGACGCCGAGCAAGGGCACGCCGAGGCGAGCGAGACCGCGACCGGCGTAGTCGCGCACCATTTCCATTTTGTCTTCCTCGACCTTGTTGAGGATGGCGCCCACCACCTCGACGCCGGCCTTGTCGAACAGCGCCTTATTGAGGGCAATTTCATCGACGGGGCGGCCGATGCCTCCGGGGCAGACCAGGATGGCTTTAGCCCTCAGTAGCTTGGCGACGCGGGCGTTGGACAGGTCGAACACGCTGCCGACGCCGGCATGGCCGGTGCCCTCGATGAGGGTGAAGTCCTTTTCCCAGGAGACGCGGTCAAAGGCGCGGCAGATTTGGTCTTCGAGTTTGGGCAGGGTTTCGGCCGGGTCGGTGAGATAGCGGCGGGTGAAGCTGCCGTCGATGGCGACGGGGCTCATGCTCTCGATCGGCACGCGCACCTTAAAAATGGTGTCGAGGAGCACGGAGTCCTCATCGATCTGGCGGCCTTCGACCTTCACGAAACGTTGCCCGATGGGCTTGATGAAACCGACGCGCGGGAAGTGGGCCTGCAGCGCGGCGAAGAGGCCGAGGCAGGTGGTGGTCTTGCCGTCGTTCATGCGGGTCGCGGCCACAAACACGCGTTCGGTTTGCGTGTTGGTCGGGGCGGTCAGCAGCGGCAGAGCGGGCAGATTAAAGGGGTTGGTGGACGGAGAAGGTGTCTTGCTAGACATGAGCGTCGGGAAAGTCAGGAGTTGGGGAAGAGGAGGTCGCGGTCGATTGCTTGAAGGCCGCAGACGACGGCGGCGCCAAACACGTCGTGGGCGCTGGAACCACGACTGATCTCGGCGGCGGGTTTGGTCAGCCCGGTCACGATCTGACCGTAGGTGGCGGCCCCGGCGATGTGTTGCACGAGTTTGAAGGCGATGTTGCCGCTGTTCAGATCGGGAAAGATCAGCACGTTGGCGCGGCCGGCGACGGGAGACTCCACGTGTTTGGCCTTGGCGGTGTAGGCGTCGAGGGCGGCGTCGGCCTGGATTTCGCCATCGATCTCGAAGTCGAGTTTGGCGGCGGCCGCGCGCTCGCGGGCGAGTCGGGTGGCTTCACGCATCTTCAGCACCGAGGGGTGGGTGGCCGCGCCGTGGGAGGCGAAGCTGAGCATGGCGATGCGGGGCGACTCGTTGGTGAGGTGATGCGCGATGATGCCGGTGGAGATGGCGATGTCGGCCAATTGGTCGGCGGTCGGCTCGGGAATGACACCGCAATCGGCCATAAAGAGGGCGCCGTGGGTGCCGAGCGGTTTTTCGTCGAAACTCAGAATCATGAGCGACGAGGCGGTGCGCACGTGCGGCAGACGCGGGATGATTTGGAAGAGGGGACGCAGGGCGCTCGACGCGCTCTGGGTGGCGCCACCAACGAGGGCGTCGGCTTGGGCGTGCAACAGCATCATGGTGGCGTAGGTGCTGTTGTCGCTCATCGCTTCGCGGGCGGCCTCGAGGGTCATGCCCTTGGCGGCGCGCATCTGGTGAAACTCGTGCACGAACACCTCAAAGTCGTCGGCCCGGGAGGGATCCAACAGGCGCATGCCCTCGATGTTGATGTCGAGTCGCACCGCGAGACGCTTCATTTCGGTGCGATCGCCGAGGAGGATCGGCACGCCGAGGCGGCGGGTCACCCATTGGCGAGCCGCTTGCATGATGCGGGCATCGGCGCCTTCAGGGAAGACGACGCGTTTCGGGTGCCGTTGTAGTTTGGCCGCAAGTCGATTGAGCAGAGGCATGGACGCGGCGAAAGTGGTTTGTCGGTCGCCGGGCGTCAATGGCACTCACGGACGTTCGCTGGCACGAGCGTGGTCAGGTCAGGGTTCACACTTGTAAGGCCTTGGGGGGCAGGCGAGAACTGCGCGGTGTCCCGCAGTCTGAAGAACATCGGCATCGTCTCCGCCGCGACCATGGTGTCGCGGGTGCTGGGCTTGGGGCGCGACGTGTTGGTGACGGCGGTGTTTGGCACAAGTGCGTTGGCGTCGGCCTTCGTGACGGCCTTTACCTTGCCCAACCTGTTTCGGCGGCTGCTGGGCGAGGGGGCGCTGACGGCGGCGATGGTGCCGACCCTCAACGATGAGTTGGCGGCGCGGCAGAAGGCCGGGGCGTTTGCGCTGCTGAATCAGGTGGCAAGTTGGCTGGGACTGGTAACGTTGCTGATCGTGGGCGGATCCATGCTGGGACTGCACGGGCTCGCCGATGCGTCGTGGCTGGAGCGGGTGGTGGATAACGCGGCGACGGTGGAGCGCTGGCGACTGGCGGCGGAGATCGGCGTGTTCCTGTTTCCGTATCTGTTCTTCGTGTGTTTGGCGGCGGCGTTCAGCGCGGCGTTGCAAACGCTGAACCGTTTTCTGGAACCGGCGCTGTCGCCGATCTGGCTCAATCTCGCCATCATTGGCGCGTTGGGCGGTGCGGTGTGGGGACTGGGCATCGAGGTAGGGGAGGCGCGCATGCGCTGGTTGTGCGGCGGGGTGCTGGTCGGTGGATTTCTGCAGATGGCCGTGCCGGCGGGAGCACTGATGGTGCGGGAAGGGTGGCGGCCGCGGTTGGACCTGAGCCTGAGCCCGGCAGTGCGGGCGGTGCTGGTGTTGATGGGACCGACGGTGCTGGGGTCGGCGGTGTATTTGATCAACCTCGCGGTGTCGCGGGTGATCGGGCTGTCGCTCAACGAGGCGGCGGCGACCATCCTCAATCTCGCGACTCGTCTGATTGAGCTGCCGATCGGCGTGTTTGCGATCGCGGTGTCGACGGTGGTGTTTCCGCTCATCTCCAGTTACGCGGCCAAGCGGGAATGGGGCAAACTGGCGGCGGCGTATCATCACGGCATGCGCCTGGTGTTGGCGATCAACGTGCCGGCTGCGGCGGGTATGGTGGTGCTGGCCTCGCCGATCATTCGGGTGCTGTTTCAACGCGGGGAGTTTACCGGCGCTGATACCACGGCGATGGCGCCGGTGCTGATGGTGTTCGCCGCGGGGCTACCGTTTTTCGCTTACGTCAACCTGATGCTGCGCGCGTTTTACGCGGAGAAGGACACGCGCACGCCGGTGAAGGCGGCGGTGTTGAGTTTTGTGATCAATGTCGGTCTGAGCCTGTTGCTGATGGGGCCGCTCTCGACGATGGGACTGGCGCTGGCGAGCAACCTCGCGGTCGTGGCGCAGGCGGTCTATCTGCAACGCGCGCTCACGCGTCAGCGCCGCGAACTGGGCGTGGCGACCCTGTTGCCGAGCGTGGTGAAGATCCTCGTCGGCAGTGCCGCGATGGGTCTGGTGCTGTGGGGCGGGCTGCAGTGGATCGCGCCGGACGCGCAGACCTGGTGGGCGGATTTTGGCCGCTTGGCGGTGGGCGTGCCGGTAGGGGCGGGACTTTATGCCGCGGTGGTTTGGACCCTGCGGTTGGAGGGACGCGACGAGTTGTTGCGTTTGGTGCGTGGGCGTAAGCCGCGCGTGGATACAAAAGGACTATGATGAAAAAGTGGGTGGCTAAAAACTGGTTCATGCTCGGCATGCCCCTGGCGGTGGCGTTGGCCTGGGTATTCCCGGATATTGGGGCGAAGGGAGGTCTGCTGCGCACGGAAATCACGACGAAGCTGGCGGTGGCCTTTGTGTTCTTTTCGCAGGGACTCACTCTGCCGGCGAAGGCGCTCAAGGATGGCGCGAGTCAGTGGCAACTGCATCTGGCGGTGCAGCTTTTCGGGTTCCTGATTGTGCCGCTCATTGGCCTCGGTTTCGACGCAGTGGTGGGGGCCCAACTCGCGCCGGATCTACGGCTGGGTTTCCTGTTTCTGTGCGTGCTGCCCTCCACGATCGTGATGGCGGTGGCGCTTGCCACGGTGGCTGGCGGCAACGTGCCGGCCGCTATTTTTAACGCCGTGCTTTCCAACGTGCTGGGCGTGTTTGTGACGCCGATGTGGGTGGCGTGGCTGATGAAATCGAGCGGTCAGACCCTGTCGCTCGTCGACGTGTTGCAGGAGTTGTTTTTCCTCCTGCTGCTGCCGCTGGCGGTGGGGCAAATCGTGCGCCGTTTTGGCGCCGAGATTTGGGCCGACGCCAATCGCAAACGCCTCAACAACGCGGCGAACGCGATCATCCTCGTGATCGTTTACGCGGCGTTCTGCAATTCGGTGAAGGCCGATCTCTGGTCGTCGCACGGTTGGAAAACCTTCGTGGCGGCGGCGGTGGGGGTGATGGTGTTGCAGCTCGTCGCAGTGGGGGGCGCGGTGCTCTTGGCGCGCGTGTTTCGCTTCGCGCCCGCAGAAGCCATCGTGTTCACCATCACCGGCGCCCAGAAGAGTCTGGCGACCGGGGTGCCGCTAGCGAAGGTCATCTTCGGCGCGCACCCGGGTCTGGGGCTCATCCTGCTGCCGATCATGATCTATCACCCGTCGCAGTTGTTCCTCTGCGGCACCCTGGCGGGGCGGCACTTACGCAAGCACGGTGTGACGGACCGGTGACAAGAAAGTCGTCGCTCGGCTTGATTGAGCGCGCGGGGTTTGTAGCTTCCCGCCAGATGGGCCGAACCAGCAACGCAGATCAACGTCTCATGGACGCCGCACTCTCTCTCATGTGGGAGGAGAGTTACGGCGCCGTGTCGGTGGATGATATCTGTCGCAAGGCGGACGTCCGCAAAGGCAGTTTTTACTACTACTTCAGCTCCAAGTCCGAACTGGCCGTGCGCGCCTTGGACCGTATGTGGGAAGAACACAAGCGGGCACTGGAAGAGTATTTCGCCGCCAGCCGCGGTCCAATTGAACGCATTCGCGCCCGCTGCGACCAAGCGTTGATTTTTCAGCGCGAAATGAAGCAGCAATACGGCCGCGTCCTGGGCTGTCCGCTGTGTTCGCTCGGTTCGGAAATCTGCAACCAAGACTCGGCGATCCGCGACAAAGTGCGCGAGATTCTCGACCTCAAGGTCGGTTACTGGGAGCAGGCCATCCGGGAGGCGCAGGACTTGGGACTTTTGGTGGCAAACAATCCCACTCAGAAGGCGCGCTGCGCGATGGCCTTCTTCGAGGGCATGATCGCCCAAGCGCGCCTGCACGACGATCTCAGTCGATTGGAAGGTCTGGCTGACCAAATGTGCGAGCATCTCGGTGTGCGGTCTTCGGTGACGGCCTGATCGATGCGGCGAGGGGGTTAATGCCCGCTGCGCACGGGTTTGGGGAATTTAGGGCAGGGGATGAGCCCTCTAATCGTCGGAAAATTGCGTGAACCGCTTGCGCGAATCTAAACCTAGACGATTAGTCAACTATTATGAACCAAACCCCCACACTCCTCCCGGCCGTAACGGCCGCCACCTTTGAACACGATGTCCTCGAGGCCTCCCGCGAACGCCTTGTGGTGGTCGACTTCTGGGCCGAATGGTGCGGCCCGTGTAAGGCCATGGCACCGGTCCTCGAAGAGGCGCTCATCCAACGCGGCGAGGCCGTGAAGATCGTTAAGGTCGACGTCGACCGCGAACCGCGCCTTTCCATGCTGCATGGCGTGCGCTCGATCCCCACGTTGGCCTTCTTCCGCGACGGCCGAAAGGTCGACGAACTCGTCGGCTTGCAGGCGCTCGACCCGCTCTTGCAGCGCATCGACCGCGCCGCCACGGCCTGATCGCGCCGCGCTCGTCCGCTCCTCCGTCAGATTTCCCATTCCCGCTTCACTGTTCTCAACCCTCCGCTGATGCCCGTTCCTCAAACTGCTCTCGCCGCGCCTCTCCAGGTCGGCGCCTTCAATCTGCCCAACCGTGTGGTTATGGCTCCGCTCACGCGTTGCCGCGCCGCCCCCGGTCGGGTGCCCGCCGACTTGGCGGCCACCTATTATGAGCAACGGGCTTCGGCCGGCCTCATTCTGACCGAAGCCACCTCGGTTACTCCGATGGGCGTCGGTTATCCGGACACGCCGGGCATTTGGAACGATGCGCAGACGGAAGCGTGGAAGAAGATCACGGCGGCCGTGCATGCGCGCGGTGGTCGCATCGTCCTGCAGCTCTGGCATGTCGGCCGCATCTCCGATCCGCATTACCTCGAGGGCGCCCAACCGGTCGCGCCCTCGGCGATTCGTCCGGAAGGCCACGTGAGTGGGATCCGTCCGATGAAACCCTACGAGGTGCCGCGGGCGCTGGAGCGCTCCGAAATTCCCGAGGTGGTGCAAGCCTATCGTGACGGTGCGGCGCGGGCGAAGGCCGCTGGTTTTGACGGTGTCGAAATCCACGGTGCCAACGGCTACCTCGTCGATCAGTTCCTCGCCGATGGCTCCAACCAACGCACCGACGACTACGGCGGCTCCGTTGAGAACCGCGCCCGCTTCCTCCTCGAGGTGACGGATGCGGTGGTCGACGTCTGGGGCGCCGATCGTGTCGGCGTGCATCTCAGCCCGGGAGGCGCGTATAATGGCATGAGCGACTCCAACCCGGCCGAAACCTACGTGCACGCGGCCCGGGAACTCGGTCGTCGCGGTTTGGCGTTTATTTTCCTGCGCGAGACCCTCGACGGTCCGCGCCTCGCGCCGGCGATGAAGGAGGCCTTCGGTGGTCCGGTGATCCTCAACGACTCGATCGATCCCGACCAAGGTGCCGGTCTCGTCGAATCGGGTGAAGCCGATGCGGTGTCCTGGGGACGCCTCTACATCGCCAACCCCGATCTCGCCGAGCGCCTCATCGAAGGCGCGCCCCTCACCGAGCCGAATCCCGACACCTTTTACGGTGGTGGTGCCGAGGGTTATACCGATTATCCGTTCCGCAGCTGACCCTGTGCTCAGTCTTTCCGTATCCAGCAACCAACGACACCGAACATGAATCCGATTACCAAGGAAACCCTCCTCGACGCCCTCAAGTGGCGTTACGCCACCAAGCAGTTTGATCCGGCCAAAAAGATCGACGACGCCACCTGGGCCGCTCTCGAAGAAACACTCGTCCTCGCGCCCTCGTCCTACGGTCTGCAGCCGTGGAAGTTCATCGTGGTGGAAGACCCGGCCATCAAGGCGCAGCTCGTGCCGGCGTCCTACGGCCAGACCCAAGCGGCCGACGCCTCCCACTTTGTGGTCTTTACCGTGCGCCGCGGTCTCGACGACGCTCACCTCGATCACTTCATCGAGCGCACGGCCGAAATCCGCGGCATCACCCCCGACGATCTGGCGGGGTTCCGCAAGGTCATCGCCGGTTCCTTGGCGGGTGCGCGCCAAGCGGGTTTCCTGGATGCCTGGCAGGAGCACCAGATCTACATCGCGCTCGGTCAGCTCATGACCGCCGCCGCGCTGCTCGGCATCGACACCTGCCCGATGGAGGGCATCGACAAGGCGAAGTTTGACGAGATTCTCGGCCTCACCGGCACCGACTACGCCACGGGCGTGGCCTGCGCGGTGGGCTACCGTTCGGCCGACGATAAATACGCCGCGGTGCCGAAGGTGCGCTTCCCGGCCGTCGAAGTGATCGAGCGCCGGTAACGGTCCGGTTAACAATCTTCATACCCTGCGTCGAAGGCATGGCGAAGCTTTGACTTCGCCCATCTTCGGCGCAGGTTTTCGGCGTGAAATCACGTCGAGCGTTTATCCGTAGTGCGGGTCTTTATTCCGCGGCCTTTCTGGGGCTGCGCGCGTTGGTCAACAGTCCGCTCAGAGCGGCGTTGGAAGGCGCGGGCTCGGTGGCCGGTTTTGGTCCGCTGCAGGATAGCCCGGATGGCCTGATGCGCGTGGCGGAAGGTTTCCGCTACACCGCCTTTTCGTTCCACGGTGACGAGATGGACGACGGGCTGCTCGTTCCGGGCAAACACGACGGCATGGCCGCTTTTGCCGGTCCAGACGGCACCACGCTGCTGGTGCGCAACCACGAGATCGAGAGCGCGTGGCTCGACGTAAGTCCCTATGGTGAGGGCAACCATCGCTTCGATCGCGTGGACGCCTCGCGCGTTTACGACAAAGGCCATGGGCGTCTGCCGTGTATTGGCGGCACCACGACGCTGGTTTTCGATACGAAGACCCAGACCCTGAAGGGCCACCACCTGTCGCTAGCCGGCACGCAACGCAACTGCGCCGGCGGTCCGACCCCGTGGGGCACCTGGGTGACCTGCGAGGAAGTGAATGGCGAACGCGAGCCCGACGAGGAGGAGTGGCACGGCTACAATTTTGAAGTGAAACCCTCGGCCAAGCCGGGCCTGGTCGAGCCCGTGCCGCTGCGCGCGATGGGTCGCTTCCGCCACGAGGCGATCGCGGTCGATCCGACCTCCGGTGCGATTTACGAGACGGAAGACCTCGGCGACGGTTTGCTCTATCGTTTCCTGCCGAAGGAGCCGGGCAACCTCGCGGCCGGTGGACGGCTGCAGGCGCTGGTGGTCACCGGTATGAACCAAGCGGATACACGCAACTGGCCGGGCACGCCGGGCTTCCCGATCGGCCAGCCGCTGGCGGTGGAATGGCTCGATTTGGAGAATGTCGACAGTCCGGTGCTCGACCTGCGCCACCGCGGTCGCGCGGCGGGCGCGGCGGTGTTTGCCCGTGGCGAAGGTGCGTGGTGGGGCGACGGCGCGGGCTATTTCGCCATGACCAACGGTGGTCAGAACACCATGGGCCAGATCTTTAAATACGTGCCGAGTCCCTACGAAGGCACCGAACAGGAGAAAACGCAGCCCGGCACGCTCGAGCTTTTCGCCGAACCCAACGACACGGGGCTCTTGGCCAACTGCGACAACCTCACGGTGGCGCCGTGGGGCGACCTGATTGTGTGTGAAGACACCAGCGGCGTGTGCCGCGTGGTGGGCATCACGCCGGCCGGCGAATATTACGTCGTCGCACAGAACCCAACCGTGGGCCACGAACTGGCCGGCGCGTGTTTTTCGCCGGATGGTTCCACCTTGTTCGTGAACGTGCAAAACCCCGGTTACACCGTGGCGATCACGGGCCCCTGGCCGACGCGATAGCTCAGGCGAACACCAGCCGACGTTCGGCGTCGTTCAGCCCGCGCCACTCGCCCGGCTGGAGCGCGAGTTTAGCCAGTTCGAGCTGACCGATGGTGGCGCGGTGCAGGCGCAGGGTGGGGTGATCCACCGCGGCGGTCATGCGGCGCACCTGACGGTTTTTGCCCTCGGTGAGCACGAGCGAGATCCAAGCATCCGGCACATTTTTGCGATAGCGCACCGGCGGATCGCGCGGGGGCAGCGTCGGGGCCGGATCCAATAAACGCGCTTCACAAGGCGCGGTGTGATGACCGCGGATGTTCACCCCGGCGGCCAACTGACGCAGCGCGGCGGCATCGGGAATCCGTTCCACCTGTGCCCAATATTCGCGTCGATGACCGCGCTTGGGATCGAGCAAGCGGGTGTTGAGGCCGGGTTCGTCGCTGAGCAGCAGCAGGCCCTCCGAGTCCGCATCGAGCCGACCCAATGGATAGACCCGACTCGGCAGGCCAAAGTCCGCCAGGGTGCTCCACCGCGAACCGGGTTCGGGCGTAAACTGGGAAAGCACCCCGTAGGGTTTGTAGAGGGCGATGAGCACGGTCGCAGCAAAGGGAACCGGCCTGCGGGTTTGCGAGATCGAACAAGTGTGACCACTGGTGTGGGCATGCGAGCTGCGCTGTTTCCTTCCGTAAACGAACTCCAAGTGGGCGAAGTCGCCGATCCCGCGCCGAAAGCGGGCGAGGTTGTGGTCGAGCTCAAGGCGGCTGCCCTCAATCACCGCGATCTGTGGATCAAGCTGGGCAAATATGCCGGACTCAAATGGCCGATCATTCCGGGCTCGGACGGTGCCGGCGTGGTGGTTTCGGGCGGCGAGGAGGTCGGCTTTCGTCCCGGCGATGAGGTGATCCTTTGTCCGAGTCTAAATTGGGGCGACAGCCCGGCGGCGCAGGCCAAGTCCTTTGAGATTTTGGGCCTGCCACGCGACGGCACGCTTGCTCAACAAATCGCCATTCCCGCCGCGCAACTCGCGGCGAAACCCGCGCACCTCTCCTTTGAGGAAGCGGCGGCCTTGCCCTTGGCCGGACTCACCGCCTACCGCGCCCTGTTTTCACGGGCGCACCTGCAGGCGGGCGAGCGGGTCTTGATCAACGGCATCGGTGGCGGCGTGGCTCTGTTTGCCCTGCAGTTTGCGGTGGCGGACGGCGCGGAGGTGTGGGTGACCTCGAGCAGCAACGATAAGATTGCCCAAGCCAAGGCGCTGGGCGCGAAGGGCGGCTTCAACTACAATGACGAAACCTGGCCGAAGGCGGCGGAGCTGGAGGCCGGGGCCTTCGATGTGATTGTCGACAGCGCCGGCGGCGCGGGATTTGGAAACTTGGTCGACGCCGCCGCGCCGGGTGGTCGCATTGTGTTTTTCGGCGCCACCTGCGGCGACCCTGACACGCTGCCGATGCGCAAGGTGTTTTGGAAACAGCTCTCGCTGCTAGGCACCACGATGGGCAGTCCCGACGACTGGCAGGCGATGCTGGCCTTTGTCACCGAGCATCAAATCAAACCGCAAGTGAGCGCGACCTTCCCGCTCGGCGACGCCGCGGCGGCGTTTGATCTGATGGAAAAGGGCGGCCAGTTTGGAAAGATCGTCGTCTTGCCGTAAGGGGCCGAACGGCGTTTGTTGGGACTCGTTACCATGCTGTTCCAAAAGAAATCCTCCGCCCCACTTTCGCTCCCGCAATCGGAACGCGAAGCCATCGTCGATCTTCTGCACCTGTGCCTCTACGCTGATTCACACATCAGTCTGAAGGAAGGTCAGTTCATTGCCGATGTCGTCGACGTGATCGGCTGGGATGCCAATTTGTCTTTCCCGGTTTATGAGTCGCGGTCGATCGCCGCGGCCCGAGTCGCACGAGGTGGTGGTAAGGAAAAGCAGGATTTTCTGAGTTTTGCCGCCGAGCGCCTCCAGTCTCCCGAGGGCCGTTTGCTCGCTGTGGAGTTGTGCCGTGATCTTGCCGCCGCTGATGGAACCGTGCAGCGGGAAGCCACGGTGATCGGCGAGATCGTGAAGGCGCTGGACGCACGCTGAACATCGACGAGCTTCGGCGACAGCGGCGGAGACCGAGAGGCAACGGAGCGCGACCAAGGTCGCAGCCTACAGTGCGCGTCCGAACCCTCACTGTAGGCCGCGAGCTCGCTCGCGCTGCGTATGATGGCGGCGGAGAGGCACCGTGGAGAGGCCGACACGGCCGCTGCTACACTCAGACGCGTTTTTGTCCGACCACCAGCCAGGTGCCGGCGAGCATGATGGCGCAGCCTAGCAACATGCCGCTGGTGATGCGTTCGTGGAGTAGCAGGAAGCCCCACAGCATGCCGAAGACCGGGATCACGAAGGTGACCGTCGTGACGCGGGTCGGTCCGATGTCGGCGATGAGCCGGTAGAAGATCAAGTAAGCGACCGCGCTCGAAAGCACGGCGAGCACCAGCAGGGCACCGATCACGGTGAGCGACGGGACCGCGGTGGGCGGCGCGAACGGCAGGCCGAGCAGCAACACCGGCGCGACCATGAGTTGGCTGAAGGCGGCGTTGCCCTGCGGCGGCAGATGCGGGGCGCGCCGTTTGAGGTAGATGCCGTTGAGCGCGTAACAACAGGGCGCGATCAGGGTGATGCCAATGGCTCCGAGCACGACCGGCGTGAGCGCAACGTTGCCGAGTTTGTTGGCCAGAGTGACGCCGGTGATGCCGAGGAAGACGCCTAATCCGCGGCGCAGGTCAAAGGCTTCCCCGAGCCAAATGGCGGCGAAGAGCGCGCCGAACAGCGGGGTGGTGGCGTTGAGGATGGAGAGCAGCGACGCGGGCAACCACAGCGCGCCGATCGCGTAGCAGATGAAGGGGATGCCGCTGCCGAGCAGGCCGACTTTCAGGTAGCTCCACTTGTAGTCGGCCCAGCGCGCATCGAAGCGGATGGCGCGCAGGTAGAACACCAGCACGAGGCCGGCGATGCCTACGCGCCCCGCGGCGGTCAGCACCGGTCCGAGGACGGGCGCGCAAATGCGGATGAACACGAAGGACGCGCCCCAGATTGCGCTGAGGAGCGTAAATCGAATCCAATCCTGTGTTCTCATGCCGGAGCAGAAACGGCCAAACGGCGCTCGTGGTCGAGCAGCCATTGTTTGCGCCAAAGGCCACCGCCGTAGCCGGTCAGTTTGCCGTCGGCTGCAATCACGCGGTGGCAGGGAATGATGATGGAGATGTAGTTCATGCCGTTGGCGCGGCCGACGGCGCGCGACGCGCCCGGGCGACCGAGGGCGCTGGCCATCTGACTGTAGCTCTGCGTCTCGGCCGGACCGATGGTGCGCAGGTGCGCCCAAGCGACCTGTTCGAAGGGCGTGCCGGTGGGCGCGAGCGGCAGGTCGAAGGTGGTGCGGCGACCGGCGAAGTATTCAGCGAGTTGGGACGCGGCAGCGGTGAGTGTCGGATGCGAACCGGGCACGACGGTGACTTTGAGGCGTTCGCGCAGGGTGATGAGTTTGCGTTCGAGTCCGCGGCGGTCGACGAAGTCGAGCACGTGCAGCCCCTCGTCGTCGGCCAGCGCGAGCATGCGGCCGAGTGGAGTGGTGAAGCGTTCGGCGAAGAGCACGCGTCGCGTGGCGGCGGCATCGCGGGGGGCGGCGCCGAATAGACGGCGGACGGCCTCGCGGAAGCCACTGGCCGATTCGAAGCCTTGGGCAAACTGGGCCTCGGTCACGTTGCCGTGGTGACCAACCTCGCGCAGGGCGAGGCCCATGCGCCGGGCGCGGGCGTAGGCTTGGAAAGTCATGCCGTAGTAGCGGCGAAACTGGCGGCGAGCGGTGGACGGATCGATGCCGCGGGCGGCGAGTTCCTTTTCGGTGATGCGGCCGGTGGGGTCGGCTTCGACGGCTTCGCGCAATTGGATGACGAGAGGCGGTGGGGGCAGCTCGCGATCGATGGGTTTGCAGAGTTTGCAGGGACGGAATCCGGCGTGCAGAGCTTCGGACGGGTTGGCGTAGAATGAGATATTCTCCGGCTTGGGTTTGCGGGCCCCGCAGGTGGGTCGGCAGAAGATGCCGGTGGTGTGCACGCCGACGAGGAAGATGCCCTCCGCCGCGGAGTCGCGGGCGTAGAACGCGCGCATCATGGCGTCGCGGGAAGGCAGGGCGGATTCGGTCGGCGGAGGCATCGGCGCAGGCGCGAGGTGGTAGCTCATGGGGAGGAGCTTAGCAAATCGCCCGGCGCGCCCGCCGCCGATTTTCGGGCAGAGATATCTGTGGAGCTGGGGAACGCCATGAATTCTAACTGATAGACCCGGGACGACTGGTCGCGGGGCGGTGGGGCAAGTGTGATGGCGGTTGCCCCTCTGCCGTTGGCGCGGCCCCGTGTGTCGCGTCTGGACAGCGTGTTCACCCCCCACGATTTTGCCATGTCCCCAACCCCATGCTCCGTCTTGTTTTCTGCGTTCTGTGCCTCGGCCCTTTGCTCCGGGCGGGAGATCCTGAGGCGATGGTGGTCAAACCTGGGATTGGTGTTGTTGAGCGCCTTATGGCTGGGGGCGCAGGACGATGTCGCCACGAAGTTGCTCGAGTTGCCCGAGGCGACAGTCTCGATCTCGGTGGACGGCGCATTGACGGAGGCGTCCTGGTCCGGGGCCGCGGTGAGACGTGACCTGTTGCAGGTGGAGCCTTCGCCGGGTTTGCCTGGCAGTGAACGCACCGAGGTGCTGCTCCTGCGGGACGCGCAGCATCTGTATGTGGGCGTGCGAGCTTACGATCGGGAGGCAACGGGAATCCTGGCGCGGCAACTGCGGCGGGACGCTAGTCTGGGGGGCGACGATCATTTTGTGTTGGTGGTCGATTCGATCGGCGACCGGCGCGAGGGTTACCAGTTCAGCATCAATCCGCGGGGGGCGCGTTACGATGCGTTGGTGACGGGGCAGACCCTGAACGACGATTGGGATGGAATCTGGCAGGGACGCGCGCAGGTCACGGCGACGGGGTGGGAAGCGGAGATGGTGATCCCGTTTGCGACATTGTCGTTCCGCGATGACGGCACACCGTGGAACATCAATTTTGAGCGGCGCATCGCGCGCAAGAACGAGACGGTGCGTTGGACGGCGGCGAGCCGAAATCAGCGTGCGTATTACCTCGGCAGTGCCGGACAGATGACGGGCATGGCGGATCTCAACATCGGGCTGGGGCTGGACTTTCGACCCTTTCTGCGCGGCGGCTGGGAGGATGTCGCCGGCGTCGGGGACGACACTTCGCTGGATGCGGGTTTCGACCTCTTTTGGAAGATCTCACCCACGATATCGACGGCGTTGACCTACAATACTGATTTTTCGGAAACGGAGGTGGATGACCGGCTGATCAATCTGACCCGTTTCTCGACCTTCTTCCCGGAGAAGCGGGCCTTCTTTTTGCAGGACGCCGGGGTGTTCGCCTTTGGGGATCAGTCCAACAGCCTGCTGCCGTTTTTTTCGCGACGCATCGGATTGGATGCCCAGGGCAACACGGTGGATCTGCGTGCGGGGCTGAAAACGACCGGGCGCACGGGACCGTTTTCCTTCGGGGTGTTGGCTGCGCAAACACATGATACTTTGGGCAATCACAACCTGGGCGTGGCGCGCGGACGGTTTGATGTGTTGGAGGAGTCGACCGCGGGTTTCATCTTCACGCGAGGAGATCCGTTGGGTGGCGACAAGGACTGGTTGGGCGGCATTGATCTGAATTTTCAAACCAGCCAATGGCGCGGTGGCGACCAGACGCTGCGACTCAACGCGTATGCGCTCCAGACCTACGATGACGGCACCGACACCAACGCGGGCGCTTACGGCGTGGGGTTGCGCTACCCGACGGATCGCTGGTCGGTTACGACCAATCTGTTTCGCATCGACGAAGGCTTTCGACCGGCGCTCGGCTATGTGCGTCAACGGGGCATTTACAACGCTTCCGGCAAAGTGGTTCGACGCTGGCGCCCGGCGAATTTTGAGAGCATCGACTGGGGCACGGCGGTCAGTTACGTCGCGCGGCTGGACGGCGAACTGGACTACTTCGAAGCGTCGATCGTCGACTTCACCATCACCCCGCCTAGCCGGGAGTTTTTCGGGGCGTCGTGGTTCGTTTACCGGGAGGCGATCACGCAACCGTTTTTCATCGGACCCGGTGTGCTGGTGCCGACCGGAGTGCACGACACCCAACGTTTCTCGGCCTGGTTTGGCACCAGCAGCGCCCGGCCCTGGGGGGTGCGCACGGAGGTGTCGCAGGGTGGGTTTTACAACGGGGAGAGCTGGGAAACATCGCTTTCACTGGAGATGCGCGCGCTCGATCATTTTCACCTGTCCTTGGATCATGGATACTTCCAGGTCGATCTGCCGCAGGGAGAGTTTGATATTCACAATGCGGGCCTGCGGGCGGATGTGCTTTTCTCGCCGGACCTGAATCTTTCGCTGGTGGCCAACTGGGATAGTCTGTCGGAGGACCTGGGGGCAAACGTGCGGTTGCGCTGGACGCGCACACCGGGGCAGGACGTGTTCCTGGTGTTTAACCAAAACATCAGCACCGAGCACAGCTGGCGGGCGCTGCAGACCGGCGTTTCCGCCAAGGCCGTGTGGTCGTTCCGCTTCTGATCGCGGGACAAGAAAAAGCCCCGCCGCGAGTTGCCTCGGGGCGGGGCTGCAGTGCGGTCGGGATGAGCGCCGCACAAGAGGGGGATTACTTGCGCCAGATGTCGCCTTCGTCGGCGTGGAACCAGCGCGAGGTGGTGACCTTGGGTTGGGTGTAGAAGAGGATTCCACCGCGGCCCTGCATGGGCTGATCGCCAAAGAAGGAGTCGTTCCAACCGCTGAAGGGGAACATCGCCATGGGGGCGGGCACACCGACATTTATGCCGATCATGCCGGCGTTGACCCGGTGTTGAAACTCACGGGCTGCTCCGCCGGAGCGGGTGAAGATGACCGCTCCGTTGCCGTAGGCGGAGGCGTTGGCCTGGGCGATGGCCGCGTCGAGATCGTGCATGTGCATGACATTGAGCACGGGGCCAAACACCTCTTCCCGGGCCAGTCGCATGTCGTTCTGAACATCGTCGACGATGGTCGGGCCGAGGTAGAAGCCGTTGGGGGCGTCCGGCACGCGCACGGCGCGTCCGTCGGCGATGACGCGGCCGCCGCTTTGCTCGCCGCTGTCGACCAGGTCGCGCACGCGATCGAGATGCGCCTGGGTGATCAGGGCGCCCATGCCGGGTTGCGTCTCGACGTCGGTGCGGCCGACGGAGAGCTCGCGGGCGGCGCGCTGGAGTTCGGGCATGAGTTTTTGACCGCGATCTCCGACGGTGAGCACACTGGAACCAGCCATGCAGCGCTCGCCGGCACAGCCGAAGGCGGCGTTCATCACCGCCTCGACGGTTTTGGGAATATCGGCATCGGGCATGACCACCACGTAGTTTTTGGCGCCACCGTTGGCCTGCACCCGTTTGCCGTGAGCGGTGGCGGTGGTGTATATGTGACGGGCGATCGGCGTGGAGCCAACGAACGACACGGCGCGCACGTCCGGATGCTTCAGCAGAGCGTCGACAGAGTCGGCGCCGCCATGCACGAGGTTGAACACGCCGTGGGGCAGACCGGCTTCGATCAACAGCTCGGTGAGGCGGACGGCGGTGAGGGGCACCCGTTCGCTGGGCTTGAGCACAAAGGTGTTTCCGCACACCAACGCGAGCGGGAACATCCACAGCGGAATCATGGCCGGGAAGTTAAACGGCGTGATGCCGACGCAGACGCCGAGCGGGTGACGGGCCAGTTCACCATCGATGCCGCGGGCGATATTTGGCAATACCTCGCCCATGAGCAGCGACGGCGCGCCGCAGGCGAGTTCGACGACCTCGTAACCGCGGTAGAGGTCGCCGCGCGCCTCGGCGTAGGTCTTGCCGTGTTCGCGGCAGATGAGTCGGGCGATTTCGTCGAAGTGTTGTTCCAGCAACGCGCGGTAACGGAACATGACGCGGGCGCGCTCCACCACGGGAGTCGCCTCCCAGGCCGGAAACGCGGCGCGGGCGGCGGCGACGGCGGCGTCGACTTCGCTGGACCCGCCGGTGGGAACCTCGGCAATGACTTCGCCTAGCGAAGGATTAAAAACCGGGGTGCGCGGCAGGTCGGAGTAGTTGATCCATTCGCCGTCGATGTAGGCGGGAACAAGGGGAGGGGATTGATCTGACATAAAGGGCGGTGAACGGAGTTCAGTTGAGCATGGCTTCGCGCACGATGCAGAGCAGGTCGGCGTAGCCGCCGAGAAACTGTTTGAGGGTGTGCTGAGTGGCGCCGAAGCGGAGGAATTCGGGCGGTGTCATGCCGGCGGGATCGTAGGCCTTCACGAAATCGGGGAAGGTCTGTTCGAGCTCGTGCACGATCGCGGGGTCCACCGGATCATCGAGGGTGAGGGTGGGCGTGGTGCCGCTGTCGTTAAACGTCCGCCACCAGTTGTAGGGAATGGTCTGGAGCACGTCGGGGCCGATGATTTGTGACCAGTGGCCCTCGTGCCGATAGGCGGCCGCCAGCAGCGTGCCCGGGCGGCCAGCCGAGCGGAAGAGCTCGTGGGCGCGCTTAAACACCGCGATGCCGGCCCAGTTGATGGCTTGCTCCGCGGCGGAAATTCCTTCGGCCGCGGCGACGCGCTTGAGGTGATCGTCCACCCGGCCGATCATGAGAGTGATGTAGGGGCGTAGTCTATCGGTGGATACGCCGGCGGAACGGGCGCGCTGCAGGCCACGTTCGATGGCGTCGGACACAGCGATGGCTTGAGCGACCGAAAAGCTCACGGTCGCGTTGATGCGAATGCCGGCGGCGGTCAGATCTTCCATCGCGACGATGCCCGCCACCGTCGTGGGCAGCTTGATGGCGATATTGGGGGCGAGCGCGGCGAGCTGGCGGGCCTGCGCCACCATGCGCTGTGGGTCCGGGTAGAACTGCGGGTTCACCTGCATGGAGAGGAACCCCTTCTCGCCGTTGGACGCTTCGAAAACGGGCTGCAGGTGGGTGGCGGATTCGATGCCGAGGGCGTG
This sequence comes from Actomonas aquatica, assembly GCF_019679435.2. Taxonomy (NCBI): domain Bacteria; kingdom Pseudomonadati; phylum Verrucomicrobiota; class Opitutia; order Opitutales; family Opitutaceae; genus Actomonas; species Actomonas aquatica. The sequence goes on from NZ_CP139781.1 coordinate 82,670, forward strand.
GATCAGTTTCCAGGCGATTTCGTCCTCGGTCGCGTGCGGATGTTCGCGAATGAGGCGTTCGAGATGAGGGCGGCAGAGCTCCGGATGGTCCTGCGCGGCTTTGGAGACGATGACGGGGTTGGAGGTGCCGCCGACCGCGCCGAGCGCGACGGCTTCGGCGAGTTCGGAGGCGACTCCGGAATCGTTCCACCAATCCGCGCCGAGCGCGGTCATTTGCGACATGGGTGAGTCAATCATGGTAAATATGGGGGGGATGGGGAGGTTCAGGCGCCGGTGTGTTGGCGCACGTAGTCGCGGGCCGCGCGGGCTTTGGGCAGCGCGGGCACCTGCACGGGATCTTCCTCGGCCTCAACGACGAGCCAGCCGCGGTAACCGGCTGCGGCGAGGACGTTGAAGAGCGAGGGAAAGGAGATGCCCCCGGCCGGATCGCCGGGGATGGTGAACACGCCGCTCTTTACGGCGCGGTGGAAGGACCAGGCTTCGGTGCGGGCGCGGTCGACGATCGCGGGACGCACGCTCTTGAGGTGCACGTGGGCGATACGGGAGGCGTAGTGTCGGGCAACCGCGATGGGGTCGAGGCCGGCGAAGGCGAGATGGCCGGGGTCCAGCACCAACTGCAGCGATGGCACCGCCTGCATAAGGCGATCGAGGCTGGCCTCGTCCTGAATCACGGTGCCCATGTGATGATGGTAGGCGAGGCGCAGCGGCGTCGCGGCGGCGATGTCGACCAGCCGCGTGAGTCCGGCGATGAGTTGGCTCCATTGATCCGGCGTCAGGCGTGGCTGCGGGTTGTCGCCACTTCCCAAGGCTGTATCAGGATCGCCATGACAGCAGAACGAGCATTCGGCCACGATGGCCACCTGGGCTCCGGCGGCTTGCAAGCGTTGAAGGTGCTGATGAAAGCGGGCCTCTTCGGTCGCGAGATCCCGCGTGGCGAGGAAGGTGCTGTGCCAACCACCGATCAGCTGCAGCTCGTGCGCGGCCAGGGTGGTGCGCAGGTCAACCCCGGAGGCGGGGTAGGCGTGACCCAGTTCGGAGCCGGCGTAGCCAGCGGCGCGCATGTCGTGCAGGATGGTTTCCAGCGGCACGTCTCCGGCGAGATCCGGGAAGTCGTCATTGCTCCAGATGATGGGGTTGGCGCCGACCGAGCAGGCGGCGAGGGAAGAGGAAGCGAGGGGGGCAGACATGGCGGTCGGGGGCGGATTCGCAGGGGGGGCAGGTCAGTAGTGGAACCGTTGTTTCTGCCGGGCTTGTTCGTAGTCCGTGCGGGCTTTCTTGACCGACGGCAGGGCGGAGACTTCGGCCGGCGGCACGTCCCACCAGGAGAACGACTGCATGACCGAAGCGGTGGAAACGGGGATGTAGATGAAGCAGGTTTCCGTGGCCTCGCGGGCAGCGGCGAGAGCGGCCCGGATCGAGTCGCGGTCGGTGGCAGTGAAGGTGCGGGCACCGAGGCTGGCGGCGTTGGCGGCAAAATCGATGGGGATCACCCCGCCGTCGAGGCGGCGGGAGTTGGCGCTGCGTTCACGAAACTCGTTGCCGAAACTGCGCCCGCCACAGCCGCGTTGCAGGTTGTGGATGCAGCCGAAGCCGTGGTTGTCCACGAGTACGACGGTGATCTTTTTGTTTTCCTGCACTGCGGTGACGATCTCCTGGCTGAGCATCAGGTAACTGCCGTCGCCGAGGAAGGCGTAGACCTCGCGTTCCGGCGCGGCGATTTTCACGCCGAGGGCGCCGGCGATTTCGTAGCCCATGCAGGAGTAGCCGTATTCCGAGTGGTAGTCGGTGGCGGAGTGGCCGCGCCAGAGTTTGTGGATGTCGCCGGGGATGCCGCCGGAGGCGTGGACAACGGTGCTGTTGCCATCGCACGCCTCGTTGAGGAGGCGCACAACTTCGCTTTGGTAGATGGCTCCGTCGGGGCCGTGGGCACCGGGAGCGGTCATTGCCTGCCAGGGTTTTTCCCAGGCGCGGCGGGCGCGCGCGATGGCGCGCTGGTGGGTGGTGGGCACCTGCCAGCCGCGCAGGCGGCGACGCCAGGCGGCGAGCGTGGCGCGCGCATCACCCACGAGTGGCAGCGCGCCGTGTTTGGCGGCATCCATGGCGTTGGTGTTGATGGCGACAAAACGAACCTGGGGATGCTGGAACTGGGTTTTGGACGCGGTGGTGAAATCGGAGAGCCGCGTGCCGATCGCGATGACAACATCGGCGCGGGCGGCGATTTGGTTGGCGGCGGCTGTGCCGGTGACGCCGACGGCGCCGAGGCCGAGGGCGTGGGACTCGAGCAGCGCGCCCTTGCCTGCTTGGGTGACGGCAACGGGGATGCCAGTGGCGGTGGCAAAACGCGCGAGCTCGGCGGTGGCGTCGGCGTAGTGCACGCCACCGCCGGCGACGATGAGCGGAGCGCGGGCGCTACGCAGCAAGTCAGTGGTGGCGGCGAGGGCTTCGGCCACGGGCACGGTGCGATACTGGTCGTAGACGCGTTTGGCAAAGAAGTGGGCGGGGAAGTCGTAGGCTTCGGCCTGCACATCTTCGGGCAAGGCGATGGTCACAGCGCCGGTTTCCGCCGGGTCGGCGAGGACGCGCATGGCCTCGGGCAGGGCGGTGAGCAGTTGCTCGGGGCGATTGATTCGGTCCCAGTAGCGCGAGACGGGACGGAAACAGTCGTTGACGCTCGTTTCCTGGCTGCACGGGTGTTCGAGCTGTTGCAGAACCGGGGCGGGGCGACGGTTGGCAAAGATGTCGCCGGGCAGAAGCAGCACTGGCAGGCGGTTGACGGTGGCGGTGGCGGCGCCGGTCACCATGTTGGTCGCGCCGGGACCGACGGAGGAGGTGCAGGCGAGGGTGCCGAGACGTTGTTTGGTTTTGGCGAAGGCCGTCGCGGTGTGCACCATGGCCTGCTCGTTGCGCGATTGGTAGTAGGGCAGATCGGGCGACGCGTGTTCCTCGATGGCCTGGCCGAGCCCGGTCACGTTGCCGTGGCCGAAGATGCCGCAGATGCCTTGGATGAGGCGGTGTTCCTGGCCGTCGCGCCGGATGTATTGTGCTTCCAAAAAGCGGACGAGGGCGGCGGCAGTGGTGAGACGGATGGTCTTCATCGGGAAGCGGGGAGGGTCGGTTGCCAGCCCTGTTGCTGTGCATCGAGCAACCAGGTGTGAGCGGGGGTGAATTTAAATCCCTTGTAGGGACGGCGCGGGAGGTGGTGCACCACCCAGAGATAATACATGCCGTAGCCGGGCGCGGAGACCTGGGCGTGGTCGAGGCCACCGGGAATGCCAACCGTGTCGCCGTGACGGACCTTGAGGACGTCGTCGCCGAGTTCGGCGTGGCCGTAGCCGCGCGGGTCGGTGAAGCGGTAGTGGTAGATTTCCGGTTGGGCGTGGTGGTGGGGCGGATAACTCGACCAGCGGCCGGGGTAGTTCACCACCTCGCCGACCACGAGGTCGGAGTCCGGACGGGTGTTGTAGTCAAAGATCGTGCGCACACAGCGGCGGCAGGCTCCCTGCACCAAGCCGGCTCCACGATCCTCGCTGTCGACTGCGGAGGCGGGCGTAAAGCGGGTAGGCAGCGGAGCGGATTTGGAGGAACGAATGACGGCGAGCTCCGCGCCGCCGGTGCCGGCCTTGAGCTCCAGCTCCGTGCCGGCGCCGCAATGGTAGGTGGAGGGATCCTCGTCGAACAGGGACGCGCGACTGGCGAGGTGTTCCTGCGCGGCATCGCGGAAGCGGATCTCGCCGTGCAGGAGCACAAAAACGGATTCGACGGTGCAGGTCTCGCTGTGGCGTTGACCGCGGCGCAGGCGCAGAATGCCGAAGTCCATGTTGGTCTCGGCGGGGTCGCGGCGTTTGCTTCCCGGGGTGACGATGGCGGTATGTCCCAGGGGGAAGCGTTGGGCGGTGGAGGATGCCGGAGCCGGGACGCGACAGGAGGAGGAGTTAACTGTTCGATTTTTTGGCATATTCAAATCCTTGCGAAGTGCGCGGCGGCGAGGGAGGAGGCTGAGGCATGGAAAAAAGCCCCTCTTTGTTTTCCCTGCAGGGCCGTCGTGCGTTGGTGACCGGTTCGGGTCGCGGTCTGGGTTTCAGTTTGGCGCGCGGTTTGGCGCGGGCGGGCGCCGCGGTGGTGCTGAATGATGTGGCGGAGGACCGTTTGGCCGCTGGCGTGGAGCTCCTGCGCGGGGAAGGTGCCGCGGTCGAAGGTTGCCGGTTTGACGTGACCGATCCGCTCGCCGTGCAGCAGGCCATCGCGCAGCTGACCGCCGACGGCGGCGCCATTGATATCCTGGTGAACAACGCCGGCATTCATCGTTACGCGGCGCTCGACACCATGTCGTTGGCGCAATGGAACGATGTGCTGTCGGTCAATCTGACCGGTGCGTTCCTCGTCGCGCAGGCCGTGATCGGTGGCATGAAGCGGCGCGGCGGCGGCAAGATCATCAATATCTGCTCGCTCATGAGTGAAGGCAGCCGGCCGACGACCGGTAACTACACCGCAGCCAAGGGCGGGTTGAAGCTGCTCACCAAGTCCATGGCGGTGGAGTGGGGGGCACATGGCGTGCAGGCCAACGGGATCGGTCCCGGTTACATCCTGAGTGACATGACACGTCATCTCGCCGCGGATCCGCAATTTGACGGTTGGGTGCGAAGCCGGACGCCGGCTGGTCGATGGGGCACGCCGGATGACCTGGTCGGTGCGGCGGTATTCCTGGCCTCGCCTGCCGCGGATTTCGTGAATGGTCATGTGATCTATGTCGATGGCGGTTGGCTGGCCGCGTTGTAGGTGATCAGTCCTGATCCAGCGTGATGCGGCGGTCTTCGTGCAGAGAGCGGGTGGCGGCCGATGCGATACGTTGGGCCGCGATGCCGTCCTCGCAGGTGATGGCCGGGGCATCGCCGGCCCGCAGGCGGTCGACAAAATCCTGCAGCTGAATCAGGTAAGCCTGCGCAAAACGTTCGAGGAAGCCGGGCACGGTGTCGTGGCCGATGTGACCGGCGGACATGATTTGCAACGGGGTCTCACGGTCGTAACCAACCCGCAGGGTGCCATCGCGGCCCACGATCTCGGTGTCGATCGCGTAGCCGTAGACACCGTTGCGGCTGAGGTTCACCTGGCCGAGCATGCCGGAGGCAAACACCAGGCTGGTGAAAGCGTTGTCGACGTCTCCCACTTCGGCCACGGCAGGATCGGCGAGGGCGCCACCGGTGCTGTGCACGCTTTGCACGTCCCCCATAAACCAGCGTGCCAGGTCGAAGTCGTGAATGCCCATGTCGATGAACAAGCCGCCGCTGTTTTCGGGGCGCAGGTAGTCGAGAGGTGGTGGATTCCGATCGCGGGAACTGGATTTAAACACGAGCGGCGCGCCGATCCGGCCGGTGGCGATAGCGCGCTGGGCGGCAGCGTAGCCGGGGTCGAAACGGCGCATGAAAGCCAGGTGGAAAAAGATGCCGTGCTGGTTCACTGCCGCGCGCATGGCTTCACCCTCCGCGAGATCCAGCGAGAGCGGCTTTTCACAAAAGATCGCTTTGCCGGCAGCGGCGGCGGCGAGCACCACCGGATGATGGTAGCGGGTGGGGGTAACGACGACCACAGCGTCGACCTCGGGGTGGGTGACCAGAGACTCAAAATCGGGACAAGCCCGGGCGCCGGTTTCGGCGGCGACCGCAGCGGTCACGTCGGCCTGCACGTCGGTGACGGCCACCAGGCGGGCGTGATGGATTCGGGAAGCAAAATGGCCGGCGTAGATGCGGCCGAGGCGGCCGAGCCCGACGACTCCGATGTTGATGGGGGCATTCATGGGGGGGGGAGGAAACCGTGACCTCGGGGCGAGGTGAAAAGGGGATGCCCCACCGAAAGCGAAGGCCGCGGGGTTCGCGAGGGGGCGAAATTCTAACAGTTAAAATGCAGGGCTGCATGGACCCCGAGCTGGGGCGGAGGCGCAACGAGAAGAGGCGCTCAGACCTCGGGGTGAGAGACGGTGGATTGCGTGGGCAGAGTGGCCCAGGGAGCTCCGACTTGATGCAGGCCGACCCCCTGATGGGCAGCGGTCTGCAATGCCTCACCCAAACCCGGGACGTAGGTGCGGGGGCCATTTTCCTCCTCCTTTTGCACGGTGAAGGCCGCACTGATGGGGGTGGTGGGGATGCTGGCGTGAAGGGCCCAAACGCATTCCACGTGGGTCATGGCAAGATGTGGACCGCAGACGAACGCGTCCTCGCCGCGCCAGTGGGCAATGATGTCGCGGAGCATGACTTCGCGGGTGACTGATTCGGGGTTGGCCTCCTGGTGCCATTCCCCGTCGGCGTTGCTTAGTTTGGCGAAGCGATCCTGTTGCCACTCCGCCACGCCCTCGCTGCCTTCCAGGCGCAAGGAAGGACGAATCAGGTCCTTGGCGCTATGGGTCCCGTAGAAATCCATGCGGGGACGGTTGGGATGGGTGAAACTGAAGATGGCGGTGTCATACATCTCGATGTCTTGGGCGCGATAGAGCTCCCCGCCGAGTTGCCAGCCCTCGAGCGATTCGCAGTCGCAGAGGTGCAGCATGAGCATGACGAAGTGGGACATGGCGTTGTTGACCGGCGAATCCAGCACCCATTTGTCCTGAGATTTGCAGCGCCCGGCCCAGGTGTTGCGTTGGTAGTAGGCGTGGGGACGCGGCCACGCGCCGATGATGGTGGCGCGCTGCAGGGTGCCGATGGCACCGCCCTGCAGGTGTTTGCGCAGGGCCCGGACTTCGGGGGCGTGAAGGTATTGAAAGCCGATGGTGAGCTTGCGATCGCAGTCCAGCGCGGTTTGGGCGAGGCGCCGGGCCTCGGCCAGGGAACCGGTGAGCGGTTTCTCCAAGAGCACGTGCATGCCGGCGCGCAGGAGGGCTTCGGCCATCGGCGCGTGCAGATGGATAGGGGTAGGCACCACCGCGAGATCGATCGCCAGCTGGGGTTGCGCGGCCAACAACTGCTCGATCGAAGCGAAACGCTTGCATCCGAGGTCAGCCAACTGGCCCTGGGTTTCGGGGTTGAAGTCCTGAGGCAAAACCACGGCCGCAGCGAGCGTGAGCTCCCCCCGGCGATGAAAGTCCATCAGGTGGGCGAGGTGCACGCGGCCGTAGCCGCCGATGCCAACAATGGCGACGCGGGGGCCTTTCATCGGAGTTGGGTAAGGAGGGGGTGGGCACGGGTATCGCGGGTGACTGCGGATACGTTTGGAAGGGCCCGAAGGGAGAAAAGTGGGGGTTTCAGCTGGGGCATTGTCGAGATCGCAATCAACCCCGCAGCGAGCCACAACCCACTTGGTAAATTAACGGTTAGATCCCGCCGGCGGTTGCGAGTGCGCAGGTCCTGGATATCTCGATGGTTTCCCCGGCCGTCCGGCCTCGCGTCATCCCTCGCGTAACCCCACCCCAAGCTTTCTTTATGAACGGAATCCACTTCCTCGATATCCTCGTTTTCATCGCCTACATGGTGGTGGTCATTTACCTCGGTCGGCGCAGCAGCCACGGCAACACGAGCAATCAGGAAGGGTATTTTTTGGCGGGGCGGAAGCTGGGCAAAGTGTATCAGTTTTTCCTCAACTTCGGCAACGCGACCGACGCCAATGGCGCGGTGAGTGCGGCGAGCATGGTGTATCAGCAAGGTGTGTCGGGCGTGTGGCTGGGGTTTCAGCTCATTTTTCTCAATCCGTATTATTGGTTCATGAACACGTGGTTCCGCCGCGTGCGATTGGTGACCACGGCGGACCTCTTTGAAGACCGACTGGGGAGCCGGAAACTGGCTTCGTTCTACGCCGTGTTTCAGAGCCTCGCGGCGATGTTTGTGGTGATCGGTTTCGGCAATCTGGTGACCTACAAAATCTGTGCCGCGCTGGTGACCAAGCCGGAGGTGCAGTGGACGGTGGAGGAGCGTTCGGCGGTGGAGGGGCATGCCGCGTTGCATCAGTTGGAAATGAGGTTGGCCGAAGGGCCGCTCGGTGAAACGGAGGCGGTGGAATTGGCGATGTTGCGGGAGAGGGATGCCCGCGGGGAACTGCGCAGTTTCGTGACCGCGTTGCAGCCATTTAGTTTTTATCTTTGTTACACCTTGGTTGTAGGCATCTACGTCGTGGCGGGAGGCATGGCGGCGACCGCGATGAACGAGGTCCTGCAAAGTATCATCATCGTGGCGTTTTCAGTGATTCTGGTGCCGGCGGGATTGGTGGCGATTGGTGGATTCGATGCGCTGCGGGACAGGGTGCCGGCCAATATGTTTGAGTTGGTGGGGAGTAATGCAGACCTGCAGCAGATTACAGGCCTGTCGCTGTTTGCGCTCTTCCTCGTCGCGATCATTCAAATCAACGGCATCATCGGAAACATGGGGATCAGCGGTTCGGCCAAGAACGAATACGCCGCGCGCCTGGGGGCAGTGACGGGAACCTACGCCAAGCGTCTGATGTTCATCCTGTGGGCCTTTGCGGGGCTGATCGCCGTGGCGATGTTCTCGGGCGCAGATACTCTGGCGGATCCGGATCTGGCTTGGGGCACGATGTCTCGCCAATTGCTTGGCCCGGGTATGTTGGGGCTGATGATCACCGGTGTGTTGGCGGCAAACATGTCGACGGTTGCCGCGCAGACCGTGGCGGTGTCGGCCTTGATTGTCCGCAATGTTTATCATCCGTTCTTCCCCAATACGACGCAGCAGGGAGCGGTGCGATTGGGGCGGATCATGGTCGTGCTGGCATTGGCCGTGGGCGTGGTGGCGGCGATGATGATGGACAGTGTTTTCTCCGCGCTGCTGTTGGTGCAGACGGTGAGTGTGCCGTTTGGCGCCGTGGTCATGTTGATGTTCTTTTGGCGCCGACTCACCTGCGTGGGCGTGTGGGCGGGGCTCTTGCTCGCCATCGGGCTCAATGTCGTCGGCCCACTCTTCCTTTCGCAGCTTGATTCCATTCGTTCACACCCCGCGTTGACGGTGCGGGCGGAGGATTCGATGGGGCGTCCTCAGCCGATTTATTTTGAGTCGGTGGAGCGCCCAGTCGGCCGGGAGCTCGATGGGGATCTGGAGGGCAAGGGGCGCTTCCATCTGGAATTGGTCATCGTGAATGCGATCGGCTTCGATGTGGAAAAGATGAGTTCCAGCGGACGCTTTGCGGCGCGCTTTTTCTTCAATGCGATATCGCCGTTTATCTTCCTGATCGCAGTGAGTCTCCTGACCCGTCCGCCGGAGAAGTCCCGGGTGGATCAGTTTTTCGGTCGGATGAAGACACCGGTCGGCGCGACGGCGCAGGAAGAGGACGAGGCCTTGGCCGCGACGCAACGGGATCCCCATCGTTTTGATGACCAGAAACTGTTCCCGAAATCCTCGTGGGAATTCACCAAGTGGAATCGCGTCGATACCATTGGTTTTGTGGTCTGCTGCGCCGTCTCCGGAGCCATCATCTGGTTGTTCCAGATCCTGCTCGATCTGGCGGCGGGAGCCTGAGCGTGAGGATGGGGCAGAGTGCTGATCCGCGCCCGCAGATGCAGGCCGTGGCGAGGCGCAACTGAACTGCACGTGGAGGGGGCTCAGGTCTTCTTTTTGGTGCGAGAAGCACGGGGCTTGCGCTCCGGTCGGATGGTCGGACCGTCCGACCAAATGGCGTCGACCGAGATCGACTTGGGATAGCGTGGTATCCCATGCTCGCGACGATGCAGCATGGCGACGACGGACTCGACGGCGGTCGCACCCAGGAGGTGCGGGCGCAGGTCCAAACCAGCGCAAGGATCGGAGCGTTCTGTGGTGTTAATGCGAAAGAATCCCACGTCTTCGGGCACGCTGATTTTCAACGCCCGCAACCAATCGATCACGACCTGCCCGTGACCCACGATAACGTCGGGTCGGTAGCGCCGAAACCAGCGGGTGAAGGTGCCTTTATGCAAGGTTTCGGCGATGAGTGGCGGCACGGGAGGGCCCTTGGGTTTTTCGCGAAACTGGGAAAGAAAACCCGCGCTCCATTTATGATCGACGCGGCTGTCCTTGCGGGCCTCGAGACAGAGACCGATGCGCCGGTAACCATGCGCGGTCAACTGTGCCACCGCGTGATGCATGGAGAGGTAGTGATCAGGTTGGACAGTGTGCAGACTGGGGTTACTGAGGCGGTGATCCATGCCCACCGCGGCGATCTGCGAAAAGTCGAAGCGCGAGAAGTCCTGCCGTTGATCAAAAGGCAGAAAAATCACGCCGGGAATGCCGCGGGCAAACAGCACGTTGTTGAGGCGGGTAACGGAAAGCGCCGGGGCGGTGCGACCGACCCAAAAAAGCTCGGTGCGAAAGCCCAGTTCCTGGGCGCGTTTGGTCGCGCCCCGCACGACCTCCTGGTGAAACAACATCAACTCCGTGCGGTCGTCGATGGCGACATCCACCAAGCCGATGGTGCCGTTGAAGCCGAGGTGTCGGCTGCGGCGCAACGCCGAGAAAGTCGCGCCCAACAGCGGGTTGCGTTCATAGCCGGCTTCCCGGGCGGCACGCTGCACGCGTTCGCGGGTTTCAGGCTTCACGCGTTCACTGTCGCGGAGGGCTTCGGAGATGGTGGCGGTGGAGAGTCCCAGCTGCGAGGCGAGGCTGCGAATGGTGGCGGGGCGGGGCATAATTTAACCGTTAGAAAACAAATCCTTCGCTAGCTCGCAAGTCTTCAGCCCCACTGCAGCCATCGAATCCCCAGCGAAGGATTCATCACCCCTAACCCTAGACATTACCCCTTATGAAATTGATCTCTCCCATCCTGCGGGGGGTCGCGGTCTTGGCAGTGCTGCCCGCCGCGTTTTCGCAGACCACTGAAGAGGATAACGACGTGATCGAGTTGGCGGAATTCACCGTCGATGCCGATCTGGCAACCGGATATCGTGCGACCACTTCACTGACCGCCACAGGCATCGGTGCCAAGATCATGGATACGCCCATAGCCATCAATGTGCTGACGGAAGACTTCATGAAGGACACCGCCACCACGGAGCTGCGTGAGGCGCTGCAATTCGTGCCGGGCGTGGGCACTTCTCCGCGCAATGAGTCGGAGTTCACCCTGCGCGGGTTCTCCGGCAATATCTCCTATCGCAATGGTCAGTATCGACGTCAGAACTACACCTCTTGGAACGCCCAGCGGGTGGAGGTGCTGAAGGGACCGGCGGCGATTTTCTTCGGCACGGTGCGTCCCGGCGGTGCCATCAACTACGTGACCACTCGACCGAAACTCGGTGAATCCTTCACCGACGTGCAGGCCGCCGTGGGCTCGGAAGACTACTACAAGGCCGGCTTTTTCACCAATGTGCCCGTGGGCGACAATCTGGCGTTCCGGTTTGGTGCCGGTGGCTTGGATTCCCTGGGCAAGGCGATGTTCGACTATCGCAAGGAGAGCTATTTGGGCGCCTCGATGCTGTGGGCGATCACGCCGAACCAGCAGTTGATTGTCGATTTGGAAACCGTTCATCGGAACAACTATATGCAAAGCAGCCGCGGGTATGCGGTGTCGCATTCCGACTACCTCTTCAACCCGGCGGTGCCAGCGGGCATGACGGTTCGTGCCTGGCTCGACAGTCAGGGCCGCACGGATGAGCCGACCTACAACATCTATGCGCCGATTTTTGGGGCGGATGATCCCTACGGGCGCTTCTACGGCTACTCAGAGGACAGTTTTGAGAAGTTCATCTCCCGCACGGTTGACGTCGAATACCTGGCCCGCATCGGCGACAGCCTGGTCTGGCAAACGCAGTTGAACTACGGCTACGACGAGCAGCCGGGCATGCGTAGTAATTATGGTGATACGACTCCGTTTGCGGACGGCACGGTGAACCTTGCCTTCGAGCGTTGGAACAACATCCGCGACTCCTACAACGCCAAAACCAAGCTGACTTGGCGCTATCACCTCGGCGAAACCAGCCACACCCTGCAGGCCGGTTACGAGTTTCAGGATGTGATCTTCAACAAGCCCGGTTACTACGATCCCGCTTCGCAACGCTACAACGGTTCCCTGCGCGGAGTGGACATCATCGGATTTGATCCGAGCAGCGATCCGCAGCCCAGCGGCGAGGCGACGATTCAAGCCAGCGGCCAGACCTTCGACATCACCCGCAAGATCACCGAGACCAACGAGGCCTACTTCATCGTCAACCAGAGCCGCTTCTTTGACGAGCGTCTGCACGCGCTCTACGGGGCGCGCAACAACATGCTCTCGCGTAAGGTGGCCTACACCCGTCCGGTCACGAATGCCGACAGTGGACTGGGTTCACCGGAAGGTTGGACGCCGCAATACGGCGCGCTCTTCAAGCCGCGGCCCGACCTGTCTTTCTTCGCGGTTTACAGTGAGTCGATTGAGCCCAACTACGCCATCGATGCCGACGGTAACACCGCTCTGCCGATCGAGACCGAAGGCATGGATTTTGGGATCAAGTCCGAGTTGTTGGACGGTCGTCTGGCCGGCACCTTCACCTATTACACCCTGGACCGCGGCAACGTCGCCGCTCGTGACACCGATCGGGAAATCGCGACCGGCAACAGCCCCTACTATATCTTCGGTAACACCAGCAGCTCGGAGGGCATCGAATTGGAGCTGAACATGGCGCCGACGGATAACCTGCAGTTGGTCTTCGGCTGGTCCCACATGTTCGAAGCCGAAGTGACCGAGTCGACCGACCCGGCCCGTATCGGTCAGGCCCTCAATTACACTCCCGACGACAAGGTCAGTGTGTGGAGCCGCTACAGTTTCGACACGGGTTCGCTGAAGGGACTGACGGTCGGCTTGGGTGGGCGTTATTCGGCCGCCGCCCGCATGACCGGAGATCCCAATCGAGTGATGGTGGAACCCTCCTTCTACGTCATGGATCTGATGTTGAGCTACAACCCGAAGATCTTCGGCCAGGAGGTGCGCACCCAACTCAACGTGAAGAACCTCTTCGACAACGATTATCGGGAAGGGCCGCAGGGCATGTTTGGTCCGCCCCGCAGCATCATCCTGAGCATGTCCACGCGCTTCTGAGCCACCACCCGTCAAAGCGAGTAGCCCCTCCTCCCAACCCCTCGATAGTATCCTCATGACTGGTCTCCGCATCCCCCGATGGTTCCTTCCATTCATCGTCCTCTCTGTCTGGTTTGGCGCGGCCACGGCCGGTCGCGCCCAGAGTGGCGAAGATGTGCTTCGGCAACTCACTGCTGCGAACGATGCACTCATTGATTCGCTGCTGGAGCGCGAACCAATTGCTCGGTTCGGGGGACCCCGGGGGCACGGCGCGGAGATCATGATCGTGGCGGCGGCGCACGCCAATCCGCGTTCCCGCCACCATCATGCGGCGGCCCTGTTGCCGCTTTTGGAGCGCAACATCGCCGCGTTGGCGTCCACTCAGAATCCCAGCGGATTGTGGGATGGGGGGAACATCGATTCGCCGCCGGACTCCGCCTTCGTGCTGAAGACCTTGGCCAAGGGACAGTGGTTTCTGGTCGAGGATCAGCAGGCGTCGACCGCGGATGTGCGCCGAGCATTGGCCTCCGTCATCACCCACGCCGCCGACGGCGTGCGGGCGGGGGGCGTGCATACGCCCAACCATCGCTGGGCCATCTGTGCGGCTCTGGCGCACGTAAATGCCGTGGTGCCGGATCCCCGGAACATCGACCGCATCGACCAGTGGTTGGCCGAGGGGATCGACGTGGACGCCGACGGCTTGTGGGCGGAGCGCAGCTCGAACTACACCTCCGATGTCAACAACCCCGCCATCCTCGAGGTGGCGCTGCTCCTGGATCGTCCGGAACTGCTCGAACCCATCCGTCGCAGCCTCGAGGCCCGGTATTACTTCTTCGAGCCGAACGGCGAAGTCGACACGGTGGCCTCTCGCCGGCAGGACCAACGTCCGGGCTCGATCAAGCACGTGTGGGAATATTATTTCCCCTACCGCTACCTGGCGGTGCACGATCAGAACGGTCGCTATGCCGCCGTCGCACGTTGGATCGAGCAGGACTTCATGGAGGACATCGGACAACAAGCGACCAACATGAGCTCGCCGCTGACGGTCATGCTCATGTTTCCCCGCATGCAACAGCCGATGCCGCCGACGGAGGCGTGGCCGGAGTCGTTTGACCACGTCTACGAGCACAACTCGATTGCTCGTATCCGGCGTGGTGATACGACAGCGACCGTCTTTGGCGGCAGCGACTGGTATGCCGGTTATGGGCACGGTTCCGGACTCTCCACCAATCCGACCTTCTTCAAAATGCGAAAGGGGGAGGTCATCCTGGAATCCGTGCGCATGGCGCCGCGGTTCTTCTCCACCGGCTTTTTCTACAGTCAAGGGCTGGAAGTCGAAGGCGACCGCTACGTGCTGTCGCAGGAGCTGCCGGTGCCCTATCATCTGCCGATGCCGGCCGAGAAGCGTAACGCCGACGGCCAGTATAAGCTCGAGCCCGACATGGGCACGGAGGGGCTCCTTGGTCGGTATTTCAGCAAAATGGGTTTTGCGGATCGTCCCACCCACGCGGTCACGCTGAACAGCAAGGTGACCGTCGAGGAAACGGACGGTGAGTTTGCCTTGGCGATTGAGGTGGAAGGGCCGCCCGACCTGCCGGTAACGATCGAACTGGCCTTCCGGCCCGGCGGTGAATTCACGGGCGTGGAGCCGGGAGACGGACCGCGCAGCTGGTATTCGCGCAATCGAGAGGACACCGAACCCACCAAAGGCGTCTATAACTTGAAGGAAGGCACGGCCAGCTACACGGTGGGAGACGATCGGTTGGAATTTGGTCCCGGCACGTTTACGCAGCCGCCGCATCGTTTGGAGGGGGAAACCGTGACTTGGATGGGCGGGCGCATCGAGTCGGTTGGTGATAAAGTTTACCTCACCGGCAAGACACCGTTTCGCCATGTGATTCGGTTCAGGTAGGTTGAGGGCCCCGGAGGTGGCGGGTAACCGCCTCCGGGGTCTGTTCTGCGGGGGGGGGCGCGGAGGGGCGAAGAGGCGGCGAGGCTGGCGTGGACGAAAGTAAATCGCTAGGGACGTGAATAGGCGCGAAGCGGAGTGTGGAAACCGGCGAGACTGGGGCCGACATGCCCTGGAACGCGATCGCTCGAAGCGACGGATAGCGCGCGTCATCGCTCAGTGCGGCTAAACCACAACCCTAATTTGGTCCTTAAAGTGGTGGCGAGACCCGGAATCGAACCGGGGACACGCGCATTTTCAGTGCGCTGCTCTACCAACTGAGCTATCTCGCCGTCAGAGGAGGGAGGAGAGCACCGTTTCAACGGCAGGTCGTCAACAGGTTTTTGTGGAAGAAAATCTGTTGGGGCAGTGCGACGCTCACCGGGACGTGGCCGCGGCATCTTGCCGCGGTGCTTTCGGGCGGGGCGCGCCGAGGCTGGAAGCCTCGGCCACGGGCGGGGCGTCGGCGGTTCTGGCTTATTTCAGGAGGTCGCGGAGGTCGGCGAGTTCGAGTTTGGCGGCGGCGGCGTCGCTGGCTTCGAAAACATCGGCGAGTAGGGCGCGCTTCTGCTCCTGCAGGCCGAGGACCTTTTCCTCCACGGTGTTGCTGCAGATGAGCTTGTAGCTGGTGACCACCCGGTCCTGGCCGATGCGGTGGGCGCGGTCCGTGGCCTGGGCCTCAACCGCCGGATTCCACCACGGATCAAAGTGGATGACAGTGTCGGCGCCGGTGAGGTTGAGACCGGTGCCGCCGGCTTTGAGGGAGAGAAAGAACACCGGAATGCTGTCGTCGCTCTGGAAGGCGTCGACGGCGGCCTGGCGCTGTTTGGGGTTCATGGCGCCGTCGAGGTAGGCGTAGGGCACCTCGGTGGCGTCCAACTCGGCGCGCAGCAGGGCCAGCAGCGAGGTGAATTGGGAGAACACGAGCACGCGGTGGCCTTCGTCGACGATCTCGTCGAGCAACTCGCGGAAGGCAGCCAGTTTGGCCGACCATTCGGGCGGGGCTTCCTTTTGCACGAGGCGTGGGTCGCAGCAGGTTTGTCGCAGGCGGAGGAGTTGGGTGAGGGTGGCGAGGCGCAGGGCGTTTTGGGAGGCGCCGGAAGCTTCGAGGTCGAAGAGGGCGCGTTCGCTGTCCTCGTGGGTGCGGCGGTAGAGCGCGGCCTGTTCGGGGCTGAGGTCGCAATACACCACCTGCTCGATCTTGGGTGGAAGCTCGGGGGCGACGGCGGTTTTGGTGCGGCGCAGGATGTAGGGGGCGGTCTGCGTGCGCAGGCGGTCGTCATACCAGCGGCGGTCGTCGCCGCGGGTGCCGGTGGGGATGGGTTTGAGGAAGCCGGGCAGCAGGAATTCGAAGAGGGAGCGCAGGTCTTCGAGAGAGTTTTCCAGCGGCGTGCCGGTGAGCAGAAAACGGCTGGAGGCGTCGAGGGCGCGCAGGGCCTTGGCGTTGCGGGTGCGGCGGTTTTTGATGTGTTGGGCCTCGTCGGCGATGACCGTGCACCAACGGTTTTGGGCGAAGATGGCGCGGTCGTTGGCAAGGGTGCCGTAGGAGGTGATGATCAGATCGTGCGCGGCGGCGTCGGTCGCGGTGTTGAGGCGCGAATTGGCGTGGTGCACAAAGACGCGCAGGTTGGGCACAAACCGGGCGGCCTCGCGGCGCCAGTTTTCAACCAATGACGCTGGTGCGATGATCAACGTCGGGGACGGGGCATCAGAAGTTGGGATTTGGGATTTAGGATTTAGGATTTTCGCGGAGCGGAGCGACGCGACCAACGCAAGGGCTTGGAGGGTTTTACCGAGGCCCATTTCGTCGGCGAGGATGCCGCCGAGCTCGTGGTGGTGGAGGTAGTGGAGCCAGGCGACGCCGAGTTTTTGGTAGGGGCGCAGGATGGATTCGAGCGCGGTTGGCAGGGGCGCGGGGCGGAGGGTGGAGAGGTCGCGCAGGGCGGAGCTGAGCTGACGCCAGGCGGCGGGGGATTTAAAGCCGGGGGCGAGGTCTTCGAGCAGGTCGTCGACCTCGGCGGCGCGGCTGGCGGGAATGTGGTGGGTCTGGCGGGTGCCGCCGATGGCGGTCTGGTCGCCGGCGAGCGCGCTTTGCACGGCGCCGACGCGGCGGGCGGCGGCTTGGTCGATGAGGTAGATCTTGTCGCCAGCTTCGACGTATCCGCGACTGCTGGTGAGGGCGCTGGCGATGGCGGCGGGCGGAGCGTCGCCGGCGCGCAGGCCGACGGTGACCTCAAAACCGTCCTCGGCGGCGCGGATGGAGGTCTCGACGTCGGCCAGGACGATGTTGGCGGTGTTGCGCTCGAAATTGGGGGTGAACTCGGCCTGGAAGTCCTCGCGCAGGGTGTCGAGGTGGGTGGAGAGGAAGGCGAGGGTCTTGTGGCGGTCGCGCAGCCACCACTTGCGGTTGGAGGGCTCGAGACGGAAGCCGTGGTCCTTCAGCAACTCGAGGGCGGAGCCGTAGGCGTGGGATTCGCGGGACGGCAGGGTGATGGCGAGGAAATGTTGGGAACCGTCGACCGTGAGCGGGACGAGGTCCCGCTCACGGGGGATTTTTGATTTTTGATTCTCGATTTTGGATTGCTGGGGCGCGGCGGGTGGTGGCTTCGGTGCCTCCGGTTGCTTTAAAGACTCCGAGACGCCGCGGAGGAGGGGGCCGACCCAGAGCAGGGTTTTTTGGGGGGCGTTGACGAAGGCGAAGACAGGTTGGCCGCGCAGGAGGTTGACCAGTTCGCTGAGTTGGGCGCGGGTGAGCTGGAGGAAGAGCACGGGCGCGGGGGCGGCGCCCATGCGTTGCAGGGCGGCGAGGGCGGGCAAGAGTTCCGGGGCGGGCGGGCGGCTCAAGTCGACCTCGACCTTGAGCGCGATGGCGTCGCGGGGGGCGGAGTTGGCGAGATTGGGCGGCAGGAGGAGTCGGATCATGCGGGCGGGGGACCGTGGGGCGTGGCGGGAGAAAGAGAAAGATAAAGAGATGGAGAAAGAATTCTTGGTTGGGAATAGGACCGGGCGGGGCATGCTCTTAGTGGCTGCATGAGTCACGATGTCTTTAACCAGCTGGTGGATACGCACTATACCCCGCTCTATCGGTTTGCGCTGAGTTTGGCGCGACGGGAGGCGGATGCGTGCGATCTGGTGCAGCAAACCTTCTTTATCTGGGCCAAAAGCGGGCACCAGTTGCGAGAGGTGTCGAAGGCCAAGACCTGGCTCTTCACCACGCTCTACCGGGAGTTTTTGCGCGGGCGGCGGCGCGATCAGCGTTCGCAGTCGATCGAAGACCTGCCGCCGGCAGAGCAGGAGTTGCCGGCCGAGACCATCGATCAGGCGCGTTCGATGGATGGTCAACAGGTCGTCGAGGCGCTGCAGGAGGTGGACGAAGTGTTCCGCGCGCCGCTCACCTTGTTTTACCTGGAGGATTTGAGTTACCAGGAGATCGCGGAGACGTTGGACGTGCCGATCGGCACGGTGATGTCGCGCCTGTCGCGCGGCAAAGCGCAGTTGCGCAAGTTGTTGGCTCGCAAGGAAGCGGGTGGCAGCGGCGAGAACGGCGGGATTGTTGAATTTCCAAAAACCAAGAGTGGAGGGACCCACTGATGACGAACGAAGAAGCAAAATTCCTACTGCAAGGTTATCGGCCCAATGGTCGTGACGCCGAGGATCCGGCGCTGGCGGAGGCACTGGCCCGCGCGGAGCGTGATCCGGCGCTGCGCAACTGGTTTGAGCGCGAACAGGCGTTTGACGCGGTGATCGCGGGCAAACTGCGCGAAGTCGCGCCGCCGGCCGGGTTGCGCGAGTCGATTCTCGCCGGCACGCGTCTGAGCGAGCAACCGGTCGCCGAGCCGGCCCGCCGCTCGCAGGCGTGGTGGCGCAGCGGCTGGGGCGTGATGTTGGCCGCGGCGGCGGCGGTCGCCATGATGGTGACGCTGGCGCTCAACCCGTCGGCTGATGGCCCGGTGGTCGCATCGCTGCCGCGGGCGGAGCTGTTGTTAAAAACCTCGCTGGCCGACTATCGGGGGGCACATCCGGCGACGCCGCATGCCGATGAACTCGGCACCTTTGGGGCTTGGTTGGAAGCCGACGGCAATACGCTGGCGACGCAGGTGATGCCGGTGGATATGGAGGAACTGCGCCGGTTGGGCTGCCGGGCGATCGAGGTCTCCGGCATGGAGATGTTTGAGATCTGCTTCGTGCGCAACGGCGAGTGGTATCACCTCTACATCGCGCCGCGAGACGGCTTCGACCCGGACTCGCTGCACGAAGAGCCCATGTTTCATGAGCAGGGCCAGTTCGTGGCGGCGTCGTGGTCGGACAAAGACTACGTCTACCTCGTTTCCAGCACTTCCGGTAAAGACGCCCTGCAGGCGCTTCTCTGATTCCGACGATGAGCCGCGTGCGCAACTATCTGAACTGGCTGCATCTCCAGTGGCCGGCGGGCAAGGTCGACAAACTGCCGGAGGTGAACGCCGACGGCACGACCGCGGTGCCGGGCGTGCGGGTGGTGGGTGACCTCACCGGCGTGCCGCTGCTGAAGTTCTCAGCCGACTCGGGCGCCAAGGCGGTCGAGGCGATCGCGGCGGAGCTGGGCAACGACATCGGCGCGGAGAGCGGGCCGGTGGATGTCGCCATCATCGGCGCCGGCGTGGCTGGCATCGCCGCGGCGCTCGAAGCCAAAAAACGCGGTCTGCGTTTTGCGGTGTTTGAGGCGACGGCGGCCTTCACAACCATAACCAATTTCCCGAAGGCGAAGCCGATCTACACCTATCCGACCGATATGGTGCCGGCGGGTGACCTGCACTTTCGCGCCGACGTGAAGGAAGACCTGCTCGCCGAGCTTGAGCAGCAGCGCTCGGCCGCGGGCATCGAATACAAACGCGTGCGCATCGAGCGGGTGGAGCGACGCGGCGGTGAGCTGCGCCTGCACCACGCGGGCGGCGAACCGTTTCTGGCCAAACGCGTCATCGTCGCGATCGGCCGCAGCGGCAATCATCGCAAGCTCGGCGTGCCGGGCGAGGACCGCGAACACGTCTTTAACCGCCTGCATGATCCGGCGGAGTTTGCCGGGCGCGACGTGGTTGTCGTGGGCGGCGGTGACTCGGCGGTGGAAGCGGCCGTGGCGCTGGCGCAGGCCGACGCCAAGGTGACCCTGAGCTATCGCGGCGACGCGCTGGTGCGGGCGAAACCCGAGAACGTTGCGGCGCTCGAAGGCAGCGGGGTGCGCCTGATGCTTAAATCGCAACTGACCGCGATCGAGACGGACAGCGTGACGGTGAAGCCGGCCGACGCGGCGGCGGAGACGGTGCCGGCCGACGCGGTGTTTGCGCTCATCGGGCGCGAAGCGCCGCTGGATTTTTTCCGCCGCAGCGGCATTCCGATTCAGGGTGAGACGACGAAGTGGGGCTGGGTCGGTTTGGCGGCGATGCTGCTCTTCGCCATTTTTATCTACACGTGGAAGAGTGGTGGGCCGACCGAGAGTTGGATCGACCCGGCGGGGTTTGCGTCGTCGCTGCAGGAGCAGGTTGAGGACCGCTCGACGATCGTCGGCACGCTGGCGGTGTCGCTGCACTCGCGGTCGTTTTATTACACGCTGCTCTACAGCTCGCTCATCCTGTGGTTTGGCATCGCGCGCATTCGACGCCGGCGCACGCCCTATGTGCGGCGGCAGACGATCGCGCTGATGGTGGTGCAGTGGATGCCGCTCTTCATCCTGCCGGAAATCATCCTGCCGTGGGCCGGCTACAACGGCGCCTTTTCGGGCGGCGGCGTCGGCGAGGCGGTGGGCGATGCGTTGTTTGAAAAATACGTTTCGCCCGAGGAATACGCGGTGGAGATGTGGCCGGAGAACGGCCACCCGCGGGCGTATTGGCGCGCCTACGGACTGATCCTGGCGTGGCCGCTCAATGTGTATAACGTATTCACGCAGTCACCACACTGGTGGTGGATCGGGATTGGTCTGCTGCAGACGGCGGTGCTCATCCCCTGGATGGTGCGGCGTTGGGGCAAGGGCGCGTATTGCGGCTGGATCTGTTCCTGTGGCGCGCTGGCCGAAACGATGGGTGACCGGCATCGTCACAAGATGCCGCACGGACCGGGCTGGAACAAAGTCAACGTGATCGGGCAGGTGTTTCTGGCGGTGGCCTTCGCGCTGTTGGCGGTGCGCGTGGTCGGCTGGGTGCTGCCGGGCTCGTGGTTTGATCGCGGCTTCGATGTGATGCTGGAAGGCAAACTCGACGGCCAGACGACCGCGGGCTGGTTCCTGAGCTACAAGTGGTTTGTCGACGTGCTGTGGGCGGGCGTCATCGGCGTGGCGTTTTATTTCAAATACTCCGGCCGCGTGTGGTGTCGTTTCGCCTGTCCGCTGGCGGCGCTCATGCACATCTACGCCCGGTTTTCGCGCTTCCGGATTTTCTCCGAAAAGAAGAAGTGCATCTCCTGCAACGTGTGCACCTCGGTGTGTCACCAGGGCATCGACGTGATGGCCTTTGCCAATCGCGGCGTGCCGATGGAGGACCCGGAATGTGTGCGTTGCTCGGCCTGTGTGCAGAGCTGCCCGACGGGCGTGCTGAGCTTCGGCCGACTGTTGGCCGACGGCAAACCGCTCTTCGACGACCTCGAAGCGTCCCCGGTGCGAATGCAGGAAAGCGCGCTGGCCCGCCGGTAGGGGTTGAAATCGTGACGGGGGCGGATTGTTTCCCAAACGATGCTTTTTACTCCGTGTCTGCGCAGGTTTTGGCAACTGGCTTGGTGGGTAGCGGCGACGGCGCTGCTGGCGATCGGGCTGCAGGCACAGTCGGCCGCGCGCTCGGGCCGATGGGCGCATGAAGACAGCGCGCTGACGCCGGACGCTCGGGTGGTGTGGGGCAAGCTGCCCAACGGCGTGCGTTACGCGCTGCGGCCACATGATGCGGTGCCGCAGGCGGCGACGTTGCAGTTTCTGGTGCTCTCGGGCTCGATGGACGAGCGCGACGACGAGCGGGGCCTGGCTCACTTCATCGAGCACATGTGTTTCCGCGGCACGGAGAGTTTCAGCGAGGAAGCGATGGTGGATTTTTTCCAGGAGCTGGGCATCGAATACGGCAGCGACGTCAACGCCATCACGACCTTTGACCACACGGCCTACGCGCTCGATTTTCGCGATGCCTCGGAGGAGTTGCTGGGGCGCGGGTTGGACCTGTTTCGCAGTTTTGCCGACGGCGTGTTGTTTACCCCGGAGTCGATCGACAACGAACGCGGTGTGATCCTGAGCGAGCTGCGCGGGCGCGACAGCATCGGCGCGCGGGGGCAACTGGCGTCGATGCAGACGATGTTTGAGGGCCTGAGTTTTCCGAACCGCACGCCGGGTGGTTCGCCGGAGAGCATCGAGTCGCTGCGGCCCGAGCAGTTTCGCGATTTCTACGAGCGCTGCTACCGGCCGGACCTGATGGTGATTGTGGCGGCGGGGGATTTTGATCCGGCGCTGCTCGAGCAGATCATCACCGAGCGTTTTGGTTCGATGAAACCGGCCACGCGGCCGCTGCCGGAGCGGCATACGGGAGCGCTGGCGGAGAGCCGCGGCATGCGCGCGGATGTGTTTCGGATCAGCGACGTGGGCTCGGTGCGCGTCACGACGGCTTCGGTCGCGGCAGAGCCGGCCGGAGCCGACAACAAGGCGGCGCGGGTATTGGGCCAGCAGCGCAGCTTCGTGCAGACGCTGTTGAACAGCCGGCTGCAGATGGGCTTGATGCCGACGCCGGGCGCGGAGGCGGGTTACGAAACTTTGCTCGGTTACGAGGCGGCGATGGCCAGCGTGATGACGGCCGCGCCGGTGTGGAAAACGCATGTCGCGGCCTTGGACGACACGCTGCGCTCGACCTACCAATACGGTTTTGAGTGGTCGGAGGTGCAGCCGCTGCGCGACCGGAATCGGCGCATGATCGAGTTGTTGCGGGAGCAGTTGGCGCATTCCGATCCGCATGGGGTGTGTCAAGCGCTGCTCGACTCCATTGTGGAGCACAAGGTCTTCGTCGGCCGCGAAACGGAAATCAACTGGATGGGCGAGTGGCTGGACGGCTTGAGCTTGGCGCAGGTCAACGCGGTGTATCGCGACCTGTGGAAACTGGACACGATGAGCTGGCACCTGAGCGGCGATCTGCCGGCGGAGTTCAAGGCCGGCGAGGTGCTTACGGAGCTGGGCAAGTCGCGCGACAACGATCCGCGCCAACTGCATCCGAGTGAGCGTGAGGAGCATCACTTCGAGTTGAAGGATTGGGGCGAGGCGACCGAGTGGGAGTTGGTGCGCGACCTCGATGAAGTGGGCGCGAAGCTCTTCAAGTTTGGCAACAACGTGCGCTTCAACTTCCGTCCGTCTCCGCACGAACCCGGAGTGGTGCGCATGGTCGTTCGAGTGGGCCCGGGGCTGCTCAACCTGCCGGGTAACGAACCGGCGCTGAAGGAGTTTGGCCTACAGACCTTGTTCTCCAGCGGCACGATCAACTACGGGCCGGATGACCTGCGCGAAATCATCGGCGAACAGCTGCTGGAGTTTGATCTCAACGTCGATGACTACGACGCGCTGACCTTTCGCGGCGCGGCGCAACGCGAGGACCTCACCGCGTTGCTCGGGGTGGCGACGGAGTTTTTGTATGCGCCGAAATTCGGCACCTACGTGCACCGCAACGAGAAGATGAAGGCGGCGATGACGCGCGCGTCCAACTCGATGGGCATGCAAGAAGGCATGCGCGAATTCACCGACTACCTCTTCGAAGGCGACGCCCGTTTCACCTGGGGCACGATGGTCGACTATCTTGGGCTCAGCTCAGTCGATGTGCGCAAGTGGCTGCAAAAGCCGCTGACGGAAGGCTATGTCGAAGTCACCCTCGTGGGCGACATCAGCGAGGAGGATGCCTTGGCGGCGGTGCAACGCACCCTCGGCCAACTCCCGACGCGCGATGTGGAGAAGGTGGTGCCGCGCAACCGCAAGCCGGTGAAGCTGGCGGCGCGGCCGGGCTTCAAGCGCATCGAGTTTGTGGGCGAGCGTCACCTCGCGATGGTGATGGGCGTTTGGCCGGTCGAGGGCGAACTCGACACGCGGGATCGGGCAGCGCTCTACCTGCTCTCGAAGATCCTGGAGCTGCACGTGCGCGAAGAGATTCGCAACAACCTCGGCATGGCTTACTCGCCGACGGCAAGTTTTGAAAACTACGATGGGTTTCCGGAGTTTGGCCTGCTGCGGGCGATGATCGATTGCTCGGCCGATGAGACCACGAAGATCGCGCGGCTGGTCGAAGACATCGCTTGGGAGATCTCGCGGAAGGGCGTCGACGAAGGTGAGTTCAAGGGCGCTCGCGGTATTCTCTCCAGCCGCATTCGGCGGGCCTTCATGGACAACGGCTTTTTGCTGGAGGAACTCATCCGCGCGCAGGAGCGCCCGGAGTCGGTCGAAGAGATGCTGGCGCTTAAGGAAGGGCTGGTCGACGAGATCACGCTCGAGGAAGTGGACGCGTGGGCGAAGAAGGTGCTCACGCGCCGCAACAGCCGCACCGCGGCGATCGTGCCGAAGCAGTTCATCGGTCTGTTCGAGACGAACTGATCGCTG
The DNA here is from genome assembly GCF_019679435.2 of Actomonas aquatica. Taxonomy (NCBI): domain Bacteria; kingdom Pseudomonadati; phylum Verrucomicrobiota; class Opitutia; order Opitutales; family Opitutaceae; genus Actomonas; species Actomonas aquatica. Next base: position 107,137 of record NZ_CP139781.1, read on the forward strand.
AGGCGAACGCACGGCGGGGCGCGGCAAACAAAACGCCCACCGGCTGGGGCCGGCGGGCGTCGGGCGCGCGAGACGCGCGAGTGCAGTCCGGTGGTGCCGGTGCACAAAGTGTCGGTGGTGGTGGGAGCGTCAGTCGCGGGCGTTGGCGGTTTCGACCACGGCGCCGGTGATCCAGGCGATGGCCTCGTCGAGTTGACCTTCTTCGAAGGTGCGGAATTCGCCGTCGAGGACCTTGGAGCCGAGTTGCATGGCCCATTTGAACCAGGCTTGGGCGCCGACCACGGCGATGTGTTTGAAGTCGTGGCGATGTTTGTAGCCGAAGCGGGCGTCGTCCCACATGGCACCGAAGTCCCAGCCTTCGAAGTTTTCGTCGAGGTGAAGGACGAGGTTCACTTTGCCCTGTTTGGCGATGGCTTGTTCGATCCGCGGGGCAAAGTCGGATTCGTAGTCACGGGCGCTGAGGATGCCGGTCGCGGAAAAAACGAGGGTGTCCTCGGAGGGGGAGGGGAGTTGGTCAATCATTGGGGTTTGGGGCTTTGAGGTTTGAGGGGGTAGAAAAGCCGGGAAAGGGGGCGGTGGGAGGCACCGCTGGGGAGCGTGCGGGTCAGTTCACGCCGGACGTCTCCAGTTGCCGTTTACGCTCGTAGAGGCGGATCTGGCGGCAGGTGGTCGCGATGAAGCTCTGGAGCATGGCGGTATCGAGGTCTTCGACGGACTTTTTGACGCCAGCCATGTTTTTGACGACCCAGCGCTGCAGCATGGACATGCGGTCAAAATAAAACGCACCGCCCAGACGGGCGGTGGCGAAAGCGTGGGCGCGCAAGCGCAAGGGGTAGGCGGCCTCGAGTTGTTCGGCGGCTTCCTCGTCCTGCTTCATGCAGGAAATAAACAACGCGAGGGGATGGCGCAGCAGGCGATCATGGTAGCGTTCGCAGAACTCGCCGACGGCGGGTTGGATCGCGCCGATGTGGACCGAGCCGCCAATGAGAATCACCCCGGCCCTCGAGAGGTCGGGATGCGGGTGAGTGGACAGGTCGAAGGTCTCAACCGGACCGGGCAACTCGCGGGCGATGCGCTGGGCGCACATCTCGGTGAAACCGTGAGTCGAAGCGTAAACGATGAGCGTGGACATGATCGCATTCTCCTCGCGGAGCGGAGCGCGGACGACCGGGGAAGGGGTTTTCCATGGACAACGGACGTGCTTCGCAGCGCACGTCGAAAAATAGTCCCAAACCGGTCCCCAAGTAAATGCACATTTGGCCAATTGGTGGGCATCCCTTGACCGGCAGGAATTTAGGGCTGCGGTGTCGGATTTGCAAAGGGGCCACGGATCGCACGGATAACCACGGATATGAGCACTGAAGTCGGGGCGGACTGCGCGGTCGCCGCGCAGGTTTTTCCGTAGAAACGCCAGGGGAAAAGCGGCCGAGACGGCCGCTGCTACAGGATGAGGCGGGGTGTAGCCGTGGGCGTGTCGCCCGCGTTCGTTGGAGTGGTGGCAGTCTCTGAGGGCGACCATAACGCGGCGATGCCGCGAAGGCGGGATCGCTGCGCGCCAACGCGGCTACTGTGCGGGCCGTCAGAGGGCCCGGTGTTACGGGGTGGTCGCGAGCTCGAGCACGCGATGGAAGGCGGGCTTGGGCTGACCTTCGCGATCGAAGAGTAATGGGTAATTGGTGCGGCCGCGGGCGGGCCAGTTGTTGAGCCAGGAATCGGCGTCGGTGACGCCCCAGAAGGTGACGCGTTCGATCTTGTCGGCGTGTTTGAGCAGCAGCGCGAAGATCTCGGCGTAGCGGTCGGCGAGGCGTTCCTGTTCGGCGGCGGGCAGGCCATCCGGGAAGGGATTGTTTTCCGGCGTGGCTTGGCGGGCGGCGAGGTCGACGTTGGCGCCATCGGCACCGAAGAACTGGTCGCGGCCGAGGAAGTCGACGTCGAGTTCGGTGATGTGCAGCGGCAGGCCGGTGGAGGCGAGGTGGAGGATGGACTCCTCGATCTCGGTGATGGTCGGACGGTGCATGGACCAGTGGCCCTGCAGGCCGATGCCGTCGATGCGCACGCCCTTGGCTTTGAAGTCTTCAACCATGGCGACGACGCCGGCGCGGCGACCGGGCTCGGTCATGCCGTAGTCGTTGTAGATGAGCTTGGCGTCGGGGAAGAACTCGGCGGCGATGCGGAAGGCCTGTTCCTCGAAGTCGTCGCCGATGATTTGGTTGAACTTGGACTGGCGTTTTGAGCCGTCGCTTTCGATGGACTCGTTGACGACGTCCCAGAGATCGATGGCGTCGCCCCAGCGTTCGGCGTAGAGGCGGGCGCGTTCGCGCATGCGGGCGAGGAGGGCGTCGCGGGAGAGCGGGTTGCCCTCGGCATCTTCGTAAACCCAGTCGGGGGTCTGGCTGTGCCAGAAAAGGCAATGGCCGATGGTGTAGAGGTCATGCGCCTCGGCGAAGTCGATGTAGGGCTGGACGTATTCGTAGTGGTAGACGCCCGGCTCGGGGTTAAAGACGCCCCACTTCATGGCGTTGGCCGAGGTGACGGTGTCGAACTGCTGCGCGGAGATTTGTAGGGCGGGATTGGACAGGTCGCGCAGATACCAGCCGTTGACGGTCGACCCGATGCGGAACTTACCGGCGTAGGCGTCGCGCAGGGTGGTGGCGGGTTGGGTGGCCGTGGCGACCGCGACACCGCCGAGGATTCCGATGGTTCCGGTCAGGCCGCGGATGAGGCGGGCACACCGGTTAGGGGCGCAAAAAAACGGGAGGGTCACAGGGCATGGTTCTGCAGTTGTCCCGGGGCGACAAGTGACGGTCGTGTTATGCGTTAACTGCGGCGCGTGGTCGGGAATCAGAGGTGTTTGGCCAGGAAGGCCTCGATTCGGGAATAGAGTGCGTCGAGGTTGCGCAGTTGCTCCATGCCGTGTCCTTCACCGCCGGCGAACAGGACCTCGTGAGGGATGTGGTTTTTTTCCAGTTCATCGACCAGGTGTTTCGATTGGCGGATGGAGACTACGGTATCCTTTTTGCCGTGGGCGACGAAGACGGGGATCTTGATCTGGTCGATCCGATTGAGCGGGGAGATCGCTTCCAGGTCCGCGCTAGTGGCCGAGGCCTCGAGGAGGTTGCGGCGCAGCACCTGATAACGAGCATCCTCGAAGCGAAAACGCTGCATGTCGTCGATCAACTCCTGCCAATCGAAAACGCCGGCGTTGCTGATGGCGCAACGATACAGGTCGGGCTCCTGCGTGGCGCCGGTGAGGGCCAGGTAGCCGCCGAACGAGGAGCCCATGATGGCGATTCGGTCGGGATCGATGAGACTCATCTTGCGCAGGGCCTTCACGCCATCGGTGACATCGTGGTGCATCTTGGCGAAGTCCCAGGTGTCACCGGGGAATTTCCAATCGTAGCCGGTGGAGCCGCGGTAGTTGGGTTGGAAGACGGCGTAGCCGCGGCTGGCGAGGAACTGGACCTCGGGATCCCAGCCCCAGATATCGTTGGCCCAGGGACCGCCGTGCGGCAGGACGACCAGGGGCACCGGATTGGCCTCGGAGGCGGCGGGCGGGATGGTGAGGAACCCTTCCAGTTTCACGCCGTCGCGGGCTTTGAACTGGATGATGTGCATGGGCGCACTGCGATCGGGATCAATCCAGGGCGCGCTCTGTTTCAGCAAGCCGAGCGACTTCTTTTTCAGGTCGAGCACGTGAAAGATCGGAGGCTGCTTGTCGGAATAGGAGGCGAGGATGAAGTGACGTCCCTCCTCGTCCATGTCGACGATCAGCACGATTTGCCGGGGCAGGCTCTGTTCCACCATGGCCTGCACCTGTCGCATGGTCTCGTCGAACCAGACCGTGCGGGTGGCGACGCTGTCGATCCGCAATCCGATCATGCGCCGTGAGCGGGGATCTCGGATGATGGACGCGGATTCGGGGTCGTAGGCGTCATCCTGATACACCATTTCACCGAGTTGGCCCGAGCGGGCGTCGAAGCGGTGCAGGGCGCGCGGCGAGCCCGCTTGGGTGGGCCCCATGACGATCAGCTCCCCGGGGTCATCGCCGGCGCCGATGATGTAGATCTCATCGAGATCGGCAGGGCTTTCGTGCCACTCGTCCTGCTCGAGATAGTGCAGCGTGAACCTGCCGCCTGAGGCTGTGGTGGCAAAGGCGAGTTCGCCCAAACGATCGGTGAAATAGGACGTGACGACCGGTCCGGGGGCTTTGGGAAACGTGCGTTTGACGGTGGCCTGGATGCCGTAGGTCGAGAGCGGGTCGTTATTGGATTGGAAGCCGGTGCCCCCGAGGACGTGTTCCTCGCGGCGGGAGCGGATGCCGACGCGGGTGTTGATCTGCACCACGCCGTAGTCGCGACCATCATCGTAGGCGTTGCGCCGGACCCACACGAGCGGGAAGTCGGGCGTCTCGAGGGGGAGGCCGATGATTTGGCAGGCGCTGTTCTGCTCGACGGAGAAGGACTTCCCGCTGGGCTCGGCAATGTAGAGACCGGAGGCGTAGAGGTTGTCCTCCACCACCGTGAGCAGAACACGTTTGTCGTTGAGCCAGACATAGCTGGCGACGTCGCGGTTGGCCGACGGGGTGACGGTTTTGATTTTATTCTTCTCCAGCTCGACGAAGAGCAGGCCTTTGCGGTCGGCCGACATGGGCACAACCGCGGCGACGTGGGTGCCCTTGCCGTTCAGGGCTGGCTGGGAAAACAGCCAGGGGCGGAAGAAGTCAGTGACCGGAATCGGTTGGTCGGCGGGGACCGGGGTGGCGCGTTCCGTGGGGTCGTCGGCGCCGTGGACGGCGGCGAATCCGCCGGCGAGAACTGCGATGAGGAGCGTGAGGGAACGCTGGCGAAGCGCGGACCTGACGGGGCGAATGGTTGCGGGCATGAAGCGGGGGAGGGTGAGATGACGGCCAGTCGATCACGTTCGACGAAGCCGGAGGCAGCAGGGGCGCGCAACACCATTGGCATCCCGGATATTGTCAGGGACTGCTCTGCACTGGAGCGAAGGGTTTCCCGTCGTTGAGGGGGAAGACGAGTGGGGTGACGGTGACGGCGTCGCCGTCGGGGCTGAAGTGGAGGGCGAGCTCGGGGGTGTAGGTGGTCTCAGGGAGGCTGAAACGCACGGTGAAGGTGTTTTCGTCGGTCCACGCTCCGGCGGCGCCGACGTCCTGCGCGGTGCCGGGCATGGGACGGTTTTCGAGCACTTGGAAGGCGCCGGTGCGGCCGGTCAGCCAGCGGTCGTAACCGACGGCGAGCGTGTGCGTTTCACCATCCACGGTGCCGTGGAAGGTGGCCTGGTCTTGTCCAAACTCGATGGATACAGCGCTGAAGCGGGAGGCGTTGGCGGGCAGCTGGTAGGTGCGGCCGCTGACGGTGGCGGCGAGAGGCGAGGTGGCGGCGCCGGCGGGACGGTCGTAGCTGAGGTGACTCAGGCGTTCGGCGAGGGCGGCGGCGGCGGTGTTGTCGGCGGGCAGCGGCACAGGCGCGAGGCCGGGCAGGAGGTGTTTCCAGACGGCTTTCATGACGCCGCCCATGTCGTTGGTGCCGGACGTGATGGCGACGACGGCGTCGTATTGGGGCATGACGATACAGAACTGACCGAAGCGACCGTCGCCGCGGTAGAAGCCGGGGATGCAGCGCCAGAATTGGTAACCATAACCCTGGTCCCAATCGCTTTCGGGGTTGCTGCCGTTGGAGGACTGTTTGCGAGTGGCGGCCGCGACGTAGTCGGCGGGCAGGAGGCGTTGGGCGTTCCACTCGCCTTGCTGCAGGTAGAGTTGGCCGAGCTTGGCGATGTCTTCAGTGGTGGCGCGCATACCGAAGCCGCCGAAGGCCACGCCGTCTTTGCTCTGGTCCCAGTGCGGGGTGTTGATCCCGAGTGGTTCAAACAGGCGCGGCGTGAGGTAGTCGATGAGGCTCTCGCCGGTCGTTTTTTCCACGGCGGCGGCGAGCACGTAGGAGGCGGGAGTATTGTAGAGGAAGTGGGTGCCGGGTTTGTGGGCGACGGGCAGGTGCAGGAAGTCGTTCACGAGCGTGGTGTCGGCGGTGCCGGCCCAAGAGAATTTACTTAGGTCCTCGTCGTGGTGGCCGGTGTTCATGGCGAGCAGATCGCGCACGCGCATGTTGCGGAGGTGGTCGGACGGCTCGGCGGGCGCCTCGGCGGGGAACAGTTCGATTATGGGCGTGTTGAGCGTGAAGTGCCCCTCGGCGATGGCCATGCCCACGGCGGTGGAGGTGAAGCTCTTGGAGAGGGAAAAGAACATGTGCTGGGCGTCGGCGTGGTGAGGCGTCCACCAGCCCTCGGCGACCACCTGACCGTGGCGCACGAGCATGAAGCTGTGCAGCGCGTCGATGTTGGCGTCGACGTCGTCGATGAAGGCTTGAATGGCCGCCGACGAAACACCCTGCGCTTCGGGCGAGCCGCTGCGCGGGAGGGAGGATTCGGCACGAGCGAGGGGGCTAAGCAAGGTGCCGAGGAGCATGAGCATGGAGAACGCAGCGACGCGGCGTCCGAGGGGCAGAGAGGTCATGATGAGGCGGGGTGGAGGTGAAGCCGGGGTAGGTGAAAAACGTCGGTCGCATGACCGGGGGAAGCGAGGGATGGCAGGCTGACCGTTGACCCCAGAAACGCGCTGGAGCTGGAGGTTGCGCGCCGCGGGTTTTTGGGCCAAGGGTGGAGTCGATGGGGTTCTGGCGAAACAGACTGATGCTGGGGACACTCGGAGTCGTGCTCGCAGGGACGAGTTGTCGGGCGGACGACGGCGAGGTCGGATCGTTGCCCGCGGGGTTTGTGCGTCTGGCGGAGGTCGCGCCGACCGTGCAGCAGGAGCCGCGTTATGCGACGGCGGATAATTTTGTGGGGGAGCCCATTCACGGGTATGAGGCGCCGACTGTGGTTTTGACCGTGCCCGCGGCACAGTCGTTGCGCGCGGTGCAACAGGCGCTGTTGGAGCAGGGACTGAGTCTAAAGGTGTTCGATGCATACCGGCCGCAACGGGCGGTGTTGCACTTCGTGCGCTGGGCGCGGGATGAAGATGATCAGCGGACGAAGGCGACGTATTATCCGGACGTGCCGAAAGCGGAGTTGTTTGAACGAGGTTACATCGCGCTGGAATCGGGCCACTCGCGAGGGAGCACGGTGGACGTGTCCTTGCTGCGACGGGTAGCCGACGGCACATGGCAGGAGCTACCGATGGGCACGCCGTTTGATTTTTTTGGGCCGGAGTCTGCCAGCAGCTCGGAGGCGGTTTCGGCCGAGGCGCAGGCCAACCGAAAGCGACTGCGCGCCGTCATGGAAAAACACGGCTGGATTGCCTACGAGGCGGAGTGGTGGCACTTTACCCTGCGCGACGAGCCGTATCCGGAAACCTACTTCGATTTTGTGGTGCGGTAGCGTAGTGTGTTCGCACGCGCCCTGCTTTCGCCAACCTGCAGACCTCCCGAAATTGCCATGCCTACCCTGACTCGACTCTTCCGTTTTGCCGCCGCTACTGTGCTCTCCATCGCCACCTTGTCCGCTCAGGAGCCCGGCGAATGGGCCGACGAGATCATCAAAGCGCTCGACCGCAAACATCCGATTCCGGCCATCGGCGTCACCAGCCGCAATCCGACCGAATACATGGGTTACCGGGTGCAGCGTGAGTTGGTGAAGAAGTTGGTCGAAGCCGGTGACGAAGTCGTCGGGCACAAAGCCGGGGCGACGTCGGAGGCGGCGCAGGTGAAATTTGGGTTATTGGAGCCGGTGGCCGGGGAGCTCTTGAAGTCACACCTGAAAAATACCGCGACCTTTGTGAGCCTGCGCGGCAAGGACGGGGTGATGATCGAAATGGAGATCGGGTTTGTGCTGAAGCTCACCATCCGCGAAGCGCCGGCCAATGTGGAGGAGCTGAAGGAGTATGTGCGCGAAATCGTGCCGGTGGTGGAGTTGCCCAATGTGGATTTCACCGAGGAGCGGATCACGCCGGCGGATCTCATCGGCAGTAATGTGGCGGCCTCGACGGTGGTGGTGGGGCGCCCCAAGCGAGTGGGCTTGGTCGACTTGAACGATGTTGCAGTGACCTTGGAACGCGGTGGCGAAGAAATTGCCACGGGCGTCGGCAGCGATGTGATGGGCGACCCATGGGAGGCGTTGCTATGGCTGGTGCGCCAACGCCTGCGCGAAGGTTACGAAGTGAAGCGCAATGACCTGTTGATCACGGGCGCGATGGGGCAGGTGGTGTCGGCCAAGGCCGGACGTTACGTGGCCGATTTTGGCAAGCTGGGCCGCGTGACGTTCTCGATGCGCTGAAGCGGCGAGTCGAGCGCGCGGAGAGGCAGAGCGTGTCGGGCGTGAAGCCCGACCCACGGCAAAGCTCCGCATCCAAATTTGTGGGTCGGGCTTTATGCCCGACGGCGTTATTCGGGCTGCTCGGTTTCGTTGCCGGCGAGAATGTGTTCGAGCAATCGGTCGACGTAACCGCCGTAGCGCGGGTGCGGCAGATCCGTGGACTCGCGCGGATAGGTTTTGAGCAGCGGGTGGAGCGGAGAGGCAATGGGGCCGAGTTGGTCGATGACCTGCAGGGCCGAGACCGCGGCGAAGTGATCGTGGGTGGGATCGGCGAAGGCACCGAGGTGTTCGAGCGCGAGGGCGCGGTCGTTGCGGTTGCCGCGGTGGACGAGGAGCTCGGCGGCGGCGATGGCGACCTCGGGCGACGGGTCATCGAGCATGTTCCGCAGATGGGGGACGTGATCGTAAGCGACCGACGGGTGCTGCAGGCCGAGATGGCGCAGCGTCCAGTAACGCACCGCGGAGTCGTTGTCCTGTAGTTGGCGTTCCACTACGGCGGTAGGAAGCGGCGGGCCGAGGGTGGCACGACCGGCGACGGTGGCGAGGCGGTGCACGTCGTAGTGGCCGGACTCGCGGGCCCAGTCGTAGGGCGACGTGTCGCCGGCCCGGCATTTGATTTCGCCTTCGGGCAGGAAGCCGAGGTCCCGGGTGGCGATGAGGTGTTGAAAGAGCGCGGAAGAGAGCCGGTCTTTGGTCGCGACGTGGGCCGGATCGTTGGCGAGGTTGTGGATCTCGAGTGGATCGGTGTGGAGGTCGTAGAGTTCTTCGGGCGGGGTGGGCTCCCAGAAGGCAGCTTGGGCGGCGTTGAGTTCGCCGGCCTGCCATTGTTCAAACCACAGGCGGGTGGTCGGGGTCTGAAATTGGTAAGCGACGTGTTGGCCGGCGGGGAGATCCGGGCGGAAGTTGCGCACGTAAACGTAGTGACCGTCGGTGACGGTGCGGACAAAGTCGGTGCGTTCGTCCATGCGACCGCGGAAACCAAACATGAACTCCGGCGCGGGCGTGAGATGTTCGCCGAGGAAGGCGTGACCTTGCATCCATTCCGGAGGCTTGATGCCGATCAAGCTGAGCAGGGTCGGCGCAAAATCGACGAAGCTGACCAGGCGGTCGGTGGCTCCGCCGGGCGTGTAGTCGGCGGAGCGGAGGTGGGCGAATTTCTCCGGGATGTAGACGACCAACGCGATCTGTTGGCCGCGGTTGTTGGGGTTGCGTTTGTGGCCCGGCATGCCCGCGCCGTGATCGCTGTAGTAGAAGATGATGGTGTCTTCGGTGAGGCCGTCGGCGGCGAGTTCGGCCAGGCGGGCGCCGGCGGCAGCATCGGCGGCGGTCACGCTGTCGTAATATTGCGCCCAGTCCTGGCGCACGGCGGGGGCGTTGGGGTGATAGGGCGGGACGGGCGCGTGGGCCGGATCGTGAATGGCCTCGTGGGGGCGTTTGCGCAGCTGGCTCTCGTGACTCTGAAAGGCGTTGAAGATGGCGAAGAAGGGCTGGGAGGGATCGGCGCGATTGCGCCAGTGGGCGCTGCGGGAGGATTCGTCCCAGAGGTCGGCTGGGGTGGAGAGGTTGTAATCGGTCTTTTCGTTGTTGGTGCAGTAGTAACCGGCTTCGCGCAGGAAGGTCGGGTAGGGCGCCTTGCCGGCGGGCGCGGGCGCGAAGCTGCGCATGTGTTGGGTGCCGGTGGAGGGTGGATAGAGTCCGCTGATAAGGGTGGTGCGGGCGGGCGCGCAGACCGGGGCGTTGGACCACGCGTGATCGTAGCGCAGCCCGCGACTGGCGAGGGCATCGACATGGGGCGTGGTGGCGTAGTCGTCGCCGTAGCAGCCCATGTCGGGACCGTGATCCTCACTGGTGAGCCAGAGGATGTTGGGGCGGTCGGCGGCGGTGGTCGTGCTGGCGGCGGTGGCGAGCAGCGGCGCGAGTGCGCAGCACAGGGCGATGAGGCGAAGGAGGGGCATGGGGCAGGACGTTGGGCGAGCGTGAACAGAACGGCGTTTCAGGACGAGGTGGACTCGTGGTCGTCATGTTTACGCAGGAGGGATTCGCGCTCTTCCTGGAGGCGTTGAATCTTGGCGGCGAGGGCGGGGGCGGCGTCTTTGCCGGTGGCGCGTGGATCGGCTTCGAGGCGTTTGATTTCGGCTTCGATCTCGGCGAGCCGGATTTCGGCGGCTTCGGCTTCCTCGGCTTTGTCAAAGGCGAGGGTTTCCGCGGTGGGGGGCTCGGGTTGGGTCGAGCTGGAAACCGGGGTGGCGGCGGAGGGCATGATGGGCTGTTCCTCGGGAATGCGCCGCTGGTTCATGATGGCAGGCGAGGCGATTTCGATGCCCGCGCCGTGGAGCGCGTCGAGCACGTGGCGGTTGAGGATGGAGCGGGTGGTGAGCAGGCTTTTCACCTCAGTGAGCAGCCCGGCGACGCGGTAGGTGACGGCGTAGTCGCCGAGTTCGCTGACTTGCACAAACGGATCGGTGAGGCCGGCGTCGGACGCGGCCTGTTTGAGCAGCCCGTCGATGGTCGCGTGGTGGACGTCGTAGCCGAGCGAGAGGGAGGTGGAGACGATGGTGCCGGAGGCGCGGATGGTGGTGACCGGGTGGGTGATCAAGAAAGTGTGGGGAAAGGCAATGAGGTCGCGGTGTTCGGTCTGGACCTCGGTGTCGAGCAGCCCGCGCTCGGAGACGCGACCAAAGTGGTCCTCGACGCGGATGAAGTCGCCAGTGCGAAACGGTTTGGTGATCCGCAGCATCATCCCGGCGGTGAGGTTGGCGAGGATGGTGGTGGAGGAGAACGCGAACATGCCCGAGATGATGAGGCCGATGAGCCCGAGCACCTGGTTACGGCTGCTGTCACTGACCGGCAGGGCTAGGGCGAGCAGCGCGATGGCGACAAGGGCGAGAAACACCATGATCAACTGGCGGGGCAGCCGGCGCTCGTTGCCGAGGTTGGGAAAGCGGCCGAGGAGCAGCCAGTGGGCGATGCGAAGCACGATACCGCAGATGGCAGCAGTGGCTACGAGAGGACCCAGTGCAGCGAGCAGGTCGGTCACCGAAGCGAGCGGAAGGGGCATGGCGGGACCTTGGCGGGTGGGGCAGAGGGGAGCGAAAAGAAAATGCGACAGGGGGCGCGGGATCGGCTTGGGCAAGCTGCTGATGCCTCACCTTTTGCCAATGCATGTGCACGGCTTGGGCTGGGGACGTTTCGGCGTTGGCGAGCGGCGGGTAACGTCGCAAAATCGTCACCATGTTGGCACGCGCTACAGTGGAGCCCACCCGCCGCCCAGAGCGGCATAGTGGACGCGGCCGGACCGAAGGAGCGAGCGACTCAAGGCTCGCCACGGCAATCGGAGACCGCGCGCGGGCCTGAATAAACCCCCAATCATAGGAATACCCCCATGGCCGACTACCCCGCTCCCAAAATTAGAAACTTAACCCTGGTCGGCCACGCCTCAGCCGGAAAAACCGTGCTTGCGGAAGCCATGCTGGCCTGCGCCGGTGAGATCGGCCGCATGGGTTCGATCGAAGCTGGCACCACGCAGTCAGACTTTCATCCCAGCGAAAAGGACCACGGCATCTCCGTGCATGCGACGCTGCTCACCCTGGAGTGGGCGGGCGCGAAACTGAATCTATTGGACGCCCCCGGTTACCAGGACTTCAGCGGCGAGGCGTTGAGCGCGCTGCGCGTCGGTGATTCCGCGGTGATTGTGGTGAATGCCAGCCAGGGCGTTGCCGCCGGCACCGACAAGATGTGGAAAGCGGCCGATGAGTTTCACCTGCCCAAAACGCTGGTGGTCACCGGTATCGATAAACCCAATACGGATTTCAACGCGGTGCTGGAACAGGCGCGCGAACACTTTGGCACCAACGTGTTTCCGCTCACCCTGCCGCTCGAGGGCGGCCCCGGGTTCAATCGGCTGCTCGATGTCATGCGCAGTGAGGTGTTGACCTACCGGACCGACCAATCGGGCGCCTTCACGGAGGCACCGGCGGAGGGCGCGCTGGCGGATCAGGTGAAGGCCCTGCACCGGCAGCTGATCGAATATGTGGCGGAGTCGGACAACGCGCTGATGGAGAAATTTTTCGAGCAGGACGGCCTGAGCGAAGAGGAGCTGCGCCAGGGGCTGCACCAGGCCTTGGAAGACGGCGTGTTTGTGCCGGTTTTCGCGGTGTCGGGCCTGAACAACATCGGCGTGAGTCGTTTGCTCGACCACATTGCCAAGTATGAGTCTTCGCCGGTGGACCATCATCGCGTGAAGGGGCGCACGCCGGAAGGTGTGATGATCGAGGTCGACTTGGCGGACAAAGGCACGGTGATGCACGTCTTCAAGACGATGAACGAGCCGGGCGTGGGTGAGTTTTCGCTCTTCCGCGTGTATGCCGGCGAGGTGCGCAATGGTCAGGAGCTCTTCAATCCGGCGCGCAACACCACGGAGCGCATCGGCCAGTTGTATTACCTGAATGGGCACAAACGTGCGCCCACCACGGTGCTCGGTGCGGGTGACATCGGTGCGGCGGTGAAGCTGCGCGACACCCACACGGGCAACACGCTCTGCGATCCGGAGCGCCCGGTTGTATTGCCCGCGGTCAAGTTCCCGCGGCCCAATATCCATGGCGCGCTGGTGTGCGAATCGCGCGGTGACGAGGACAAGTTTGCGGTGGGGCTCAACACCCTGCGCGAGGAGGATCCGTCCTTCCACCATCGGGTGGATGACGAGGTGCATCAGACGATCATCTCAGGCCAAGGCGAGATTCACCTGCAGGTTACCCTGGAGCGGCTCGTGCGCCGATTCGGGGTGAAGGTTTCGATGGTGCCGCCGCGCGTGCCGTATCGCGAGACGATCAGCGGGACCGGCGAAGCCAAATATCGTCATAAGAAACAATCCGGCGGCGCCGGGCAGTTCGCCGAAGTGTGGCTGCGCATCGCGCCGGGTGAACCGGGCTCCGGGATCGATTTTAAACAGTCTCTGGTCGGCACCAATGTGGACCGCGTGTTTGTGCCCTCCGTGGAGAAGGGCGTGCATCAAGCGTGTCAGGAAGGCGTCATCGCTGGCTGCAACATTGTCGATGTGCAGATCGATTTCTACGACGGCAAGATGCACCCGGTGGACTCCAAGGACATCGCCTTCCAGATCGCGGGGTATCACGCCTTCAAGGACGCGTTTGCGCAGGCTCGTCCGGGACTCATGGAGCCGATCTACGAGATTGTGGTGACGGTGCCGGAAGACTGCGTGGGTGACGTGTTGGGCGATCTGTCCTCGCGGCGCGGTCGCATCATGGGCGTCGACGCCGACGGGCACTTCCAAGCGATCAAGGCGCATGTGCCGCAACGCGAGTTGCATAACTACAGCACGCGCCTGCGTTCCCTCACCGCGAGTCGGGGCGTGCACACCGAAACCTATGTGAGTCACGAACGCGTGCCCCGCGAGCTCGAGGCGACCATCATCGCCGAAGCGCAGGCGGCTCGCGCGACGGAATAGGTGGATGGTCGTTCTTTTTTGCCGGGATTGGTCGATGGCTCGACTGATCCTGGCGAAGAGGCCGGGCTGACGCGGTCGAGGACGTCCGCGTCCACCTGGCGGCAACACGCTAAGTCTCACACAGCGCGCGGAAACGGGGGAGGGCTTCGGCCAGCGGCGGCAGGTAGGGATGCCAGTGTTGCTCCCACTCAAGTGACAGTGCGCCACGGTAGCCGAGTTGGTTCAGGACGGTGAGCGCTTCGGCCCACGGAAATTTGCCGTCGCCGGGCAGGCAGTAGGTGAAGGGTTTGCGCGGTGAGGGTTTGTTGATGCTGTCCTTGAGGTGCACGTGACACACGGCGTCGCCCAGCAGGGCCGCGGTGTCGGGCAACGCGACGCCGGCGCGCCACGTATGGTGCAGATCCCACAACACGGCGAGGTCGGGCAGTTGCTGGCGCAGCGCTTGTAGCGCGAGCGGATGCACCAGCGCGTCGTGCGTTTCGACAGCCAACTGGGTGCGAATACCGGCGCGATTTCGCTGCGTTTCCCAATCCGCCATCCACGCGGCGACCTGAGCCCAGTGGCTTGCGGAGGGTGGGGTGCTCGCGTCGCCGCCATCAAAGACGCGCAACCACGGACAATCCAGCGCGTCGGCGGTGGCGCCCAAGGTCTGTAGCGCGGTGATGTCTGCGGTCGTTGCCTCGAGTAGCTTCACCGAGGTGCCGAGCATCGGGACTTTGAGTTGGCGCTGAGTGAGGTCGTGTCGGGCGTTCGGCGGTCTAGGCAAAAGGTCCGCTACGTTAGTCGGCTCCAAGGTCTCGCCACGAAGACAGCGTAGTTCGATGCCCGCCATGCCGGAGGCCTGAGCGAGGTCCAGGGTTGAGTCCCAATCAAGAGAGGGGCACCCGAGCGTGGAGAAGGAAAGAGGGCGGGCAGCGCGAGCGTTGAACATGGGAATGAAGATGCCAAGTGAGCGAGGGGGGCGACGTATGGCTGCGCCACAAATAATAATAAAACCGGTTCGTAAGAGGAGAAACAGGCAATCGGACGAGGCGAACGTGGACGAGAATAATAATTATAAATTTGAGCTTGCCGGACCGCGCGAGAGGCGCGATAGCAACAACGCTGATTTCTCGAAGTCGTGCCTTGGCGGCGAATTCGCTGCCGGGACGACGCATCCCCCGCATCCCCCTAACCCAGTTGTTTATGAAACCGTTTTTCGGTCTGACCGCCTTGCCGCGGTTGTCCCTTGCTGCGTCGTTGGCGACCTTGTCGTGCGCCCATCTGCCGGCGCAAACTGAAGCCGCGGACGATGAGCCCACCAATGAGGAGGTCGTCACGCTCAAGGAATTTTCCGTCACCGCCACCACGCCCAGCGAGTATGGTGCGGCGGAGTCCACCACCGGCACGCGTGTCGCCAGTCGGATTCGCGACCTGCCGTTTTCGGTCAATGTCGTGACCGGCGAGTTCCTCGATGACTTCGCGGCCTTTGAGTTCCGTGAACAGTTCGGCTACACCAGTAGTGTCTCGGTGTGGGAAACGCTCTCCACCGGCTACAACCTGCGCGGCTTTGATGCCGACGTGCAGCTGCGCAATGGCTTTCGTCGCATCGGTCTGATCGACAAGGTCAACGTCAGTCGCGCCGAAGTGATCAAAGGCCCCGCCGCGTCGATCTACGGCACGGTGCTGCCGGGCGGCACGATCAACGTGATCACCAAGAAACCCGAGGCGAAGCAGAAGACGCAGATGACCCTCTACGGGGGCAGCGACGACATGTATCGCGTGCGGCTTTCGTCCACCGGTCCGGTCAAGGACAGCGAGTCGTGGTTCTACCGCATTGATGCGGCCCATCACGCCAACGACTACGACCAGCCGTTTAAGCACAAGGAGCAGCGCACGGTGGCCGCGCAGTTGCTCTGGAAACCCAACAGCGACACCAGCTTCCTGATGGAATACGAGTGGTTGGAGCGCGACGAAGTGGCGATCGCGAGCACGAGTATCCCGATGCTGACCGAGGTCGCGGATGACCCCTACCGGGAAGGCCGCACCTATACCCGCTACACGGGGCTCGCTCTCGACCTGATGGATTTTAATCCGCAGGGACCGCTCAACTATTCCGACCGCTACGTGCACAATGTGACGGCGACCTTTGAGCATCGCTTTAACGACATCTTCTCCCTGCGCAGCAGCGGCAACTGGTTCGAGCGCGGCTTGGAGCGCCAGGAAGTCGGCAGCCGCAGCCGGATCAATTCGGCCACCGGTCTGATGGATCGCGGCACCCCGCGCCTGCGTCCCTATGGTGAAGGTGGCGCGAGTTGGCAGACGGACCTGCTGGCTTCGTGGGAGAGTGGCTCCGTCTCGCACAAAACGCTGCTCACAGTCGATTACCAGCGTCAGACTGAGACCCCGGAGCGTTGGGACATGACCGCCACCGCGATCGCCAATGGCGGCATGCCGGCCGACGTGCTGGGCGGCCTTGATCCGGCCAACCCCAACTACGATTTTGTGACTTACCGCGAGGACCCCTCGCTCTACGCGCTGTCGCAGAAAGAGGATAACTCCCTCGATCTCTGGGGCGTGTTCCTGAGCGAGCGCATGACCCTCGCCGATGAGCGCATCAACCTCATGGCCGGCGTGCGTTACGACTACGTCGACAGCCACGCCCGCGATCTGCGCAACAACACCGACAGTCGTCGCAACATCAACGAGACCACCTACCAGTTGGGCGGCAACTGGCGCGTCACGCCGGGACTTTCGCTCTTCGCCAGCACCTCCAAGTCGTTCGTGCCGCAATTTGGCGTGGGCCGCGCCATCGATGGTTCGACCTACGACCTGCCGAACGAAACCGGCGAAGGCTGGGAAGCTGGCTTCAAGGCCGACATGCTGGAAGGGCGCCTCACCTTCACCACGACCTACTTTGATATCGATCGCGCCAACGTGGCCCGTGACACCTTCGACCTCGATACCGGCGCCACCATCACGGTGCTTTCCGGCGCCGAGACCTCGTCGGGTGTGGAGTTCGATTTCAACTGGGTCGTCACGCCGAGCCTGCAGTTCTTCGGCGGCTACGGTTATGTCGACGCCAAGTATGTTAGCCACGCCCAGGCCCCGCACCTCGAGGGCATCCCGCTGCGTCGCGCGCCGAAGGACAATTTGGGCGTGGGCGTGAAATACACCGTCAAAAACGGCACGCTCAAGGGCCTGTATTTCACCGGCGGATACAAGTATTACGGCGAGTCGCTGGTGAATCCCTCCACCGGTCGTCGTATCACCGCGAGCAGCAGCCGTCCGATTCAGAATCTGCGTCTGCCGAATGGTCGCCTCATCTTTGCCGACCTGCCGGAAGGTGAGTTGATCTACAGCGGTGAAGCCCGGGTCGACGACGGTCGCGAGTCCATCTTCAACGACTCGTATGGCATCTTTGAAGCCGGTGTGGGTTACAGCTGGCGCACGCATGAGCGCCGCTATCGCCACAAGGTGCAGCTGAACGTGCGCAACCTCAGCGACGAGGTTTACACCTACGGTTCCGCCGGACCGGGTCAGGGCCGCTCCTTCACCGGCACCTACGACCTGAGCTTCTGAGTTCTAGAGAGTTCTTGGGGTTAGTTATAAGTTAGGACACAGATCGAACACCCGGCCACGGATCACACGGTGCCTCGCGAGGGCCCGCGGGATCCGTGGCCTTCTGCGTTTGGGAGCGGAGGGGAATGCAGCAGCGAGGCAGGGGGGCTTGGATACAGAGGTCTCAGAGGGGGACACAGAAAGGCACAGAGGAAGTCACCGGAGGAGACGGAGTGGCCACGGATCACTCGGATTAGCAGGGATGAGGTGCTGTAGCCGGGGTCGGTGACCCCGGGAGAGCGGCGGACGGCGGAGAGGCAGCGTAGCGCGAGCAAGCTCGCAGCCTACAATGCCGTGTTCGAAGCCGCCCGGTAGGCCGCGAGCTTGCTCGCGCTAACGTTGGAGTGGTTTGACCACGCGGCCGAGGGGCAACGTAGAGCGGCCGAGAGGGCCGCTGCTACACTCGGACGAGGGATGTAGCCGCGGGCGTGTCGCCCGCGTGCGGTGGAAGGAGGGGCGACGCGGTGCCGGCCTCGCCTTACTGCACGCCGGCCATCGCGGCGACGCGATCGGCGTAGTGTTTCGCGAAGGGGCGGGAGGAGCGGTGGCCCATTTCCTTTTCGATCATGAGCGTCTTTTCCACCGCGATGAGGTTGTAGACGGCCTGCATGCTGGTGGGCGGGCAGGTTTCGTCGTTGTAGCCGAAGGCCAGGCTGATCGGGGCGTGCAAGCGACGCGCGAAATTGGCGGTGTCGTAATAGCGCGTGGTCTCCAGTTTGGCGGCGGTTTGGTTTTCCGGCTTGGACAAGAGATGCGGCCAGCCGCCGGCGCGGCCGGTCAGGTAGCCCGTGGTGTCGCAGTAGGCGGGGTAGTTGGTGACGGTGCCGGTGACGCGTGGATCGAGCGCGGAGGTCACGATCGAGAGTTGTCCGCCTTGGCTGCCGCCGGCGACCACGAGGCGCGTATTGTCCCAGTTTTCCTCCTGGGTGAGCACATCGTTGGCGCGCAGACAGGCGAGGTAGACGCGCAGGAAGTAATAGCGGTCGCGGTTATCGAGGTTGAACTCCGGGTAGTAGTTCAACGCTCCGGCGCGGAGGTTTTGGTAGAGCGGCTCGGGCAGATCCACCGGGATGCCGTGAATGCCGATCTGAAGCACAATCATACCGCGCGCCGCGAGCGACTTCTCGCCGGTGTAAGGGCGCACCCCGGCGCCCGGCACGCGCAGGACGGCTGGGTAGCGACCGGGCGCGGCGGGCATGGTGAGCATGCCGTAGAAACGCATGGGGCGGTCGCTGAAATTCCAGGCATCAAAACTTACTTTGTAGACGAGCACTTCCTCGGTCGAAGCCTCCACGTCGAGTTCGCGGCTGAGGTTCATCGGGATGGCGGCGAGGCGTTCGATGTAGCTCGCCCAGAAGGCGTCGAAATCGGCCGGATCGGTTTGGGTGACCGTGAGTTGCTCCGGCGCGAAGGCGGCGGTGGCGAGCGCACTCTGTTCACCGTAGCTGACTTTGCAGCGCAGGAAGCCGGGCGAGGTCATTGAGCCGGTGAGCACCAGCCCGGCGGCGGGCACAGTGACCGCCGCGTAGTCGGTTTCGAAGCGCTCCGGGCCGAGTTGGTAGGTGACCGTTGCGTCGGGCACGGGCTGACCGTCGTCGAGCACGCGCACCGTGAAGGTGGCGGTGTCATCGAGGCCATACACCCAGTCGGCATGATCAAGCGTGAGGGAGAGTTCGGGCGCGGCGCGCAGGGCGGCCGCCAGCAGCAGGAATGCGAGGGCGAGGCGTTGCATGGCAGACTTCGTTCGGGGAATCAGCCGCACCAGACGCCGCCGTTCACATCGAGGGTGGCGCCGGTGATGAAACCATCGTATTCGCTGGCCAGATACACGGCGGCGCGGGCGACGTCGGCGGCGGTGCCGGCGCGACCGAGCGGGATGGCGGCGATGGTGGCGCGGGCGGAGTCGTCGGTGGTGTGCGTGTTGTGAAAGGCGGTGCCGAGGATGAGGCCCGGGGCGAGGGCGTTGACGCGGATGCCGACCGGGCCGAGTTCGGCGGCGAGCGCCCGGGTGAAGGTGAGCACGGCGCCTTTGGCGGTGGCGTAGGCGAGGGAGCCCCCGTGGCCGCCCTTGCGGCCGGCGAGCGAGGCGAGATTGACGATGCTGGCGCCTCCGTGCTGACGGGCGGCGGCGGTGAGATGCGGCAGGGCCGCGCGGGTGACACGCATCATGCTTTGCATGTTGAGCGACATGACGCGTTCCCAGAAGCCATCATCGATCTCGGCGAGGTCGTGGCGGGCGATGAGGGAACCGGCATTGTTGATCAACAGGTCGATGCCACCCAGTTCAGCGGCGGCGCTGGCCACCAGTTCGTCGCCGCTACCGGGGGCGGTGAGATCAGCCGCGGCGGCGGCAAAACGGCGGTCGAGATGACTGGCGCGGGTGGCGAGGGCCGCCGAGCCGGTGGCGCTGGAGTGATAGTGCACAAAGACGTCGCAGCCGGCTTCGAGCAACGCCTCCGCAATAGCGAGGCCGATGCCTTGGGCACCGGCGGTAATCAGAGCGCGTTTACCGGCAAGTTTGGGGAGGAGGGGCATGGCGAAAAGGATGGCACTTCAGTCCTCGTTGGCGACGGGCAACAGATGCAGGCGGGTAAGAAAATCGCTTTGGAGTTCCGGCACCTTTCGCTTCCAGCTCGGGACATCCTGCGTGTAGTTGTGCCCGCCGCCGGGCACGGGGTGAAACTCGCAGGTGTTGCCGGTCGCCACCAAGGCGGCGTGCAGGGCAACGGATTGGGCAAAGGGCACGAGGCGATCGGCATCGCCGTGGATCAACAACACCGGCGGCATCGTCGCATCGAGGTGTTGCAGCGGTGAATAACGGTCGGGCTCGGCGACGTTGAAGCGGTCGCCGCCCACGCCAGTCGCGGCCGAGGTGTCGGAGGGCGGGGAAGAGAGGATGAGCGCGGCGGGTTTAAAGCGCGGAGCCTCCTCCTCCTCGGTCAGCTCGGGCGGTGAGGTCGTGATGGCGGTCCACAGGGCGAGGTGCGCGCCAGCGGAGGAGCCGACAACGATGATGCGTTGTGGGTCCACGCCGAGTTCGTCGGCGTGGTCCTGGATCCAGCGAATCGCGCGGCGCGCGTCGGCCACGGTGTGACTGGCATCACTGTCCGGCCAACGCTGGACGACCCGATAATCGGGCGCGAAGCCCACCATGCCGAGGCGGGCGGCGGCGCGGGCGCCACCGATGGATTTTTCCGGGGTGCCGTGTTGCCAGCCGCCGCCGAAAAATTTCACGAGGGCGGGCCGCCGATCGGTCGGTTTCCAGCCGGCGGGTTTGACGATGTGCAGCCGCACCGGCTCCGGTTGCGCGTCGCGGTAGATCACGGTGTCCGCGCCGGGGAAGCTGGTGGGAGTGGCGGGCGTGTTTTGGCCGTAGCTGAGGGCGGCCGACAGCGGCGCGACCGCCCACGCGAGCACGAGACTCAGGATTTGTTGCGAGCGCATCGGGGTGGTGGCGGCGACGATCAGTCGATCGCGACGGCGTCGTCGGTGAGCGTGATGGTGTCGACCTGGCCGTCGGGGCGTGTGACGACGAGGCGACCGCGGGCATCCACGCTGGCGGTGAGGGCGGACGCGCCGCCGAGTTCCGGCTCGGGCCAGAGCACGGCGAAGACGATCTGGTCGTCGGCGGGATCGCGGGCCTCGAGCGTGAGGTGCATGTGATCGCGCCACTTGGTGGTGACCCAGTAGTGCTCGTCGGAGAACTGATAACGCGGATCGATCGGCACCGGGTAACGGTCGGTGATGGCGGCAAACCACTTGGTGGCGGGAGCGACCAACTGGGTGGTGAGCGATGCCTGTTCGCCGTTGATGAGGGCCTGCTGGGTCTGGTTGTTCCAGCCGAGGTCAAACTCGGCGTGCAACAACCAGGAGAGTTTCACGGGATCGTGGGTGATGACGTGATCGCGCACGACCAGGTAGCGTTGATCGACGAAGAGCAGGTCGCGGGTTACGCGGCGCAGACGGCCTTTCGGCTGGCGGGTTTGGTAGGCGATGGTGGCGTCGCCGGTGGTGAGCGCGTAACGGTCGCCGACCTCGAAGCGGGTGATGCGGCCCTTGGCCTCGCGCACCTGTTGCTCCTGACCCTCGCCGTCGATGAGGATGGCGTTTTTGGAAAGGGTTTGCCAGGTCCAGCCCTTGTGGTGGGGCGAGCGATGGAACTCGCGGTTGGCGGAGTTGATGGCGAGGCCCTCGCCGTAGGCATTCAGGATGAAGCTGTTTTGGTCGGGATGGCTGTGACTGTAGGAACCGTAGGGGGAACTTTTGAAGGTGATGTGGATATCGTTGGCGGGATCACCGAGGGCGGAGTGGAAGGACACCCAGCCGACGTCATCAAAATGTCGATACGGCGGCAGGTCGGCCAACGGCGCCGGCGCGGGCAAGGGGTAGCGGCTGCCGATGAAGTTGCGGATGAGCAACTCACCCGAAGTCGGGTAGCTGCGTTTCAGTTCGCCGAGGCCGGCGAGGGCAGCGGAGGGACGGTCGTCGGTCTTGAGCTGGGCGTAGCTCAGGAAGTAGCCGTTCTGCTGCACGCGGGCGAGGTGGGTGAGGTATTCCGCCATGGCCGGTTCGAGGTTGAAGTGGCCGGCGTTGGAGGCGTCGCCAAAGGTGGTGTGCAGGTAGGGTTGCACATTGTAGAGGGCGAAGTAGCCGGTGTTGCGCCAGAAGGGCGCGTCGTAGGCGAGCGGGTCGCCGATGGCGGCGAGGGTGTCCTGAAAAATGGCGTGCTCGAAGGTGCCGCGCCAGTAAGCGCTGCCCTCGGCCCATCCCCCCGCGTCGCCGCCGAAGGGGCTGAACTGATCGCGGTAGAAGGTGTAAGCAAAGTCCCACCAATCGCGCGCTTCCTCGGGCAGGTCGTCCCAGAGCGCGAGGCCGGTGAGGCCAACCATGGCCATGAAGCGCACGGGGTGGCTTTGGGGTTTCACGCGCACGGAGTTGCGCTCGAGTTTGGAGATGCGAGCCTCGCGGATCCAGCGCACGGTGCGGTTGCCGCGCTCGCGAAAGTGGTTGAGCACCTGGGCGCGTTCGGCGTCGGTGAGTTCGTCGCGGAGCTGGTCGTAGATGAGAGGGAGTTTGCGCCAGAGACGGAAGTTGCCCTCGTCGTTGTAGTAGATGTCGGTCGCGCCGAGGACGGCGCCGCTCTCCCAATCGGGCGCGAAGTGCCAGTCGGTAGAGCCGAGGAGAAATTCTTTGGCTTTGGAGAGATAGCGTTCTTCGCCGGTCACGATCCAGCACAGGGTGGCGGCTTCGGCGATGCCGGAAATGCGCCCGGCGACATCCTGCACGTCGCGCCATTTGTCGGCTTTGAGACTGTCGCGTTTGCTGGGCTCGGGGTCGCCGTAGGTGACGGGCTCGGCGGGATGCGGGAAGTCCATGTAATCGCGATCGAGGTCGGCCTTGATCGCGGCAAACGCGGCGGCGCCCTCACCCGTGGTGCAGTAGGCGCGAAACGCGTCGTGTTGGCCGGCGACGACGAGGGTGCGCGGACCGTGGGCGGGCACGATGGAGGCGGGGTCGGCCGCGGCGCGGGCTGCAGTCGGAAGTGCAGCGCTCAGCAGGCCGATGGAGAGGGCAAGGGAGGAGAGCAGGGTTTTCACGATAAAGCGGGGAGCAGGGGATGTTGCAGGTTCCAGGAACCAAGAGCGGGGTGTTGCAGCGACCAGGTGCCAGCGGCTTGAGGACCGACGGTCCACGGAGCGGCGGCGGTCCGATCGCGGCCGGTCCAAACCAGCGCAGCGACGATGGCGGTCTCGCCGGCGGCGGAACCGAAGGAGGTGGTGTCGACGACCGGCGTGACGTGGTAGGGCGCGCGGAGATGCGTGCGCGGCGTGGTGTCGTCGAGACGCGTTTCCCAGTCGGCCGAACTGAAACCCAGCAAGGGCTGCAGGACGGTGCCGTGGCCGTCGTTGCGCCACGCGGCGTGAGCCGTTGTAGCCGGGGGCGTTGACCCCGGACCGGCCTCACCGAGGCCGGCTACAGTGAGGTGCTTTGGATCGCTCGCGGCGAGGGCGTAACCGCCGAGGCGGAGCGTGCCGGGTTGGCGGTTGGTGCAGACGTGGATCTGGAGCAGCCAACCGGCGCGCCAGAAGATGACCGTATCGACGGTGCAGTTCACCTGGCCGTGTTTTACGCCGAGGTTCCAGACGTAGCGCGAGTGGGTTTCCGTCATCTCGACGGCGACGGTGGAATGGCGGGCGAAACTGCGGCCATCGGGCAGGTGTAGCGTGAGCGCGGAGTCGCTGGTGGTGGCGGTGGCGAAGGGTTTCGCGATGCAGAAATCGACGTTGGTGCGATAGGCGGTCTTGCTCCACTTCGCCGCGCCAAAATCGACGTGGGAGATGGTGATCTGCGAACCGGCGTTGATGATCTCCACCTCGCCCGCGACGCTGCGCACGGTGAGGCCGGGCACGGGCATGACGTGCACGTAATCTCCTTGTTCGGCGGGCAACGGGGATTCCGGTTCGTGCCAGAACGGATGCTCGGGCAGCAGCACGAGGGGCGCAAATCCCTTGGCCGCCCAGTAAGGCGAACCACCGCAGGAGTAGTGCTCGGCCATGTCGCGAAACTCATCGATCCAGCCGACCGAGAGCAGGCCCTGGCTTTGCGTGATCGGGCGCGAGAGGAAGTAGTCGAGGTTGCGCGTGCAAAGGCGACGCAGCATGCCGAGCGGCTGAGCGGTGGTGCCGGCCGCGGCGCTGAGGCCGAAGACGTTGATGCCGTTGAAGCGGTAGCAGATCGAGCGACCGAAGGCGGGGTGGGCGCCGTCAGCGGCGAAGAAATGCACGTAGTCGTCGACGAAGCGACCAGCCCAGGTGTTCCAGCGTGCGGCGCGGGCGGGTTGAGCGGCGCCGTGGAGGCGGGCCCACCAGAGGCCGTAGAAATGAAAGGCGTAGGCGTTGTAGTGATCGTAGGCCTGGTTGATGCCGTCCTCGAACCAGCCGTCGCCGCGATACATGCCCTCGAGCCGATCGAGGAAGGTGTCGATGACCTTGCGATCGGTGGGATGCCCGTAGCCCTCGGCGCCGAGAAACTCGAGGATGTGCACGCCCATGAAATAGTGGTTGTTGTTCACGATCCCGTTGCCGCGGGCGGAGGCCAACCAGTGGGCCACCTGATCGCGCTGGGCGGACGTGAGCGGATCCCACAACTCGGCGCGGGCGATCTGCAGGCCGATGCAGAGCAGCCCGATTTCCACGTGGTGTTGGTGGTAGTTTGCGTCGGGCCCCCAATACTGCGGGTGCGTCGGATCGGAGCCGATCAGCAAGCCGGCGCGAAACCACTCGGCGATCGCGGCGCGCAGCGCGGTGTCGTCCGGATGTGGCGCGGATTGCAGCCAATGCGCCGCCAGCAACAGCGGACGCGCAAAGGACTCGAGGCGGTCGGCCTGCGCGTCGTGATTGGTGGTGGCCGGACCGTCAATGGGAATGCCGGCGGCCCCCGGCGCCATGTGCGGCAGCAGGGCCTCCAGCAGACCGCGGGCGGCGTTTTGCCAATGACGATAGGAGGGCGGTAGGTCGGACATGGCGCGGGCTGCTCAGTCAGGTCGAGCTGGCGTAAACGTCGGGCGTGATGACGGCGCGCAACGGCTCGCCGGCGGCGTAGGCCTGCAGGTTGCGCACCCCGAAACGGCCGGCGTCGACGCGGCGGTCGGTGGTGGGGCCGCCGAGGTGCGGGGTGAGGGCGACGTTGGTCAGGCCGCGGAAGGGGGAATCGGCCGGCAGCGGTTCAATGCCATAGACATCGAGACCGATGAACACCTCGCCGCGGCGGGCGATTTCGAGCAGGGCGGTTTCGTCGACGGTGGCACCGCGGCCGACGTTGACGAAGAGGCTGCGCGGGCGCAGGGCTTCGAGGTGTTCGAGGCGGATGGAGTGGTGCGTCTCCGGGGTGAGTGGGGCGAGTTCCACCACGATGTCGTGATCGCGCATCAGCGCATCGATGGTAGGGACGACACGGATACCGTGGGACGACGCCAGGCTGGGCGTGAGGTCGGGCGCATGCACGCCGATGTCGCAGCCGAAGGGCGCGAGCAGTTTGAGCAACTCGCGGGCGACGCGCCCAAATCCGCGGATGCCGACGCGGCGGCCGAAGAGCGAAGCGGTGACGGTGGAAGGGTCCTTCCAGCCGCCGTGCAGGTGCATGGCGATGGCCCAGTGGGAGGTTTGGCGCAGGCCGGTGAGGATGTGCAGCAATGCGCCCTCGGCGACGATGCGGCTGATGGAGTCGCCCCAATTGCTGACGATCAGCCCGGCGGCGACCTGTTCACTGGAAACGAGTTTGCGCACGGATCCGGCGAGGTAGCAGACGTAGCGCAGGCCGGGTGGCAGGTCGGCGGGCAGCGGTGGCGTTTTCCAGCAGGCGAGCAGGACCTCGGGATTGTGGGCGTGGAGCTGTTCGGCCCAAGACTCGGCGGTGAGTTCCTCGGGGCGCAGCGTATCGACGCGGGCATAAGCGGCGGCGATTTCATCACCCAGCGGGGCAGGGAGAAATTCGGTCTCCTCCTGGACGGTGAGACAGGTGAGTAAGGTGGGGCGCGGTGGCATGGCGTTAGTTGGCGGGAAAACACTCCAGCAGTTCAGCGGAGTCTTCGGGCAGCAGATCGAGGGCATCGATGCCGGCGGGAAGGAAGAAGGATTCGTGGCAACGCACGGTGTGACGGCGGCCGGCGTGGTGCAGGTGCACGGTGCCGCGGGTGACGGTGCAGATGGCACAGGTGGGTTCGCTCTTGGTCACCGGTTCGTGCAGCACGGTGCGGCAGACCCGAAAACAATCAGTGCGGTCGGGGCCGATGAGCGTCTCCTGCCAGGAGTGCGGACCGAGGACGCGGCACTGGCTCGGGCGGCAGCGGAAGGGCGATTCGCCATCGACGAGCGGGTAGGCGTTGAAGTCGACGAAGGAGAGCGCGAAGTCGACGTCGCGCCCCATGAAGCGGGCGGCTTCGGGCAACACATAACCGTCGCGCACAAACTCGAGGCGGGCGACGAGGTCGGACGGTTCCTGGATTTCGACCATGAAGATGCCTTCGCCCAAGGCGTGCGGGACGCCGCCGGGAATGAGGTAAGTCTGGCCGGGCGCGACCGGCACCTTGTCGAAGCAGGCGGTGAGCGCTGCCATGTCCTGCCGCTCGATCCAGTCGCGCAACTGCGCGGGTGTGGGCGGACGTTGGAACCCGACGTAGATGTAGGGATCGTCGACGCCATCGCGCACACCGAGGATGTGGTAGGCCTCGGTTTTACCGCTGGGTGAATCGAGATGTTGGCGCGCAAAGGCGCGCGGCGGATGGCATTGGAAATGAAGCCGCGTGGCGGAGTCCAAAAACTTCACCAACAGCATGGGCGCCGGGCCGTAGCGCGCGACGTGGGCCGCGCCGAGAAAGTAGTCGGGATCGCTGGCAATGAGGTCGGCGAAGTCCACACTCTCGCCGGCGTAGGTCACTTGGGAGACGCCCTCGCGGGGAAGGTCGCGACCGGGGTTGCGGGCGAGGGTGACGGAGCCGATCCAATCCTCGGCCAGATGTGAATCGGCCGGGGTGCGTGCGCCCGCGATGCGATCCAAGGTGGCGCCGCCGGTGTAGGAGCGCCACACCCGGTTGGGCGGCAGCAGGACGATGGAATCAGCGGGAGGCATGACGGCGGATCAGGGTTGCTCCGGATGACGGTCGGCCGGTGTCGGACGGGCGCGCGAGAAGCGCACGAGCAAGGTGCCGATGGTGATCACGGTCGCGCCGCAGAAGATGAACGCGAGGCGGCCGATGGTGGGGTTGGGGATGAGCGCCATGAGCACCACGATGCTGCCGTAGGGAATGCACAACCACCCCATGAGCCGGGCCTGACGATCGTCCGAGGCCGGGGCGGATTCTTCGCGGGCGTAATCGACCGGCGTGTCGATGTTGGTGCAGAAGCGCTCGATCTCCTCGCGCTGGGCGGCAGGGGCGCGGTTATAAAAACGGCGGGTGAAGAGGAACCACAACACGCCGGCGGTGGTGATGGTGAACACGCCGATGCCCTGTTCCCAATTCTGCCGCTCAAAGGCGGTCACGCCATCGCGGGTGCCGAAGACACCGGCGGCCCAATCGATGTCGAGGTAGGTGGTGGTGATGAAGCTGACCGCAAAACAAACCAGCAGCGTGGACCAACCCGCCCAACCCGGCGTGCGGCGAATGATCAGGCCGAGCACCAAAGGCACGATGTAGGGCAGGCTGACGAGAATCTGGAATTTGAGCATGAGCTCAAACAGCGAGAGGTCTTTGATTTCGCTGTAGAAGATGGCGACGGCGATGACCAGCAGACCGAGGGCGACGGTGGAGGCTTTGCCGACGTTGAGCAGCTCGCGATCGGAGGCCTGCGGGCGCAGCAGCGGTTGGTAGAGGTTCTTAACGATGATGCCGGCGTTGCGGTTGAGGCCGGAGTCCATCGAGGACATGGTCGCGGCGAAAATGCCGGCGGCGAGCAGGCCCATCATGCCTACCGGGTAGACGGTGCGCGCGATGGCGAAGTAAGCGCCCTCGGAGGGTTTGGAGAGTTGCGGAAACACCTCGGCCAGATCCGCGCCGGTGGCCGATTGAATCATCGGCGGCAGGAACCAGAACACGAGGCCGCCGAGGAAGAGACCGCCGGCGAGCAGACCGGCTTTGCGAGCGTGGCTGCCGTCCTTCACGCAGAGGTAGCGGGAGGCGTCATTGAGGTTGTTGGTGGAGAGGAACTGCTTCAGCAGGATGGCGATGCACCAGAAGATGAGGAAGTCGTCGGAGAAGAGTTTGCCGGGATCGAACGACGTGGTGCTGAGCTTCTCGACCACGGTGCTGAAGCCGCCGATGTGAGCGATGGCGAGGAAGGTGGTGACGATCGTGATGGGGATGAGGATGAGCACCTGCACGAAGTCGGAGGCGATCACCGCCCAACTGCCGCCCAGTAGTGACATCAACAATACACAGAGGCCGGTGATGAGGATGGTGGTGCGCACCTCGAAGCCAAACGCGGCGGCGAAGAAGACGCCCATGCCGTAGAGCCAGATGCCGGCGCTGAGCATCTGCAGCGGCACGATGATCCAAGTAAAGGTCTGCTCACTGGCGCGGCCGAAGCGCTGGCGCACGGCTTCCATCGAAGTAATCACGCGCATCTGCCGCATGCGGGGACCGAAGTAGGCGGCGTTGAAAAAGAAACCGATGGCGTTGGCGAAATAGATGACGATGATCGGCCAACCATCGAGGTAGGCGCGACTGGCCGCACCGGTGAAGGTCCACGCGCTGAAAGAGACCATGAAGGCCGAACCGCCCGCCATCCACCAGAGCACCTGGCCGCCGCTGCGGAAGTAGCTGCCGACATCGGAAATGAAGCGGCGGAAGACCCAGCTGATTGTCAGCATGAAGACAAAATAGAGGGCGAGAACGGCGTGGTCGTAGGCAGACATGGAGGGGTTTCGGCCAGTAGGAAATAATAATTATAAATCGACAACTCCAAAGCGCCAAAGAGCGGAAGAATTTCCGAAACGCATCAGGAGGGGTAGAGAGGGAAAGCAGGCCGGCTTGCCGCTGGCTCAGCGGGCCGGCAGGCCGGTGGACTCGCCCACGAACAGCCGGGAGCTGAGCACCAAGTCGTGGTAGGCACCGGAGTTGTCGCCGCCGCGAGAGAGGGCCAGGCGGGCGGCTTCGCGACCCAGGTCTTCCGGATCACAACCGGCGGCGGTGATGCTCGGGGAGGCTTTGGTGGCGGTGGCGGAGTAGTCGGCGGCGGCGAGACTGACGTCGGCCGGCACGTGCAGACCTTCGCGTTCCAACACGCCGGCGGCGCCGAGGGCCATCTGCAGGTTGTAGGTGACGAAGGCGGTGGGGAAATCCTTGCGGCGGCGCAGTGGCATGAGGCTGAGCATGGCTTCGTTGCCTTCGGCACGATCACCTTCGGCGCGCTTGACGACGTAGCGCGGATCGAGGGTGAGCCCGGCCAACTTGAGGGCGGAGCGCAGGGCGTTGAGGCGGTTTTCGTGGCGGGAGAGGCCGGCGTTGCCGCCGAGCCAGCCGACGCGTTGGTGGCCGAGCTCGCGCAGATGGTCCACGAGGGACTTCAAGGCCTGCGGTTCATTGCCCAGCACCGAATGGCAAAAGCCGGTGTGACGGGCGGAAACCGCGACGATGTGCGTGGTGTGCTCGCGGAGCTGCTCGAGGAAGGCGTCGCCGACCTCACCGAGGAGCACGACCCCTTTGATGGCGTGGCCGGCGCCGAAAAGCTGAGCCAGACGGGCGGGCGTCATGCTGTCTTCCGAACCGAGCAGGGCGCCGGTGTAGCCGTCGTCGAGCAACTGGTCGTTGAGACCGTGCAACACGTGGTTGAAGTAGCTGCCCTGGGTGTGGAGGTTCACACCGGCACGCAGAATGATGCCGATCTGGCGCGTGCGGATGTCGTCCGGCGTATCCTCGAGGCGAATACCCTTGGGTTTGTAACCCGCCTTCATGGCGTAATCCCAGATGCGCTGATAGGTCTCCGGATGGATCCGATCACGCTGTCCGTTCAGGGTGAGCGAGACCAAGGCCTGGGACACACCCAGCTCCTTGGCGATGCTCTGTTGGGAAACGCGGGCCTTTTTACGCACGGACATAGGCTTGATAATTATGAGGCCTAATCGAGAGGATTTTTGCTTAAATCTGACCGGGGGATTCAGATGTGAAACGCGGATTTCTCCCCGCTGGCAGGGACCAGCGGAGCGAAATGGGCGGGTGAATCACATCAGTCCTCGAGCAGGTAAGCCTCGATGATGGCGACGCCCGGAGTGCCGCTGGCGGCGTTGGCGTGATAAGTATAAGTGCCGGGCGGCAGGGTGAGCACGATGGCGGCGTCGCTGGATCCGGCGGCGAAGGTAAATGCACCGCTGGCGGCGATGGCCTCGGCGACGGACGTGGCGTTGGCCCCGGCCGACCAGTTATCGTTGCGACCGACCTCATTGCCCTGGCTGTCGTAAACCACGATGGCGGGATCGGCGGCCGGGGCGTTGACGCCAAATTGCAGCAGTCCGGGGCCGGCGCAGCGGATGAGCACGCGGCGGGAGGTGGCACCGTGCACGGCGAAACCGCCCATGAGCGTCGCGTCGCCCGTGCCGATGGTGCCACGGATGGATTGGTTGAGCAGGCGTCCGGTGCCCGGCGTGAGGTCGTAGGTTTCGAGCAACACGTTGCCGGTGCTGCCACCGTTGGCGGTGACGTGGCTGGTGTAGGCGCCCGGGGCCAGTTCAACCACGAGGGCGGCGTCGCGTTCGCCGGCACGGAGGGCGAAAGCGCCGGTGGCGGCGCTGGCGGTGGTGATGCCAGCTGCGTCGGACTCCTCCCAACCGGCATTGCGGGCGAGCACGGCACCGTCGACGGTGTGCACCACCAGCTCGGGCGTGGTCATGAGGTCACTGACTCCGAAGTGGGCGAGACCCGGACCGACGGCACGGATGAGGAGCGACTTCGATTCGGTGCCGCCGATGACGATGCCGTTGATGAGGAGCTGGTCGCCGGAGCCGGAGCTGCCGCGGGCGGAGTAGTTGCGAATGCTGACGGCCTCGGTCGGCTCGTTGGGGTTGGGATTGCCCGTGCCCGGGTTGCCGGTGCCGGGGTTGCCGCCGCTGCCACCGGTGGAGGTCGGCAGTTCTTCGGCACCGAGGTCGGGCGACGCGTCGCGCGGCTGGCCGAAGAGGTCGCGGCTCACCGGGATGGAGAGGGCACCGGCGGCGTCACGGGCGGGGGAATCGGTCGCGGTGCGATACCAACCGAGGGTCTCGTCGTAGGTGAAGGTGAGCGCGGCCGCGGTGAGCGCGCCGGTCGGCAGGCCGCTGGCGTCGCCGTCGCGGTAGAGGTTGTGTCCCCACGTCTGCTGCGCGATGGCGGGGCCGGTGATGAGCGCCTGTGTGGTGCTGGTGGTGTGGGCGAAGAGGTTGTTGGCAATCTCGCCGCCGATGGGCAGCACGTCGCGATCGCGGGAGCCCTCGCCGGTGCCGAGCTCTATGCTGGGGCCGTCGATATTGATGAAGGTATTGTGGGCGATGATGGCGCGGTGGGCGGCGGGGTAACCGTCGGAGGAGGGATTGGTCTGGCCGGCGTAGACGGCGACGGCACCCATGCTGTCGGGCTGCAGGTTCTCGAAGTGATTGTTGATGATGCGATGGTCGGCGCCGATGACGCGCACGCCGCCGGCGGCTTCGCGGTTACCGCCGAGGAAGCGGTTGCCCTCGACGATGCAACGGTCGCCGTGGCGCAGGGTGAGGGTGCCGCGGGATTCGAAGAAGGTGTTGTAGCGGTAGGTGTTGGCGTGGGTCTTGTTGGAGATGATCTCCACCTCACCATCAACGTGGTCGAACGTATTGTATTCCACGATACAGTTGGCGTCGATCTGGGTGGAGGAGCTGTCGCCGATGCGGATGCTTTCCCAACCGTTTTCCCCGCCGCCGTAGATGCGATCGGCGAAGCGGTTGTGATCGATGCGGTGGTTCACCGGCACGCCGTCGAACCAAACCACCACGGTGACGCCGGGCACGTCGTGGCCGATGAAGGTATTGTGATCGATGCGGTTATTGGTGCCGAAGACGGAGACGTAGTAGACCTTGGTGCCGGCGGCCGGGTAGTAGTCCTCGATGGTGACGTTGGTCACCCGGGAGTGGTGCGCGGGCGTGCCGTCGCTGCGGCGGAATTGGATGATCTCGTCGTCGTTGCCGGTGTAGCTGTCGCGGAAAACGAGGTCACGCAGCACGAGGTATTCGCCGGAAAGCTCGGCGCGGGAGCCGCCCTGCAGGATGGTCTCGCCGGGCGTGACCGCGCCCACGGTGATGGGCTGAGTGGCGGTGCCGGTGCCGTGGAGGCGGATGACGGTGTCGGTCCAGGTGCCGGCGGCGAGCAGGATGGTGCGGCCGGGCACGGCGGCGGTGAGCGCGGCGTCGAGCTCGGCGATGGTGGTGACGATCACCTCATCACGCGGCGTGGCGGTGATGGTGATGGTATCCGTATCGGCACTACCGGCGGTATTGGTGACGCGCAGCCAGACGGAGGTGGTGGCGTCGAGGGCGGTGAGATCGAGGGTGGCGCCAGTGGCTCCGGCGATGGGGGTGGCGGTGTCGCCGGATTCACCCTCATACCATTGGTAGGTGAAGGGGCCGGTGCCTTCGGGCGTAACGGTGATACTGGCGTCCTCGCCGGCGGTCACGGCCGCGGGGGCATCGATGGCGCCGACGGTGGGCGCGACCACGACCGGGTCGCCGCCACCACCACCGCCGGTGTTGCCGCCGGTGCCGAGGGTTTCGCTGCCGTTGAGCGACTGGATGAGGACGTTGTCGATGACGAAGCCGGCTTGGCGGGAGGAGTCGGCGTAGATACCCATCTGGCCGAGGTCGTTGTTGCTGGCGTAGAAATCGACCTGTGGCGCGTTGGTGGGATCGGGCGTCTGGTGGAAGAGGTAGGTGCCGATGAAGACGTTGTTGAGGAAGACGGCGACGGAGTTGGTCGCGACGGAACCGGAACCGAGGGCGGTGCCGGCGAAGGCCACGGCGTTGGTATCGTGGGAGTTGACCAGCAGGGTGACGTGGTTGGTGACGGCCGGGTTGTAGGAACCGATGGTGGTGCTGCCGTCCACGCCGTTGATGGCGAGGTTGCCGTTCTGGTGCACACGGAACTCGAAGGGACGGAAGTCGGAGTTGTGCACGTCTTCGCCGGCGCGGCCGAGGGTGAAGGCGAGGCGCTGATTGCTGTCCTCGGGATCGGTCGGCGTGTAGGTGCGGCGGAAGTCAAAATCGACGCGGGCGTTTGAGAGGTTGGCGCCGCCGGCAAAGGGGAAGAACCAACGGGTGACGGCGTCGGCGGCCTGGTCGAAGAAGTAGAGGGACTGGTCGCCGTCGATGGCGGCGGGCGTGGAGCCGGTGCCGACGACGTGGAAGCCGTTGGTGGCGGTATCGGAGCCGGGGGAGCCGTAGTAGTCGCCGGCGGGGCGCTCGCCGACGGTGTCGGTCTCGAAGTTGTTGCTGTAGTAGGGATCGGTGAGGGTGCCGCTCGCGCTGGTGGTGGCGGAAACGATGGCAGCGCTGGCGGGGTCAAAGCCGTCGGCGGTGGCGCTCACGCGGTAGTCGTAGGTGGTGGCGGCGGTGAGGCCGGTATCCGAAAAGCTGTTACTGTTGGCGGCGAG
This sequence comes from Actomonas aquatica, assembly GCF_019679435.2. Classification (NCBI taxonomy): domain Bacteria; kingdom Pseudomonadati; phylum Verrucomicrobiota; class Opitutia; order Opitutales; family Opitutaceae; genus Actomonas; species Actomonas aquatica. The sequence continues at coordinate 140,662 of NZ_CP139781.1, forward strand.
GGTGGCGATGGTGGTGAAGTCGCCCGAGCCGGTGCGCCGCTCGACGATGTAGCCGGACTCGTTGTCGGCGGCGTCGGTCCAGGTGAGGTTGATGGCGGTGCTGCTGGCGGTGGTGGCGGCGACGCCGGTGGGCGCGTTGAGAGTGGGCACGACCACGCCGGAGCCGAGGGTCTCGGAGCCGTTGAGCGACTGGATGAGCACGTTGTCGATGATCATGTCGAACAGGCGGGAGGAGTCGGCGTAGAAGCCGATCTGGCCGAGGTCGTCATTGCTGGCGTAGAAATCGACCTCGGGAGCGTTGGTGGGGTCGGGCGTCTGGTGGAAGAGGTAGGCGCCGATGAGCTCGTTGTTGATATAAACCTGCACGGTGTTGGGCGCGACGGAGCCGGTGCCGAGAGCCGTGCCGGAGAAGGCGGCGGCGCTGGAGTCGTGGGAGTTGACCAGCAGGGTGAGGCGGTTGGTGGCGTCGGCCGGGTAGGTGCCGACGGTGGAGCTGCCCTCGATGTAGTTGATGCCGACGTTGCCGTTTTGGAAGAGGCGCACCTCGAAGGGGCGGAAGTCGGAGTTGGCGAGGTCGACGCCGGCGCGGCCGAGGGCGATGCCGAAGCGCTGGTTGCCGTCCTCGGGATCGGCGGGGGCGGCAGTGCGGCGGAAGTCGACGTCGACGCGCACGGCGGAGAGGTTGGTGTCGTTGGCGAAGGGGAAGAACCAACGGGTGACGGCATCGGGGGCGGCGTCGAAGAGGTGCAGCGACTTGGTGCCGTCGATGGCGGCGGGCGTGGAGCCGGTGCCGACGACGTTGAAGCCGTTGGAGGCGGTGTTGGAGCCGGGGGAGCCGTAGTAGTCGCCGGCCGGGCGCTCGCCGACGGTGTCGGATTCGAAGTTGTTGCTGTAATACGGATCCGTGAGCGGGGCGACAGCGCTTGTGGTGGCCGAGGCGGTGGCGGAGGTGGCGTGGTCGAAGCCGGTGGCGGTGGCGCTCACGCGGTAGTCATAGGTCGTCTCGGGCGTGAGGCCGGTGTCGGTGTAGCTGGTGGTGTCGGCGGAGAGCGTGGCGATCGTGGCAAAGGCGTCGCTGCCGGTGCGGCGTTCGAGGAGGAAGCCCTCTTCGTTGGCGGCGTTGTCCGTCCAAGAAAGTTGGATACTGGAGCTGGAGGCCGCGGCGGCGGAGAGACCGGAGGGAGCGTTGAGCGTCGGCGTGGTGGTGCCGGCGAAGGACTGGAGGACGAGGTTGTCGACGATGAGACCGCCCTCGCGGGCGGTGTCCTGGAAGAAGCCGAATTGACCGAGGTCGTTGTTTTCGGCGTAGAAATCGATCTCAGGCGCGTTGGTGGGATCGGGCGTCTGGATGAAGGTGTAGGTGCCGATGACGGCATTATCGACGGCGACGAGGAAGGAGTTGGCGGGCACGGAGCTGGCGCCGAAACCGCTATCGGCGTAGCTGGCGGCGGTGCTGTCGTGGGAATTGATGAGCAGGGTCAGGTGGTGCGTGGTGGCGGGATCGATGGTGATGATCGTGGCGGTGCCTTCGGCGGAGCGGGCGATGATCTTGCCGTTGTTGACGAGGCGCACCTCGAAGGGGCGGAAGTCGGAGTTGGGCAGGGACTGACCGGCGCGACCGGCGGAGAGAATGAAACGCACCTCGTCGTTCTCGGGATCGGCGGGGGCGTAGCCGGGGCGGAAGTCGAGATCGACCTGGAGGTTGTCGACGTTGGTGCCGCTGTTGAGCTCGTAGAACCAGCGGGTGGTGGCTTCCGTAGAGAGATCGTAAAAGTAAGCGGATTGATTGCCGCTGATGGCGGCCGGGGTGGAGCCGGTGCCGACGACGATGATGCCGTTGGTGGCGTTGTTGGCGAAAGGCGAGATGGCGGCGCTGCTGCTGGGAATCTCACCCACGGTGTCGGATTCGAAATTGCTTTCGAAATAAGTGACCGCAGGCAGGAGGGAGGCGGTCATTGTGCCGATTAACGCACTGGTCAGAAACGAGGTGCGGCGGGCGGGGCGGGTGACGGTGAGGAAACGGAACGGATTCATGGGGGAAATGGGAGCGCGCCGATGGAGTTCCGGCGCAAAAGGGGGGCACGGCGAAGCCAACTCGACCGGCGAAGGCGGTCGGACAAAGAGGGGGCGCTTCGCTTGGATCACCGCAGTCGGCGGCCGCTAGCCGTGCGACTGCCGGTGATGGCGAGGCGGAGCAGGATCGCGGATTACCGCAGCGATCGAGGCCGGGGGGCGGCGGATATCAGGCGGTGGTGGCGGCCTGGTGGCGGCGACGGCGCCAGGCGGCGAGACCGAGGGCGGCGGCACCAAAGATGGCCGCGTAAGTGGAGGGCTCGGGCACCGCCGAGAGGGAGCTGGCGTAGATGTTGTCGATAGCGAAATCGGAGACGTTGGTCCCGCCGGAGTAGAAACCGAAGCGGCCGAGGGTAGCATCACCATCGGTCGTGCCCGCCCCCATGGTAAATCCCATTGAGTCGCCGAGGAGACTGCCGTTGACGTAGAAAGCGGCGGAGTTAGCGGCGAGGGTGGCCACGCCGGAAGTGTCCGGGCGTGTGTAGGCAAGGGTATTGGTTCCGTGATCGTTGATGAATATTTCAACCGACTGGAGAGCGGTCATATCATAAGTGGTAGTGAGAATCGAGGAACCGCTGTCGTCGCGCAGTCGCAAAGTGCCGCTGGCCCCGTTGGCGTAAAACCACATGCCCACGCCACGGGTTCCGTTGGAGTTGAGAGCGTAGGACGTGGTGGTGTTCCAATCGCTGAAACCGAAGATCAACGGTTGGGTAGCGCTACCTGTTGGGTTGGGCACCAGGTTTTGCAGATCGAATGAAATGTAGAGTGAACCGAGTGGCGCGTCTCCCACGTTGTATTCCAGATAGGCCGCGTCACCGCCGACGTCATTGATGCGCGCGGCTTGGTCGGTGCCGATGACGCCACTGCCGGTGATGATGGTGGTTTGGCGGGCGGCGGCCGCGGTGGCGGGAGCTGCACCCAAGGTGTCGTTTTCGAATGTGTCGTTGAGGTATACGGTCTGGGCGCCGACGGAGCTGATGGCGGCGGTGGCAGCAAGAAGACAACTGAAACGGCGAAGGATAGAGGGGGTAGTCATGATAATTGCGATGCGTTTGCGAGTCAGAGTAGAGAAGAGGGGAGGGTCAGGATGAAGGCAGGAGATCGAGGCGCGCCTGATGGATGGTGAAGGCGGAGACGGTTTTGGAGCCGGGGGAGATCGCCAGGCTGTCGAACGCGGTCTCGATGTCTTTGCTGTCGGTGCGAGTGAAGACGCCGGTCTGTCCATTGGAGCCGGTGAAACTGATGCTCACGCTCACCTCTTTGGCGGCGGTGCGGGTGACGCTGAGTTCGGCGGTGTAGATCTGGCCGGATTCCAGTTGCAGCAATTCGCCGCCGGAGCTCGGCAGCATCGTGAAGTTTTGCGTGGTGGAAAGCAGGCGATCCCCGTTGCCCGTGCGTTTGCCGAGACGGATTTGGCGACGTTTGGCTGGAGCAGGATTGGTGAGGGCGATGTATCCGCGGTAGCCCTCGTATTCCATGGCACTGTTCATCTTGTCGTCGAAGGCGTGCGCGCCATGGGAATTGAGCAGACCGATGCGCAGGCCGCCGGGGGAATCGGTCGGGCCCTCGACGGAGAATTGCAGTGAGAGGACCAGTTTTTGTCCGACTTCCAACTCGAGCGGTTTCCCCTCTGGTGTGAAGTGCGCGAGCACCTGGCGACCTCCGCCGTTTTGCCGCAGCCCGTCGGTCGTCACTTCCAAGGTTGAGGCACTGGAGGACGTATACCATTCCAGCGAATCCGGCGGATTGAGATGCATACGTTCTTCGTCGGCGAAGGTCTCCTCGAAGATGACTTTGGCGGAGAGGGAGCAGCAGGAGAGCGCGAGCAAGGTGAACGCGGCACGAGTCAGCGGACGGCGCGACGGGGAAACAGGCATGAGTAACGAGGGGTTGAGGGGGAGGGGCCAGAGGCGGGGGCTCCGCCAGCGAATGATTCGACAGAGGCTTCGTTGCTAAAGCGGGTCAAGTAAAAATCATAATTATGAACTTGAGCCCCGCGAAGCTTTCGGCGGTGGTCGTAGGGGTGGTTCCAAACTGAGGAATCGAAACCGATTAACCCCAAAATCGCATGCCCCTCGCTAAGCATAATAAAATTAAATTAACTGTGTTATTCTCATTGCTTGTGACGCTGTCGGCCGGCCTGAGCGCCCCGCTCGCCGCCGCGGTGAAACTGCCGGCAATGTTTGGCGATCACATGGTGTTGCAGCGCGAACAGGCGGTGCCGGTGTGGGGCTGGGCGGAACCCGGGGAGGGCGTGACGGTGAGCTTCGCGGGCCAAAGGGTGAATGCGACGGCCGCCGATGACGGCACCTGGCGGGTGGAACTGGCGGCGATGGCGGCGGACGCGTCGGGTCAGACCTTGGTCGTTGCCGGGGAAAACCGCGTGGAGCTCACCGGAGTGTTGGTCGGTGACGTTTGGCTCTGCAGTGGGCAGTCCAACATGTATTTGTCGGTGTCGCAGGCCGATGATGCGGAGGCCGAAATCGCAGCAGCGGATTTTCCGGAGATCCGGCTTTTCTCCGTCGATCGTCAGGTGGCGGAGCAACCGCAATCGGAGGTGACCGGAGAATGGTCGGTGTGCAGTCCGGCCACGGTGGGACGCTTCTCGGCAGTGGGATATTTTTTCGGGCGCCAGATTCATCGCGAGGTCGGCGTGCCCGTGGGGCTGATACACAGCTCCTGGGGAGGCACGCGGGCGGAGGCGTGGACCCCGTGGCAGGATCTCTTGGCTCACGATGATCTGCGACCGATCGCGGAGCGCTGGGAGCAAGAGGTGGCAAATTTTCCACAGATCAAAGCGGAATGGGACCGCAATTACCCGCAGGTGTATCAGGAGTGGAAGGAGGAGGTGAAAGCGGCTCGTCAGGCGGGGCGGCCGACGCCGTCACGTCCGCAACTGCGCACCGGCCCGGGCACCAAGTATGCGGCGTCCGGGCTCTACAACGCGATGATCGCGCCGTGGGTGGGTTTTGGGCTCAAAGGTGTGATCTGGTATCAGGGCGAAGCCAACGCCGGGCGCGCGGAGCAGTATCGCACGCTGTTCCCCGTCATGATCGAAGCGTGGCGGCGGGAGTGGGGGCGACCAGAGTTGCCGTTCCTGTGGGTGCAGTTGCCGAATCTGGACCGTCAGCCCGAGCCCTCGCGCAGCGGTTGGGCGGAGTTGCGGGAATCGCAGCTCATGACGTTGAGCCTGCCGATGACCGGCATGGCGGTGACGATCGACGTGGGGGATCCGAATGATCTGCATCCGACGAACAAGCAGGCGGTGGGGCAACGGCTGGCGCTGGCGGCCGAGCACCTGGTTTATGGGCGGGAAGCGGCGGGTCGGCTGAGTCCGACGCCGCAGGACTTTGCCATCGTGGAGGGCGCGGTGGAGGTGACCATGCGGGCCCCGGGGGGGCTGCGCGTGCGCGAGGGTGAGGAGACGCTGCGTGGCTTCGTGGTGGCGGGGGACGATCATCGCTGGGTGCCGGCACAGGCGGAGATCGTGGGTGAAACGACGGTGCGGGTGTGGAGTCCGGACGTCGTCGCGCCGGTGGCGGTGCGTTATGCTTGGGCGGACAATCCCGACTGTAACCTGCAGGGAGCCGGTGGTTTGCCCGCCTCGCCCTTCCGCTCGGACGACTGGCCGGAGGTCACGACGGGGCGGCGTTAAAAGATTAGCGGGAAATTAGCTTGCAAGGAGGGGGCAGGCTTTTGATTTTCCGCCCTCTTCTGCACTCGCCCCTATCGTCTAGCGGTTAGGACAGATCCCTCTCACGGATCAGACCGGGGTTCGATTCCCCGTGGGGGTGCCAGAGATTTTCGAACAGGGAGCTTCGATTTTCGATTGGCCTCGAGGCAGAGAAAGCGCGGAAACCGAGGGTGGAGTGGCGCGGAGCTAAAGTGGGAAATGAGGCCACGGATGGCACGGATAACCACGGATCCTTGGCACTGTAGTCGGGGCGGGCTGTGCAGTAGCCGCGTTGGAGCGCAGAGACAACGTGGTCGTCTTCGGGCCACGCTTTCACCTCCGGCTCAAGCGCAGCTATTTTTCGTCTCCAGGGCGTATTCATCCGTGCGAATCCGTGCTGATCGTTCGGGAAAACGACGAGTTCGCACTGACGCTTTACTTCAGCGGCTTGTAGCCGGGGATGGACTTGGATTGCACGAGGTCCATCGCGGCGGCGGGGGATTGGCGACGCTGGTAGAGGTCGGCCATGACACGCATCACTGGGGCGATGTGATTAAAGAAGGCGCGGTAACCTTCGCAGAGGTAATGCAGGCCTGGTTCGCCGGCGGGGGTGGTGAGGAAACGCGACTTGGGGCAGCCGCCGTTGCAGACGAAGCGCACTTCACAGTCGCGACAGTATTGCGGCAGGGTGTCGCGTTTGTCGGTGCCGAATTTGCGCTGACGCGGACTGTTGACGAGTTCGGCCAGCTCGGTGTCGGCGATGTTGCCGAGTTTGTGCTGCGGGTAGACGAAGTGGTCGCAGCTGTAGAGGTCGCCGTTGTGCTCGATGGCCAGAGCGTCGCCGCAGGTTTCGGCGTGGACGCAGATGCCGCCGGGCGCGCCGACCCATTTGCCGAGCGCGGTGTCGAAGAGCTGCACGAAGGTTTTGCCAACATCTTTGCGCACCCAGCGGTCGAAGATGCGCATGTAGAACTCGCCAAAGTCGCGCGGCAGCACGCTCCAGCTGTTCACGGGCAGGTCCTCATCGGTGGCGCCGGGGCGTTCGTCGGGGCTGGCAAGTTCGAGGCCCCACTCCCGGGTCTGGGCGCCGGGTTGGCGTTCGATGATGGGGATGAACTGCAGGTAGTGGCTGCCGATGCTTTTGAGGAAACGGTAGACCTCGAGCGGCTTCTTGGCGGTGGCGCGGTTGAGGCAGGTGAGGGTGTTGAAATCGACCTGATGCTTTTTGAGCACCTCGATCCCACGCATCACCTGATCAAAGGTGGAGCGGTCCTGCTTGTCGACGCGATAGCGGTCGTGCAACTCGCGCGGACCGTCGATGGAGACGCCCACGAGGAACTGGTTTTCGTGCAGGAAGGCGCCCCATTCGTCGTCGAGCAGGGTGGCGTTGGTTTGGAAGGCGTTTTCGATCGTCTTGCCGCCGGCGTATTCACGCTGCAACGACACGACGCGGCGGAAGAAGTCGACGCCGAGCAGGGTGGGTTCACCGCCTTGCCAAGCGAAGCTCACGTGATCGGTGGGCTGGGCGGCGATGTATTGCTGGATGTAGCGCTCGAGCCGCTCGGGCGACATGCGCCACTTGGCGTCGGTGTAGAGGGCCTCCTTTTCGAGGTAGAAGCAGTATTTGCAGTCCAGGTTGCAGATCGGCCCGATGGGCTTGGTCATCACATGGAACGGGCGGGAGGCGATCATACGGAAGGGGCAGGGAGCGGAGTTCGTCGGGCGCGGCGCCGCGAGGTTGGGCACAGAGGATGAACTCGGGGATGGCGGCATCGGTCAACCCCAGCTCGTGTTGCCTCGCCTGTTTTCGCGGCTCGGTCAGGGGCTCGTGGTGTGCTGCTGCACAAACGAGAGAGATTGGGCGACGGCGTCGCGGAAGGCGGGGGAGTCGGGGCCGTTGGTGAAGCTGTGCCCTTGATCTGGATACAACTCCAACTGCACGTCCTGGCCGGCGGCGCGCAGCAGCTCGGCCAGTTTTTCATTGATCGGGCTGAGCCCGTCGGCGGTGCCTTGGATGAGCAGCACGGGCGGGGTGATCGCGGCGACGCGTTTCATGGCCGCCGGGCGATCGATGTCGGCGTCGGTGAGTGGTTGATCGCGCATGGGGCGGCCGCGCAGGCCGATGAAGCGGAAACTGGCGGGCGCGTTGAGCACGAGGCAGCGCGGGGTGATTTTGCCGTCGGCGACGGCCTGGAGCGTGATGGCGCCGCCGAGGCTGTTGCCCATCACGGCGACGCGATCGCCATCGAGATCCTCGCGTTCGCTCAGCGCGGTGAGCACGGCGGCGACGTCGTCGGTGGCGTTGACCGGGCCGCGCAGGACCTCGAAGGGGCGGTTGGGCGTGTGACCACGATAGTCGGCGACGCAGACCGCCCAGCCGGCGGCGAGGAAGGGATCCCAACGTTCGGGCTTCGCGAGCGATTGCAGGCCCTCGAGGCCCCGACCGCCGGGTGCGGCGTGGAAGAAAACGAGCACGGGCGCGGGGCCGTTGCGGTCGGCCTGAAGCTGCAGCAGATAGGGGATGCGGGTGTCGTCCGGCGAGATGGCCGTGTGCGCCGACCAGGCCGGATCGACGCCGGAGTCAGGCAGGGATTGCTCGGCGTGGACGCAGGCGGAGTTGGCAAACCCCAGCAGCAAGCAGGCGATGATCGCGCGAACACAGTGAATCCGCCGGTCGACCAGCCGGGTCGCAGCCGTGGAATGGCGTGGGGAGAGAGGCAACATGGGGTGGCTGTGACGGTCAATCCGGCGCGGCACGGAACGCGATCATGATCCGGGTTTTCCCGTTGACTGAATTCGGGCCACAAAGCGCCCGACGAAGCGGTGTCAGCGCAGTCCGACCAAGGGGCCGATCACGTAGATCAGCCCGGTCATGGCGATCACCCAACCGACGCTGATGAGCGCCCCCGGCCACAGCATGTCGGTCATGCGATAGTAGCGCGTGCCGTAGGTGATGAGTGACACAGCGTCGAGCGGTAGCAGGAATCCGCAGGACGCGGTGAACACCACGGGCAAGGCAAACAGTGCAGGCGGCAATCCCGCTTGCTGGGCGAGCACCACCACCGGTGGCACAAGCACGGCGGTCACGGCGGGCAGAATGGGAATGACCAAGTGAATCACGACGGTGACCGCGCTGATGGTCGCGATGATCGCCAACGGATGCCACGTGGCGAGTCCGCCGAGACTGTGGGTGACAAACCACTCCGCCAAGCCGGTGTCGCGGCAGGCGACGCCGAGCGAGGTGATGCCGCCGATCATGAAGAGCGCCTCCCAGCTGACGGACTTCATGGCGCGGTCCCAGCTCAGCAGTTTGAAGCCGGGCATAAACATGGCGATGGAGCCGAGGAGGGCGACCATGGTGGCGTTGAGGGCGCGCGGATACCACGTGCTGGCGATCCACAGCACCAGCATGGTGCCGAGCAATTGCAGTGTGCGGCGTTCCGCGCGGTTGAGTGGACCCGGCGCCTCAGTCGGTGGCGGCGCGATGTTGGTGATCTCCGGCGGATACACCCGCACGAGCACCCACCAGGCGAGCGGCACGAGGAGGATGACCATGGGCACGCCGATGGCCATCCAGTGAAGGAAGCCAACCTCCACGCCGCCGAAGTCCTTGAGCAATTGCAGCCCAAGCAGGTTCACCGAACTCCCGGCCGGTGTGGCGATGCCGCCGATGAAGGCGGCGATGGGAATGGCCAGCATGAGCGCGCGGCCGAAGTTGGATTTGCCGGGCTCAAGCCCGTCGCGTTGCAGCAGGCTCAAACCGAGGGCTGCCCAGATCGCGCAGGCGGGCACGTCCGACACGATGGACGAGAGGGTCGCCGCGCCGACCATGAAGGCAAAGATGACGCGGCGACTGTCGGTGCCGGCACGGCGCAGCAACCAGCCGGCGAAGCGGCGATCGAGTCCGGAGTCCTGCACCACGGCGGCGATGAGAAACATGGCCAGCACGAAGAAAAACACCGGCGTCATGAAGCGCGCGCCGGCGGTGTTCATGGGCGCGACCACGAAGACTGGCTGGGCCGCGATCGCAAGCAGCGCGGTGACGCCGATGGGCAAGGCTTCGGTGACCCACAACACGAGGCAGCCGACGAACAGCGCGGCGAGTCGACGGGCCTCAGGCGTCAGGCCGTCGGCCGGCAACAACACCCACAGGGCGAGTCCGGCGACGACCGCGCCGATCAAGCCGGTAATCCGACGGGTGGTCGGGTCGAGTGCGCCGAGGGGACGGGGCGGGGCGGCGCACATGACTCAGTTGAGTTGGGCGTTGAAAGGCAGACCCACGTAGTTTTCGGCGAGGGTGCGGGCGGCCGAGCGGGAGCTGCAGACCTGCTCGAGTTGCGCCAATTGCAGCCGCTGTTGAAACGGGTCGGCATCGGCGAAGCTGTGCAGCATCGAGGTCATCCACCAGGAGAAGTGTTCCGCGCGCCACACGCGGCGCAGGGCGGTGGGCGTGTAGGTGTCGAGGGCCTGCGAGCCGCGGCCGGCATAGTGCTCGCCGAAAGAACGGGCGAGCACCTGCACATCGGCGACGGCGAGGTTGAGGCCCTTGGCGCCGGTGGGCGGCACGATGTGCGCGGCGTCACCGGCGATGAAGAGGCGGCCGTGTTGCATGGGCTCGGCCACGAAGCTGCGCATCGCGACCACGTTTTTTTGGACGATGCGCCCGACCTTGGGCGTCCAACCGTCGTGCGTGGCGAGGCGGGTGTGCAGTTCGCTCCAGATGCGATCGTCGGACCATTGCTCCACTTTGTCGTTGGGGTCGCATTGCAGATACATGCGTTGGAGCTCGGGCGAGCGCGTGCTCACGAGGGAGAATCCGCGCTCGTGGTGGGCGTAGATCAATTCGTCCGAGGACGGCGGCGCCTCGACGAGGATGCCGAGCCAGCCCAGTGGATACACCCGGGTGAAATCCTGCCGTTGCGGTCCGCCGATGAGTGGGCGGGACACGCCGTGAAAACCGTCGCAACCGGCGATGAAGTCGCAGTGCAACGCGGCCTCGGTTTCGCCGTCGCGGTAGGTGAGGCGAGGGCGCTCCGTGTCGATGTCGTGCACCTGCACGTCGTCGGCTTCGAAGACGATCTGTCCGCCGGTGGCGAGGCGGGCGGCGACGAGGTCTTTGATGACTTCGTGCTGCGCGTAGACGGTGATGTTGCGATCGATGAGTTCGGTGAAATCGATGCGGTGGGTGCCACCGTTGAAGCGCAGGTAAATGCCGTCGTGCACGGCGCCCTCGCGCTGCATGCGGTCGCCGAGGCCGATCGCTTTGAGCAACTCGACGGTGGCGTGTTCAAGCACCCCGGCGCGGATGGTGGATTCGATGTCGTCGCGCGAACGGGACTCGAGCACGACGGATTCGATGCCGGCGAGGTGGAGGAGGTGGGAGAGCAGCAGACCGGCTGGACCGGCGCCGATGATGCCAACTTGGGTGCGAGTAACCATGGGGAATCAGAGATGGGTGGTGAAGGGGGCGGAGGTGCGGGCCCGCACTTCGTCGAGGGACGCGCCGGGCATGAGTTCGATGAGACGCAGCCCGCCGTCGCAGCGGAAGACGGCGAGCTCGGTGATGACCAGATCCACGGCGCCGAGCGCGGTGAGCGGCAGGGTGCATGACGGCACGAGCTTGGGCGCGCCGCTGCGCTCGTTGTGGTTCATGGTGATGATCAGGCGGCGGGCGCCGGAAGCCAGGTCCATGGCCCCGCCGACGCCGAGCAGCGGTTTGCCGGGGGCGGCCCAGTTGGCGAGGTTGCCGGCGCTGTCGACCTGGAGGCCGCCCATGATGGCAACGTCGATGTGGCCGCCGCGAATCATGCCAAAGGAGTCGGCGCTGTCGAAGTAGCTGGCGCCGCGCACGGCGGTGACGGGGATCTTGCCGGCGTTGACCGGGTAATCCAACGCGCCGCCGCCATCGGCGGGTGCCGGGCCGACGCCGAGCATGCCGTTTTCGGTGTGCAGGATGAGGCCGTGTTCCGGCGTGATGAAGTCCGCCACAAGGGTAGGGATGCCGATGCCGAGGTTGACCACATCGCCGGGGTGAAGTTCGGCGAGGGCGCGGCGGGCGATGGCCTCGCGATCGGGATCGGCGCGGCGGGCGCTGGCGCTGAGGCTGGCGGAGGAACCCAGGTCTTCGAGCGTCGTGTGCGCCTGCACGAGCCCGTCAACATAGCAACCCGGTGTGTGAATGGAGTCGGGATCGAGTTCGCCGACGGGCACGATGTGTTCGGCTTCGACCAGGACGAGGTCGGCGGCGGTAGCCATGGCGCGGTTGAAGTTTTGTTCGGTGCGGCGGTAGATCAGGTTGCCGGCCGTGTCGGCTTTCCAGGCGCGCAGAAGCGCGACATCGCCGCGTAGTGCCGGCACAAATACGTGGGGTGTGCCGCGCAGCTCGCGCACCTCGCGGCCCTCGGCCAGTGGCGTGCCGGCAGAGGTCGGTGTGTAGAAGCCACCGATGCCGGCGCCACCGGCGCGAAGGGCTTCGGCGAGCGTGCCCTGGGGCATCAGTTCGCATTCGATCTCGTCGGCCTGCGCGGCGGCGACGGCTTCGCGGTTGCTGGTAAAGAAGGAACCGATGGCGCGACGGAGCTGGCCATTGCGCAGGAGGCGTCCGCCGCCGAGACCGGGTTCACCGACGTTGTTGCCGATGTAGGTCAGGTTGCGGGTGCCGCAGTCGGCGAGGGCGTGCAGCAGGTGGACGGGGTTGCCGGTCATGCCGAAACCGCCGACCAGCAGCACGGCCCCCTCGGGGATGCGGGCGGCGGCTTCGGCCGCAGTGAGTTGAGGCACAGTTTTCATGCCGGGTTCAGAGGGCTTCGAGGACCGTGGCTTCGCCTTGGCCGACGCCCACGCAGAGGGTGGCGAGGCCATGGGGCGCGGCGGTGCCGGCGGCACCCTGGCGGCGGAGCGCGTGCACGAGGGTGGTGACGAGGCGAGCACCGGTGCAGCCGAGCGGATGGCCGAGCGCGATGGCTCCGCCCGAGACGTTGGTGGTCGCCTCGTCGAGGCCGAGTTGGCGCATGACGGCGAGGGCCTGGACGGCGAAGGCTTCGTTGAGTTCGGTGAGGGCGACGTCGGCGAGGGTGAGTCCGGTGCGCTTCAGCACGTGGCGCACGGCGTCGACCGGACCGAGGCCCATCAGGCGCGGGTCCACGCCGGCGGTGGCCGAGCCACACCAGCGCGCTAGGGGCTGGAGGCCGAGCGCGCGGGCGCGGGAGGCCGACATGAGCACGAGGGCGGAGGCGCCGTCGTTGAGCGAGGAGGCGTTGCCGGCCGTGACGGAGCCGCCGGTGCGGAAGGCGGGTTTGAGGCGACCCAGCTTTTCGAGGCTGGTGGCGAGTTCGTAGCCGTTGTCCGTGGCGCGAGCAAAGGGCTGTTCGTCGATGGCGACGGTGATGGGCTCGCCCTTGCGTTGCGGAATCACGACGGGCGCGATCTCGGCGGTGAAGTGACCGGCGTTGATCGCGTTGATCGCGCGGGCGTGGCTCTGCAGGGCGAAACGGTCCTGATCCTCACGGGTGATTTCGCCGCCGGGGAAATCGGCGCGACGGCTGAGCTCCTGCACGTTCTCGGCGGTCTCGCCCATGGTCTCGAGCGGGAACTGGGCTTCGAGGTGTGGATTGGGATAACGCCAACCGAGGGAGGTGTCCCAGGCGGTGAAGTTGCCGAAGGCGGGCGGCGTGCGCGGCAGACTGTAAGGCGCGCGGGACATGCTTTCGACGCCACCGGCGATGATGACCTCGGCTTCGCCGCAACGGATCGTGCGGGCGGCGTGATTGACGGCGGACAGACCGCTGGCGCAGAGGCGATTGAAGGTGAGCGCGGGCACCTCGTGCGGCAGACCGGCGAGCAGCGCGCCCATGCGGGCGACGTTGCGGTTGTCTTCGCCGGCTTGGTTGGCGCAACCGAGGTAAACCTCGTCGACTTCGGCGGGAGGCAGCCCGGCGCGATCCAGGGCGGCGGCAATGACGTGGGCGGCGAGGTCGTCCGGGCGGACGGATGCGAGCGCGCCACGCACGCGGCCTATGGGCGTGCGGACCGCGCTCACGATGACAACATCGGGCATCATGGCGGGTAAGGTTGGGTAAGGGAGGAATGATCCGGCGGTGGGTCGGACCGACGGTATTGGGAAAGTGGTTACGCGTGGGGCGCGGAATCGAGACTCGCCAGCATGGCATCGAGCTGGCGGTGCGCCGGAGCGAGGTGGGCGGCGGGATCGGTCAGCCGGTCCCAGTCGATGGGCGCGTCGGTGCGCTCGCGGAGGAGCGAGATGAGGTCACCTTCGCCGGTGCCGACGTCCGCGATGGCGGCTTTGACGAGGGCGCGTGCTGCTGTGGGTGGCAGGTGTTTGGACAGGGCGAGGGTGGCGGCCTCGGCCCAGACCAGACCGCGAGTGGCGTCGAGATTGACGCGAGCGCGGGCGACATCGATGCGGAGGCCGGTGGCGAGCGTTAGGGCGGTGTCGAGGGCGTCGATCGTCGCGGCGAGGATCAGCGGCAGATGCGTGAGTTCGGCGACGGTCGTGGCGGTGCCGCGCTCGTGTTCAGGCGGTGGATACAGGGAGAGTGCGTTGCGCTCGTGGATGACGCGGCGGGCGGACTGCAGCAGCGCTTCGCAGCGGATGGGATTGCATTTCTGCGGCATCGCGCTGGAGCCACCGGCGGCGCCGACGGAGACGTCGACTTCGGCAATGTCGGATTGGCTGAGGAGGAGCAGGTCTTGGCCGAACTTGCACAGGCTCTGGGCGATCAACACCAGCCAGTCAGCGGTCTCGAAGAGGGCGTCGCGCTGGGTGTGCCAGGGGAGCGGCGACGGGGCGAGGTTGAGGGCGGCGGCAAATTCGCGGATGATGGCCGGACCGTGTTCGCCCCAGGCGGCGAGGGTGCCGGCGGCACCGCCGCATTGCACGGAATGCAGGCGTTGGCGGAGGGCGGGCAGGCGGGTTTGGTGGCGGCGCAAAGGCGCGAGCCAGTTGCCGGCTTTGAGGGCGTAGGAGGTCGGTAGCGCCGCCTGGAGGTGGGTGCGGCCGAGGCAGTAAGTCTCGCGGTGATCGTGAGCCAGATCGGCGAAGGCGAGCACGAGGCTGGCGAGGCGGCGGTCGCAGGTGTCGAGTCCGCGGGAGAGTTGGCAGACCAAGGCGTTGTCGAGGATGTCCTGAGTGGTGCCGCCCCAATGAACCCAGCGGGCCGCGGGCTCGCCGACGTGTTGTTTGAGTTGAGCGACGAGGCCGAGCACGGGGAAACCGTGGGTCGCTTCGCTGGCAGCGAGCGCGGCCTCGTCGATTTGAAAGGTGACGGCGGCGGTCGCGATGGATTGGGCGGCGTCGGCGGGAACGGCCCCGGCGCGAGCCTGAGCTTCGACCAGCGCCAGTTCGACGTGCAGGAGCTCGTGCCACCAAGCGGGGCCGCGAAACAGCGCGGCGGCGTTGGCATCGGCGTTGTGGGCCGACTTGCTCATGGGTGGAAGAACAGGGTCTCGGAGTCGCCCTGCAGGTGCAGGTCCCAGTGGTAGACGCGGACGTCGCTGTCGGCGTCGTTTTGTGGGAGCGCGAGCAGGCTCTTTTGTTGCGCTGCGGAAAGGCTGGCAAAAACCGGGTCGGTCGCGTTGGCGGCGGCTTCGTCGGCAAAATACATCCGCGTGGCGAGGTGCGTCAGCAGGCCGCGGCCAAAGACATGCACGGCGAGATGAGGGGCGAGCGGCGAGACGTCTTCGGTCGCGGGCACGGTGCCGGGTTTGACGGTTTCGAAGCGAAAGGTTTGGTCGGCGTGAGTCGTGTCACTGCGGCCGAAACCGAAGAAGTGGGGATCGGCGTCGGCGTGGCGCGGATCGGCTGGATGGCGGTAACGGCCGTGGGCGTCGGCTTGCCAGATCTCCAGCATGACGTCGGGCAAGGGCGCACCGTCGCCGTCGAAGACCTGTCCGGTGACGATGATGCGCTGGCCTTGGGCACCCTCGCGGTGGAGCACGTTTTCACCCGGGAAGATGAGGCCGTAGTGAAAGAACGGGCCGACGGTTTGGGAGGGCGTTTGCCCGGATACGGAAGCGGATGCGGTGGCGGTGGCGGACATGTGCGCGCTCACAGTTTGAGGTTTTCGAACGGGGTCATGCGGCCGCCGCAGAGCACGATGTCGAAACGGTAGCCGAGGCCGAAGCCTGGTTCGGTGACGGCGTGATCGTAGTCGGAGATCAGGCGTCGGCGGATATCCTCGTCGGGGATGCTGTTGTAGATCGGGTCCAGCTTGAGCAGCGGGTCGCCGGGGAAATACATCTGGGTGACGAGGCGGGTGGGGAATTGCGGGCCGAAGAGGGAAAAATGGATGTGGGGTGGCCGCCAGGCGTTGGGCTGGTTGCGCCACGGATAAGCGCCGGGACGGATGCTGATGAAGCGGTAGCAGCCCTCGTCGTCGGTGAGGATGCGACCGGCGCCGGTGAAGTTGGGATCGATGGGCGCGTCGTGTTGGTCGAGCTTGTGGATGTAGCGGCCGGCGGCGTTGGCCTGCCAGACCTCAACGAGGGCGCGGCGCACGGGCCGGCCGGTGTCGTCGATGACGCGACCGGTGACGATGATACGTTCGCCTTGCGGGGCGCCGTCGCGGACCCCGTTGCGGGTGAGGTCGTGGTCGAGCGGCTTCAGGCGGTCCTCGCCGTAGACCGGGGCGGTGAGTTCGGCGAGGGTCTGCGGGCGCGGTAGAAGACGCTGACGCGGGGCGCGCGCGAGGGTGGAGCGGTAGTCCGGGGAAAGATGCGGTGGATGCACCGCATCGGATAGGCGGGGGGCGAGAGGCAGGGGGAGGGGATCAGGCATCGGAGGCGGTTGAGGGCGGGAGGGATGCGAAGATGGACTTGGCCAAACTCATGGCGTGGTTGGCGGCGGGCACGCCGGCGTAGACGGCCACGTGGAGGAGCGCCTCGCGCACGTCCTCCGGGCTTGTGCCCGTATTTTGGATACTGCGCAGGTGGAGGGCGAGTTCGTGCTCGCGGCCCAAACCGGCGAGCAGCGCGATGGTGATGAGGTGGCGGGTGCGGTCGTCGAGTCCGGGGCGTGACCACACGCCGTCCCATGCGACTTTGGTGATGAAATCCTGGAAGGGCGCGTCGAAGTCCGTGGTCGCGGCGATGGCGCGATTGACGTGAGCGTCGCCGAGAATGCGGCGGCGGGTGGACTCGCCGGGGCGGGGCGAGGAGGCGGAATCAGGTTGGGGGTCGGGCACGGGGAGGGTAGGACTGGAGGTAACCCGCGGCCGGCGACCCGAGACCACGGCCTTGACGGTTTACCCGTTTACTAAAATCGGGGGGCCGGCCGACCGAGGGGATGGTGGCACTTCCGACGCACCATGCCGCGGGCGAGGGGATGGAGACCGCGGGCGGACGGCAAAATGTCGATTGACACGGGTGATGCGCCGGTGCGTCTAAGAGCACCATGCCCCCCGCCCGCAAGAAGCCTGTCGGTTCGAAGTTCGTAACGTTACAGGACATCGCCGCCCGGGCCAAAGTGAGCGTCACCACGGTGTCGTTGGCCCTGCGCAATCATCCCCGCATCAGCGAGAAAACCCGCACGCGCATTGCCAAACTTTCGCAGTCGATGGGCTACCGGTTGAATCCCTTGGTTTCGGCGCATATGTCCTACCTGCGCACGGGGCGACCGGTGAACGACGGGCTGAACATCGCCTTCGTCTGCAACGCCTCGCTCAAGGAGGTGAACCGCGATACGAGGCGGCCACACCGGCACTACTACAAGGCGGCGCAGGAGCGGGCGCAGGAATTGGGTTTCGACGTGCGCTTTTTCGACCTTTCGGAGCCCGGCATGACGCCGCGCCGCCTGTCGCAGATCCTCGAAGCGCGCGGCATCTCAGGCTTGGTGATCGCGCCGCTTACCGATGGCCTGGGCGTGAGCGATATTCAGTTTAAATGGGAGAGCTTCGCCACAGTGGCGATCGACCACACCTTCATTTCTCCGCGGCTGCACACGGTGTGTAATGACGAGTTTTCGACGGTTGGACGGCTGGTGCAGCGCCTGCTCGACTTTGGGCACGGGCGGATCGGCATCGCGATGCCGACCTTCATGGACGATCACGCCAATCACTTCTGGTTGGCGGGGTATGAAGCCTTTCAGAAGCTCACCGAGC
Organism: Actomonas aquatica; assembly: GCF_019679435.2. Lineage (NCBI taxonomy): Bacteria > Pseudomonadati > Verrucomicrobiota > Opitutia > Opitutales > Opitutaceae > Actomonas > Actomonas aquatica. Next base: position 158,524 of record NZ_CP139781.1, read on the forward strand.
CTTCGCAGCGGATTGATAACTTCATTACCGAGAAGTGGACCCAGCGCGACTTCATGCGCTGGTATAAAAAGTGGCGTCCGGAGGCGATCATCACGATTAACGACGACATCCTCGGATGGCTGAAAGAGGCCGGGGTGGACGTGCCGGGAGAGGTGTCGTGCGTGACCTTGTATTGGAAGGAAGACCGGCCGCACTTGAGTGGGTATTATCCCAACCACGAGAAAGTGGCGGCTGGTGCGATTGACCTGGTGGTGGCGCAGTTGCAGCGCCACGAACTGGGGTTGCCCACCAATGACAAAACCATGCTGATTCAGGCTGAATGGAAGGCGGGCAAGACATTGCGTCGCGTGACGGCGGAGGGCTTCCAAGCGCCGTTGCGGGTCTGGACACGGTGAGCGAGGTTGAGTCCGACGGTCGGCATAGGGGAAAAGTGAATACAACTGTCCGGCGTGGTTTGCCTTTATTGGAGTCAACGGATAAACCATCTCGCATGTAGCTCGTTTCCGACCGCAATCGCAGCATGGCCAGCATCAGTGAAGCCGCCGGCTCTTTTGGAGAAGGCAAAGGCGAGCACTGTTACCCTTCACCCCTCCCCACCTAGCCATGTGTTCCTGCGGCGATTGATGCCGGGAACTGACCTTACACCCCCCGACTATGACTCGAAACCCCCATTGTTTCCCCCGCCGTGCCGTGGGCGCTGCTCTGATTGCCGGAAGCATGCTCCTCCCTGGCGCGACGTGGGCTCAGACCGCTGCGAACGACAATTCTGCGGCGTTGGAAGACGACACCACGATCTACCTGAATCCCTTTATAATCGATGCCGAACAGGACGAAGGTTACGTCGCGCAGAATGCGGCTTCTGGCTCGCGTTTGAGCGCCAGCCTGAAGGACACCCCGGCGCCGATCTCGGTGTTCACGGCGGAGTTCATGAATGACATCGCCGCGACCGACCTCTCCGCGCTTTCCGACTACGTGGTGAACACGGAGCGGATCCCTGGTTTCCAAAACGGCCTGGCCGCCGGCAGCAACCAGGTGGAGTTCGACACGCAGTTCCGCATTCGCGGTCTCCCGGCGAGCAGCAACACCGGCCGCTCGGTCAACTTCTTCAAATATCCGATCGCGGTCGACTCGTATAACATCGAGCGCGTGGAGTTCGCCCGCGGGCCGAACTCGATTCTTTTCGGCGTCGCGGCCGCGGCCGGCAACTTCAACGTCTCGACCAAGAAGGCGCGGCTCGATCGCGATCGCATCGAGGTAAGTTTCCGCACCGACGAATACGACCAGGCCCGCGTGGCTGTGGACGTGAACCAGACGCTGGTCGACGGTCGTTGGGCCCTGCGCCTCAACGCCCTGCGCGACCGCGAGAACAGCTGGCGTCCGTTTGAACACAAGGACGCCGACCGCTTCGCCGTCGCGACCAAATGGCAGATCACGCCCTCCACCGTGCTCGATCTCGAGTATGAGACCGGAGACGTGGATCAATCGCGTCTCGTGCCGTGGGCCGGTCTCGACCGCACGACGGCCTACTTCGCCGCCGGTCAGCCGACCTATGGTGGTTTCCCGCCCGCACCCGGTGCCGGTCTGGAGCTGGTGCGCACCAACTACTTTGTCTACGACACGGCGACCGGCACGCTGACTGACTGGCGCAACTCTGCGGTGTCGGCGTTGGCCAGCCATCCGGATTGGAATGCTCCGTTTGTGCCGCCGGATCAGCAGATCCTGTTGAGCGACTTTTCGGTCATTCCCAAGGAAGCCGCCATCGCGGGTCCGGGTTACGGCAACGTGGTCGACTACGACACCTTCACGGCCACGCTGCAGCAGCGCGTTACGGACGATCTGAACCTCGAACTTGCCTTCAATCGCGTCGAGGACAGCTACCTCAGCAACGCGCTCACGCCGCTCGACATCACGGTCTATTGGGATCCAAACGTGAACCTGCCCGACCGCACGCCGAACCCGAATGTGGGCCGTCCCTTCGTGGAAGGTTCCGCCGGTATTCGCCTGCGTGAGGAGCTCGCCGAAGACCTGCGTTTCACCGCGGCCTACGATCTCGATCTCGGCAAGATCTTCGGCCGCCATCAACTGGCTGGACTGCTGGAGCACCGTATGGAGGAGACCACGCGCATCGCGACAATCGAGAAGATTGCCGATCCCGGCACCGCGGCGCTTCGCCGCAATCCGGACAACCGCGCCAACAACATCAAACGTCGCACCTACATCGATGTGAACGGCCCGCTCGAAGGTATTGCCATCCCGGACTGGAACGACACCGACGTCGCCGGCACGGTGCAGTATCCCTCGCAGAATGGCGTCTATGACTATCGCTCGGAGTTCGACTCCATGATGATCGCCGCTCAGAGCCATTTCTGGGAGAACCGCATCGTCACGACGCTGGGTTATCGCGAAGACAAAGCCGATTTCTACGACAGTGAGTCGATGCGCACGGGCGACCCGCTCGGTGCCTACACGGTCGGCACCTGGGAAGCGGTGCGCAACGCGACGCCCGACAAATACAAGGCGATCACGCGCAGTCAGGGTGTTGTCTTTCACGCCACCGACAAGATCTCGGTCTTCTATAACCACGCCTCCAACTTCGCGCTGCCGAATCCGCAGTTGATCGTTTTCCCGGGCGACCGTGGACCGCCTCCGCCGCGCGGCGAGAGCGACGACTGGGGCGTGAAGTTCAGCCTCTTCGAAGGCAAAGTCTTCGCCACCGTCACCCGCTACGAGACGTCCGCCCGCGACGACGCCGACTTCGGCCTCGTGACCGGCAACAACAACATCAACGACATCTGGAATACCTTCGAGATGAACGGCGTGTTGGCCGACGTGCTCTCCGACCTGAACATGGACACGGCGCTCACCGCCAGCGACCTGCAGGTCAACGCTGGCGGCAATACCTTCGACTCCGACTCGGAAGGGTGGGAATTCGAAGTGGTGGCCAACCCGACCCGCAGCCTGCGCCTGTCGTTTAACTTCTCCGACAACAAGACCGTGCGGTCCAACATCGGCAAAGAGGTGCTCGCCTACGCCGATCTGCGGGCTGCGGCCTGGACCTCGGGTGACCGCGGCGGTTACGTGATCAACACGGCCGGCGCGCCGATCACGCCGAACGATCCGGCCGATGGCTTGACCACGGTGGCCGAGACCCTCGACACGCTCTACAGCGGCATTGAGAACACGCTCGTGCGACCGGAAGGCGCCCGCTACCTCGGCAGTCCGACTCAGTCGGCCAACCTGCGGGCCAACTACATGTTCCGCGAAGGTAGCCTGAAAGGCTTCTCCGTCGGCGGTGGTGTGCGGTGGCGCGGTGATTCGGTGGTGGGTTACACCAGCAGCGATCCGGCGACCCGTGAGCTGATCAATGGCGACGCCTACACGCTGGTGGACTTCAACGTCGGCTACCGCCGCGACTTCGAGTTCTTCGGCAAGGAGACCAAGTGGTCGATCCAGTTCAACGTGAACAACGTCTTCGACGAAGATGATCTGATCCCGACCGAGACCTTTGCCGACGGCACCCTGCGTCAGTATGTCTTCCAGACCCCGCGCAAATGGATCCTGTCGACGAAGTTTGAATTCTGAACCTCGTCGCGGGCCGCCGCCCGACACTCTTCCGCATCAGGTATGCTAAAACCAAAGCCCGGCCGAGAAGTTGGCCGGGCTTTTCCAGTAAAGGGGTCAGGCTTTGTAGTTTGTAGTAGAGGCCCTGTCGACGGGTTACGCCGAATCGTTTTTCAGCGCGTTCACGCGACGGCTAACCTCATGGAGGCCGCCCATGTTGAGTCGCTCTGCGAGCCATCGGTTGGTGACGGTCGTTTCGTCCTTCATCGCTGCTGCGATTCGCACCTTCCATTCCGCCGACTTTGGTTCGGTCAACGCATCAACCTCGCGACGCTTCGCTTTCTTGAGGTGATGCCGCAGTCGTTCCGACCACACCGCATCCCGGTCAGGGCCTAGCGCGGTCCTTTGAACCTCCGGGTGCTCGCGCAGCTCCTCGTGTTGCTCAATCAACGACTTCTTAAACTTGGCTGAGCCGAGCACCCATCCCTGACACATCGATTCAAACTTCAGTTCTTTTTGCGCACGTGAGTCGGTTGCGAGAAAATCCAAGTATTCGCGGTAGGCGCGACGGCCGGGTTTGTTGTCCGCAAGGCCTCCGGCGTGAACCAGTGATTCAGATGCATCGAACCATGCCGGACGCTTCTTGGGATGCTCGATCCAATGCGCACTACTCCACGGCCACTCACCGAGTTGCTCGGCGGTCGCCAGCCTCGCGCGGACGGGGTTGAGGTGGATGTAGTGGCACAGCGCACCGAGATAATCGCTGCCTTCGACCAACAGGCTTTTGTAGCGGCCCTGGAAAAGGTGACCGCGTTCTGACCGGAGACGGTTGAACCGGGTGGCAAACGTTCCCTGCCAGATCTTCATGCCCTCGACCAAATCTCCGCGCGGCGTTTCCAGTGCGATGTGGAAGTGGTTGCTCATGATGACCCACGCATGGACCCGCCAATCCAGCTTGGTGGCGACTTCGTCCAAGCCGCGCAAAAACGCTTCCTTGGCTCCGTTGGTGGTGAAGATACGGCGACGGTAGTTCCCGCGATTGATCACGTGGTAAATCGCGCCTTCGTATTCAAGCCGTGGCTGGCGGGGCATGGAACAACAGGGATATTGGGATGCTCGGGCGCCTCAACTACAAACTACAAAGCCTGACCCCTTACGGCTCTTGCTTCAACTACAAACTACAAAGCCTGACCCCTTACGGCTCTTGACCCCTTACGGCTCTCTGTGGCTCGTTGGCTCGACTGGTTGGTTGGCCTTCTTCATAGATCTGATGACCAGAAATCGATTTCTTCTGAACACGAAATCGGATAGAACCGGCGTTCCGCCGCCGAATACCTGAATACGCCCTTCACCGGCACCTCGCCAATCTCCGCGTCGCCTTTCTCATCGTAGCGAACGGCCATTCCAGTAACGACAAAGTCGAGATACGGGTAGTCTCCTTCTCTGTGCCACTCGCATTTAAGCAAGCCTCCGCGAAATGTGCTACCATCGGCGTGCATATCATAGACTCGCACCGTCAGACCCGGAAGCGATACGGTGCCGTTTCCTTTCGTGGAGATACCGAAGCGAATCTTGATCAACTGGGAGTCGCTGATCAGGACACCGAGAACCACTTCCTCTGACAACGAAACTTTGTCTCGTAAGCGCTCGGCTTCGGAGACTGCGGCGGCATCGGGCCAAACGATCAATTGCTCGTCGCTCTCGTCGGCTCTTGTCGCGAGGGGAAGAACTAGGGTGAAAGCTAATGCTGCGAATCGCATCTTTCCGGCCAACGTTGTATAGGCACAATTATTTGTGCGATAAAACGGTAAAGGTCCAAAACCCAAGGGATAAGGCAAGGGATTTGAAAAAGAGTGTGGCAGAATGACCCGTGTTTCGCGCAGTGACGGTTCAGCAGCATCGTGGTGCAGGTGATCGCTACGTAGTGTGATTCGGGCAACGGCGCGAGGGGAGCGGCCGACATCGCTGCGGTCGCGGGACCGGCGGCCGCCGCTACAATCGGAAAGATTGCTTAACCCAGCACGCCCAGGCCGTGGAGGGCGGCGCAGATGGCGCCGTAGTCGCCGATGCGTTCGCCGAGGCGGGCGGAGCGGATGCTGCAGGTCTGGGCCCCGGGGGACAGGGCTTCGGCGTTGATCACGCGGCGCATGGCCGGTTCCAGCCAGCGGCGGCAGCGTCGATAGAGGTTGCCGGCGACGATGCACTCGGGGTCGAGGGCGTCGATGAGCAGGGCGAGCGCTGCGCCGAGTTTTTCGCCGGAGAGGCGCAGCACGGCTTGCGCGGTGGCATCACCGGCGTCGGCGGCGCGGCCGATGGCTTTGGCGGTGGGATGCGCCTGACGCCAGACGCGCCAGTCTGCCGGGCGCTCGGCGGTGGGGAGGTATTGCACCAGCTCAGGCAGGGCACCGCCGCTGCAGTAGCCTTCAAAGGAGCCGCGTTTGTGGTAGCCCTCGGGGCCGCGGGCGGCGAGGCGCCAGTGGCCGACTTCACCGGCGTTGCCGTTGGCGCCGGTGACGAGCCGGCCGTTGAGCACGATGCCGGCGCCCATGCCGGTGCCGGCGGTGAGGTAGATGAGCGAGTCGCAGTCGCGGCCGGCCCCAAAGCGCCACTCGGCGAGGGCGTTGGCGTTGGCGTCGTTGACGAGGAAGGAGGGCGCGCCGGTGAGGTGGGTCAGTAGGCGCGTGATGGGCACTTCGTCCCAACCGGGCAGGTTGGGCGGCGAGAGGATGAGTCCGCGTTTCGCGTCGAGGGGGCCGCCGCAGGCGATGCCGATCGCCACGAGGTCGCGCGGGAGACGTCCGCGCAGGCGGGCGCCGATGTTTTCAAAGGTCTCGTCGGGTCCGGCGGACGGAAACTCGTCGAGGCGTTGGAGTCGGCCCTGGGGGCGCCAGCGGCAGAGCGCGACCTTGGTGCCGCCGATGTCGATACCGAGGTAGCTGCCGGCCGGAGCACTGGCCGTGGCGTTCATCGTTGGCGCCGCGGGGAAGCGGTGGGTTTGAGCGCGCGTAACATGCCGCGATACCAGCGGGCCCAGCGGGGGCGGTCGTCGCGATCGGCGGAGTGGCGGGCAAAGTCGTCGTCGGGTTGAGCGAGGCAGGCGACGACGCGGCCCTGGCCGACGTCGTGCGCGAGCACCACCGGACGTTTGCGCTTATCTTTGGCCAACACCTGGGCGGTGCGCGGTTCGAAGCCAGTGAAGACGCCTTTGGCGAAATCGGTGAAGTGCCAGGTCTGGCCGAAGGCGACCACGCCGGGGGCGGAGGGCGCGTAGAGATCGGTGGCATCGGCGCCGAGCAGGGCGTTGATTTCGACGCCGCAGGTGGTGAGGTCGACGCCGTGCCACAGCACGCGGCCGCCGTCTTCCACCCAGGCCTGCAGCTGCTCCACCTCGCGGGCGGTGAGGGAGGCGCCGGTGATGACGATGGTATGGGCGCTGATGTCGGTGAGCGGCCGGTCGCCGCGCACGACGCCGACGCGGTGGCCGAGTTCGGTGAGGGTGTAGTGGGCGATGACGAGGCGACGGGAGAGCTCCTGCGGCACGTTGCCGGGGTTGAGCGGCTCGTCGCGATCGTAGTAGTGGAGCGGCCAATACAGGGCGACGTCACCCTGGTCGGTCACTGGCTTGGGGCGGTCGGCGAGGGTGGCGATGAATTCGCCGAAGACGCGCAAGGTGGGTTTGAGTTCGTCGCGGTCGTTGGCGATGCCGAGCGGACCCTCGAAGGCGTTTTTGTTGTAGGGATGGCCGGGGGCGCTGAAGTCGCGCAGGCTCCACCAGAGGAAACCGTTGGCGCCGGCCTCCCAGGCGGCGGGCAGCATGGCGCGCAGATAGGTGTCGCAGCACTCGCCGAGGGTGAAGATGGTGCCGAACTCCTGCATCATGACCGGACCGAAGGCACGGGCGCATTTGAGGTAGAGCGGGAAGAGGCTGGCGGTGAGGGGATCGGTCATGCCGTCGACCGAGAGGGAATGCCACGCCCCGTTGGGGTAGGTGTGCATTGAATACAGGTCGCAGCCCTCCTGAGCGTCGAAGCGCCAGCCGGTGTCGACGGTGATCTGGGCCTGTTCGTTGCCGGAGATGATGAGGCAGTCGGGGTAGGCGCGGCGCACGGCGCGGTTGACCTCGGTGCACCAGGAAATGACGTCGGCGGGCGGCGCCTCGAGGCAGTCGGGCAGGCAGCAGATCTCGTTGCCCTGATCGACGGCGAGGATAGTCTGGCGGTGCGGCGCGAGGGCGCGGGCGACGCGGCCGGCGAAGGCGAAGCCGCGGCGGCGCAGGGTGGGATCGGCGAAGAGGTTGCGGCCGGCTTTCCACTCGGGCCAGAAGATGCCGCCACTCATCCAGCCGACGAAGAGGGACGGCTGGGTGAGCAGTTTGCGCTTGGCGCACCATTTGAGGAAGGTGTCGAGGCGCTTGAAGGCGGTGGCGTTGTAGCGGCCGGGCGTGGGCTCGAAGTCCTGCCAGCGCACAAAGAAACGCACGCAGTTGAAGCCGAGGGCAACCATCGTATCGAGGTCGTGCTGGATCTCGCGGACGGGCCAGCGTTGCCACATTTCGACGCCGCAGGAGCCGGGCCAGTAATTGACGCCGACGGGAATGATGCGTTGCTCCCCGCGGGCGAAGTAGCCCGAGGAGGTGAGGTGAAAGACGGGTTTGGGCATGGAAAAAATGACGGGCAAGCCGTCCGTCAGGGCCGGGCGTCGATCATGGTGCCGTCGGCCAGAACAAACTGGTTGGAATACGGGTAGGTGTGTTTGTGCTCCGGCGCGATGGGGTGGGCGTCGTAACGCTGGCGCTGGAGGTCGGGCTCCCAGAGCTGGTGGAGGCGCGCGAGGAGGCGGTCGCGTGTGGTCGAGTGCGCGGGATCGTTGAACAGGTTGTGCTGCTCGGCCGGGTCGGCAGAGAGGTCGTAGAGCTCGTCCGCGCCGTCGAGGTAGTGGTTCAACTTCCAGCGGTCGGTGCGCAGCATGCAGCCGGCGTGGGCGGGCTCACCGAGGACGACGCTTTCGCTCCATACCTCGTCGCGGTCGAGCGCGGCGCCGGTGAAGAGCGGGGCGAGGCTACGGCCGCGGCAGGAGTCGGGGGCCGGGACGCCGGCGAGCTCGCAGAAGGTGGGATACCAATCGACCAGCCCAACGAGGTCCGACACGCGGCGCGGCGTCGGGATGCCGGCGGGCCAACGCACCAGCAGCGGCACGCGGGCGCTGGCGTCGAAGAACACGGTCTTTTGCCAGGTGCCGCGCTCGCCGGCCATCTCGCCGTGATCGCTGGAGTAGATGACCAGGGTGTTTTCGCGCAGGCCGAGGTAGTCGAGGGTGGCGAGGATGCGGCCGATGGCGTCGTCGATCCATTCGATGCAACCGTAGTAAGCGGCGAGGGCGCGTTCGTGGGCGGCGCGGTGGCGTCGCTCCGGGTCGGGTTCGCCGTTGTTGCGCATGGCGGCGCGCACGAACGGCACCTCGCGCTCGAACTGGCCGGGCGGAACCTCGGGCAAGCTGACCTTGCCGGCGTGGCGCTCGAAGTAGTGCGCGGGTGGGCAGAGCGGGAAATGTGGTTTGTCGAAGTGGACGCTCAGGCAGAACGGATCGTCGGCGCGGGTGGCGGTGTGCGCCTGCAGCCACTTGGCGGCCTCGGCCACGCAGATCTCGGTTTGGGTGAGGGGGAGCGGAATGCCGGACGGACCGGCGGGTTTTACGACGCCGCCGAGGCCGGATTCGCCGCGGTCGGGACGGCGGGCCGGGTCGGGTTGGTGGGCCTGGCCCTTGAGGTCGCCGTAGGGACGTTCCTGATACCCCTGATATTGATCGCCGTTGAAGTGAGTTTTGCCGATGACGGCGGTGCGGTAGCCGGCGGCGGAGAGCGTGGCGGGGAAGGTCGGCAGGCGGCCGTCGAGCACGTGGCGGTTGTCGTAGACGCCGTGGTCGCGGGAGAGGGCGCCGGTCATGAGGCAGGCGCGGCTGGCGGCGCAGACCGGGTTCTGGCAATAGGCGCGATCGAAGGTGAGGCCCTCGGCGGCGAGTTGATCGAGGGCGGGGGTGGCGAGGGTCGGGTGCCCGGCGTAACCGGCGCAGCCGGCGTGGTGCTGATCGCTTAGGAGGAAGAGGATGTTGGGACGGAGAGCGCTCACGGCTGCGGCAGGGTCCATTGGTTGGTGAAGTGACCGGCTTCGACGATGCCGGCGTCCTGCACGCGAATGAAGTCGGGCAGCAGGTTCACCGGCTGGATGTAACCGGCGCGCAGCCCGAGGTCCGGACGGCTGAGCACGGCGGTTTGCCAGACGACGACGTAGTGGTCGGGGCTCTCGGGATTGGGCTGGATGAAGACGGTGTCGCCGGTGAGCAGCTCGCGCGGCAGTTGGGGGGCGTAGCGGCGCAGCAGCGGGTGACTGTCGACCGAGCCGAAGAGGATGAGGTCCTTGGTGGCGATGTCCTCGGCGGTGACGGCAGCGGCGGGTTTGAGCGGGAACTCGCCGTGGATGACGAGGCGGGTGGGCGGATTGCGAATGGCGTCGAGCTCGGCGATGGCGAGTGCGCGGTCGCCGGGGGCGTCACCGTAGACGGCGAGGAAAGGGCGGGTGAAGGCGTCGCCGACGGGACCCTGCAGGCCGGGGCGTTTGGCGCCGGCCGGTATGGCCGGAGCGGATACAGTGGACCAGGCACCGGCGGCGTCGCGGGTGAGATGGACGATGGCGCTGAGTTGCTCTGCGGGGATGACGGAGTCGTCGATGGCGAGGGCCGGCATGGCGTCGGCGGTGATGCCGGCGTCGGCGAGGTGCAGGGTGAGCGCGGCGATGTTGGCGGTGGTGACGTTGAGCGTGGGCGGCGTGGGGGCCGGAGGTTTGATACCGCGGCGACGCGCGGCGGGCGGCAGGGGAGGCGGAATGCCGTTGTCGTGGGTGGCGGTGATCGTGGCGACGGTGGCGGGGGCGCTGAGTTGGTCGATGTCCACCCAATAGGCGCGGTGGTAGCGCAGGGTATTAGTCATGAACTTCACCTCGGGCGGGGCGGTGGGCGTGGGCACTTGCGTGGCCTGGGCGGTGAACATGGCGTGGGACAATTCGCGGGCCCAGTAGTGACCCTTGCCGGGGAAAAACTCGGTGGTGGCGAAGCCGCCGGCGGCGACGACGCCGTCCATGAAGAAGGTGGAATCGGTCTGGATGCCGGCGCCGGCGTTCTTGAGATAAACGAGGACGTTGCGGGCGTTGGGGAAGAGGTTTTCCTGACTGAACATCACGAGCTGCGGGCGCATCCACGCGGGCAGGGCGGTCGGGTCGGCGAGTTCATCGTCGAAGCCCATGGCGGCGTCGATGGGGGTGATGCTGCCGAAGCGATCGGGGTAGTGCAGGCCGACCATCCACGCGCCGGCGCCGCCCATGGAGTGGCCCATGATGAAGATGCGATCATCGGGGATGGAAACGCGGCGGCGGGTGTCGGCAATGGCTTCGAGCACGTCGGTTTCGCCGATTCCCTGATAGAAGGAATTGCCGCGGCCGAAGGGGTGAATGACCACGGTGGGATCGTCGGTGTCGATCCACGCGGTGACGCCCTGACCGGTCCAAGTCTGGCGGCGATCGGCGAGGGTTTTGGGACCGATGCCGTGGAGTTGGATGAGGAGATCGTAGGGTTTGGCCGGATCGTAGCCGGGCGGCACCCACAGACCGTAGGGTTGCACGGAGCCATCGGCAGCCGAGCGGAAGTAGCGCATCTGGTATTCGCCCGGCGTGAGCGGCGTGGTGGCGTCGGCGGCGAGCAAGCGTTCGAGTTCGGCGAAGCCGGCCTCGGATTCGTAGGTCAGGTAGTCGACGCCGTCGCGCGTGATGACGCGGGACTCGCCCGGCATGGGGGTGTCGGGTTCCGCGGCGGCGCGCGGGCGGGAGGAGGGCGCAGATGCCGCGGAGGTCGTGGTGGTGGAGCTGGTGGAAGCGGAAGCGGCGGCAGGGAAACGGGCGAACCACGGCAGGATGCGGTCGTTGGCATCGGCCTCGCGGAGGATGCCGGGGTGGTTGACGCCGGGATAGGTGTAGCGCTCGTAGGGCGTGCCGACCTCGGCGAGCACCTCGGCGAGGAGGGCGGACCATTCCGGCAGCACGCGGGTATCGGCTTCGCCGTGGAGGATGAGCATCGGCGTGCGGATGTGGCGGGCCTGCTCGGCGGAGATGTAGAGGCGCTCCGGGTTTTCCTGAATGCCTCCGGCCATGATGGCGGCGGCGGCGACGAGGTCGGGATGTTCGGCGACGAGCCCGCAGGTGAGGATGGCACCCATGCTGAAGCCCCAGGCGTAGCGGCGTTCGGGGGCGACGTCGGGCAGGGCGGCGAGAATATCGAAACAGGCTTTGGCGCGGCGGATGTTTTCGGGACTGGCGGCGTTGTCGGGATTGCGCATCTGGCCCGGGCCGGCGTGGGCGTAGTCGACCGCGATGGCGACGTAGCCGGCGTCGGCGAACTGTTGGGCGCGATGGCGTTGATTTGCGGCGGAACCACCGAGACCGTGGCTGAGCAGCACGGCGGGGCGGGGACCGTCGGCGGGGGCGGACGGCTCGATGAGGATGCCTTGGAGGGTGGTGTCACCCCAGGGGAGGGTCCAGGTGTCGCCGTCGCGTTGAAAGCCGGTGGGCAAGGCGGCGCTGAGGACGGTGGCGAGGAGGAGGAAGCCGGTGAAAAGACGCAGGCGAAGGGTCATGGGGAACAGGCGGATAAGGGAGCCTAACAGGAACGGGGACGAGCGGAGGCGGCGGAGCCGGCGGCGCGAATCGACGGATGACGCGACGGAAGCGATGCGGCCGCCGCGGGGCGCGGCAGGGGGTTAGTTGCGACGGCGCAAGCGATCGGTGGCCTGGTTGTGTTCGGCTTCGGTGAGGAAGCCATCGCCATCGGCGTCGAGGCGGCCGAAGAGGCGATCGGGGCCGGGGAATTCCTCGCGGGAAATTTTACCGTCGTGATTGCGGTCGGAGCGCTCGGTGAGCTGGGCCCAGGTAGGCGGTCCGGAGCGGTTGCCAGCGTTGTTGTTATTGTTGTTGGCGGCGGCGTTGTTGTTGGCGCGGGCGGGGGGCGGCTCGATGGGGCCGGCGGGCACGGAAGAGGTCATGGCGGTCGGCCATTCGGTGGCGGCGGTCGTTTTGCCGCGGAGGTGGAGATCAAGGAAGGCGCTGACAATGGGCACGAGTTTGTCGCCGGGGAAACCGCGACCGTGACCGCCGCCCTCGACGGTCACGAAATGGGAGGGCAACTCGAGTTTACCGAGCGCGGCGTGGAGCAATTCGCTTTGGTGGTGAGCCACGACCGGGTCGGCATCGCCGTGAATGATGAGGAAGGGCGGATCGTCGGAGGTGACGTAGGTAATCGAGTTGGCGGCCTGCACTTTTTCGTAGTTGGCCGGATCCTGAATGGCGCCGCCGATGAGGACGGATTCGGGGGACGCGGGATCGTCGTGCACGATGGGCGAATCGGGCAGAGCGTGGGCGTCCATCTGGGTGAAGTCGGTGGGACCGAAATAATCAACGACAGCTTGCACCCGGGAGGATTCGTCGAGGTGGGCGCCGACGTCGAACGCGGTCACGTCTCCGCTGGTGCCGACGAGCGCGGCGAGGTGTCCGCCGGCAGAGGAACCACCCACCGCAACGTGGTCGGGATCGATACCGTAGTCGGCCGCGTGGGCGCGCAGCCAGCGGATGGCGGCTTTGCAGTCCTCGATCTGGGCGGGGAAGGTGGCGTGTTGGCTGAGGCGGTAATTGAGGCTGGCGACGGCGTAACCTTGGCCGACAAAACCCTGGCGCAGGGGCGGGACGCCGTCCTTGTTGCCGGCGCGCCAGGCGCCACCGTGAATCCACACAAAAAGTGGCACCGGACCCTCGGCGGATTCGGGCAGGTAGAGGTCGAGCACCTGACGTTCATGGCCGTCGACCACGTAGGGCAGGTCGCGGTGGGCGATCACGCCGTCGGGGAGAGGGCGGGCATCCTGAGCCGGGAGCGAAATCATGGACGTGAAAGCAAGGGCGATCAGGCCAACAAGACCGGCCGGGCGGGAGCGAAAGGGGAGTTTCATGGGAGTGGGGAGAACGGGGAAGGGGGCTGGTGGATCGACCGTGGAGGGCGGCGAAGGGCTCGCAATGGCTTGCGCGGTTTATCCGTTGACGGTGTGAGGCGGACAAAGTTTCACGCCCGACGAGCAGAAGCGCGAAATCGGGTTTTGGAGACGGGGGGCAGGATGGCGCAGGACCGCAATTTGCTCAACGGCTAAACCTACAAAGGCGTGGCGAGTCAGGCGGTATCAGGGGAAGCATGACGACGCTTCAACCGATGCCCTGCAATGGGCGTCACCCCTTGGCTCCGAACCGAGTTTTACCCCCACTCCTGGTTCCCTCCGATTTCCCGCCGCGCCGCCGGCCCATCTGACTCCTTCTTCATGAAACCCCGCTTGAACATACTTCATCTTCATTCCCACGACACGGGTCGTTATGTGCAGCCCTACGGGCATGCGGTGTCGACGCCGCGACTGCAGGCGTTTGCCGAGCAAGGGGTGCTCTTTCGCCAGGCGTTCTGCGCCGCGCCGACCTGTTCGCCGAGTCGGGCGGCGTTGCTGACGGGGCAGTCGCCGCATGTCTGCGGCATGCATGGGTTGTCGAATCCGCCGTGGTCTTATCGGCTCAAGGATGTCGGCCACCTGTTGCCGCATACGCTCAAGTCCGCGGGTTATCACGCTGTGCTCGGTGGGGTGCAGCATGTGACGCCCAAGGAAGAGATCGGCACGCAAGGTTTCGACGAAATCCTCAACCATGACGACATGGGCGAGGACGTGGCGGATCTGCATGAGCGGGCAGCAGCTTTTGTGCATCGGGCGGCGCAAGCCGAGGAGCGAAAGCCGTGGTTCATGACGGTGGGTTTCGACCAAACCCATCGCGATAATTGCCAAGGCGAACCGGAGTCCGGCGGCGGTTTTTCCAAACCCGATCCCTATGATGTGGCGGCGTTGGATTCGCGCTACACTCTGCCGCCGGCGATCTATCCGGATCGTCCCGAGATTCGTCAGGACATGGCAAGTTATCGGGAAGGTGTGCGTCGACTCGATGCGCGCATGGGTCACGTGATCGCGGCGGTGGATGCCGCTGGCGTGGCGGATGAAACTTTGATCATCGTGACGACCGATCACGGCATCGCCTGGCCCGGCATGAAGTGCAACCTGACCGACCACGGACTCGGCGTGATGCTTATGATGCGTGGACCGGAGGGATTCACGGGAGGGCGCGTGGTGGATGCCATGGTGACGCACCGAGATCTGTATCCGACGATCATGGACCTGGCAGGCATCGCTGGTCCGGATTGGATGGAAGGACGTTCGTTGTTGCCGCTGGTGCGCGGTGAATGTGAGCGCCTGCACGACGAGATTTACGGCGAACAAGGCTGGCACGAAGTCGCCGAAGCGGCGCGTGCGGTGCGCACGGAACGGTTTAAATACATTCGCCGCCTCGATCCGGTCGGACCGAAGTCGGCCAACTGTGATGAAGGACCGACCAAGAAGCTTGTTGCCGCATGGGGCGGGTTTGATCGCGGCCTGGGCGACGAGTTGTTTTTCGACCTCTACCTGGATCCGCAGGAAACCTGCAACCGGATCAACGATGCGCGCTATGCCGACGAGATTCATCGCCTGCGCGGCAAGCTCGATGACTGGATGAAGCGGACGAATGATCCCTTTCTCGACGGCGTCGCGGTGCCGCCGCCCGGGCCCGGGAAGGGGTGATTGGGGCGGCGGGAGCCTTTGGGGCGATCCAACGTGGCGGCTCGACACGAGGTCGAGCCCTACAGCTGGAAGGTGTAGGCCGAGAAGTGCGAGGTGGTGGCCTGTCGCGCGTTTAGCGGTTTGGTTCGGCGTCCGGGACGACGGTGGGCGTGCCGACTTCGACTTCGGTGGCGGCTTCGCCACGGGTGAAGATCAGTGGGGCGTCGGATTCGCGTCCAAGGTGCGGGGCGGCGTGGGCGAGCATGGCGGGCAGGTCGCGCGTCAGGTTGTGACGGAGGGCGGGGATGCTGATCCAGGTGCGCCAGACGAGCCGGCGTTGGCCGTTGGCGAGCGCGGTGGCGTCGAGCGCGCCAATCACGAGATAGAGCCGGTCTTCCGACAGGATGGTGGCGAGGCGGTGCTCTTCGGCGAGGGAGAGCGAACGCTCCTGCAGGCGATCGAGTCCGATGAGACGGGCGATGGAGGGGGTGTTGCGTGCGATCGATTGCGTTTCGCTTTCGCCGGTGTTGGGATCGGTTTCCTCCCACTCGTCGAGCTCGAGGTTGGCGTTGCCCCAATGGAACACGATGACGAGCTCCGGGGCCGGACCGCCGACGGTGGTCGGCACGTAATGTTGGCTGCGCAGAGCGTCCGCCACGAGGGCGGCGATGGCTTTGGCTGGCGGTTGTTTTTGTCCCGCGACGCTGGTGCCGAGGGCGAGTTCGGATCCGGTCAGGAGAAAGTAAGGGCAGGGGGCGTCGGCGGTGGGCGGGACGAAGTCGGGCGCCGTGTCGAAACGATCGGTGACCACGAGCGTTTCCGGCGTCTTCGCCGCGGCGATCGCCGCCGTCAACAAGCCGACGGCAAGCAGCAGCGAACGCTTACGGCTGCGTCGCAGCAAAGGCATCGCGGTAGAAGGCCCAGGTCTTGTCGCCGAGTGCGTCGTAGATCTCGCGCGGATTGTGCGTGACCTCCGGCAGGACGTCGAAGGTGTGGGCTATGCCGAGCTCGGTCAGGAGTTCGTGGAAGGCGACGTTTTTGTCGAGGAGGCGATCCGCGTCGCCGACGGCGATGCGCACGTGGGTGCGATCGCGAATGAGATCGGCGTGGGCCACTACCAGCTGCCACGGAGAGTTGGCTGCGTAGTAGGGGCGGCTGCCGTTGTAGAGGTCTTGCAGGGCGGTGCCGCGGGTGGCGTAGCTGTCGTAGTCGTGCAGGGCGCCGGCCATGATACCCACGACGCCAAACAGCTCGGGGTATTTAAAACCGATTTTGGGCGCGCCGGCTCCCCCCATGGAGAAACCTTCGATGGCGCGAGCGGACCGATGACGGATCGTGCGATAGGTGGCGTCGACGTGCGGGATGAGGTCGTGCACTAGCATGGATTGCACGGGCGACTGGCCGTTGGCGGCATCGACCCAACTCCCGATGCGCCGGCCGTTGACGCCGACGACGATCATGGGCGGAGCCTCGCCGGCCGCGATCGCGGCTTCGAGGGCCACGGCGAAGTTGCGGGCACCATCCTGGCGCCCGCCGCGGCCGTGCAGCCAGTAGACCACCGGGTAGCGGTGTTCGGGCGCGCTCTCGTATTCATCGGGCAGATACACCGTATAGCTGACGTCCTGGCCCACCACCGGGCTGTGAAACGTGGCGTAGGTCAGGCGCTCCGGTGTGGTGTTGGGATCGACCCATTCGCTGAGGGTCAGCGGCGGACGGTTGCGGCGCGCGCGCGGCGAGGGCGCCGCCGCCGAAGCCGTCGAGCGGGTTGGCTCAGCGTAGTGGTGAGCGATGCGCGCGGCGACGGATTCCGCGCCCTCGGCGGTGAGGTGGCCGAGAGCATCGGCATAGTGGTCGCAGCGCTCCAGTTGGGGCACGTAACCCGCCACGACTTCAACCGCGGGCAGCGCGGGCGCGGCGATGACGCGTTGAATGGCGGCGACGATGTGAGGATGCTGGCGCGAGGCGCGCACAGTGCGGCCGTCGGCTCCGGGGGCCGGGCAAGGGGCGCCATCGGGACCGCCGACCACGGGTTGGAGCACGATCTGGCGGGCGGACGGGATCTTGGCGTTGATCGTGATCAGGGTGGCGTTGATGGCCTCAGTCCAACGGTCGACGTCGTCGCCGAAGGGCCCGCTGATGACGAGCACGACGCGATCGGGCGGCGTGTCGGTCGGGCAGGCGGAAACGAGGTCGCGCGACCAGCCCACGTAGTCGGGATCACGCCAGCGGTCGACGCCGGCTCCGCCGTTCCAGAGGAGTTCCCAGCGGTCGTCGTCGACGATGGATTCAAACACGTCACCGGCGACAAACCAACCGCCGCGCGGTTGGCCGACCTGACTGAAGCCGATCACGCGGGTGCGGGCGAATTCCGGCTCAGCGGCGAGCGCGGAGGTAGAGAACGACGCGGCCAGACAAAGGGTGAGAAGCAGGAGGAGGGGGCTGGCGCGGCACTTCATGGGGGGACAGGGTTAGTCTTGGGGAAAGAAGGTGGCCTCGAGCGACAGGCAGAGGGCGTGATAAATGGAGAGATGCAGCTCCTGGATGAGGTGGGTGCGATCGGCGGGGACGCGCAGGCAGGGATCGGCGAGGCGACGCAATTTGCCGCCGTGGGCGCCGGTGAGTCCGAGCACGGTCATGTCTTTCAGGCGGGCGGCTTTGGCGGCGAGAGCCACATTTTGGGCGTTGCCGGAGGTGCTGATGGCAATGAGGACGTCGCCGGGGCGGCCGAGCGCCCACACGAGTTGGGCGTATTCGAGTTCGGCGGCGATGTCGTTGGCCACGGCGGTGCGCAGCGAAAGGAAACCGGTGAGGGGAATGGCGGGCAGGCCGCCCTGAATGCCGCGGAGGTCGGCGGGCAGACGGCGGCCCTCGTGGCTGCGCACGGGGCGTTTGGAGTAGAAGCCCTTGAGGAGTTCGCCGGCCCAATGCTCGCTGTCGGCGGCGCTGCCCCCGTTGCCACAAATATAGATGCGGCCCTCGCGGCGCAGGCAGTCAGCCAGCACCGCGTGGGCGCGTTCGATCTCCGGAAAGATCGGGGCGAGTTCCGGGCGGTGATCGAGGGCGTCGAGGGGAGAGGCGGAGGTGGCGGGGGACATCGTCAGGCGGCGGAAGGGGCGTCGGAGTCGGAAAGGGTGCGGGCGAAACGACCGCGGCGGGTGCTGAGTGCCACCACCATGGCCACCAGCGCGAGGACGAGGCCGAGGTAGTAGGGGAAGATGTAGTTGTTTTTCCGTGACACAGCGTCGGGAAAGAGGTCCGAGATCAAGGAGCGGTTGAGCACGGCCAGGCGGTCACCGTCGGCGGGGGCTTCGGTGATGAGCTTTTGGCTTTGGGGGGAGAGGGAAATGTCGACGAAGCGCTGGTCGTCGTAGACGGCGGGGCCAAACACGAGGCGGTTCAATTCGTCGGCAATGGCCTGACGGGCGCCCTCGGCGCGGTCGGGATCGGCGAGGCGTTCACGGGTGCGGGGCGTGAGTTGATCGGCCACCCAAGCGTGGGCGGGCGAGGCCGGGTCGGCGACTTCATCCGCGAGGGTGGAGACTCGCTTGATGTCCTGCGCGCGGAAGGGTGTCGGCGCGTAGGAGTCGGTCCATTGCACCGCCATGCCGAGCAGGAGCGAGATGGCGAAGGCACCGAAGGCGCGGGAGAATTGGATGATGCCGAAGAGTTTACCGCGTTCGTGGCGGTCGGCGTATTGAAACACCATGGCCGACATGGGCATGAGGGCGACGATCTGAGCGACGCCGAAGACGGTGAGGCAGGCAAAGAGCGACCAGAAATCGTGAGCCCAGAAACAGAGGCCGGTGAAGGCGATGGCGCTGAGGAGAAAGCCGGTGGCCATGACCCACTTGGGGCCGAAGTAATCGATGGTCCAGCCGAGCGGGAGCGCGAGGCAGACGGTGAGCAGCGGCCCGGCGACCTGAGCGAGACCGAGCTCGGCCGTGGAGAGGCCGAGGGTGTCGGTGACGTAGAGCGGGGTGAAGAGGAAGAGTGCGGCCGGGATCGCAAGGTTGGCGCCGCAGACGAAGGCGAGTTTGAGGTGATCGCGGGAACGAAAGATGAGCTGCAGGTGGGCCAGCGGTTGGTAGCGCTCCTGCTGAGGTGGGTCTTCGAGCGGGCGTTCGCGGATCACAAACACCATAAGGGCGAAGGACACGGCCACGCAGGTGGCGGCGAAGAGGTAGGGGAAGATCTCGTCGATCTCGGCCCAACCGATGACCCAGGTGACCATGACGAAGTTGGCGGACTGGGCGGCGATCTGGCGGAAGGAGCCGGCGCGACCGAGTTGTTCCTGGTTAAACGTGTCGGCGTAGAGCGGCTCGAGACTGCCCCAGTTGACGTCGACGACCGCCTGCATGGCGATGTTGATGATGAAGACGAGGATGAGGGCCGGCAGAGTGTGACGGGCGTCCCCCTCGATGAGCCGAGGCAGCAGACCAATCGCGAGCAGGAAGCCGATGGTGAGCGGCAAGCCGACGAGGAAGAACGGGCGGCGGCGACCGTATTTGGTGCGCACCTGGTCGCTCTTCCAGCAGACGTAAGGTTGGACGACGAAGCCGAACAGCCGGTTGCTGGCGAGGATGATGGAGATGATCAGCGCGCTGTCGGTGAAGTGACGCGTGGTGATCGGAATGAGGTTGTTGGTGATGAGTTCGACGGTGCTGAAACCGCCGGCCATCATGGCGAGCACCAGCATGTGCCGGGCATCGCGTTGGGGTTGTTCAAAAAGCTTCATGCCGAGGACGAGGGCGGGGCGGCGAGTTTAGCGGGAGAGGTGCTGGAAGCCGCCGGCTGGGATGGTGACGTCGCCGAACACGACGGGTTTCTCCCCAAAGTTGGCGAGCACGCGACTGCCGTTGGCAAAGCGGGTTTCCTGCACGTGGCGGTCGGCGTCGAGGAAGCGGTGGTCGACCATTTCGCTGTAGCCCACGTCGCGCAGAATGGCGGTGAGGGCGCGGTAGCTGGTGACAAACTTCTCGCGGTGCTTTTCCCACGTGGGCAGGTCGAGATTCCACTGCGGGGCGGTGGCGTAGAGGGCGTTATAGAGGTCCTTGCGATCCCAGGTGGCGGGCTGCTTGTGGTTGTTGTCGTTCCAGCGCCAGGAGGTGACGACGGCGTCGTGATAAACCAACTCGTAGAGCGGCACGCGGTAGGCGGGGCCGAGGCCAAACTTGAGGTAACGTTCGGTGGCCTCGTGTTCGCCCAACATCATGGAGGGGCGTTCGGTGTCGGACCAGTCACCGCGGAAAGTGGGCGCGCCGGCGAGGCGGCGACGGTTGGGACCGCGGCGGTCGCCGAACTGTTTGTGCAGGGACATGAGTCCGTGCAGGAACTCAGTGTGAGCCACGCCGTAGTCGGCGCCTGATTCGGAGCCCACCACGAGTCCGAGCTCCTCGGCCATGTAGCGGTGGATTTCAATGCGCGCGGCGGCGTCCTGCCGATGGGTCATCCGGTGCTCGGGCGCGTAGCACTCGATCGGACCAGCGGCGAGGGTGACATCGAGGAAGGTGGATTCGTGGGGATAGACCGCCAGCTCACGGGTGATGCGGTCGGAGAGGTGAGGCAGGATGGCGCAGGTGCAGACCCAGTAGCGCATGAGGTTCACGTCCGAGCTGCGGATCATGGTCTGGGGGGAACCATCGGGATTGCGGGCGACAATTTCCTCAAATTTGCCGTCGTAGTAGTAGCGATGCAGCCAGAGCTCCTGGAGCACCGGCAGTTCGGCGCGGCGCTCTTCGTATTCGTCATCAGCATACGCGTCGCGGTAGAGGTCGTAGACGCCGGCGAGGAAGCCCATCTCGGTGAGGCCTTCGCTGTAACCGGGAGCCGGATACGGCGGGTGGTTGGGATCCCAGCCGATCCAGGCGCGATCGATGCCGGCGGCCTTGAGGTCGGCGGCGAGTTCGAGGGTGCGACCATCGGACCAAGTGTAGATGTGCACGGCGCCGATCAGTTTATCGATGGCGGGGCGAGTCTTGGCGCGTTCGCGCAGCGTGGAGAACTCGGCGTTCTCCTGCACATGGGCGCGGTAGTGCTTGGCCTGGGCGACGTAACCGCCGGCGGCGAAGAAGTGGTAACGCACCTGCCGGGCGTAGCCGAATTCGCCCATCTCGCCGTTCCATTGCGGGGACGGGGCGGGCTGCTGGCCCGCGCGGGCCAGCCAGACATTGGCGTCAAAGGGCGTGTCGATGGTGAAGGAGTAACCCGCTTGCAGGGCGGGGTCGGTGATGCCGACCCACGGCATGATGAGGCCGCTCATGTCGTAGACGCTCACCTCGCGGTCGAGGTGGAGGGCATCCTCGACCTCGTCCATCGGCACCAGCACGCCCTCGGCTTCGGGGAACACGAGATGCCAGTCGGCGGCCGGGGTGACGAAGGGAGCCGGGTAGCGCAGGCCTTCCGTCAGCGGGGTCGCGGCGGGCGCGTCGAGCGTGACAATGAGATCGGAATTGGCGGCGAGACGCAGAGTGAGCTCGAAGGGGATCGGACCGTCGAGGGTGGCGTGGATTTGATCGGCCGCTTGCTCAACCGCCGTGACGGTGAAGGTCGAGTTGTTGGCGGTTTGGCTCCACTCGCGTCCGGAGATCAGATCGCGCACAGAGAGAAGGGCGGTCTGGTCGTCGAAGGAGACTTCGACGCGTTGATCGGCGAGGGTCCACTCCTTGGCGTTGAGAGAGACGCCAAAGGCCGTGGCGCTAAGCAACGCCAGGGTGCAGCGACGGAAAAACCGGGACGGAAAAGGTAACATGGCAACAAGGGGGAGGGGAAAGGGGGCAGGGGGTGGAGACAACGGAGGCCATGTGGCCAGATTCGGCAAAGGCGACTTAGGTTTACCAGTTGACCTAAAAGCACGAAATGCGAACGCCGCGGACGGTTCGGTCAAGGGATGAACCAACGGCTCGGTTGAGCGCGGTGAGCGGCTGGGTTGGAGCTGCGGTCGCCGGTTTTGCTTTTTCGCCGGCACAATCTCAACCCCTCCCCAACCATGAAAACTCCCTTCTTGGCCGGGCGACGAGGCCGCTTTGGCGGTCTGTGCGCGACCCTGCTTGCCTCCGTCCTTTTTGCCGGTGCCGCCGTCGACAAACCCACCGGCGTATTTTCCTCCTCCGGCGCGAATACCTCGGCGATCTATGATAATGATACCCTGCGTGGGGTGTTGGTGCGCGCCTCGTGGTCAGACCTCGAGGCGACCGACGACTCCTTTGATTTTTCCATCATCGATGCGCAGGTCAGTGCCATCCAGGCCGAGGGCAAAAGCTGGTCGCTGGCGGTTCTCGCCGGCGGCACCGGCAGTCCGGCGTGGTTGACTGATTCGGTCGGCTCCGGCGGCCTGGGCGCGCCCTACGTGACCTATGCGTTCCGCGGCGTGCCCGGTTACAAGCTGCCGCTGTTTTGGGATGCCACGGTGCAGGCCGAGCTGGAAGAACTGGCCGACGAGCTGGCGGCTGAATACAACAACGATTCGAGCCTGAAGCTGGTCTACGTCACGCAGATGACGGCCAACGGCATCGAAGGCCACCTGCAGGGCGTCAACATGGCGGACATGGTCACGGCCGGTTACACCGATCAGAAGTGGATCGATGCGGGCATCGATGTCTCGGTGAACTTTGCCAATGCCTTCACCAACAAGGCGCTGGCCTTTGAAGTGCACGAGGTGAACAACACCGCGACCGTGCCGGAGACGATCATCAACGACCTCTGGGATGATCCGGCGCTCGAGCAGCGCGTGGGTGCCGCCATGTGGTGGATCTCAGGCAAAACCTCCTACCAGCCTGATCTGGTGGACGTCTTGGACGATTTCCCGGGCGACATCTACGGGCAGATCATCGGGAAGTCATATGACGGCGCGTGGGAGCCCAACACCGCCTACGCCGATCGCACGCACCGCATGCCGACCAATCCGCCGGCGACGGATCGTTACCGCTACCGCGTGACCACGGCGGGCACGAGCGGCAGCACGGAGCCGACCTGGCCGACGACGGTCGGTGCGACGGTAAGTGACGGCACGGTGGTGTGGACCTGTATTGCGAGTCGATTTGAGGACGGCGATTACACCACGGTGTTCGACCAAGCCATGGCGCTCGGCATGCGCTACATCGAGCCGTGGGAATACGAGTTCAAGGACAGCTCGGCCAACGGCGCGGCGCCGACGTGGGACTCCATGTTCGAAGACTACAATGAATGGGCTGATGAGGTTTTTCTGGCGCCCGCCGCCCCGACGGGACTGAGCGCCTCCACGGCGGCGGGCCTGGTCTCACTCGATTGGAACGACAATGGTGAAACCGACCTCGCGGGTTATCTCGTTTATCGGGCCACCACCAGTGGCGGGCCTTACACCGAGATCAGTGGCAGCATCGTCACCAGCTCCGACTACGACGACACCACGGTGTCCGGCGGCACGACCTATTATTACACGACCACGGCGGTGGACGATTACGCCAACGAGTCCGCCTACGCGACCGAGGTTTCGGCCACGCCGCCGGTGTCGAGCAGCTCGGAGGATTTTGCGCCAGTGGCCGATGCCTACGTCAATGAAGCCAACGCCACTGCGAACTACGGCAGCAACACGGTGCTGAATGTAATGGACGCGACGAACGATCGCCGGACCTTCTTGAAATTCACGGTGAGCGGTGTCGGCACCGTCACCAGCGCGACCCTGAAGCTGAAATGCAAGGCGACCCAGAGCGGCACCACCAGCGCCTATCAGGTCACCGACATCACGTGGGCGGAAGGCGGCCTGAATTGGAACAACCAGCCGACCATCGGCAGCGTGGCGGATGTGGCGACCAACGTCGCGGCCGAGGCGTGGGTTGAGTTGGATGTGACCAGCCTGATCACCGGCAATGGCACCTTCTCGATCGCCTTGCAGGGCAGCAGCAGCTCGCTGGTGCAATACTACTCCAGCAACAGCAGCGGCACGAGCAACGACCCCGTGCTCGAAGTCACGCATAACTGATTCGACGACGAATGCGAATCGGCGACGCGCCATCTCCAGCGTGTGTTGCGCGTCGTCGATTTTCGCGGGATCCCTTCCGGGGGCTCGTGCACCGACCGGTCTGGCGATTATCGTTCGCGGGGATCCAGTGATAACGGCGGACGGCAACACTCGTATTCACGAAACCACTATGAAGCTTCCCTTAAAGTTTAGCGTAACACCGGATCCGATCGAGGTCAGTGATGTTGGCCGCACCTTGGTGCTGCTGCATTCGCTGGGCTGCGATCGTCAGCTGTGGGATGGTGTCGTGGCGCAGTGGCAGGGACGGCGGCGAATCGTCGCGGTGGACCTGCCGGGTCATGGCGAAAGTCCCCTGTGGCCCGCCGGGTTTTCACTCGAAGACTGTGCAGATGCCGTGGTGGCGGTGCTTGATACGCTCGGAGTGGAACGGGCGATCTGGGCGGGAAACTCCGTGGGGGGAATGATCGTGCAGGCGGCGGCGCTCAATCACGCTGAGCGCGTGCAGGCAGTGGTGCTGAGTGCGACGGACGCGCGCATCGGCACGACGGAGTCGTGGAATCAGCGCCTGGCCCAGATCGAGCGTGATGGCTTGGCCAGCATGGCGGGCAGCTTGGCGGAACGTTGGTTTGGCGAAGCCTTCCGCCGCAACGAAAGCGCGCGCTATGACGCGATCGTAGCACGGTTGGCGAGTCAGGCGGAGGTCGGATACACCGCGTTGGCTGCGGCGATTCGGGATGCGGATTTCGGGGGGCGGATGGCGGAGATCACGCAACCGGCGCTGGTGATCGGCGGAGGCTGCGATCTGTTCTGTCCGCCGGACGCCGGGCTTCGACTGGCGGCGGCGTTGCCACGAGGTGAGTTTGAACTGCTGCCGGCGGCGGGCCATCAGCCGCCGGTCGAATGCCCGGCGGAATGGGGGGCGACGGTGGAGCGGTCGGGCGTGTTTGATGCCTGATCGATTGGCGGACGCGCCGCCGCCTGACGCCGCCCGGAGGTCGGCGTCCACCTTTTGGGGTGATGGGGTGGGCGCGGACGTCCCCGGCCGCGCTGGCGTTGCCTCTCCGCCGCTCGACGCCGCCCGGAGGTCGGCGTCCACCTTTTAGGTTTCGTTGGGTTTGTTGTGTTCGGTCTTGAAGACGCGGAGGAGGAAGTAGAGGGCGGGGAAGATGGCAACGCTGCCGATGAGGAGGGCGAGGAGGAGCTGCTTCTGCGTGGCGGTCGGAGCGGCTTCGGCGTAGAAGCTGAGCGCGCCGGTCGTCGTGTGGATGGCGTTGGGGGCGTAGAGCAGCCACCAGCCGAGCAGGATGAGGCTTACTTGCGAGACGGCGATGATGCGGATCTGGACGTTGGAGCGGCTGCGGATGCGCCACCAGAGCGCCACCAGCAGCAGCGTGGCGAGGGCAGGGGCGGCGAGGGCGTCGGGGTGACGCAGGAATTGCGCGGGCAGGGGATCAGGCTCGCCATAGGAGGCGAGGGCGACGAGTCCGCCGGCGAGCACGAGGTAGATGTTGGCGCCGAGGGCGAGGCGCACGAAGCGTTGGCGCAGGTCGTCGCGGTCGGTTTCGCCGATGAGGTAGATGGCCGCGAGGAAGACGAAGATGCCGCTGACAAAGGCGCCCACGGTGAGCGGATAAATGCCCCACCACGGGGCGATGTAGGCCGCGTGGAAGGAGGTGGCGTCGGGGTCGATAAATCCGCGCGTGAGGCTGGCGACGCTGATGCCGAGCCACACCGCGGTCCACAGGCTGCTAAAGCCAAAGAGGATCGTATAAACGGTCTGCGAGCGGCCCTCCTGCACAGGGTCGTAGTGGCGGAAGGTGAAGGCGGTGCCGCGCACGACGATGCCCACCAGCAGCGCCAGCATGGGCAGGTGCAGGGTGGTCATGATGGTGGTGAACAGGAGCGGGAAGCCCATGAACAGGATCACCACGATGAGGATGAGCCAGATGTGGTTGGCTTCCCAAACGGGGCCCATGGCGTGATTGATGGCCTCCTTTTGCGGATCGCGCAGGCGGCCGGCGGGCAGCAGTTCGATGATGCCGGCGCCGTAGTCGGAGCCGCCCAACAGCACGTAGAGTAGGAGCGAAACAGCGATGAAGAATACCAGCAGGTCGATCATGCGGAGCCCTCCTCGGGTTTGAGCGTTTTGACAGCGTGTTCGGCGGTGCGCACCTGGCGGGCGAAGAGCCACACGGTGGCGGCGGCGAGGGCCCCGTAGAGCACGAGGAAAAGCGCGAAGTGATAGACCATGCCGGGGACCGGGGTCACCGCATCCTCGGTGCGCATGATTTCATAGATGATCCACGGTTGGCGGCCGACTTCGGTCACGATCCAGCCGGCTTCGATGGCGATGAAACCGATGGGCGTAGCGGCGACCAGCGTCCAAAGGAACCACGGTGGGAACTGGGGGCGGCGTCGTATCCAGAAAAACAGGACGGCGATGAGGGCCATGAGCATGCCGATGCCGACCATGATCTGAAAGGCGATGTGCACGATGGCGACGGGTGGCCAGTCTTCCTCGGGGATCTCCTCCAGGCCGAGCACCTCGGCGTCGACGTCGTTGAAGGCGATGAAGCTCAGCATGCCGGGCAGCGGGATGCCCCAACTGACGGTGCGGGTCTCTTCGTCGGGCAAGCCGCCGATGTAGAGGGGGGCGCGGGTGCTGGTTTCGAAGTGGCCCTCCATGGCGGCGAGTTTCATGGGCTGCAGTTCGGCGACGCGTTGACCGGCGAAGTGGCCGACGAGCGGTTGGAGGAGAGACGCAATGGCGCCGAAGAGCAGGGAAATCTGAATGGCGCGGCGATGGAGGTCGGGGCTACGGCCACGCAGGAGCAGGAAGGCGTGCACCCCGGCGACGGCGAAACCGACCGCGGCGATGGCGGCCATTTGCATGTGCAGGGTTTGGTGCAGCCACGCCGGGTTGAACATGGCGGCGACCGGATCGATGTCGGAGGCGACGCCACCGGTCCAGGTGAAGCCCTGCGGCGTGTTCATCCAACTGTTGGCCGCGACGACAAAGATGCCGGAGGTGAAGCCGGTGATGCCGACCATGAGGCCGGTGCACCAATGCACCCACGGCTTCATGCGTTTCCACCCGTAGAGGAAGAGACCGATCGCGACGGCCTCGAGGAAGAACGCGGTGCCTTCCCATGAGAAGGGCATGCCGATGATGGGGCCGGCGTGCTGCATAAACTCCGGCCACAGCAGGCCGAGTTCAAAGGAAAGCACGGTGCCGGAAACGGCCCCGACGGCGAAGAAGATGGCGACGCCCTTGAGCCACATCTTGGTGAGGGCGAGGGCGGATTCATCGCCAGTGCGCAGATGGCGGTAATGCGCAGCAGACATGAGGAAGGGCATCACCATGCCGATGGCGGCAAAGATGATGTGAAAGCCCAGGGAGAAGGCCATCGTCGAGCGGGCGGCGAGCAAGTTGTCCATGGTGGTGCGGTGCAAGCGGAGACACGGACGCAGAGGCGTCGGTGCGCAGTTAATGCAGAAACCGGCCAACGCCTAGGACGGTGGTGGATTTGGTGGGTGGTAGTAGGACGGGGAATTCGGGGGCTTAGCGTCGCTTCGCGACGCTAAGCGGGTTCAAGGGGGAAGATTAAGGTGAAGGTGAAGGTGAAGGTGAAGGGGAAGGTGGTGGCGGAGGCCGAGGGGCAGGGATGTCGGGCGTGAAGCCCGACCCACATTTGGAGGGTGCCGGTGGGAGGGTGTAGGGCCGGTGCTTGCGCCGGCCGCGGTGGGGCGGGGGCAGGGGGCGGCGTGCCGCAAGCGGCAGCCCTACATGGAGAGGCAGGGGGGGGCGGCGTGGGCGGACGCTGGCGTCGGGGCACAAAAAGGGCCGGGCGTTTTTTACGCCCGGCCCTTGGGAGGGAGAGTTATCGTCTTTTTTAGAGGCGTGGCATGGTGAGGGCGCCGTCGACCATGATGACCTGGCCGGTGCTGTAGGGCATGTCGCCGCGGGCGAGGGACGCGACCGCTTTGCCGACGTCGTCGGGGAAACCCCAACGCGGCTGCACACAGAGGCCTTCTTCGATGAGCTTGTCGTATTTGCCGGTCACGCCGGAGGTCATGTCGGTCTTGATGACGCCAGGGCGCACTTCGTAAACCGGGATGCCTTCGGTGCCGAGGCGGGCGGCGAAGAGCTGCGACATCATGCCGAGCCCGGCCTTGGCGATGCAGTATTCGCCGCGGTTGATGCTGACCACGGTGACGGAGATCGAGGTGATGTTGACGATCGCTGCGGCGAAGGACGGGTCGGCTTTTTTGGCCGCGACCATTTCGTTGGCGAACGCCTGGGTGAGGAAGAACGGACCTTTGAGGTTCGTATCGAGCACCCAGTCGTAGCTTTCCTCGCCCATCTCCAGCAGGTCGGCGCGGACCTTGGGGGCGACGCCGGCGTTGTTGACGAGGAGGTTGATGCAACCACCGGCGTGGGCGCGGGTGGCTTCGAGGATGGCTTGGCGGCCTTCGGCGCTGCCGATGTCGCCGCGGGCGTAGCCGACTTGGACGCCGTGGGCGCGGAGTTCCTCGAGGGGACCGGCCACGGATTCCTCAGGGCGGACACCGTTGATGACGAGGTTCCAGCCTTCCTTGGCGAGAGCGGTGGCGATGCCGAAGCCGATGCCGCGGGAACCGCCGGTAACGAGAGCGTATTTGGACATAGGAAATGGAGTTGGCCCACGGAACACACGGAAAACGCGGAAGCCGTGGGGCAGGATCAGGAGTTAACCACGAAATACACGAACCACACGAAAGCCTGCCGGCTCACGTTAGCTATTCGTGTATTTCGTGTGTTTCGTGGTTCTGAATTCCGAATCAGAGTTCGGGGATGTCGACCCAGCGGCGTTCGGCCCAGGACTTGAGACCGAGCTCGGCGAGCTGCACGCCCTTGGCACCTTCCTTGAGGCTCCAGGGGAACGGGGTGTCGACGACAACGTGCTTGAGGAAGGCTTCCCACTGCACCTTGAAGGCGTTGTCGAAGGCCTGGTTGGTCGGCACGCGGGTCCAGCCGTCCTTGTAGTCGATCGGGCTGTCGATGTCCGGATTCCAGACGCAGCGCGGGGTGTTGGCGAGGGACTGGCTTTTGCAGTCGCGCAGACCGGCGACGGCGGAACCGTGGGTGCCGTCAACTTGAAGGGTGAGCAGGTCTTCGCGATTCACGCGCACATCCCAGGAGGAGTTGAAGTGGCAGATGGTGCCGTTCTTGAGCTCAAAGGTGGCGTAGGCGGAATCGTCGGCGGTGCACTCGTAGGGCTTACCATTCTCGTCCCAGCGGGTCGGGATGTGGGTGGCGCCGAGGCAGGTGAGGGACTTGATGTCACCGAAGAGGTTCTGGATGACATACTGCCAGTGGCAGAGCATATCGACGATGATGCCTCCGTCGTCTTCCTTGCGGTAGTTCCAGGACGGACGCTGCAGGGCGTCGTGCTCACCGGTGAAGACCCAGTAGCCGAACTCGCCGCGCACGGAGAGGATTTTGCCGAAGAAGCCGGTATCGATGAGATACTTGAGCTTGAGCAGGCCGGGCAGCCAGAGCTTGTCCTGCACGACACCGTTCTTGAGGCCGGCGGCGGTCACCTCGTTGTAGAGGGCCATGGCTTCCTCGGAGGTGGTGGCGGTGGGCTTTTCGCAGTAGATGTGCTTGCCGGCGGCGATGGCCTTGCGCACGCCGATGGGGCGCTGACCGGTGAGGGTGGAGTCGAAGTAGATGATGTTCTCCGGCTTGGCCAACTCGGCGTCGAGGTCCGTGCTGATTTTTTGGATACCGACGCGGGCGGCGAGGGCGGCGAGCTTCTTTTCGCTGCGGCCGACGAGCACGGGATCGGGCATGATGACCTCACCGTCGGGGAGCTTCACGCCGCCCTGGTCGATGATGGCCTTGATCGAGCGGATCAAGTGCTGGTTGGTGCCCATGCGTCCGGTGACGCCGTTCATGATGATGCCGATGGATTTCATGTTTTTATGTAAGATGTGGGATGTGAGAGGTTAGATGTGGGGTGAGTCAGACGTGGTCGCGGTAGGCTTGGATGATTTTGGCGAGGTATTCGTCCTGATCCATGGCCCAGAGGCGGGTGGAGAAGACTTCCACTTCGTTGAAGCCGCGGTAGCCGGTGGCTTCAACCCAGGCGCGGATCTGGCGGATGTCGATGCAGCCCTCGCCCATGAGTCCGCGGTCGTTGAGGAAGTCGATGGTGGGGGAGCGCCAGTCGCAGACGTGGAAGGCGAAGAGTTTGTCGAGTTCACCGCAGCGGGCGATTTCGGTCTCAAGCGCCGGATCCCACCAGAGGTGGTAAACATCGGCGGCGACGCCGACGTAGGGCGAGTCGAGTTGCGCGCACATGTCGTTGGCTTGGCCGAGGGTGTTCACGGCGGAACGGGAGTCGGCATACATCGGGTGCAGCGGCTCGATGCCGAGCTTCACGCCGGTGGTGGCGCAGTCGTCGAGCACGGCGGCGATGCCGTCGGCGATCTGCTTGCGCGATTCGCTGAGCGGCTGGCCGGGGACGGCGCCGCAGACGAGCACCACGAGGGGCGCGCCGAGGGCGTGGGCTTCGGCGATGGCCTTGCGGTTGTCGTCGATGGCTTTTTGGCGTTCGGCGGCGGTGGCGCCGGGGAAGAAACCACCGCGGCAGAGGGAGACGATGCTGAGGTCGTGGTCGCGCAGCATGCGACCGGACTCGGCGATGTCGCGGCCCTCGAGGGTGTCACGCCAGACCGTGATGCCTTTCACCCCGGCGGCGCTGAACTTGGCGGCGGCGGTGGGCAGGTCCCACGGTTTTGTCGTGATGGTGTGGATACAGAGCCGATCGAGATCGGTGAGTGGAGCGGCTTTCATAAAACGCTAAAAGGCTGAAATGGCGCGCCGAGTTAGCTCAGGCAGCCGTAGAAGGTGTAGTCGGGTTGCTGGGCGGTGACGGCGAGTTCGCGCAGGTGGTAGTCACCCCACATGCAGGCCTCGCCGCAGGGGACCTTCTGGCCCTCGGGCACGTGGTCCCAGCCGTTGGGACGGTGGTAGACCGAGTGGAGGAGCAGGCCCTGGTGCGTCGGATCGACGCCGAGGTAGGTGTCGGTCAGGAGCGAACGCAGGGAGGTGAGGCCGGCCTGGTAGTAGCGCTTGCCCTCTTCGGTTTCGGTGCCGAGGTAGCGGCCGAGGCGGATGAGGCCTTGCGCGCCGATGGCGGCGGCGGAGCTATCGATCGGCTCGTGGTCGTTGAAAGGCTCGGAGTCGCGGTTGCGCCAGTCGCCCATGAAGGCGAGGCCGGGAGCACCGCCGTCCCAGTAGGGCACGCCGTCGGTCGGGGTGTTGGCGATGAACCAGTCGCAGGTGGCGCGGGCGCCCTTGAGCATGAGGGCCTCCCACTTGGCGCGACCGCCGAAGGGCTCGAGGTCGGCGTCGGAGAGCGTCTTGAGGAACTCGAGTTGTTCCGGGAAGCCGACCATGGCCCAGGCGAGACCGCGGGTCCAGGTGGTGAAACCGGAGAAGCCCTGTTGGGAGTTGGGGCAACGGAAGCGGCCGTCGTTCGGGTTGAAGACGGATTCGTGAGCGGTGCGGCCCCACTCGTCGTAGCTGTCGCGACCCTCGCCGTAGAAGACGGCGTATTTGGCGGTGGCTTCAATGTGTTGGAGGGCGCGGCCGAGCAGGGAATGCGGCGCGTCGTTTTCGCCCATGAGGGTGTGGCCGAGGGCGTGGGCGACCATCACGATGCGGCAGGAGCGGATGGTATCGACGAAGAGGGAGTGCGGGCCGTTGAAGGAGTAGATGTAACCGCCGCCGCCATTGATCGGGGACCAGCGGGAGGCTTGGACGGCGCCGGAGATCTTGATGGCGAGCTCGCAGAAATCGACCTGATCGGCGGGGAGTTTGCCGGCCTTTTGCAGGCGCAGCCAGTTGCCGTAGGTGGAGAGGTTGTTGAAGCCGTGGTCGTGCACGCCGATGTGGGACACGTGCGAGGCCATGCGGGAAAGGGTGAGCTCCATGGCCTTCTTGGCGTGGTGCTCGTCGCCGGTGGCATCGAACTGGAGGAAACCGGAGCCGTAGTGGAAGCCCTCGGTCCATTCGGTCCAGCCGCGGGTGGTGTATTTGCCGGCGACGGTGAAGACGGGGGAGCCCTGGGCGGGGTCGTATTCGGCGTGGATGAGGTCGATCTTCTCGCCGGAGAGTTTCCAAAAGCGCTCCAGCGCGGGAGCGAGATCTGCGATGGTCAGGGTGTTATCGATGTTCATGCAAAAGAGGGGGTTAGGGGGAAGTGTCACGTAATACGTGACAAGTGGGAGGGGTTAGTAGCGTTTGTCTTTGCGGAGGTGGAGGATGAGAAAGCGAGTGTCGTCGAGGGCCTCGTAGGTGTGCTCCTGGATGGCGTCGAACTGGATGCTTTGGCCGGCGGAGAGGTCGAAGGTCTCGTGGGGCAGGCGTAGGCGCAGGGCGCCTTGAAGGACCCAGCAAAGCTCGGTGTCGTCGTGGTGGACCTCGGGGCGGGAGACGGCGGCGTCGCGGGGGGCCTCGCCGAGCAGGGCGACGGCGTTGGAGTAGCGGATCTCGCGAAATTTGAACTCGCCCGTGCGGTGGGACTTCTCGGTCGCCCGGTGGGCGAGAGAAGATTCAGCCATGGCCAACAGGTCGGTGGCGCTGAGGCCGAACGCACGGGCGAGGTTGTAAAGGGTTTCGAGGGCGGCGGTCTGCTGGTTGCGCTCGAGTTTGGAAATAACGGCGACGGAAACGCCGGAACGCTCGGAGAGGGCGGCGATCGTCAGGTCGTGCTGGCGGCGGAGATGGCGCAGCACCGAGAAATCGAACTTAGGGGTTACGGGGTTCAATTTCGCCGACGAGAAGAAATCGTCATAAAATTATCAATAGAGAAAATAGCGTGGCGGCGGTTTTTTTAGCGGAGCAGATGGTGGGAGACGGCTTTACGTCGGTTGGGAATCGGGTTTGGGATGGCGAGATGCCCCGTTCCGAATCTGCTGTTGCCCCCCTACGCTCCGGGGCGGCGGCGCGTTGGCGATGGGCGATCGGGCTGGTGGTGGGGTGGTGGACGATCGGGGGCGTGGTGTTGCTGGTGGGGGCGTGTCGGCGGGCTCCGGATGCGGAACGAGAGCGGGAGGCGGCGGGGTCAGCTGTGGCGGTGGCGGGACTCGCGGCGGGGAAGGTGGGCCAGGCAGTGCCTTCGGCGGCGCCGGAGCAGACGGCGGCGTATTGCGGGGCGTGTCATGCGGAGCAGCTATCGGCGTGGCATGGGACGGATCACGCGCGGGCGAATCAGTTGCTGGCGGACGCGGAGCTGGGAGACGCGCTGGCGGAGGGGCGGCGTTTGGCGGATGGCGGCTCGGCTATGGTGGTCGGGCGGGATGAGGCCGGGGGCGTGGTGCTGGTCGAAGACGGGGGACCGGCGGATGGGGCGCGTTATCCGGTGAAGGCGGTGTTGGGATACCACCCGCTGCGGCAGATGTTGGTGGAGACCAGCGACGGGGATGGGCGTTTGCAGCCGACTGACCTGGCGTGGGACGTGGAGCGGGAGGAGTGGTTCAACGTGTTTGGGCAGGAGGGGCGGCGGCACGGAGAGTGGGGGCATTGGACGGGGCGAGGCATGAACTGGAATTCGATGTGCGCGCAGTGCCACATGACGGGCTACCAGAAGCAGTATGATGCGGCGACGGACACCTACGCGTCGACCTGGGTGGAGCAGGGCATCAGTTGCACGCAGTGTCATGGGCCGGTGGCTCCGGGGCACGGAACGGAAGGCGCGACGGCGGCGACGGGGTTGGCGAGTTGGATCAAGGAGCGGGATCGGGCGGAGCAGTCGTGCGCGTATTGCCACGCGCGCAACGAGGCGCTGACGGCGGAGTTTCCACCGGGGGCGCGGTATGAGGATCATTTTCGGCTGACGCTGCCGGTGCAGGCGGGCGTGTTCTGGCCGGACGGGCAGCAGCGGGATGAGGATTTTAATTGGACCTCGGTGAAGCTCAGTCGGATGCACCACGCGGGCGTGAGCTGCATGGATTGTCATGATCCACACACGACGAAGACGGTGCTGCCGGTGGAGAACAACGCGCTCTGCATGCAATGCCACAGTGCGCCGGGCCGGGTGATGCCGCTCACGCAAGTGGCGACTCCGGTGATCGACCCGACGGCGCATTCGCGGCACGGGCTCGGGTCGACGGGCAACCAATGTGTGTCCTGTCACATGCCGACTACCCCCTACATGGAGCGGGCACCGCGCCATGACCACGGCTGGCTGAAACCGGATCCGCTGCTGACCAAGGAGCTCGGCATTCCGAATGCCTGCAACGGCTGCCATTCGGAGGAGTCGGTGGATTGGGCCATCGCGCACACGCAGGATTGGTATGGCGATAAAATGGACTCGCGGCAGCGGGCGCGGGCACGCGCGGTGCATGCGGCGCAGACGGGCGACACGGGGGCGACGGAGGCGCTGCTGGGGTTGTTGGCGGGCGAAGACATTCCGGCGTGGCGGGCAACCTACCTGCAGTTGTTGGCGCCAGTAGCGGCGGAGCACGCCGAGGTGAGGGGGGCGGCGGTGGCGGCGACGGAGCACGCGGACCCGATGGTGCGATCGGCGGCAGCACAGGTGTTGGCGGGAACGGCTGAGGCGGCGCAGGTGTTGACGCCCTTGCTGGACGATCCGGTGCGACTCGTGCGATTGGATGCAGCGTGGGCCTTGCCGGAAGCGGTGGCACGACGACCGGATTTGGCGGCGGAACAGCAGGCTTATCTTGCGCTCACGTTGGATCAACCGGGTGGGCGGTTGCGCCAAGGGCAGCATCTGGCGAACCAAGGACAGATGTTGGAGGCCGAGGCGGAGATTCGCTTGGCGGCGAACTGGGACCGCTATTCGCCCGGCATTCACGAAGCGCATGCGCAGGTCTTGCAGGCGCTGGCGCGGATGCCGCAGGCGGCGGCGGCGTTTTACCGGGCGGCGCAGCTCCGGCCGAAGGATGGCAACGCGATGTTTACGGCCGGGTTGGCTTATGCTGAGGCCGGCTTGATGGAGCAGTCGCAGCGGGCGTTGCGGGCGGCGGTGGAACGTCAGCCGGAGCTGGATCGGGCTTGGTATAATCTCGGTTTGCTGTTGGTGCAGACGGGTGCCCGGGAGGACGGGTTGGCAGCGCTGCGCGAGGCGGAGGCGCGGGCGCCGTCGGTGCCGGATTATGCGTATGCGATCGCGACGGTGTTGTGGCAGACGGGCGATCGGGAGGGAGCGCGGGCGGCGGCGCAGCGGGCGCTCGCGGCGGATCCGGGGTTTACGCCGGCGCGGCGGTTGTTGGGGATGCCGTGAGGGGTTGGGGGGGCCGGCCGGAGCCACTCGTTCACACTCGTAGCCGCGCGGCGGGAGGGGGGGGAATTCGGCGACCTATGTGCGTGGGATGGTCGCGTTTGGGGCCACGCTTTCGCCTGGGGCTCAAGCGCAGCTACTTAGGGATGGAGCCACGGGGCATGAAAAAGCGGCGTTCCGATGAGGGACGCCGCTAGAAAGGGTAGAGTCTCGGTGGGGCTTAGTCCTCGTCGTCCTCGTCGGAGGGGCGCTCGAGTTCCTCGCGGCACTCGTTCATCACGCGCAGCCAGATCTCGCGCAGATCGAAGAGGCGCGGAGTGGCGAGGGCGGTGAAGTCGGCCAAAGCGCGGCTGGGGGCCTCGGTCTGGTTGAGCAGCGAGAAGCAGGCGTTGAGCTCGCGCATGGCGCGTTTGAGCAGGCTGATGGCCATCGCGTAGTCGCCGAAATCGAGGGCGGAGATGGCAAACATGGCCTGTTGCTCGGCGCGGTGCACCGCGGAGTGGAAGGCGAGGGCGAGGCGCTGCGGGACTTTCTCGGGACGGTCGGCGGCGCGTTCCCAACCGCGGATGAGGGTCAGGAAAATACCCTTGGTCGCGATGAAGACCGGGTTTTTGTGCAGCGTGTAGGGATCGGTCTCGCGCTCGTTGCTGGCCGGGGAGGGCTCGGCGGTGGGCGCATCGCCGAACGCGGCGGGCGGTTCAAAATCGTTGTCGGAACTCCAACTGTCCTCGTCCCAGCCCATGCGGTGCGCGGCTTCGTCCAAGCGCTCCGGGCGGCCTTCGAGTCGTTCGTAGTGTCCGATGTAGCGGTGGATCAGTTCGTCCTGCTCGCGGAGGTATTGCTCCCAATCAAACTCGTTCCACGCCAGCTCGCCTCGTTCGTCCCATTCGTTATCGGAGGGACTGTCGGAATTGTAATTGCTCATTCTAGATGTGGTGGTCGGGGACCTGTCGCCCAACGTGGGAGGGGGTTCCCAAAATGCAAATCAGAAATCGGGCACCGACCGGTGTGTGCTTCGATAGCCTAAAACGGGCCGATTGCGGCGGATTTTGTGGATTGCTGAAAGGTGCTGATGCCACGTAGCTTGCCGACTTTAACCATGGCAGACGTTGTTCACGAAACAGTGCATTTTTCCGGTCGCGTGCAGGGCGTGGGCTTCCGCTACAACGTGCTGCAGGCGGCCAAGGAGTTCGAAGTCTGCGGGTTTGTGCAGAACCTGACCGACGGTCGCGTGCTGCTGGAAGTGGAGGGGGCGAAGGCCGAAATCGACGGTCTGGTGGAGGAGGTGCGCGACCGCATGCACGGTTATGTGCGGCAGGTGGAGCGGGTGGCGCAGAAGCGTCCGGCTGAGTTTCGGGGCTTCGTGATTCGCTGAGCCAAGCGGAGGGACGAATTGAGCGGGATGTGCCTTTGACAGGGGCAGTTCCGCCACTTCGAATGCGCTCTTTCCCAAACGCCTGTGATTCGCGATCTTGTCTTTCTTCTTATCGGTTTAACGTTGCTTTGGCTGCCGCGCAGTTGGCTGCGCCTGGGGCGTCCGGAGGGCAGCGGCCGACGGAAGAAGACCAAAACCTCGGGGGGCGCCAACCGGGATCGCTTGCCAGGCGACTACAGTGTGTGGGCCGGCGAAGAGTTTGCGCGGCGGCGCAACTGGATCGATTTGCTGCGGGCTTTGGCGGGTGGTTATGCGGTGATGGCGACCGTGCCGACGTTGGTGCACACGATCGTCGCGGTGCCGGAAATGCCGTTGGGTAATGTGATTTTGGGCACGCAGGCGGTGATTCTGTTCGCGGCGGTGCTGATCCAGATGGTGCGGGTGGAGGAGAAGTTTACCTTGTCGCCGCCGTTGTTTTTTATCCTCGGTCTGGCGTTTCCGATCGTGGGGGTGAAAGCGGCGCTCATCGGGTTTTTCGCCATCTGGGCGATCAATGTGGTGCTGCCCAATCCGGCGATCTTCCTGGCCGCTTACGGTGGTGGCATCGCCATTCTGGCCGTGTTTCTCGGTGCGGGACCGCGCGCAGGGGCATTGATGGCGGGGCTGGCTTTGTTTCCGCCAGTGATGGCGGTGCTCTTTCGGCGTAGGCTGGCGCAATACCGGAAGCGCACAAAGATCGTGGTGCGATGAAAACGGCGACCGCTTCGTCGGGGGGGGGCTTGGCGCTGTGGTGGGAGGCGGCGCGGCCGCGCACCTTGCCGGCGGCGATCGCGCCCGTCATGGCGGCGACGGCGCTGGCGTGGCATGACGGGGTCTTTCACGGCGCGGCCGCCCTGACCTGTCTGGCTTTTGCGGTGCTGATTCAGATCGGGACCAACTACGCCAACGACTACTACGACTTCGTCAAAGGAGCCGATACGGCGGCCCGGGTGGGTCCGCGGCGAGCGGTGGCGGCGGGGCTGATCGCGCCGGCGACGATGAAGCGGGCGATGATGGCGGTGTTCACGGCGGCGTTTCTGGTCGGTCTGTCGCTACTGCAGTTTGGCGGCTGGCCGTTGCTGGTGATCGGCGTGCTGTCGATCGTGTGTGGGGTGGCTTACACGGGCGGGCCGTATCCGCTGGCCTACCACGGTTGGGGCGACGTGTTTGTTTTCATCTTTTTTGGCCTGGTGGCGGTGGCGGCGACCTACTTTGTGCAGGCGGGCACGGTGTCGACCGGAGCCTGGCTGGTGGGGGCGGGGATCGGTGCGCTGGCGACCAATATTTTGGTGGTGAACAACTATCGGGACATTGAGACTGACCGCGTGGCCGGCAAACGCACCACGGCAGTGCGCTTTGGGCCGGTGTTTGCCCAGCTGCAGTTTGCGTTGGGGCATGCCGTGATGATTTCCGTGGTGGTGGGGCTGGGCGCGCTGGGAGTGCTGGCTCCTTGGGAAAGTGCGGTGCTGGCGGTGACCGGAGCGGCGATCGGTGCGCGGCAGTTGCAGACGCTGCGGCGGACGACGGACGCTCCAGGGTTGATCGCTTTGCTGGGCGCGACGGGTCGGTATGTGGCGCTGATGGCGCTGCTGCTGAGTTTGGCGTTGGTTTGGTAGGTGGCTGGGTGGCTGGGTGGCTGGGTGGATGGGGGGCTAGGGGCTAGGGGCTGGGTCTGGGCCGACGGGGGGGAGCGGCGGTTTTAGGCTGAGGGGCAACGAGAGCGGCCGAGACGGCCGCTGCTACACTGGGACGAAGAGGGGCGGGTGGAGAGGTGTAGGGCCGGTGCTGGGGCACAAAAAGGGCGCGCCGGGGAGGGCGCGCCTTCGGGGGAAGTGGGACTGAAGGGTTGGCTCAGAGGTGGGCGTTGACCTTGCCGAGGAGGGCGTCCTTGGAGGTCATGCCGACGATCTGCTCAACCACGGTGCCGCCCTTGAAGAGGAGGAGGGTCGGGATGGCACGCACGCCGAATTCGGCGGAGATGGCGTCGTTCTCATCCACGTTGACCTTCGCGACGGTCAGCTTGCCGTCGAGCTCGGTGGCGATCTCTTCGAGCACCGGGGCGATGGCCTTGCAGGGGCCGCACCAGGGAGCCCAGAAATCGACGAGAACGGGCTGATCACCGCTCACGGTGGTTTGGAAGCTGGAGGAATCGAGGTTTGCGATATTGGCGGACATAAATGGACGGAGGTTAAATCGGCGAAAAAAAGGGAGAGGCGCTTAGGGAAAGTCAGAGTAGCCAAAGCCGCAAGTGCGCGGGGGCAGGTTCCGGGAGGATGGGGCTTATTGCGGGGTGGATTTGTGGATGATCTCGGCGAGTTCGCGTTTGTCGACGGTCTCGAGGTGTTTGTCGCGGCGCTTGAGTTCCTCAAAGGTTTTGAGGGTGGTCTCAGTCATGCGCTCGTGGGTTTCCTGCGAGCCGCCAACGAGGACAAATTTCTCGCCGCGGGTGATGCGTTTGTGGCCGTCCTCGTTGTCGAGCCCCACGCCGAGCAGACCGGAGCGAGGTTGCGGACGGGACGGGCGTGAAGGTTGTTCGGAGGAGGAACTCACGCGGTCACGCTGTCCGTATCGACCGGGGTTTCAAGTGGGATCTCGTCTTCGCGGGCTTCGCAAAGGATGTCGGCAAAGGCTTCGGTCTGGCGCACGCGCAGGCGGTTCATGCGGGTGAGTTCGAGCACGGCGAGGAAGGTCGCGACGAGGACGCGCACGGTGAGCGGGCCGGTGAAGAGAGAGGTGAAGACGAAGGATTTCTCCGTCTTGATCTTCTCCATCAGCATTTCCATCTGGTCGGCGACGGTGATCTGCTCGTCCTGAATTTCGCCGATGACGAGTTTTTCGGCGAGGCGACGCAGGACCATGTTGAACGCGTTCCAGAGGTCGACGCGGTCGATCGGTTTGAGCGGGCGTGCCTGCTGGGGGACGGTGAGCTTCGAGACGTGGCGGGAGAGCAGGCCTTGTTGGTATTCGACGAGGCGGTCGAGTTCCTGGGCGGCTTCCTTGAACTTCTTGTATTGGAGCAGCTGGTGCACGAGTTCCCAGCGCGGATCCATGCCGTCGTCGCCGTCGCCCTCGGTGTCGACTGCGGCGAGTCCGCGGGGTAGCAGCATGCGGCTCTTAATTTCCATAAGGGTGGCCGCCATGACGAAGAAGTCGCCGGCCACCTCGAGGTTGAGCTCCCGCATGGAGTGGAGGACCTCGATGTATTGTTTGGTGACCGATTCGATGGGGATGTCGTAGATATCCAGCTCGTTCTTCCGGATGAGGAAGAGGAGCAGGTCGAGCGGGCCCTCAAAGACGGGCAACTTGATACGTAAATCGGAATCGGGAACCACGGTTGGCGGGAGGCTTGGGGGCGGTGATGGGGTCGCAACAAAATTCCGGCGGACTCAGGAGCGCTGAAAGGCGGCCACAAAATAGGCGTCGGAATCGAGTTCCGCGGGCAGAAAGGTCCAACGTCCGTCGGCCTGCGGGCTGGAGTGGCCGGGCGGCCGCAGCGGGAGCGGGCGGTATTCGCGGTGGTGTTCGAGGAAGGCGTCGACGACGGCCTCGTTTTCGCGGTGGCAGAGCGAGCAGGTGGCGTAAACGAGGGTGCCGCCGGCGCGGACCATGGCGGCGAACTTGCCGAGAACAAACTGCTGGCGCTCGGCGGCGGCGGCGATGGTGGCGTGCGAGGTCGTCCACTTGAGATGCGGCGCGCGGCGCCAGGTGCCGCTGCCGGAGCAGGGAGCGTCGACCAGCACACCGTCGAACGGGCCGGAGGGGGCGCGCTCGATGGTGACGTTGTCCAAGCCGGCGCGTTGGGCGCGTTGTTCGAGTTCACGCAGGGCGGGGCCGCGGATGTCGTGGGCGGTGACGCGGCCGGCGTGGCCGAGGCGGCGGGCGAGTTGCAGGGTCTTGCCGCCGGCGCCGGCGCAGGCGTCGAGCCAGTGGCCGGAAAGGGCGCCAGGCAGGCTGGCGAGCAGGGCCTGGGAACCGAGGTCCTGGATCTCAAAATCGCCGCGACGAAACGCCTCGGTGTTGAGCACGGGGGCGTCGGCGGCGACCTGCCAGGCGTCGGGCAGCAGCGCCGAGGGTGAATGGGCGATGCCGAGCGAGTCGAACTCGGCGGCGACGCGGGGCGGCTGGGCGGTTTGTAGGCGAATCCACAACGGGGCGCGCGAGAGGAGCGCGTCGCGTTGGGTCGGGTCCTGGAGGACGGCCGGGCATTCGTCGCCGAGCCAGGTCGGCAGCAAGGACTCGGGTGGGCCGGGAGGCGCGGAGGTTACGGTCGGATCGGCGAAGGCCTCGATGAAGGGGGCGGTGGCTTTGCTGGGGGAGGCGAAGCTGGCTACGCGGCGGACGAGCAGCTCGGCGGAGGTGTCCTCGATCCACGGCAGGATGCGCCAGGCCGTGTAACACAATTCCCGATACAGGCGGCGGTCGCGGCTGCCGGCGCGATGACGGGCGAGCCAGTCGGCGAGGCGCTGCGGCTGGGCCGGATCGTGGTGCCAGTGGGGGCGCAGTTCCTCGATGAGCTCGAGGAAGAGGCGACGTTGGTTGTCGACGCGACTCACGGCTTGGCGGACGGACGGCTTGCTTAGAAATTGATGGCGTCGAGCACCACGTTGAAGCCGAAGTCGCTCTCGCGGCGCTGTCCGGAGTAGAAGGAGAGCTCGTAGCCGACGATCCAACGGTTGGCGATGGTCTGGCGGATGCCGTAGGTCTGCTCGACAAAACGATCGCGGCGGGAGTCGTAGTGATGGCGGGTGTAGCCTTCCCAGACCTCGTTGAGGCGGTAGGCCAGACCGGCGATGAACTCTTGGATATCGCCTTCAAGGTAGTGGTTGGCGAACTGCACACTCCAGCGGTCGGCGCTGCGCAGGGTGATGGCGGTGTTGAGTTCGCGCATCGTCCAATCACCCGGGGTGGCGCGGTGATAGAGCTCGAAGTCGATGAACGGGGCCGGCGTGAGTTTCAGTTCGGTGTGAAGCGCCGAGAGCGTGCGTTCGCTGGGGGCGGTGTCGAAGCGGGAATCGATGGCGACATTGAGGCGCACCAAGTCGCGGGAACCGTAGATCTCGTCGCGAGTTTGCAGACGTTGGTCGAGCGCGAGACGCAGGGTGTGGAGGGAGCCGAGTTGGTCGATCTGACGGCGGGCGCCGAGACCGAGGGGATCGAGGTAGGTGGCAAAAACGCGGCGGTCGATCGCGGGGATGTAGGCGGTGCCTTTGTCGGCCTCGGGCACGTAGCGGTAGGAGAGCTTGGGGGTGACGAGGTGGCGGAGTCCATTGATGCCCCAACGCTCGTTTTGGTAGTCGAAGACAGCGTTGGCGGTGAACTGAGCGTCGACGCCGAATTCACCGAGGGAGCGAGTGTAGTCGGAGCGGCCGGCGAGGGCGCGGTCGTAGTGGGTGACGCGCGCACCAACGACGGGCGCGATGCTCAGCCAGGACTCCGGCGTCCACGGGCGGGTGAGGGCGTAATAAAAGTCGAAGCGATCCGAGCGCAGCACGGGACTGCCGGTGGGTGGGTCGTCGCGGAGCAGGGCGACGGCGGCGTGCGCCTCGTGGACCCAACCAGCGGCGACGGGCGTGGGCAGGACGTCGAAGGTGACCTCCGGCAGGCGTTCGCGGACGCGGTGGTAGTCGTTGGGTTGAGCGCGGAAGAAGAGCCCCGAAACGGTGTTGGCCGTGGTGTAGGTCAGTTCGGCGAAGGAATCCGGCACCTGCACGGGGAAGAAGCCCTGCGGCAGGAAGTCGCGCACGACCTCGGAATCGCTCCAGTAGTTGAGCTCGGCGTTGAAGGTGAGGCGTGGGGAAAACTGTTGGCGGTGCGACCACGAGATGATGCCGCGGTCGGGATCAATCGGATCGCCGAGAAGATCGGTGAGGCGGTCGCCGGTATCGTGAATGTAGCCGGTGGAAATGCGTCCAGTGGCGCCCAGACCGGTGTCGGCATCGGTGGTGTCATAGCGGGCGGAAGGGCCGGCCATGACGCCGCGTTTGGTGTAGATACCGAGTTCGGCACCGAGCTGCAGCCAGTCGGTGGAGGCGACCTTGGCACCGACCAAGAGGTGAGGACCCAGCCGGGAGGTGTAACCGCCGTCAAAAGTGAGATCGCTGACGAACGGCACGTCGGTCGGCAGCGGGGTGCCGGGCAGCGGCAGCG
Organism: Actomonas aquatica; assembly: GCF_019679435.2. Classification (NCBI taxonomy): domain Bacteria; kingdom Pseudomonadati; phylum Verrucomicrobiota; class Opitutia; order Opitutales; family Opitutaceae; genus Actomonas; species Actomonas aquatica. The sequence goes on from NZ_CP139781.1 coordinate 201,606, forward strand.
GCCGGAAAAAGCCAAGGCCCACGCGACCGCCGTCGGCCTCGATGAGGTCACGCTCGGGGTAGTAGGTGAGGGCATCGGCGGTGACGGTGGGGGACCACGGGTGAGGTTCGCCGAAGCTTACGGTGGCGTTGCGGAAGGTGAGACGATCGGGTGCGCCCTCGACGGCTTCGCCGGAGACGTAGATCGGGCTGCGGCCGAAACGCAGGTCGGTGACGGTGTAATGACGGGTGTCGCGGTCGTAAGTGATTTCCTGGGCGAGGATGCGACGGCCGGCCTGCTGCGCGACGACGCGGCCGGTGGCGGTGACCTCATTGGTCGCGCGGTTCCAACGCATCTCATCGGCGGTAAGGCGAATGTCGTCGAAGTTCGCCACGACATTGCCGCGGTAAATCACGATGCCCTCGGCGTAGCTGGCATCGAGTTCATCGGCCCGAATGGAGGGCGGTTGCGTGGCAGCGGCCGGGGTTTGAGCGCGCAGCGGGGCGAGACCCACCGCGAGGGAGATGAGCACTGAAAAGAGAGGAAGAAGGCGCAGGCGTGGCATCAACAAGCGGGGAGCAAAGGAAGGCCGTCGCCCGGAAGCAAGCCGGGGGACCGGGCCAATCGGGGGTGGTCGCGGGGCGATGGGGCGAATTGCGGCATCGCGACTCGACGACCTCCGGTGGAGTTTACAGAGTGCCTCTCAAGCATCTGACCCACCGTGACTTTGACCCCTGCGCAAATCGATACCCTCCTCACTGCCAAAGAAGCCCAACCGCACTCCGTGCTGGGGCTCCATCTCGGAAAGAAGGGTAAAAGCGCCGGCCTGGTGGGCCGCGCGTTCGTCAAGGACGCGGTGAGCTGCGAGCTGATCGATCTCGAGGCAGACAAAGCCATCCCGATGGAGCAGATCGATGAGGCGGGGTTGTTCGACGTATTCATCCCGCGGAGACGCAAGGTGTTTCGCTACCAGTTGCGGGTGCAATACCCCTCGGGCGAGATGCGGCAGTTTTTTGACCCCTACAGCTTCCTGCCGACGCTGGGTGAACAGGACCTGTATCTGTTCAACGAAGGCACCGAGCATTGCATCTACACGAAACTCGGCGCGCATCTGCGGGAGATGGACGGCGTGGCGGGCGTGTCGTTTGCAGTGTGGGCCCCGAGTGCCAAGCGCGTCTCGGTGGTGGGTAACTTCAACCAATGGGACGGCAGGTATTTTCCGATGCGCCCGTTGGGTGCCTCGGGCGTGTGGGAGTTGTTCATTCCCGGTCTCGGCGAGGGCGAACTCTACAAGTTCGAGTTGCTCGATCAGGGCGGCAACATCCACCTCAAGACCGATCCCTACGGCACCTACTTTGAGGCGCCTCCCGGCAACGCCTCGATCGTGCACAATACCCGCAAACACGAGTGGGGCGATGGCGAGTGGATCGCGCAGCGGGAAGCGCAGGCCAAGCAGATCGACCGGCCGATCTCGATTTACGAGGTGCACCTCGGCTCGTGGAAACGGCAGGTGGAGGATGGCGGTCGTCCCTTCAACTACCGCGAACTGGCGCCGATGCTGGCCGACTACGCCATCGACATGGGTTTCACTCATATCGAAGTGATGCCGCTGGCGGAGCACCCGTTTGAGGGCTCATGGGGCTATCAGGTGACCGGTTTCTACGCGCCGACCCATCGGTTTGGCTCGCCGGACGATTTTGCCTTCTTTGTCGATCATCTGCATCAGCGCGGACTCGGCATCATCCTCGACTGGGTGCCGGCGCATTTCCCGCGCGACAGCTTTGCGCTGGCGGAGTTTGACGGCACGCACCTCTACGAGCACGCCGATCCGCGTCAGGGCGCGCACATGGACTGGGGCACGTTGATCTTTAATTTCGGCCGCCATGAAGTGCGTGGTTTCCTCATCGCCAATGCGTTGGCGTGGTTGGACCGCTACCACATCGACGGCCTGCGGGTCGACGCGGTGGCCTCGATGCTTTACCTCGACTATTCGCGCAACGAAGGGGAGTGGATCCCCAACAAGTTCGGCGGGCGCGAGAATCTCGAAGCGATCGACTTCCTGCGCGAAACCAATCGCCTGGTGCACGACTACTATCCGGGCGTGTTGATGATAGCCGAGGAGTCGACCGCCTTTGCCGGCATCAGCAAGCCGGTGGACGAAGGCGGCATCGGGTTCGATTTCAAGTGGAACATGGGATGGATGCACGACACCCTGCGCTACTTCGAGAAGGATCCCATCCACCGCAAGTGGCACCAGAACGACCTCACGTTTGGCGCGCTCTACCAGTGGTCGGAAAACTTCATCACGGTGTTTTCCCACGACGAAGTGGTGCACGGGAAGAACTCCATGCTCTACAAAATGGGCGCGTGGCACATCCCGGAAAAGGCGGCCAACTTACGCGCGCTTTACGCCCACATGTGGGCATGGCCGGGCAAAAAGTGTCTCTTCATGGGCTGCGAGTTCGGCCAATCGCACGAATGGAAATATGCCGGTTCGCTCGATTGGCACCTGTGCCAATACCTCGACCACGAAGGCATTCGCCTGCTGGTGCGCGACCTCAACAAACTTTACCGCGACGAGCCCGCGCTCAGTTCGCGCGACCTCGATCCCACGGCGTTCCGCTGGATCGCGGCGCATGATACCGAGGCGAGCATCATCTCCTACGTGCGCAGTGACGCCGAGGAGCAGACGCTCATCTTCACCGTGGGCCATTTCACGCCCACGGCCCGCGAAGGCTATCGCATCGGCGTGCCGCGCCGTGGTCGCTGGGTGGAGGTGATCAACACCAACAGCGAGTATTACGGCGGAACTGGCGTCGGCAACGGCGGCGAAGTGCATACGGAAGATGTAGAAGCCGACGGCTGCGCGCAGAGCCTTGTGCTCACCATTCCGCCGCTAAGCACCACGATCTTCAAGTGGACGGCGGAGTAAGCCGGCGATCCCAGACACGCCGGCGGCTTCGTGGCGCTGCGAACGTAGACCGTGAGGCAACGAGACGCGGGCGACACGCCCGCGGCTACATTCCCGTCCCAGTGTAGCAGCGGCCGTGTCGGCCGCTCCGCTGGCTGCCATCCATCGTAGCGCGAGCAAGCTCGCGGCCTACATTGTGCATGCGTGGCCCAGTGGCGAGGGGCGGGGTAGGCCTTTCCCGGATACACGCGCGGGAAGCGGCTCACCCGTTCGGGGTATGGAGCGTGAACGCGAATGCAGATAAGGTGGATGTCAGTCCGTTGACCGGTGTGCCGCGGCTGAACCTTACCACCGATCCTCCACCTTCTGCTTCGTTCCGTCATGCGTGTCTCTCCTCGTTTTGTATTTACCCTCGCGCTCTGTGCCGGGCTTGGTGCCACCGCCCACAGCCAAGTCCTCGTCCGCGCCACCAGTTCCATCAACCTGGCCGGAAGTCTCCAGGTTCTGGATACGGATCATACCTCGTCCAGCTCGCCGGCGGCTTCGGCGAGCAGTGAACGGAGTGACTATTTTTATCTGCTGCCAGAAAGCTGGGGCACGGTGAACTCACTGCAGGTCGTGTATACCGCCTTCAGCCTGACCTTGGCCGGCGATGCGCGTGGCTCCGACATCACCGGCACGTCGCCGAGCAACCAGTTTGGGGCGCAGACCACGCTCGATGTGAATGTGGAGGCCACCGACAATTCGATTCTCTTCAACCCGGGGTTTGCCTCGTTGGGCGCGGGCGACACCAATTTTCACACGGCATCGTTTGGTGAAACGATCGACCCCGTATTGTCATCGGGGATACAGAACGTGAACCCGGCGTTGTTGACCACGCGCTATTATCTCACGGATGCGCTCGCTCCCAGTTATGGAAATATCTTTGCCTACACGGAGTTCGATGCCGTAACCGGCATCATCGACACCGCGTTGGCGCAGAACCCGTCGGTGCAAGCCAACGCCAGTTTCATCGGCACGGTGTATTTGGTTTACGAATTCGAGGCGTCCAGCGCGTTTCTGGACGCCTACGGTGACATTGGAACAATCGAGCTGAATCCGTCGATGTCGGCCGTGCCCGAGCCCGGCACCTATGCGGCGATGGCCGGCGCAGCCGCGCTGGGTTTCGGCATCTGGCGCCGACGTCGGACGAAGACCCTGTGTAAGGGTTAGGGAGACGGGAGCGACTCTTGGGCAGCAGCTTTCTCCGCCCGACGAAGCCGGACCTCTTCGGCAATCTCTTCAAGCCGCAATAACTCGTCGGCCGACGGATCAAAGTCGGTAGCCTCTTGCGTTTGCTGAGGTATTCCCGCTGTCGACAGCATCTCAATCATAGGCACTCCCTCATACCAAGAGGCTGTCGGTTCGTAGTGTTGAATTACGGAAGCGGCTAGTTCGATGTCGGACCAAGGAGCGTCCCAGACGTCCAAAATCAGCCACATCCCTGATTCTTTGTGCACGATCTCCAACGAGGTTTTATCGTTCGCTTTTGCCGCTATCAGGCCGAGTTCCTGATTCTCTACGATCGTAATCTCGGTGAAGGACCAGAATCTCATGGCTTTCAACCCGAGCAGGATGATCTCGCGTTTCGTCCACGCGGGTCCGTTGAAGAGACGTTCTTTCAATCCAAATGGTTGTGCCCGGGCCGCGCGAACCCCGAGGTCGTGCCAGTTCAGAATCGGGTCATCGGGCGCGTTATAGAGGAGATTTCCGCCAGCATCTCTACGAATTGGGGGGCTCGGGTGGATTGGGGCGCTCCAAACAAAATTCGATATCCGCTGGCCGGCTCGCTCAGCACGAACGGCCCATCGCCGGCATGGGAGAGCTCACGAGGAAAATCCGACGGGACCGCTATAGAGGCATATCCGAGGTCCAGAATTCGCGTCTCGTAGGACGGCAATTCAGTCTCTTCCGAAATTGCCAGTGACGTGACATCGATTTCCGAGATGGCCGAGCGGATCCGATGGTCCCACCAAACCAAGGCTCCGGCAATTAACGCGAGTAGGAGCGCACCGGCGGCAAAGTCTTTCGCGCTGCGCTGTCGCTTCATATATTACCAGCTCGCCACGGTGGCGGCGAAGGCGGCGCGGTCCGCGGCTTTGAAGAAGGCGGTGCCGGCGACGAAGGTGTCGGCGCCCGCGGCGTGGCAGAGGGGGCCGGTTTTGAGGTCGACGCCGCCGTCGACTTGGAGGCGGAAGTTGAGTCCGCGTTCGCGGCGCCAGGTGTCGAGCTGCTCCAGCTTCGGCATCATGGCGGTGCGGAAGCTCTGGCCGCCGAAGCCGGGTTGCACCGTCATGACCAGCACGAGGTCAACTTGGTCCAGGAGGTGTTCGACTGCGCTGGCCGGGGTGTCGGGGTTGAGCACGATGCCGTTTTTGCAGCCGAGTTCGCGGATTTGGCGCAGGGTGGCGGCGTGGTCGTAGTCGGGCTCGATGTGGATGGTGATCTGGTCGGATCCGGCCTGGGCGAAGGCTTCGACGTAGCGGTGGGGCTCGTCGAGCATGAGGTGCGTGTCGAAGAAGGTGTCTTTGAGTGCGGGGCGGCGGCGGAGGGCGGCGACGACTTCGGGACCAAAGGTCAGGTTGGGCACGAAGTGGGCATCCATGATGTCGACGTGCAGCCAATGGAGGCCGTGGGCGGGCACGACTTCGGCGCTTTCGCCGAGGGCGGCGTGGTCGCCGGCAAGAAGAGAGGGGGCGAGGAGAGGAGCGTGCAGTGGCTTCACTGCTCCGAGTCGAAACGCTCGTTTACCAGACGTCGAGCACGGCGTGCGCGACCCAGTCGGCGAGTTGATCGGCGAGGTGGGGCAGGGCCTGATATTCGGCCGGATTTTGACCGTCATCGACGAAGATCTGGCGGGTCACGCGCACGGTGCGGTTCTTGAAAATGGGTTCGCCGGTGCGCTGGTTGACGAGGGTGCACTGGGCGCCGAGGGCGAGATCGAATTTGCGCGCGAGGGCGGTGTCGTTGGGCTGCACGGCGGTGAGGGTGCGTCCGTAGTCAAAGAGGTTGACGGAGAGCACGGCGTCGGCGGAGGCCGCATCGGGGGCGAGCGTGACACGGCCGTCGCGGAGCAGGGCGGTGCGGAGCTCGCGGGTGACGAGGGCGACGGCCTGCGGCAAGGCGGCTTCGTTGCTGACCGGCTCGACGTAGAGGGTCGAGAACGCGAGCGGCTCGGTGGCGCCGGTGCCGAGCGAGTAGTGGGCGCAGCCGGAGAGGCCGAGCAGGCTCAGGCAGGCAAGCAGCAGGAGGCTCGCGGCGGAGGGGAGCCGGTCACGAAGGCGAGCCATGGGAGCGGTGCGGGAGTCTCGGGCGATCAGAAGATGCCGAGGAACTTCTTACGCTTGGTCGGTTTGGTGGCGGGCTGCTCGCCTTGGGCGAGGGCCTCACGCTCGGCTTCGATCGAGTCGATGATGTCGAGCTGCGAGCGAGCGCGATCGGCGACCTCGGAACCCGGGAAGGCGGTGATGGCTTCGTTGTAGAAGACGCGGGCGCCTTTGTAGTTCTTGCGGTATTTGAAGTAGTAGTCGGCGAGGATCATTTTGCTCTCGGCGAACACGGACTTCATCTCGTCGAGACCTTCCTGGGCTTCGGCCAGGCCGTCATCTTCGGGGAAGAGGATCATGAAGTCCTCAAAATAGGTGATGGCTTCGCGGGTGGACTCCTGGTCGTAGGCGGGACCGTCGACGAGCGAGGAGTGGGTTTTGGCGAGCTCGAGGTAGGCGTCGGGGGCAAGGAGGCTCTGGCTGTAGTTGTTGATGAGCCGGTCCAACGCATCGATGGCGTAAGGGGTGTTGTTGAGGCGGCGGTGCAGCTTGGCGTTGTTCATCAACGCGAGCGGCGCGTAGTCGCTGTAGGGGGCGTTGGCGACGACCCACTCGAAATAGGTGATGGCGCGTTCGCGGCTGCGGAAGCTCGGCAGCCAGCCCCAGTTGTAGTTGCGCTCGCCTTCCATGAGGCGGGTGGCGATTTGGAACTGTTCCCCGAGGACTTCATTGAAGCGGTCGCTGTTGGGGTAGCGCGTCATGATCTGCTGGAAGGTCTCGAAGGCCTTGTAGAGCTGGCGACGCTGCAGGTAGATCTTGGCGGTGCGGTAAGAAGCCTCGGACGAGTAGATCGAGTTCGGGTAGTTCTTGGTGACGCGACGGTAGGCGCGCAGGGCGGTGCGGGTGTTACCGGCTTCCTCGGCCGTGCGGGCGCGGTTCATGGTCTCCAAGGCGTTGCGGGCATCGGCACCGACGAGGCCGGAGAGAGCACCGCCCTCGATGCGCCAGCCTTCGCCGGGAGTCCACACCAACTCGGCGCGGGTGCCGGCGGCGGACAGAACAAGGACAAGGGCGAGGGAGAAAAAGGCGCTGAGACGACGCATTGAAAGTGGGAGCATGAGAAAGAGTTACCAGCGAACCAGCGCGCTACCGTAGGTCAAGCCCGCCCCAAAGGCGACGAACAGAGTCAGGTCGCCGGGTTTGATGCGGCCGACCCGACGGGCCTCATCCAAAGCGAGCGGAATCGAGGCAGCGGAGGTATTGCCGTAGCGGTCGAGGTTCACAAAAAAGCGGTCGACGGGAAGCTCCAGGTATTGGGCGATGGCGTCGATGATGCGCAGGTTGGCCTGATGCGGGATGACGCAGTTCACTTCGTCCGGTGAGACGCCGTGTTGTTCCAGAATGTCGCGGGCGGCGTCCTTCATTTCGCGCACGGCGAACTTAAACACCTCGCGGCCACGCATCTGGACATGGCGGGGGGGATCGCCCGCGGCGGGTGTCGGGTGGTTGGAACCGCCCCCCGGGATGCAGAGCAAATTGGTGTTGCCGCCCTCGGAGTAGAGCTTCGCCCCGCGAATCTCCGCGGTGGAGCCAGCGGGTTGAGGGCCGATGACCACGGCGCCGGCGGCGTCGCCGAAGAGCACGCAAGTGGAGCGATCCGACCAGTCGAGGACGGAAGAAAATTTTTCGGCCCCGATCACGATGGCGTGACGGTAGCGACCCGACTGGAGCATGGCCCAGGCGGTATCGAGGGCGTAGATGAAGCCGGAGCAGGCGGCCTGCACGTCGAAGCAGGCGGCTTCGGGGCGGGCCCCGAGTTTGGCCTGCACGATGCAGGCGGTGGCGGGCATCGGCATGTCGCCGGTGACGGTGGCGACGATGATGAGGTCGATCTGTTCGATGCTGAGACCGGCGTCGTCGAGGGCGGCTTGGGCGGCCTTGGCGGCGAGGTCGGAGGTCATCTCGCCTTCGGAGGCGATGTGGCGCTCACGGATGCCGGTGCGGGTGATGATCCACTCGTCGGAGGTCTCCACCAAGTCGGCGAGATCTGCATTGGTCATCACGCGTTCGGGCGCGAAGGAGCCGGTGCCAAGGATGGCGAAAGGGGTGTCAGAGGCCATGAATAGGTATCCGGGCCTCAGGGGGTTTTGGCGTCCGCCGGTTCGGGGCGAAGGATTTTGTTGGCGCGTTCGATGTCGCTTTCAATGCGGCTGGTGAAATCGACGCGAATGAATTCGCTGGCGTCGCCGATGGCGTTCATGAGCGCGTAGCGGTTGGCGGAACCGTGGGCCTTGAGGACCGTGCCGCGGAGGCCGAGGAGGGGGGCGCCGCCGTAGCGTTCGGGTTGGATGCGGTGACGCAGGCCGGTGAACGCGCCCTTGGCGAGCAGGCCGCCGAGGCGACGCACCGGGGTGGAGAGCATCTGCGCCTTGAGCTCGTTGCGGAAAAACTTGGAGAGCGATTCCCAGCTCTTGAGGCAGATGTTGCCGGTGAAGCCGTCGCAAACGATGACGTCAACGTGGTCGAAGAAGACTTGGAAGCCTTCGACTGGCCCCACGTAGTTTACGAGATCGCCGAGCGCCTTGAGGCTCTCGTGGGTGCCGTTGATGAGGCTGTTGCCCTTGCCCTCTTCGGTGCCGATGGTGAGCAGACCCACGCGGGGGCGTTCGACGCCAAGCTCGAGTTGGGCGTAGTGGCTGCCGAGGATGGCGTTGTGCACCAAGTGGGTGACACGCGCATCGGGGTTGGCACCGGCATCGATGAGAATGAAGTGGCCGCCTTCGCGCGGGATGACCGGGGAAAGGGCGGGGCGCTCAACGCCCGCAAGAGTGCGGAGTTTGAGCGTGCCGGCGGAGACGAGGATCTTGGTATTCCCGCTGGAAACGACCGCGCGCGCCTCGCCGTTTTTGACCAACTCGATGGCCTTGATCATGGACGAGTCACGCTTGCGCTTGATCGCGGTCATGACCTCGTCGCCCATCGTAATCACCTCGCTCGCATGGAGCAGGGCGACCTTGGGATGGTCGAGCAGGTTGGCTTGCTGGAGCAGCGGGGTGAGCTCTGCCTCGTTACCAACGATGGTAACGGGGCAAAGATCCGAAAACTCCCGCAAGGCCAATTGGAGGGCCGCGACGACTTCGGTCGGGCCCATGTCCCCGCCCATCGCGTCGAGCGCGATACGGCGGGTATCAGCTGAAAAGTTTTCCATCCGTTTGGCTACCCGGACGGATCAGTGCTGTGGGGGAGGGGCTCAGACGTTGACGTCGAGCACCTGGCGGCCGCGATACATGCCCGTGTTCGGGTTCACGCGGTGCGGACGGACGGCGGAACCATCCGTGGGATCAATGGCGAGTTCGGGCGCCTTGAATGCGTTGGCGGCGCGGCGGTGAGCGCTGCGTCGTTTGGACTGTTTGCGTTTCGGTTGGGCCATGTTGGGCGGTGTTTAAAGGGTTCTGCGGCGACGGCGAACGAGGTCTCCGGCGTTGGTAAAGGCGAGGACGTAAAGAGTGCGTGAACGGGGCGTCAAGCGATTATCCCCCGGTGATTTGCTGCGAAGCGGACATTATTTTTCAATCCAACATCCACAGCGCCAGCACGATGGCGAGCACGACGCGGTAGATGGCGAAGGCGCCAAGGCCAAATTTTTGCAAATAGGCGACGAGGAAGCGCACCGCGGCGGCGGCGGCTACGGCGGCGACGAGGCCACCGATCAGCATCTCGCTCCAGCCGAACACGGCGACCATGGCGGGGCCGGCCTTGAGACCCTTGTAGAGGGCTGCGCCGCCGAGCACGGGCAGGCCGACCAGAAAACTGAACTCGGCGGCGCGAGCGGGGGCGAGGCCGCAGAAGTAGCCGCCGACCATTGTCACCATGGACCGACTCATGCCGGGCCAAAGGGCAAGGCATTGCACGCAACCGACTTGCACGGCTTCGCGTGGAGAGAGATCGCAGGGGCGTTTTTCGGCGGCGGCAGCCGGAGCGGAGGCGGGCAGGTGTTTTTTGCGCCAACGTTCGGCGAAAACCATAAATCCGGCGCCCACGACGAGCGCGGCGATGACGGTCCAGATCGAAAACAGGTTGGCGTCGATCCAGTCGTCGAAGGCCAGACCGACGATCACGACCGGGAAAAAGGCGAGGGCGATGTTGCGCAGGAGGAGCAGGCCTTCGCGGGATTGGCCGCGCACGCCCTGCAGCATCAACATGAGGGAGGGCCAGAAAATGAAGACCACGGCGGCAATTGCGCCGACTTGGATGACCACGATGTAGGTGTCGGCGGCCAGTTTCAGGGTGAGCGGCTCGCCAGCCGGGTTTTCAGCCGACGGGGCCTCGGCCCAGAGGAGCTGGCCGTCGGCGTCGACAAGCTGGGCGTCGTTGTCGAGCCCGAGGGCGGTGTTGGTGATGATGAGGTGGCCGGTGGAAGAGATGGGCAGGAACTCGGTGATGCCTTCCACGATACCGAGAATGACCGCGTCGGTTTTGCTCATGGCCTGCTGGGCTTCCTCCACGGGTTGAGGGGCGGACGCAGAGGTGGACGAAACGTCGGGTTGCGCGGCCAGGTAGGTCACGAGCGAAAGAAAGATGGTGGCAAAAAGAAGACGCACGGGCTTGTGGGTTCCACAAGGCGGCGAGTCTGTCCAGATTAGGCTTTGCGCGCCGGGGAATTCCGCTTGGTTTGGGAACAATGTCAGACCTCGCTTCGTTGACCGAACAACTGCGCGCCGCGCAGGACCTGCAGGACGATCAAATTCAGACGGCGGCCGATGCCCTCGCGGCGGAGACGGAGGACGCCCAGATCAAGGCCGACTTCCTGAGCGCATGGTCGGACAAGGGCGAGTCGGCGGCGGAGATCGCCGCGCTGGCGCGCGCCTTTCGGGCCAAGGCGGTCGACCCCGGGGTGGAGCGTTTTTCGGCCGAAGCCATCGATATCGTGGGCACAGGCGGCGATCATTCCGGCGGTTTTAATATTTCAAGCATGGTCGTTCTGACCCTCGCCAGTGCGGGCGTGAAGGTGATGAAGCATGGCAATCGCGGCATGACGTCGGCCTGCGGCAGTGCGGACCTGTTGTCGGCCTTGGGCGCGCAGCTCGATGCCCCGGCGGCCAAATTGCGCGTGGCGCTCGACGAACTCGGCTACTGTTTCTTTTTCGCGCCGGCTTACCATCCCGCGTTCAAACACATCGTGCCGGTGCGCAAGGCGCTGGCAGCGCAGGGGCGGCGCACGGTCTTCAACATCCTCGGCCCAACGATCAACCCGGGGCGTCCGGCGCACGTGATGTTGGGCGTATTCTCTCCGGATTGGGTAGATCGCATGGCGGAGGTGCTCAACCGGCTGGAGACGACCGCCGGTCTGGTGGCCCATGGTGTCCTCGGCGAGGGCAAGGGGATCGACGAAGTCACGACCGCCACGCGCAACCAGGTGCGCGGCGTGGGGCGAGTGCAGGATTTGCAGGCAGAGTGGACGGCGGCGGACTTCGGTCTCGAGCCGTGCGACTTCAGCGAACTGCAGGGCGGTGATGTCGAACACAACGTGGGCATCGTGAACGCTGTGCTCGATGGCAAAGGACCGCGGGGACTGGTCGACACGATTACGCTGAACGCCGCGATCGGCCTGTGGGTCACGGGCAAAGTCGACAGCGTGCGGGACGGTTTGCCGGCGGCGCGCGAATGCCTGCTGGGCGGTGGGGTGCGCGCCAAGATCGCGGCCACGAAGGAATTTTTCAGCGCATGAAACGCCGCTATTTCGGCACCGACGGTGTTCGTGGTCCGTTCGGCGGTCCGGTGATTAACACGACCTTCGCTGCGCGGCTCGGTCACGCGGTGGGTTCGTGGATTGGCGGCTCGGGCCGCGTGCTGATCGGGCGGGACAGCCGCGCTTCGGGCGAGGTCCTGGAACAGGCCGTGGCGGGTGGCTTGGTCGCAGCGGGCTTGGATCCGGTCTCGCTGGGCGTGTTGCCCACGCCGGCGGTGGCGCGGGCGGTGCGTGAGGGGGAGGCGGTGCTGGGCGTGGTGATCACGGCCTCGCACAACCCGGCGACGGACAATGGTATCAAGTTTTTCAATACTCGGGGCGAGAAGCTCAGCGATGCCGAGGAGCTGGCGATCGAAGCGGCGATGGTCGAGGCTCCGGCCGATCTGGCGGCGGCGGGTTCGCTGAGGTCCGATGCGACCGCGCGGGCGGATTATGTGGCGGCACTGGTGGCGGCGTGGCCGTCGCAGGCGCTGGCCGGATGGAAGATCGTGTTGGATACGGCGCACGGTGCGACGGTTGACACGAGTCCGGTGGTGCTGCGCGAATTGGGCGCCGAGGTGGTGGGCATCGGCGATGCGCCCGATGGTCACAACATCAACGCAGCAGTGGGCAGCGAACACCCTGCGCAATTGGCCGCGCGGGTGGTGAGTGAAGCGGCCCGGATCGGCATCGCGCACGACGGCGACGGCGATCGTTGCGTGTTGTGCGACGAGACGGGAGCGGTGTTGGACGGAGACGAGATTTTAACGCTGTTGGCGGTGGATGCGCTGCGCCGCGACGAGCTCACCAAGCAAACCTTGGTGGTGACCAAACAAAGCAATCTCGGCGTCGATCGCGTGGTGACGGCGGCGGGCGGTCGCGTGCTGCGCACCGATATCGGCGACCGTTACGTGAGTGAATGCATGCGGGCGGAGGGCGCGGTGCTGGGCGGAGAGAGCAGCGGCCACATCATCTGTGCGAAACTGGGCCCAACGGGGGACGGACTGGCGGCGGCGCTGCAGGTGTTGCGGATCATGCATGAGACCGGCGAACCGCTGAGCCGCTTGCGTTTGGTGCTGCAAAAGTTTCCCCAGAAAACGGGCGCGCTGCGCGTGGAGGAGAAGGTGCCTTTGCCGGACTGCCCGCACCTGCAGGCGGAAATGGCCAAACTGGAAGCGGAGCTGGGAGCGTCCGGTCGCTTGCTGGTGCGTTATTCGGGCACGGAACCGAAACTACGTCTTCTGGTGGAAGGTCCGGACGAAATCACGGTGGAGTCGGCCTTCGCCCGCTTGGTGGTGGCGACTGGTCAGGACCTGAAGGTCGTAGAATGAGGAAGGCGCGAGCGGCGGCATGACGAACGAGGTTTCCATCACCGCTCTGCCACCGCGCTTACAGGAACTGGCGCACAAAGCACGGCGGGCACTGACCCAAGGTGATGCGGCGTATGCCAGTGAGATGCTCAGCGCGATTCTCGCGGAGCAGCCGGCCTGTGCGGATCTGCGGAGACCCTGGTGGGAGGCGCTGAAACAGACCAAACCGCAGGGCGCGCTGGGGTGGCTGAAGAAGCTGACCCGCGGCGGCGCGAGTAAGTCGTCGGCGGGGGCAGATCCGCTGGGGCAATTGGGCGCGGCGGCGAAGGCTTTGGAGGCCGATCCGCAATCAGTGGGTGCCTTGCAAACGATGGCAGACGCGGCCGGGTCAATGGGTTGGACGGGAACGCAACTCTTTGCGTTGGGGGCGGTGTGGGAGCTCGCTGCGCGCGATAAAGCGGCGGGATTGGCCATGCTCGCGGCCCAGCAGAGCGCCGGACGCTTTGCCGAGGCGGAGCAGAGTCTGGCGCGGCTGGTGCAGGCGTATCCAAACGACGGAGACGTCGTCGCCGCGTGTCAGGCCTTGGGGGTGGCTCGCACGATGCGGGAAGGGCGTTGGGGCGGCGACACGCCCGCGTCCTGATGCTCAATGAACCGGCTCGAGGATGGCGGTCCAGCCACCGCCGCCGCTGAGCTGCAGCTTGAGCGTGGTGGTGGCGTCGACCGTGCGTTCTTCGCGGCGATAATCTTCGGCGTGTTGGTGGGCATTGACGCCGTCGCGCAGGATGGTGGCGGTGTAGTCCCCGGCACCGAGGAAGGAGAGATCGACTTCGATGTCGCGCGGTTCTTCGTCGGTCATGGCGCCGATGAACCACGTGTCGCCGGAGCGGCGGGCGATGACGGCGTAGTGGCCGACGGAGGCGTGGAGCGGTTTGGTTTCATCCCACACGGTCGGGATGCGGGTCATGAAGGCGATGGACTCGGCTTCCTTGAGGTAGAGCGACGGCGAGTCGCAATACATCTGGAGCGGGCTTTCGAAGACGACGTATTTGGCGATCTCGTGGGCGCGGGTGCCGATGCCCATGGGGCGGAAGTGGCTCACGCGATGATCGCGCAGGTGGGTGTTCACCATGGCGCCGGGAGTGTAATCCATCGGGCCAACCGCCATGCGAATGAAGGGCAGGGTAACGTTGTGGGTGGGCGTAATGTCGGAGCTCCACTTGTTGTTTTCGTTCCCTTTCACGCCCTCGTAGGAAATGACGTTGGGATAGGCGCGGCGCAGGCCGGAGGGTTTAAAGGAGCCGTGGTAGTCGACGAGCAGATGACGTTCGGCGGCGGCGCGGGCGGTCTCATGGTAGAACTCGACCATGGGCTGGTCGTTGCGCTGCATAAAATCGATCTTCACACCTTTGACGCCCCAACTGGCGTAGAGGTCGAAGAGCGCCTCGCGGTCCTTGGCGAGCGGCTCGTTGAGGGACCAGAGAATGATGTCCACGCCGCGCTCGGCGCCGTAAGCGACAAGCTCCGGCACATCGATATCGGGGTTGGGCTCGAAGAGGTTGGTGGTGGAGGCCGACCAGCCCTCGTCGAGGATCACGTAGTTGATGCCGTAGCGGGAGGCGAAATCGATGTAGAACTTGTAGGTGGCGTTGTTGATGCCGGCCTCGAAATCGACGCCCGTGATGTTGTTGGCGTTATACCAATCCCAGGCGACGGTGCCGGGTTTGATCCACGACGGATCGGCGATCTCGTTTTCGCGGGAGAGGAGGAAAATCAGCTCGCTGGCCAACAGATCGCGGTCGTCGTCCGACACGATGTAGGCGCGCCACGGATACGTGCGGTGACCGTCGGAGCGGGCGACGTAGTCGGCGGTTTCGGTGAGCACGACATTGCGGTCGGAGGTGCCGTTGTCGGCCGGTTCGATGGTCAGCGGGTAGGGCGGAAGTTTGGCGGTGAGCGCCGGGCCGCCGGTGCCGCTAAGGAAGAGGCCAGGATAGTTGTAGAGGTCGGCGTCGGAGAACACGACGCGCACGCCGTCGGGCGTGGTGAAGAGCACGGGCGTGGAGGCGAAACGGTCGGCGGACACGTCGGCCAAATCCACATCGAGGTAGAGGCGCTCGTTATGCGACATGATGGACTCCTCTTCCGGGAAAAGAGAGCGGGTGCCGCGGGGGAAGCTGAGGGCGAGAGATTCGTCGCGCACCAGCACCTCACCGTCGATGGCGGTGGTGAAACGGTAACCAAATCCATCGTTCAAGACCCGGATTTCGAGGGCGTGGTCGCCGAGGTCGACTGTGAGCTCGTGGTAGTGATCAGCGAGCTCGGCGAATTTGCGTTTTACGACCGGTCGCACGGTGCTGTCGTGGGAGCGGCGGGAGATCGTCGCGGTCGAGGCGTCGGCGCCGAGGTCGCGGCCGCCGATGAGATGGAGGCGCACGGGAGTGGGCGTGATCACGGTCTTGCCGTCGAGCGCGGCGGAAAGGCTGAGTCCGTCGTCGGTCGATAGGGTGACGGCCAGACGCGAGTCGGGGGAGCTGACAGAGTGCACGGCGGCGAAGAGCGTTGAGACAGAGGTGAAGGCGGCCAAGGCCGTGAGTAAACGGAGAGGTAACATGGGGAGGGGGGCTGCCCGAGTGATGTTTTAGGTCACTTTGGCGGAGGGGCGTTTTTCGGTGAGGTAGAGGGCGAGCGCCATCAGCGCAAAACTGACGGCGAGGTGCGGGAGACTGACGGCTTCGTGAAAAACGAGCAAGGCCACGACCACGCCGAGCGGAATCTTGAGATTATTAAAAACCGCGAGGGTGCCGGTGCTGACTTTGGTGGCGCCGAGATTCCAGAGGAAGAAGCCGACTCCGGAGGCGAGGGTGCCGAGATAAGCGAGCGCGGCCCATTGCGCGCCACTGGGGCGGAAGGCCGTCCAATCGGTGATGAAGAGCGAAACGGCTCCGGCGGCGATCACCGCACCGAGGTAGAGCCACGCGAAGATGCCGGCGTCGGAGGCGCGTTGCCATTGCTGGCGGTAACGTTGGTAAGCGACCTGACCGACCGCGAAGCAGAGGTTGGAGCTCTGCATGAGCAGCACGCCGAGCAGACCTTCGCGGCTGATGCCGCCCTGCCATTTGAGCACGGCGGCGCCAAACAGCGCGACGACGGCGGCGAGCAGGGCGCGGCGGTCGAGACGGCCAACGAGGGCGCCATCGAAGAGCACGACGTAGATCGGCGTGAAGATGGTGAGCATCACCACCTCGTAGGCCTGCAGGTAGCGGAAGGCGGCGATGTAGAGGGCATACATCAAACCAAACTGAATCGCGCCGATGGCCATGAAGGTGAGCACGGCGGGGCGGGGCACAGCCTTGGGTTTGAAGAAGGGCAGAAACGCGAGCAACGCGAGGGCGAGCCGGACCGTGGCGACACCGGTGGAATCGAGGTCGGAGAAACTGGTCTTAATCAGCCCGAACGAAAAGGCCCAGAGCAGGGAAACGGCGATGAGGTAGAGCATGGACGCGTTCAGCTTTCAGCGGTCAGCCAACAGCGGAAGCCGACCGAGATCACACGCGAAAGATCGCGCCGAGTTTTTTGCCGAGGAGCAGGCTCATGCCGACGATGGTCACGCCGAGGAAGGCCATGGCCCAGACGCCGAGCGCGCTGGCGATGAACTTTCCGTCACCGAGCAGTTGGAAGAGTTCCAGGATGGCTTTGGTGATCGGATAGAAGGCCTGTTTCTGAGCGAGAATGAGCGAGTCGGACACCTCCAGCATGGCGAAGGCGAAGGCGAGCAGGCCGCCGGCGATGAGGTTGGCGGCGATGAGCGGCAGCGTGACCTTGGCGGTGGCCTTGAGCGGCGGGCAGCCAAGATTCTGCGCGGCTTCTTCGAGGGTTTCGCTGGTCTGCTGGAAGCCGGCCGAAGCCGAACGCACCACGTAGGGCAGGCGGCGCACGGAGTAAGCGATGATGAGCAGGAAGGTCGGGTTCTCGATCGGATTGAGGAAGGCGAAGAAGCGGCCCTCCTGACTCATGGCGAGGTAACCGAAGGCGAGCACGAGGCCGGGGACGGCGAGCGGCAGCATCGAAAGGAAGTCGAGAATCTGGCGCCCGCGGATCTTGGAGCGCACGACCACGTAGGCGATGGCGATGCCCAGGATGATGTCGATGAGGGTGGAGATGCTGGCGAACTTAAGGGAGTTGGCGATGGCCGGCACGGTGAGGCCGTGGCCGAGGGCGATCTCGTAGTTCTGCAGGGTGAAACTGTTGGGCAGGACGGAGCCATACCAGTCGGAGGCGAAGGACACCAAGATCACACCCAGATGCGGGGTGACGGCCGCCAGCGTGACGGCGAGGAAGAGACCCGTGCAAAGCCAGCCGCGCAGACCGCCGAGCGGGCGGGGGCCGCCGGTGCTGGTGGCCTTGGCCATCATGGCGTGGGCCTTGCGGCCGAAGAGACCCTTGCCCAACGCGTAGAGAGCTACGGTGCAGGCGAGCATGACCGCCACCAAGGTGTAGGGGAACGGGTTGCCGCCGATTTCCTTCAGGCCGTAGAAAATCTGCACCGAGGTGACCCGCGGGTAGTCGAAGATGAGTGGCACGCCGAGCTCGGTGAAGGCCCAAATGAAGACGATGGTGCCACCGGCGAAGAGGCCGGGGCGGATGAGCGGCAGTGTGATTTTAAAGAATTTGCGGAAGCCGCGGCAGCCGAGGTTTTCGGCCGCTTCTTCCATGGCAGGGTCGATGTTGGCGAGGGAGGCGACGGCGTTGAGGTAAACGATGGGGTAGAGCGAGAGCGCCTGGACGCAGGCGATGCCCCAGAAACGATTGGCGGCGAACCAGTCGAAGGCCCAGCCATCGGGACGCAGGCCGAGGGCGATGATGCCGGCGTTGAGGGCGCCGTATTGGCCAAAGATTTGTTTGATGCCGATGGCGCCGACGAAGGGCGGCAGGATCATGGGGATGAGCACGACGGAGCTGAGCGCGGCTTTGAGCGGAAAGTTGAAGCGGTCCGACAGGAAGGCCAAGGGGATGGCGATGCCGAACGCGATCGAAGTCGTGGCGCAGGCCAACATAAACGAGTTGGCGAGGCCCATCAGGTAAACCGGATCCTGCAGCAGCGCGACGAGGTAGGAGAGCGTCAGGTGCCCATCGGCATCGACGAAACCTCCCTTGAGGATCTGCAAAATGGGCCACACAAAGAAAGCCGCGAAGAACGCGGCGGTGACGGCGAAAACGAGGCGGGCGAATCCCTGCGACATGGGCAGGGAGTCTGCTGAGCGGAAAGCGACGGCCACAAGGGCGAAGTCGACGTAATTAGCAGATTAAGCCGGTGCTGAAAGATACCTTGTTAAAACAAAGTTTGACTAGGCTAATATTTGAGATCTGCCTGACTCACGTGCATGATCGTGTTTCCGCACGAACTTGATCCCACCAACTATGGCTGAATCGAAATCCTATCACTCCCTGGCCGCGCTCCCGGCGCCCGACCGCATTGCGGTGGAGGATGTGCTCCGCGCGTTGTTGGAATGCGAATACCGCGGCCACGAAGCAACCGAGGCGCATTTGGCGGGACTCAGTGATATTGGGCGTCAGCGCACTGGGCGGGGTTTGGCGGAGGCGGGGCGTTTGGAATTGGTGACCACGGCGCTCGCCGGCACGTGGACACTGAGTGTGGCGGGGCGGGTGGAGGCCGTGCGCATCATGCGGGCGCATCGTCTGACCGAAACGCGACTGGCGCGGGAGACGGGCGTGCCGGCGAAGCAATGGCACGATGTCGCCCACAGCCATGAACACGCCATGACCGAGGGCGAAGTGGATGCCTTGGCGGATCAGTTGGGCAATCCGCGCTTTGATCCGCACGGCGATCCGATCCCGACCCGCGAAGGGCATCTGCCGGAGCCGGAAGACCATCCGCTCCTCGAGTGGCCGTCGGGTGAAACCGGAGTGATCGCGCACGTGGAGGATGAGCCCAAGGATTTGTTTGCCGAGTTGAACGCGCTCGGCGTGGTGGCGGGACTGCGCTTTGTGCGGGTGCGGGGCGACCGGGAGTTGGAGCTGCGGGTCGAAGGTCGCAAAGTTACCCTTTCGCCGGAGTTGGCCCCGTTGGTGCGGGTGCGGGCGTTGCACCGGGACGAAAACGACATGGTGCCGAATGCGGTGCGCCTGAGCGATCTGGAGGATGGCGGGGTCGCGCAGGTGGTGACCTTGCTGCCGAGTTGCGCGGGCTCGGAACGGTCGCGGCTGCTGGATCTGGGCTTTGTGCCGGGCAGTCGGATCGAGCGGGTTTTGAACAGTCCGCTCCACGGGCCGGTGGCCTACGAAGTGCGGGGCACGCTCATCGCGCTGCGACGTTCGCAGGCGGATCACGTTTTGATTAAAAGAATAACCCAGGAGCAACGCGCATGAGTGAAGCCTGTCCTCCCTCGGCCTGCGATTCGTGTCGGGCCGCCCGGGGCGAATTAGAACGCCTCGGACTCAACCTCGCCAAGTGGGACCACGTGGTCGCGCTCGCGGGCAATCCCAACACCGGCAAGAGCACGCTCTTCAATCGGCTGACCGGTCTGCGGCAGCACACCGGCAACTGGCCGGGCAAAACGATCGCACGCGCCGAAGGTGGCTTCGGCTACAACGGCCAGCGCTACAAGATCGTGGACCTGCCGGGCACGTATTCGCTGCGTTCGGCTTCGCCGGACGAAACGGTGGCGCGCGAGTTTTTGTTGTTTGGTCAACCCGATCTCACGCTCGTGGTGGTGGACGCCACCAGCCTGGAGCGGAACCTGAATCTGGTGCTGCAGATCCTGCAGATCACCGATCGGGTCGTGGTGGCGATCAACCTCATGGACGAAGCCAAGGCGCACGGCATCCTGATCGATGCGCGCAAGTTGGCGAAGGACCTCGGCGTGCCGGTGGTGCCTTGCGTGGCGCGCTCGGGCGAGGGCGTGGACGACCTGCTGGCGGAGATGGATGCGGTGGCGAACGGCAAGGTCGCGACCAAACCCTATCGTCTGAAACTCGATGTGCCCGGGCTGTCGCGTTCGATGGACGCCTTGGTTGAGAAGTTGAAGCAACGTTTCCCGGGCCTGCCGCATGCCGAGTGGATCGCTCTGCGCTTGCTCGAAGGCGATCGCACGATCGCGGCGAAAGTGGCGGATGGCTCCATCGGCAAACTCACCGAGGACGCGGCCGAGAAAGTGAGGCAGTCGGCATGAGTGACGCGAACGTGAAGGACGACCTGTTGCAGATGGCGGAGCAGATGCGCTGGGACTTGCCGCGCAATTTTAACGACCATCTCACCGAAGCGATTTACGCCGAAAGCACGCGTTTGGCGGAAGGCAGCGTGGCGCGCAAAGGCGAGTCGCGCCGACTGGATCGGCAGCACAAAATCGACCGTCTGCTCACGAGTCCGCGCACCGGTTTCGCCATCATGGCGCTGGTGTTTGCGAGCGTGTTGTGGGTGACGATCGTCGGCGCCAATTACCCGAGTGGCTGGCTGGCGTGGCTGCTCACCGAGCAGGCGTATGGTTGGCTGCGCGAACTCGCGTTTGGCGCGCTGCCGGCGTGGGTGGCGGGGCTGCTCGTCGACGGCATGTTTCTGGCGACCGCGTGGGTGATCAGCGTGATGCTGCCGCCGATGGCGATCTTCTTCCCGGTCTTCACGATGTTGGAGGACTTGGGTTATCTGCCGCGGGTGGCGTTTAACCTCGATCGCGTGTTTCATCGAGCCGGCGCGCACGGCAAGCAGGCGCTCACGACGGCGATGGGTTACGGTTGCAATGCGGCCGGCGTGATCGCGGCGCGCGTGATCGATTCGCCACGCGAGCGCTTGATCGCGATCATCACCAACAACTTTTCACTCTGCAACGGACGGTGGCCGACGCAGATCCTGGTGGCGTCGGTTTTTCTCGGCGCGCTGGTGCCGGCGCAGTTTGCCGGCTTCGTGGCGACGGGCGCGGTGTTTGTGGTGGCGATGCTGGGGTTCGGGCTGACCTTGCTCAGTTCGTGGGCGCTCAGCCGCACGCTGCTGCGCGGCGAAGCGTCGACGTTCAGTTTGGAACTGCCACCGTTTCGGCCGCCGAATTTGTGGCGCACGCTCTACACGTCGTTGATCGATCGCACTCTGTTTGTGTTGTGGCGTGCGGTGGTGTTTGCGATGCCGGCCGGCGCGGTGATCTGGCTGGTGGCGAATGTGGATATCGGCGACCAAAGCGTGGCGGCGTGGTTCATCAACGGCGTGAACCCGCTGGGCGTTTTGATCGGTCTGAATGGCGTGATCCTGTTGGCCTACATCATCGCGATTCCGGCCAACGAAATTGTGATCCCGAGCATCCTCATGTTGACGGTGCTGATGACCGGGCAGGCGGATGCCGGCGCGGGCGCCGGGGTGATGTTTGAAGTCGGCGACGAAGGCGTGAAACAGATCCTGACCGGCGCGGGGTGGACCGCGCTAACGGGCGTGTGCCTGATGTTGTTCAGCCTCTGCCACAATCCTTGCAGCACGACGCTCTACACCATCTACAAGGAAACCGGCTCGGCCAAGTGGACGGCGCTCTCGGCCCTCATGCCGACGGTGATCGGCTTCGTGCTCTGCGGCGCGGTCGCGTTTGTGTGGCGGCTGATGTGAGCCGGTGACGGGCGCGCGAAGCGGGAACTGAAGCCGGGCTCGGTGAGCCCGGGGTGTGCCCGTCCGCCGGTCTACCGGGGTCAGCGACCCCGGATACAGTTGTCTCGTTGTTGTTGATGCGTGCTATCGGCTGACCTCGGCGAAGGGGAACCCCCAGTTGCGGTGGCCGTAGCCGTAGGTGACGGGCGCGACGTCATCAAGCAGCGCGAGCGCGTCGGCCACGGAGCCCGCGGCGAAGCGTTGTTCGAAGGCGGTGACAGCGGCGTCGTAATCGGCGAGGAGGCGAGCCTTGGTGGGCTCCTCGACGAAGGCGTGGGTGAGGGAGTTGCGGCCGAGGGCGACGAGTTCGGCCCAGGACAAGTTGTAGTGCGTGACGGCGGTGTAATACTCGTCGGTCAGATTGCTGTCCCACATGCCGCGGTCGTCGGTGTTGAGGCAGACGGGCACGCCGGTGCGCAGCAGTTCCGGGAAGGGGTGGCGGTCGAGGTCGGGCACGTATTCGAGCAGGCGATTGGAGATGAGGTTGATCTCAATGAGCGTGCGGTCGCTGTGCTGGAGCAGGAGGAGCGTTTCGGGGTCGCCGAGGAGGTTGAGGCCGTGGCCGATGCGGGAGGCGCCGAGGAGCAGGGTTTCGCGGATGTTGCGATCGGGGCTGTCCATCTCGCCGGCGTGGATGGAGAGCGGCAGGGTGGGGTATTGCGCGCGCAGGCGACGGTAGGTTTCGAGGAAACGCAGCGGGTAGCCGTGGCCGTTTTCCTCGATGCCGGCCATGTTGATGGCGACCCATCGATCGCGGTGCGCGTCGACCCAGGCGTAGGTTTTGGCCAACTCGGCTTCGGCATCGGGCGCGAAGCGCAGCACCATTTCCTGGAAGCGCACGACGAGTCCGGTGTCGGCCACGTCGGGTCGGGCGAGGCGCGCCTCCAGCAAGGCAAGGGCTTCGTCGTCGGAGAGCGGGGTGAGGTCGTTGTGGTGCAGGCCGGTCACGCCGAACTGCAGCTCGAGGTAACGCAGGCCTTCGGCGGCGAAGGCTTTGATGTTTTCGGCGAGCAGTTCGAAGCGGACATGCGGGTTGTCGTTGATGTCACCGAGGCGGGGCCAGTGGTCGTCGAAAAACACGTCGCGGCCTTCGCCGGGTGCATCGAGACGGAAGCCGTCGAGCCAGCCGCGGCGCTCGGCGGCGGTCATCGCGGTGAGCGCCACGTATTCGCGCTGCACGGCGGGCGATAGCTGATCGTAGGTGGCTTGGCGGACCGTGTGATGGCGGGCGGTGGCGGCGATCGCATCGGGCGCGGCGGCGAAACGCTCGCGGGCGTAGAAGGTGTCGCCGCCGTTGCGCGTCGGGTCGGTGAGCACGGCCCACATCCATTCCGCACGGTTGGCGCCGCCGAAGTGGTTGTGCAGGTCGCCGCCCTTTGGCAGGGCGTAAAGAAAGGTGTAGAGTTGGGCGGGCGTGGCGGCGGCACGAAGCGCATCGTAGCGAGCGCCAAAATCGTCGGCGCGGAGGCCGGTGAGGCAGCAACAGGCGAGAAGGACGAAGCGCAGTCGAAGCATGGCAGGAGCGTGGCGGCAGCCGGAATTGCGCCAATGAAAAAGGTCGCGCATGGCACCGGGTTTGCTGAAAACGGTTCATGCCGCTGACTCGTTTCTCCGTCCCCGCCCTCCACACTGTCACCCGTCAGCTCGCCGCCGTGGCGATGGGTCAAGCCGAGCCCGATTTGGTGATCACCGGTGGGCGCGTGTTTTCCTCCTACACCGAGCGCCTGCACGACAATCGCGAGGTGTGGATCAAGTGCGGTCGCATCGCGGCGGTGAAGCCAGCCGGCACGGCCAAGAAGCAGCGGGGTGGGGCGACGAAATTTTACGACGCCAAAGGTGGCATCATCGCCCCGGGTTTGGTCGACCCGCACATCCACATTGAGAGCTCGATGATGGCGGCCTGCGCCTACGCAGAAGGCGCGTTGCTCAACGGCACCACCACCATCTTCTGCGACAGTCATGAGATCGGCAACGTGTGTGACGTGGCGGGCGTCGAGTGGATGCTGAAAGACGCGCGTCAGGCTCCGCTCAATATCTTCCTCACGGTTCCGAGCACGGTGCCCGCGACCTCTTCCTATTTTGAAACCGCGGGCGGCGATCTGACGGCGGAGAAGATTGGCCAACTCTTCGACAAGTGGCCGGAAGCCGTGGCGCTGGGCGAGAAGATGGACTTCGTGCAGGTGGCGATGGGCGACGAACGCAGCCATGCGATTCTCGGCGCGGCCATCCAGCGCGGGAAGCCGATCAGCGGTCACATTTATGGCCGCGAGTTTGTGGCGGCGGGCGCGGCCAGCGGCATCAACGACACGCACGAGGCGATCGATCGCGACATCGCCGACGACTTTTTGGAGAACGGCGTCTGGGTTTTCCTGCGCGGTGGCCCGCCCACCACGCCGTGGCACTCCCTGCCGGAGGCGATCAAGACGGTCACGGAACTCGGCGCGAATCCGAAGCGGGTGTGCGTGTGCACCGATGACCGCGACGCCGACGACCTGTTTATGTTTGGCCTCGACTGGGTGGTGCGCGAGGCGGTCAAGGCCGGCATGTCGCGCGAGACCGCGTTGAGTATGGGCTCGCTGCATCCGGCGACGCGTTTCCATTTGGACAACGAGATCGGCGGACTCGGTCCGGCGCGTCGGGCGGATCTCGTGCTGATGAACGACGACCTGGAGCCGCAGTGCACCTGGTATGGCGGGGAGCTGGTGGTGAAAAATCGCAAGGTGACGCCGCTGCTCGAAGAGACCCTCAGCCAGCCCTACCGCTATCCCAAGGCGGCCTACCGCACGGTGAAGTTGCCGCGCAAACCGAAGCTCACGCCGGACCTGCCGACGGAGACGGTGGTGGCCAACACCATTCGCACGGAGTTGCCTGGCATCATCCTGTTCCATGATCAGGTCACGCTGGAACCGGCCGCCTCGTGGGAAGAGCAGTTTGCCAAGCACGACCTGTGTTTCGTCACGGTGGTCGAGCGTCACGGGAAGTCGGGCGAAGTCGCCCACGGCCTGCTGCGCAATTTTGGGCTCAAGGAAGGCGCCGTCGCGAGCAGTGTGGGCCATGATGCGCATAACATCATTCTGGCCGGCACCAACGAGGCCGACATGGCGGTCGCGTTGGAAACGATCAAAGCCAGCAAGGGCGGCGTCTGCATTGTAAAGCAGGGCAAGGTGGTCGCGGAGGTGCCGCTGCCGATCGCGGGTCTGCTCTCCGACAAGCGCGCCAAGGTCGTGGCCAAGGAGTCGACCAAACTCAAAAAGGCATGGGCGGCAGCGGGTTGCACATTGCCCTATATGGGTTTCAACCTCATCCCGCTCTCGGTGATTCCGGAGATTCGGATTACGGACAAAGGACTGGTCACCGTGCCCGGAATGAAGATCGTGCCGTTGTTCGAAACGAAATAGTTAAAGCACTGCGTATCAGGAGGAAGGGAATTTAGGCCCGAAAGGACCCCTCTGAAGGGAACCTTTCGCGGCCCATGAGCGTTATTTCTGGAATGCAGGCACGTAGCGTGCTTTCAAGGCGCTCGACCGACTTGGACTATTAACTAGCTAAAATGAACCGAACTTATCTCAAACACCTTTCGCTGGCCGCCTTGGTGGCTGGTTCCGCCTCGTTCCTGGGGGCTCAAGCCGAAGAGGAAGAGCCCATCGAGATGGAGAGCTTCGAAGTCAGTGATGTTCCCATCGAGGAGAACATCATGCCGACGTCGCGCCCCTTCAACTCCGTGTTCGGCGTGGGCGACAACATCCTCAACACCCCCCGCAGCGTAACGGTGATTTCCCGTGAGCAGCTCACGGCGATCGCGATCACCGATGTGCGTGATTTCGCCAAGCTGACCTCCAGCTCGTTCACGCGCTCCAACTTTGGTGCTCCGGCCAACCCGGATATCCGCGGCCAATACGCCGACGTGTTCCTCAACGGCATGCGCGCTGGCACCACCTCCAACGGCAATGGTATGCCGGTGGACTTCAACTGGGTGGAATCGGTTAACATCGTCAAAGGTCCGGCCACCGCTGTCCAAGGCGCTTCCGCCTATGTGGGTGGTTTCATCGACTACGTGTCCAAGCGTCCCTTCTTCGATGCCGCCAAGGGGGAGACCTGGGTGACCATCGGCACCGACGAGATCTTCCGCATGGGCGTCGACTACGGTGCCCCGATCTCCGACACGCTGGCTTACCGCATTTCCTACTCGGGTGAAGACTCCGATGGCTGGTATGACGACTCCTACCGCAAGAGCCACGCGCTCTACGGTGCGCTGACTTATCGCCCATCCGACGACTACGAGCTCTTCCTGAATGCGCAGGGCTTCTATGCCGAGTATACCGAAAACTTCGGTATCAATCGCCCGACCAACAACCTCATCCAAAACGGTCTCTACCGCACCGGCGTGAACATGAATCAGGGCGCCGGCGTCCCGAACTCCGATCCGCAGAACTCGGCGTATGTCACCAGCGGCTTCCCGTCCAACGTCATGGACTGGGGACCTGAGGTGTATATCAACCGTCGCAATCGTCTGCTCAAGCCGGGCGATAACTCGATCGGGCGCAGCTTCAAAGCGCAGGCCGTCCAGACCTTCAAGGGCAACCCGGACCTCACCATCGTGAACAACACCCTGTTCACCTACCTCCGCCGCGAGACCTATAGCTCCTACTATTACTCGGAAATCGTCGACCCGACCATCACTCTCGAGTCCCGCCTTGAGTTCATCAAGAACTGGGGTGAGGGGAATACGTTCAACGCCGGTGTCGCCGCGCGTTACATGAGCAACAAGGCCTATAACGACTTCTACTTCGAGCCGGCCGCCGTCTGGGATCTCACCCGTGACCACAACTTCATCGACGTCACCAACTCGGTGAACTTCCCCGGCTACGGCCAGGGCGCCTTCGGCTTCGACGGCGGCCCGGTCCCCGGCTATCCGGGTCGCGTGGCCAGCGCGCAGCTGGAGAACGGCGACACCAACGAGTCGCACGCCTGGAGCGGTTCCCCGTTCATCCAGAGCTTCTTCAAGCTCTCCGACACCGTCCGCGTCATCGCGGGTGGACGTCTCGACTTCCTCGATGTCACGACCGAGGACCCGTTCACGGCCGACTCCGAGCGTTCGATCAGCGTCACGCTGCCCAACGTCAACGCCAGCATCATCTTCGAGCCGATTCCCGACTACACCTTCTACCTCACCGGCAACTACAGCGAGAACACGTCCGGTGCGACCGGCAACGGTGGTGGCTTCGCCGGCCTGACCCGCGACGGTAGCGGCGAAATCGTCCTCCAGAAGTCCGACTTCACCCAGCCCAGCGAACTCATCGAAGCCGGTGTGAAGCGCTCCATGATGGACAACACCCTGTTCCTCGGCGCGGCCGTGTATCACCAGACCCGCCAGAACAAGCCGATCAACAGCCCGGTGGCGACCTACACCTACAACGGCTTCGAGCTCGAGGCCAACTACCAGCCGAACAAGAAGTTCTTCGCCACGGTTTCGATGGGTTACATCCACGCTTGGGTCCCGGGTCAGTTCCTCGGCTTCGAGGCCCTGAACGTTTCGCCGCCCGCCGCTCCCGAGGTGCAGCGCAACTCCGTGACCTCCGGCAAGGTGAAGATCCAGGGTCTGCCGAGCTTCCAGTTCAACGCCCTCGTTTCTTACAAGTGGGACAACGGTTGGGGCATGACCGTCAACGGCACCTTCCACAACGAGATGAACAACAACTGGGCCGGCACCCTCGTGATCCCGTCCCAGTTCGAGTTTGATACCAGCATCTACTACGGCACCGACACCTGGGAGGCTCGCCTCTCCGTGCTCAACTTCACCGACGAGCAAAACTGGTCCCCGCCGAATGGCACCTACGGCAACGAGTCCATCGTCGCCGAGGAAGGCACCCGCGCGGAGCTGACTTTCAAATACAAGTTCTGAGCCAGATAGCAGTCTAAGCTCCAAAGGCCGTCGGCGTTCGCCCGGCGGCCTTTTTGTGGCCAGCGGGAGACCCGCCCCCGGAAGGGGGAGGGCACCTCGGCATTCCCGCCCAAACAGCGGCCGACGGGAGGTCAAACCGGGCGGAAACGCCGCCAGGGCTCGGAATTGCCCTGGATTATGACCGCATTAAATGCTCTAAACCTCTGCAAAACAGGGACTCACATTCCTTGTGAGTAAACCATTGACAGCGGGTGACGCGCCCGGTGTGTTCAGTCTTTTTCCATGAAAGTCGTCTCTTCTATCAAGTCCGCCAAGAAGCGCCATCCGGCGTGCCAAGTGGTTCGCCGCAAGGGCCGCATCTACGTGATCAACAAGGTCGAGCCTCGTTTCAAGGCCCGCCAGGGTTGATTCGCGTCCAATTCATTAAGGAGTAACGCACGTGAAAGCCGATACGCATCCCAATCTGAACAACGTCTGCTTCGTCGACGTCGCCACGGGTAAGAAGTTCCTCACCCGCTCCGCCCTCAAGTCCTCCCGCAAGGAGACCATTGATGGCGTTGAGTATCACGTCGTCGTTCGCGACGTCACCAGCGACTCGCATCCCGCTTACACCGGCGAGAAGCGCCTCGTCGACACCGCCGGCCGCATCGAAAAGTTCTCGAACAAGTTCCGCCGCCAGCGCGCCGCTGCCAAATAAGGCAGGGTCAGACGACTTTTCTTCAACCCGTTCCGCCTTGCGGAGCGGGTTTTTTATTGCCCGCGCGCCTCGCGCCGGGTGCCCTGCGCGCCGTGTCCATTACCAGTTCCGGTCCCCGTCTTCTTGTCATCGATTGTGACAGCACGCTCAGCGCCATCGAGGGTGTCGACGAGCTCGCCCGCGTGCGCGGTGACGAGACCTTCGCAGCCGTCGAGGCCATGACCCACGATGCGATGGATGGGCGCCTCGCGGTGGAAGCGGTCTTCGGCAAACGCCTCGAGATTATTCAACCGACCGCGGCACACGTCGCCGAGATCGGTCAGCGTTACATCGACACAGTGGAGCCCACCGCGGCCGCCACACTTGCGACCCTCTGCGCCCGCGGTTGGACGCCCATCATTTTGAGCGGCGGCTTTCGTCCGGCTATCCGCCCGCTGGCCGACATGCTACAGATCGAGCGCGTCGAGGCAGTCGACCTGTATTTTGATGCCGACGGCAACTACGCCGGTTACGCCGAGAATTACCCGACGACCCGCTCCGGCGGAAAGCCCGAGATGATTCGCCAGTTGAAGGCCGAGCTCTCGCCTCAACAGATCGTCATGGTGGGCGACGGCGTGAGTGATCTCGAAACGCAGCATGACGTGGATCTGTTTGTGGGCTTTGGCCGATATGTGGCGCGCGAAAAGGTGAAGGCGGGTGCAGCGCATTTTGTCACGCAGTTCGCGGATTTAGCACCGATTTTGGGGTGAATTCGGTCTGAATCGCTTGCGCCGGACCGGTGGGCCCCTATCCGTCGGGGCAATGCCTGCACGGTCATCCCTTACCCGCCTGTTCCTCCTTGCACTTTTACTGACTGGTCTAGCTTCCGCTGCTTTCGCCGCTGGTGGTGGTGGCCATGGAGAGGAGGTCAACTTTCCGCTGCCGCTGGAGTCTTACGGCGACCATGGCAGTGGTAGCATTTTGGATACATTGAAGGGCCGCATTGCGGCGGAGCCCTTCAATCTGGTGGCGACGGTCATCTTCTTTTTGGCCATTGTGCACACCTTTCTCACCGCCAAGTTCCGTCACTGGGCGCATGAAGTGGAGCACGAACATGCGGAGAAATTGAAAGCCCGCCGTGCCAGCGAACCGGATACGGACTACGACGAAGACGGACGCCCCGATGAAGTCAGCTTCAAGGGGCAGATCCTGCACTTCCTCGGCGAAGTGGAGGCCGTGTTTGGTATCTGGGTGTTGGTCCTGGTGAGCGCGCTGGCCATCGACAAAGGCTGGGGCACGGTCGTCGACTACATCGACTACGGGGTGAATTACACCGAACCGATGTTTGTGGTCGTGATCATGGCCATGGCGTCGTCCCGCCCGGTGCTGCGCTTTGCGCGCATCTGTCTCTCCGCCATCGCATCCATCGGCAAACGTTCTATTGGCGCGTGGTGGCTTTCGATTCTCATTGTGGGACCGGTGCTCGGTTCCTTCATCACCGAGCCCGCGGCCATGACGATCGCGGCGCTGCTCCTCGCGCGTCAGTTCTACGACCTGAAGCCGTCGCCCAAGTTTGCCTACGCGACGATCGGCCTGCTCTTCGTGAACATCTCGGTGGGTGGCACCTTCACCCACTTTGCGGCTCCGCCCGTGCTGATGGTGGCCGGTCCTTGGGAGTGGAACATGCCTTACATGTTCACCCACTTTGGTTGGAAGGCCCTCATCGGCATCATCATAGCGACCGCCGTCTACTACGTGATCTTTAAGAAGGAATTTAAGATCATGGAAGAACGCGCCAAGCAGGAGCAATCGCAGTCCAGCAAGTCTCGCGATGGCGAGCCCGTGCCGGCGTGGATCACCTTCGTGCAGCTCATGTTCATGGCGTGGACTGTGTTTGTCGCTCACCATCCGGCGTTCTTCATTGGCGGCTTCCTCTTCTTCCTCGCCTTCGCCCAAGCGACCGCCCACCACCAGGCCAAGATCGACCTCAAGCCGCCGTTGTTGGTCGGCTTCTTCCTCGCGGGTCTGGTGACCCACGGTGGCCTGCAAGGCTGGTGGATTGAGCCGGTGCTTAAGAGTCTCGGTGAGGTGCCGCTCTTCACTGGCGCCACGGTGCTGACGGCCTTCAACGACAACGCCGCCATCACTTATCTTGCTACGCTCGTCCCCGGCTTCACCGAGGAATTGAAATATGCAGTGGTCGCCGGTGCCGTTACGGGCGGTGGTCTCACCGTGATCGCCAACGCGCCGAATCCGGCGGGCCAGTCCATCCTGCAGCGTTACTTCCCGAGCGGTGTCTCGCCGCTGGGTCTCTTGGCCGGTGCGCTTTTCCCGACCTTGGTGATGAGCGCCTGCTTCCTGCTTTTCGGCACCCTCTGATCGACCTGTTGGCGGGTAACACGACGCCTTCCATTCTAAAAAAATCCCGGCACCAGTAGAGGTGCCGGGATTTTTGTTTTGAGGCGGGAGCACCGCCGCAAGGGGTGCTGCTGGCTCAGGGGAAGAGGCCGCGGCCGGACTTAGCGTCAGCGACACGCTGGATACCCAGCGTTTGCGCGGCGAGGCGGCGACTGAAGCCGAAGGCGCGCTGCTGTTTGTCGACCGAGACCTTCGCCTTTTCGAGAATGCGGAACAGCTTGGTCATGACCTCATCGCGGTCCCAATAATAGTTCTGCTTGTTCTGCAGCCACTCGAAGTAGGAGACGATCACACCGCCGGCATTACAGAGCACGTCGGGGATGATTTCGATGTCGCCGCGCTTTTCGATGATGCGGTCGGCCTGGACGGTGGTGGGACCGTTAGCGGCTTCGGCGAGCATGCGGCACTGCAGCTTCGGGGCGTTCTTGGGCGTGATCACGCGGGGCAGGGCGGCAGGAATGAGCACGGTGCACTTGGTGGTGAGCAGCTCGTCGTTGGTGATCGGTTCACCTTCGTCGCAGTCCTTGAGCACGCGGGTGTATTGCACGTATTGGGCGGCCTTGCGGGTGTTGATGCCCTTGGCGTTGTAGATGCCGCCGGTGTAGTCGGAGATCGCGATGATCTTGGCGCCGTAGTCCTCAAGCGCGAAGGCCGCTTCGGAACCCACGTTGCCGAAGCCTTGGATGGCCACGGTCGCGTCCTTGATCGGGATGCGCATATCCTCGAGGTATTGTTTTACCAAATACGCCACGCCGGCGCCGGTGGCCTCGCGGCGGCCTTGGGAACCGCCGAGGGAGATCGGTTTTCCGGTCACGATGGACGGTTCGATATGGCCCACGTGATTGGAGTAAGTGTCCATCATCCAACCCATCATCTGTTCGGTCGTGCCCATGTCGGGCGCGGGCACGTCCACATCGGGACCGATGAAGGGGATGAGTTCCTGCATGTAGCGGCGCGCGAGCCGCTCCAATTCACGATCGGTAAGCTGGTCGGGGTTTACAATGACACCGCCCTTGGCACCGCCGTAGGGCAGACCGACGAGCGAACACTTCCAGCTCATCCACATGGCCAAGGCGGCGACTTCGCCGATCGTCACGTGTTGATGGAAGCGAATGCCGCCTTTGGACGGACCGGTGGAGAGGTTGTGCTGCACCCGGTAACCCTCGTAGACGGTCACCGTGCCGTCGTCGCGCCGAATGGGCAACGATACGGCAAAGGACCGGCGCGGATACTTGGTGCGGTCACGAATCTCCTCCGGGAGACTGATAGCGTCGGCGGCCTGGTCGAACTGACGGCACGCCATTTTAAATACGTCCGACTGATAGAGGGACGAGATGATGACTTTGGACATCGATTTTGAGGTTTTCATCAGTCTACGAAGCTTCCCGCGTGAATCAACCGGGATCAGAAGCAGACAAGCGCGATTGAAATTCGCCGGAAGAGTCGCCCACACTTCTTTTGATGTATGGTTTCCTCTATCGCCTGGGCACATGGTTGCTGCAAAAGGTCGGCGTCGCGGTGCTTATCGCGGTGATCGGGCTCGTGGGCGTGGGGCTATGGTTCTTTCTGCGGGACCAGGTGGACCTGGAGACGCGACGTCTGGAATACGTGGCGGAGCTTGAGGCGCGCCGGGTGGAGATCGTGAGCGCCAAAGCCGAGGCGCTGAAACTGGCGGAGGAAGTCAAAGCCTCCGCCAGGGTTCAGGAGGAGCGCATCGCGCAAGCCAATCGCATCATCGAGAGCCTGCGCGCCCTCGAGAGCTGGTGGGATCGCTGGTTTGGCGACGCGGAGCAAAAAGCCACCGACCAGGAACGCATTGAGCGGCTCACCAACCTGCGAGGTGAAGCCTCGCGCGAGCTCGATGGGCTGCGCGAGACCTTGAGCGACATCACCCTGCAGACCGAGACGTATGATTTTCAGCTCAACAGCATCGAAAAGGACCTGGAGGGCAGCGCGGCCTCCGAGAGTGCGGTCTCGCACTATGTGCGCGAGGCTTGGCAACACTCCAAGACCTATTTGGCGGTAGCTTTGTTGGTGTTTTTCTTCGGTCCGACGGTGGTGAAGCTGCTCGCCTACTACCTGCTCGCGCCGTGGTTATCGCGCGGCAAGGCCATCCGGTTTCAGGAGGAAGACGCGATCGCCGTGCCCCACGTGCGGCCGAGTGCGGTGTCCTGCGAGGTGGGGCTGTGGCCGGGCGAGGTGCTGCGGGTGAAGGAGAAGTTCCTGCAGACCAGCGACGATGACCTGCGGCGCAAAACCCGCTTCCTCTTCGACTGGTCGATCCCGTTTACCAGCTTGGCCTGCGGACTCAGCGAATTGGTGGAGCTGCGCAACGGCAAGGCGGGCGAACGCGCGGCGCTCACCCTGTCCAACAGCGACGATCCGCACGTGGAGCTTTCCGTCATTGAGGTGCCCGACGGTGCCTCGATCGTGCTGCGGCCGAGTTTTTTGGTGGGCGTTATCACGAAGGATGAGGAGCAGGTGGAGATCCGCCGCCGTTGGACGCTGTTGCGTTGGCAGGCTTGGATCACGCTGCAGTTCCGTTTCTTCGAATTTGTGGGCCCCTGCCGTTTGGTGGTGGCCGGTAGTCGCGGAGTGCGGGCGGAGGTGCTTAAACCGGATCCGCTCAAAGCCACCCGCACGGCGCGACGCACCAACCAGCGCGCCACCATCGGTTTTACGCCGACGCTCGATTATCTGCCGGTGCGGGCCGAGACTTTCTGGGGCTACTACCGCAACATGAACCCGCTCTTCGACGACCTCTTTGCCGGAGCCGGTATCTTTGTGATGCAGGAGACCGCGACGGAAGGTGAGCGCGCCAAGCCGCAACGCTTCTGGGAGGCGATCTGGAACAGCGTGCTTAAGGTGTTCGGCATCTAGGCCGCGCCGTTGGGCCGCTGGCGACCGTCCGTCGGCCATTTACCGTATTTTCATGACCATTACACCCGATCAATTGGGCATGCTGTTCGACTGGGACGGCGTTATCATCGATTCCTCCCGGCAGCACGAAGAGAGCTGGGAACGCCTCGCCGCCGAGGAAGGTAAGGCGCTGCCAGACGATCACTTCGTCAAAGGCTTCGGCAAGAAGAACGAGTTCATCATCCCCAACCTCCTGGGCTGGGCGACGGGCCCAGCTGAGGTGCACCGCCTGTCCCTGCGCAAAGAAGCGCTCTATCGCGAGATCGTGGTGGAGAAAGGACTCGAGGCGCTGCCCGGCGTGCACACCTTTCTCGACCGCCTGCGGGCCGCGGGCATCCCGACCTGTGTGGGCTCCTCCACCCACCGGCAAAACATCGACACGATCCTCGAAGTGATGGGCTTCACTGGCCTGTTCGACGACATCGTCACGGCCGAGGACGTGAGTGAGGGCAAACCGCACCCCGAGGTCTTCCTCAAAGCGGCGGGCAAAATCGATCGGCCGCCGGAGCGCTGTGTGGTCTTCGAAGACGCCTTTGCCGGCATCGACGCCGCCCGCGCCGGCGGCATCAAAGTCGTGGGCGTCGCCACCACGCACGACGCCGCGACGCTCGCGCCCCGCGTCGACCGTGTCGTGCATCAACTGGACGAGTTGTCGATTGAGAATCTTTGCGCATTGGTAACAGCTAGATGAGCCTCTTCCAACTTGCCGCCGATTATCAGCCGACTGGGGACCAGCCCCAAGCGATCGAAGCCTTGGTCAACTCGATCAATGCGGGTAACCAGGCGCAGACGCTGCTCGGCGTCACGGGCAGCGGCAAGACCTTCACGATGGCCAACGTCATTGCGCGCTGTGACCGGCCGACGCTCATCATTTCGCACAACAAGACCCTGGCGGCGCAGCTCTTCTCGGAGTTCAAAAACTTCTTCCCGAACAACGCGGTCGAATACTTCGTTTCCTACTACGACTACTACCAGCCCGAGGCCTACATCTCGTCGTCGGACACCTACATCGAGAAGGATTCGTCCATCAACGAGGAGATCGAGCGCCTGCGCATCGCCGCGACCAGTGCGCTGGTGTCGCGCCGCGATGTGATTGTGGTCGCGTCCGTCTCCTGCATCTACGGCCTCGGTTCGCCGGAGGATTTCACCACGCTGCGTGTCGAACTGCGACGCGGCGGACTCATGCCGCGACAGGAGTTGTTGGAACGACTCGTCGACAACCTTTACGAGCGGAACGACTACGACCTGAAACGCGGTCGTTTCCGCGTGCGGGGTGACGTCATCGACATCATGCCGGCCTACAGCGAACAGGGCCTGCGCGTGGAGCTGTGGGGCGACGAGGTCGAGGCGATCAGCGAGTTTGATCCGCTCACCGGAAACACCCTGCGCGAGCTGCAGCAGTTTGATCTGTATCCTGCGAATCAATACGTGACCACCAAGGGCAAGCTCGATGCCGCGGTCGGTGCAATCAAGACGGAGCTGGATCAGCGCGTGGCGCAGTTTGAAGCGGAGGGCAAATACCTCGAGGCACAGCGCATCCGCATGCGCACCAACTACGACCTCGAGATGCTGCAGGAGATGGGGTTCTGCAACGGCATCGAGAACTACTCGATGCACCTCTCAGCTCGTAAACCCGGGGAACGCCCCTTCTGCCTGATCGATTTCTTCCCCGAGGACTTCATGCTCTTCATCGACGAGAGCCATGCGACCGTGCCGCAGATCGGCGGCATGTTCAACGGCGACAAGGCGCGCAAAACGGTGCTGGTTGACCACGGGTTCCGTCTGCCGTCGGCTCTCGAAAATCGTCCGCAGTCCTTCGCGGAGTTCGAACAAATCACCGGACAAACCCTCTACGTCTCAGCCACCCCGGCCAAATACGAGATGGAGCGTTCGGCCGTGGTCGCGGAGCAGGTGATTCGACCGACGGGGCTGCTGGATCCGGAAATCGTGCTGCGGCCGACGAAGGGCCAGGTGGAAGACCTGATGGGCGAAATCCGCGCCGCCGTCGAAGCCGGTGAACGCGTGTTGGTCACGACGCTCACCAAACGCCTTTCCGAGGACCTCACCAGCTACCTGCGCGAAGCGGGTGTGCGGGTGGAATACCTGCACTCCGATATCGATGCGATCGAGCGCGTCGAGATCCTGCGCAATCTACGGCTGGGCAACTTCGATGTGCTGATCGGCATCAACCTGCTGCGCGAAGGTCTCGATCTGCCGGAAGTGGCGTTGGTGGCCATTCTCGACGCCGACAAAGAGGGTTTCCTGCGCAGCGCCACGTCGCTCATCCAGACGGCCGGCCGCGCCGCGCGTCACGAACGCGGTCGCGTGATCTTTTACGCCGACAATCAGACCGACTCCATCAAGCACACGCTCGCAGTGACGATGGACCGTCGCGAGAAGCAGATCGCCTACAACGAAGCGCACGGCATCACACCGCGCAGTGTGGTGCGCGCCGCGCAGGCGAGCTTGCACGTTTATGACGGTAGCGGTCGCGGCGTGGACGAAGAGGCGGCGGTCGCCGAGGGCAGCGACGAGGATGTGTCGGCGGTGATCGAGGAGCTCGAGGTCGAGATGACCGAAGCATCCGGTCGCTTGGAATTTGAGCGGGCGGCGCTGCTGCGCGATCAGATCGAGGCGCTCAAAACCGGCGACTACAAGAAGCTCGCCAAAGTGAGCGACCAAGCCGCCCGTGGGGGCCGCAAAAAAGGCAAAGGCAAGGGCGGCGTCTATCGTGGTGGCAAGTGGCGGAAGTAGCCGTCGGCTGCGGTGGTGTTCTTGCCATTGTCGCCGGGCAAACCTTCGCTCTGCGCCGTGACGCGTTGGTTTCGAATTTGCGGGCTGTGGTTGCTGGCGGGGCTGTTAACAGCTCACGCCCAACTGGAGGTCGCGCCGGACGATGCACAACGTCCGCCGACGGCGGAGTGGTTGGAAAACGTGCTTGGCGCGGGCGAGCAAATGACCTGGTCGCAGCTCTCTCGCGCGGCGAGTGATGCGGCTATCGTCGCCGCCGAAGCCAATCGCAGTGAGGCGATGGAGGGTTGGTTGGTGGTGGCGCGCTGGGCCCGCGTGATGGGCTCCAATCAACGCGACGTCAGCGATCGTTGGATTCTGGCCATGAACCAGGCCGGGCTCGGTCATCCCAACATGCCCAGCGAATACGACGTGCCCGACGCGATTGTGAGCGAGCGGCTCACCGAGGCGTTTGTCGTGCAGCTTTTCACCGATGTGGAGCTCTCGCGCAGCCTGTTCGATCTCGTCTCGCCCTACGACAACTTGCTGGTGGTGCTCGATCATCTGCAACGCCTGCAGCAGGTGGGGGGCGCAGACTTTACGCGTTATCGGCAACTGGCGCTGGCACTGGCCCTCGTGTTCGACACGCCGCCCCCGCCGACCTGGCCGCATGGTCAGGTGTCGTCGCGCCTGCTGCCTCGGGAACGGCCGGACATCGTCGAGGCGTTTGGCTTTTGGATCCAATCCGACCGTCGTCGGATGACGCTGCACCGGCTCGATCAACTGAGTGCGGCGGAACTGAAGTTTGTGGTCGATGCGGCGGCGCCGTTTGCGGAACTCGCCTGGGTGCAGCGTCAGCCGCGCTTTGATTTTGCCGGTCTGCCCCGGGCGTATGATGCGGTTGAATACGCGACGGCGCGCGCCGATCAGGGGATCTATCTGTGGCCTGGGTCGAGCTACGCCTTGCCGGCCATTCTGAGCGCGGGCGGCATTTGTATTGATCAGGCCTACTTCGCCAGCGAGGTGGGCAAGGCGCGCGGCGTGCCCACGCTGCTGTTTCGCGGAGCCGGGTTGGATGGTCGGCATGCGTGGTTCGGCTACCTCGATGCGCGCCGCCACTGGCAGTTTGATGTGGGGCGTTATGAGGAACAGCAGCTCGTGGCGGGGCTGGCGTTTGATCCGCAAACGTGGTCGGTCGTCAACGACCACGAACTGGCGTTTCTGGCGGAGGGTTTCCGGCGCCTGCCAGCGTATCACCAATCGCGAGCCTGGCAGTATCTGGCCGCCGAGCAGCTTGGGCGGGGCGATCCGGCTGCGGCGGTGGCAGCGGCCAAGCGCGCGACGGGTCACGAGACGCGCAACGTCGCGGCATGGGATATCCTAAGTCTGGCCGAGCGCGAAGCTGGCGTGAGTGCGCGCGAGCGGGAGGGCACCCTGCGGCGGGCGGCGTGGGCGCTGCAGCGCTATCCGGATCTGCATCTGCGCTTCATGCGCGAAGTGATCGCGTTGATGCGGGAGCACGGACAAGTCAGTGCCGCAGCGCAGGAGGAGCGTATGTTGGCGCGCAGGTTCACCGGGGAGCGCATCGATCTGGCCGTGGCGCAGGCGGCGGAGCGCATGAGTCGTTCGCTGTCGGAAGATCCGCCGGCCCTGCAGATGCGGGTGTTTGCGAGCGTGCTGCGGCAGTTTGGGCCGGGCGCGGGCATCAAGGCCTTTGATGTGTTGGTCGAGCCGCGCGTGATTGCTTTGCTCAGAGCCCGGCGGGTCGACGAAGCGAGGCAGGTGGTGGCGGTGGCGCGGCAGACCTTGGCACCGGAAGCGGGCAGTCAATTGGCCCGCGAGTTCGCCAATCTGGAGCCGATGTTGCGGTAGGTCCCGTCCGTCGCGTTACGACGGGCGCAGCATGTCCTGGGCGGTGACGGCGGCGGCGGCGCGGGTTTCGCAGCCGAGTTTGCGGAAGATGTTTTCCACGTGCTTGTGGATGGTGCGCACGCCGGCGCCGAGGATGGTGGCGATGTCGGGATTGCTCTTGCCCTGGGCGATCCACCAGAGGACCTCCGCCTCGCGGGCAGTGAGGCCGAGCTGCAGCAACGCGGAGGGGTTGGGCGAAGGGGCCTTTTCCTCGAGCACGAAGAAATGCAGGTCGTCGCGACCCGGCTCGGTGAAGCGGCGCAGGTGCAGGCCGCAGTCGGCGCGCGAGAGACTGGCGGGAAGTTTGCCCACGATGCCGTAATCGGCGCAGTGGCGGTGCAGAAGCGACTCGGCGAGGCGGGTGGTGAAGACGACCTCGTTGTCCATGTCGGTGATGACGACGGCGCGGTCGAGCGATTTGGCGAGTTGGTTCTCGGCGTCGATGCGCAGCGCGAGTTCGTCCTCGAGGTTGCGGCGCAGGGTGAGCAACTCGAGGTGGGTCTGCACGCGGGCGAGCACCTCCTGCTCGAAGAAGGGTTTTACGATGTAATCGACGGCGCCGGCGGTGAAGGCACGGACCTTCTGCTCGGGCTCGTCGACCGCCGTCATGAAGAGCACCGGAATGGTGCGCCATTTGGGGTGTCGCTTCAGGCGCGCGCAGGTCTCAAATCCGTCGAGACCGGGCATCATCACATCCAGTAAGATGAGGTCAGGCACGCTGTGCTCCAGCTGGGCGAGGGCACTCTGGCCACTCTCGGCGACCAAAACTTCATAGCCGGAGTCGCCGAGTGCCTCCAAGAGGACACCGATGTTGGCGGGGGTATCGTCGACGACGAGAACGCTGGCGGGGGCTGGCATGAGAGTGAGTCGAGAGAGAATTTGATGCCAGCCAATGGCGTCAGATCCGTCAACCCATGGCTGAGGACTAGCCCTCAGTTTCTGCGAGAACCTGTCGAATCCGGTCCATTTGGTAGGCTGCGATGAGCGGCCGCAGGGACTCGGCCAGCTGGCGGGTGGTCGGGTTGTGCGCGGGCAACTGCTCGACGAGTTGGCGGAGGCCACGAATGTCGCCGCGTTGCGCGCGTTGCCGGAGTTCGGCGAGGAGTTCGTCGGACGCGGGTTCGTCGCTGACATTCTCGGCGGGCTCCGCGATGGCCGGAATCTCGCGCTCCCATTCGAGTTTTAATGCGCGACCGAGTCGCTCGAGCAAATCGGACTCCCGGAAGGGTTTGGGAAGGAAGTCGTCGCATCCGGCGTCGAACGCGACCTGCGGGTCAAAGGCCAGGACCGACGCCGACATGAGAATGACTTTCGGACTGGTGCCGTGATCGCGACGAATGCGGCGGGTGAGTTCCAAGCCGTCGATGCCGGGCATGCGCAAATCGAGGATCAGACCATCGGGCAAGGGACCGCTCTGTAGGGATGCGAGCGCAGCCTCGCCGTCGGCGGCTTCTTCGACCGTGAAACCGAGCGGCTCCAGCAACTCGCGCAGCAGCGAGCGATTGACGGCGACATCATCGACGACGAGCAGGCGGCGAGCGGACCCCTTGTATCCGGTGATCGGAGACGCGGGGGCCGTGGCGTCTTCCTGCAGGGCCTCGACCTCCTGCAATTGCAGACGGAACTGGAAACGGCTGCCGCGACCGAGGGTGCTGTCGACGACGATGTGGCCGCCCATGAGTTCCACGAGGTGCTGACTGATCGAGAGGCCCAGACCGGTGCCGGGCTCGGGCGGACGCGAGTCGACGGCCTGGTGAAACGGTTGAAAGAGGCGTGCCTGATCGTCCGCGCTCAGGCCGACGCCCGTATCGCTCACAGTGATGTCAATCGTGCTGCTCGCGCCGGGCGCCGCGACGGCATCGAGGCGCACCTCGCCGGTGGCGGTGAATTTTACGGCATTACTCAACAGATTTTCGATGACTTGGCGGAGTTTCTGGGCGTCACCGATCACCTGGACCGGCAAGTCGTCGGCCATGGTGAGGCTGAAGCCCAGGCCCTTGTCGTGAGCGCGGGGCTCGAGGTTGGCGGCGATGTCGCGCAGGAGCGACGGCAGGTTGAAGGGCGCGGGACGCAGATCGATTTTGCCGGCCTCGATTTTGGAGAAGTCGAGCACCTCGTTGATCATGCGCAGCAGGTGTTCGCCAGAGTTGGCCACGACGCCAATGCGCTCGCGGTTGCGGGTGGTGAGTTCCTGATCCTTGAGCAGGATGTTGGCGTAGCCGATGACGCCGTTGAGAGGCGTGCGCAGCTCGTGGCTCATGTTGGCGAGGAAGGTGGACTTGGCGCGGTTGGCGGATTCGGCCTCTTCCTTGGCGACGGCGAGGGCGGCGGTGCGGTCTTCCACCAGCGCAGCGAGGCGGCGGTTTTCCCGTTCGTCGGCGGCGTGACGCCACCGCACGAAACCGGTGAGCAGGCCAAAGCCGACCAAACCGTAAGCGAGATAAGCAACGTGGCTACGATACCACGGCGGGGTGACACTGAAGGTGAATTGGTTGATCTCGCTTTGGTGGCCGGCCGAATCGGTGGCGCGAACTTGGAGCGTGAAGGGACCGCCCTCGAGATTGGTGAACGAAACCTGCGGGATGGCGCTCGGCGTCGACCAGCGATCGCTGTAACCGAGCAGCCGGGTGGAGAATTCGAGTTCGTCGCCGGCATCAAAGCGTGGACTGGCGAACTCAAACACCAACGGATCGCGCGAAAAGGGTAAGGTGAGTGCCGCCGACGATTCGTCGCGCTCGAGCAGCGGCACGGTGTGGTCGGCTTGGCGCAAGGTGCGCACAATCGGTTGCCAGCTCGCGGGCGTGCTCTGGAGCTCATCGAGCACGAAGCGCACGTGATTGTCGTAGCCGCGGGCCCAGAGCACGGGACGATCACCGGTGTCGTCGGAGTAAACCACAGCCACGCCGGCGAAGCCGATCTCGTTGAGCGCGTTGCCGGGCGCGGATTGCCATTCCGGCTCGCCAGCAGCGTTGGCCCGGAAACGGCCGAAGGGGTGCAGCGCGGTCATGGCACTCTCGCCGAAGACGGAGGCCCAGGTGGCACCGTCGGGCGTGACAATGGTGGGCGTCATCGCGTGATCGGTGGAGCCTGCAATGGGGTAGCGGTCATCCGGGAGAAACTGGCGGTTGGACGCGTCAAACTTGAGGCCGCCGGCGTCGGTGAAGAACACGGTGCCAAACGCACCTTCGGTCACGGTGCACCAGGTGGTGGCCTCGGGCACGCCGCGCTCGCGGAAGTAGTTTTCCAGCGGATACTCGTTCCAATCGGTGATGCGGTCGGCGGCCGGGATGCGCCAAAACCCGCTGCGGTAGCTCGCCACCCAGAAGTCGCCGTTGGCCTCTTCGACGCCGGTGAAGCAGGCCCCGATGTCGGTTTTTTCGGCGACGATTTTCCAGCCGGTGGCGTTGTCATGTTGTAGCACTGCGAAGCCGTCGTTGCCGGCGAGATAATAGCGACCCGGCACCAGGCGAGACGGGAAAAGCATCTTCGGGTGGCTGTGCGAGAGATCGAGCACGAGCTCGTGTTGATCGCCGGGGAGGAGCCGGTGCAGGCCAGCCGAGCTGGTGAAGTAGAGTTCACCGTCCTCGGCGGCAAAGGCGAAGCCGTTGGTGATGTCGTCGATGATGCGCTCGAAGCGGGCGGGGCGACCGGTGGTGAAATCGGGTGGACTGAGGCGGTAGAGGCCGTCGAAGGCGCCGGCGTAAACCTTGCCGTCATGGCGGAACCAGCCGTCGATCGTGCCGGGGGTGGGGCCGTTGGAGTTGTCGAACACCGTCACCGGACTGCGATAGTCGATGCGCACCAGGCCGGAGTTGAGGCCGGCCCAGAGTCCGCCGCGGTCGTCGAGTTTGAGGTTGAGCACGGCGTTGTCGGCCAGGCCGGTTTCGCGATCGAGACGGCGGATGCGTTGGCCGTCGGGAGAGGTGATGATCAGGCCACTCTGGCTGGTGGCGAGGGCGAGCGTGCCGTCGCCGAGGTTGACGAGGGCGTTGACGCGGTTGGTGCGGGCAACGTCGTCGAGTGGGCCCGGAATGCGCACGAGGGTTTGGGTGGCCTCATTGATCTCGAAGGCGCCGCGTTGGCCGATGACCCACAGGGGGGGCTGACCGTCGCGGGGGGCGGCGACGGGCGCGCGACCGCTGATGACCTCGGTGTCGTGGGCGACGACGGTGGCGGTGTCGCCCTCGATGCGGGAGAGATCGGTGTCACTGCTTTTCCAATACAGTTGGTCGCCTACCACGATGAGATCGCGCGCCTGGCCGGGCGTGACTGCGGGGTAGTAGTGCAAATCGTCGCCGCGTTTGCGGACGAGGGCGTTGGGGGTTGAGATGTAGAGGGCGTCACCCACCGCTTTCACGTCGGCGGCGCGGGCGACGTGGCGGAGCTCTTCGGGCAGCGAGGGCAGAAAGGACGTGTAGTGCAGCGCACCGGTGTCCGGGTCGGTCTCGTAGTAACCGACTTGATTGGCGCTGGCCGCCCAGATGCGCCCCTCGGGGTCGAGGGCGAGTCGGTAGGTGTAGGTGAGCGGGGCGCGGTGGTGCTGCCAGCGAATGCCGTCGTATTGGAGGATGCCTTGGACGTTGGCCAAGTAGATGAAACCGTCGGCGCCTTGGAGGATGTCGAAGACCTGCGGGTGACCGAGGTAGTCGGTGGGACGGAAATCGCGGAATGGTGGACGACCCGACTCAGGGTCGAGCAGGTTGGCGTGCAGCGGCGCGAGAGTGCCCGGGGCGAACGCAAACAGCGTGCCGAGCAGGAGGGCGGCGAGGCGGCGACGGAGGGGGCGGACCATGGACAAGGAGGGGAGTTGCAATCGGGTGGCGGGTCAATCGCGCGGCATCAGCTCAGCGATGCGCTGGCGCAGGCGATCCATTTGGAAGCGGTTGGCCAGGTCTTCGAGCTCGGCCGCGAGCGCGGAGTCGAATTTGGGGGATTCGCGGAGGTGGTGCAGAGCGGTGCGCAGGCGACGAATGTCGCCGCGGGCGGCGGCTTCACGGA
Organism: Actomonas aquatica; assembly: GCF_019679435.2. Classification (NCBI taxonomy): domain Bacteria; kingdom Pseudomonadati; phylum Verrucomicrobiota; class Opitutia; order Opitutales; family Opitutaceae; genus Actomonas; species Actomonas aquatica. The sequence goes on from NZ_CP139781.1 coordinate 245,037, forward strand.
GGTGTTGCCATGCTTCGCTGGCTGGCAAATCACCGTCGATGGCGGCGCTGTCGGCGAACGGCGGGGCGGAGTCGGTGTCACGTTCGCGGATCCACTGCAGGTTGAGGCGTTGGGCGAGGCGGCGCAGGAGGTCCTCTTCGTCGAAGGGTTTGGCGAGGAAGTCGTCACAGCCCGCGTCGAAAGCGACCTGAGGGTCAAAGGACATCACCGAGGCGCTGGTGAGAATGATCAGCGGGTGGCGCGAGTCGTCGGCGCGGATCTTGCGGGTGAGTTCGAGGCCGTCCATGTCGGGCATGCGCAAGTCGACAATGACGGCGTCGGCCGGTGCTTCGCGCAGGCGGGCGAGGGCGGCGGCGCCACTCATGGCGGTGTCGACGCGGAAACCGAGGGGCGTGAGCAGGTCGGCGAGCAGGCGGCGGTTGGTTTCAACGTCGTCGACGATGAGCACGCGACGGCGTGGACCTTCGTAACCGGCGAGGTTGGTATTGCTGCCAACCGGCGCGGAGAGCACCGGTGTCTCCAGGTTCTCAAGCGCGATGGCGAAGGCGAAATCACTGCCGCGACCGATCTCGCTCTCGATGGTGATTTCGCCGCCCATGAGGCCGACGAGGCGTTGGGCAATGGACAAGCCCAGGCCGGTGCCGGGTTCGGGGGGGCGACCGTCGGCCGCCTGTTGGAAAGGTTGAAAGAGCGTCGCCTGATCGCGTGAGGACAGGCCCACGCCGGTGTCGCGCACGAGGAATTGAAAGCGCGTGCGGTCGTCGGCGGCCGGGCGGCAGGACACCTCGAGGGAGACGCGACCGCGGGCGGTGAACTTGATCGCGTTGCTGAGTAGATTGTCGATGACCTGGCGCAGCTTCTGGGCGTCGCCCAGCACCTGCGGCGGCAGGCGATCGGTGGTGATGAGTTCGAAGTGCAGCCCCTTGCCATCGGCGCGCGGTTGGGCGGCGGCGGCGATGTCACGCAGGAGGGCGGACGGATCAAAGGGGCCGATGTGCAGGTTGAGAGCGCCGGCTTCGATTTTGGAGAAGTCGAGCACCTCATTGATCATGCGCAGGAGGTGCTCACCGGAGGAGGTGACGATGCGCGCCTGTTCGCGGCCGGCTTCGTCGAGGGTAGTATTGCGCTGGAGGATACGGGCGTAGCCGATCACGCCATTGAGGGGCGTGCGCAGTTCGTGGCTCATGTTGGCGAGGAAGGAGGACTTGGCGCGGTTGGCGGTCTCGGCCTGTTCCTTGGCGACCGCGAGTTCGGCGGTGCGCGAGGACACGAGGTCCTCCAGGCGTTGACGTTCGCGCTCGCCGCGGGCGAGGCGCCAGCGCACGAAGCCCATCACTGCGCCGCCGGCGGCGAGCAGGTAGAGCGCGATCATGGCGGGGGCGCGGAACCACGGGGGGCGGATGGTGAACCGGAACCGGGCCGGTTCGCCGGTGATGCCGCGGTGATCGACGGCGCGCACCTCGAACGTGAGGGGACCACCACTCAGGTTGGTAAAGGACACCTCGGCGCGGGCATCGGGCGCGGACCATTCGTCGTCGAAGCCGATGAGGCGGTGCTGAAAGCGCACCGTGCTGCCGTTGCGGTAACTCGTAGAGGAAAAGCGGATACGCAGGGCTTGGCGGGAGAAGGGACGCACGGTGCGGGTTTCGCGCGCGGCCAGCCAGGATTCGCCGCCGCGGCTCACCTCGCGGATGACCACGGTGGGAGGCGCGGAGGCTTCGATGCCGTCGTTGCGTTCCATGCGCACGATGCTGTCGGGTCCGCCAAACCAAAAGGTCTCGGCATTGGCGCGGGGGGCGGCGGAGACATCGATGGCGCCGTTGACACCAAGAATACTGGCGGCGGCGGCGGGCAGGCCGTGCCAGGCATAAGGCGCGTCCGGATCCTGCGCGGAACTGAACCAACCAAGCCGCGGCTGGTGGGGAGCGAGGGCAGTGAAGAACTGACCAAAGAGACGGCCGGTATCATCGGAGCCGATGGCGGTGGTGGAGATGATCTCCTGACCATCGATGCGGTATTCGGTCGGCTTGACGAAGCGGTCGGTGGCCGGGTCGTAGCGGTAGAGTTGATTCTGGGTGACCGTGAAGATCTCGCTGCCGACGTTCTCGACGATGGCGGATCCACCGTCCTGCGGCAGGCCATCGGCAACGCCGTAGAAGCGAGGCGTGGGCGCGGATTCGGCGGCGGGCGTGGCGAAGGTGAGGCGGACGACACCACGAGTGATGGTGCCCAACCACCAGACGCCGGGTTCGGTGGGTTTGAGCCAGACCACCGGCGTATGCAGATCCTGGTTACGGGCGAATTCGATCCACTCGCCGTTGACCTGATGGGCGAGGAAGTAGCCGAGGTCGTTGCCCACCATCAGCACGTTGCCTTGGCGGGCGATGCCGATGGCGGCGGGGCGGGTTTCGATGATGTTTTCCAGCTTGTTGTCGCGGAGCACGGCGAGGTGGCGGGAACGGCCGACGAAGAGGGTTTCGCCGTCGGAGTAGAGATTGCGCACTGTGTCGTTGTCGGTCGGCAGGCGCACCCAGCGGGCGGGTTCGTCGTCGGTGGCCGGTTCCACCCAGTAGAGCCCGTCCTCGCCGATGGCGTAGACGCGACCACGGTGGGAGATGAAGTTGGTGAGGGTCTCGGCGCCGAACCCGCTCTCCGGACCGAAGACGGTGACGTGGGGGTTGAGTTCGAGGCGGGAAGCCCCGCGATGATGGGAGAGCCAGACGCCGCCCTCGTGGTCGAGACTGGCGAAGTTGACCACGTCGCTGATGAGTCCGCGGTTTTCGCCGAGTTCGTGGAGCAGGGCACCGTGCTGATCGAGGATGAAGACGCCGCGGCCTTGGGTGGCGATGACCAAGTGACCGGTTGGAGTGCCGACGGCGGAGCGCACGACGCGACCGGCACCGCGTTGGGGCAGCGGGGTCGTCCAGGTGCTCTGGTTGCCCTGGGCGTCGAAGCGATGGACGGTGGCATCTTCCATGACCAGCACGAGTGGATAGCCGGGCAGGTGGGTGATGGCGCGCATGAGCGGATCGCGCAGTTCCGGGATGTCGGGGTAGGGTTCGGTCCAGCGGCCGTCGGAGTAACGCTCCAAACCGCGGCCGTTTTGGAAGATTTGGATCGAATCCTCGCGGCGCAGGAGCGTGGGGGCGTTGGGGCCGGGCCGATCCCAGATGCGTGTTTGGGTGGCATCGTTTTCCACCCAGCGCACGACGCGATTGGGCAGGGAGAACCAAACGGCGTCGTCCTCGACCAGGATGGTCCAGATCTGGGTGACCGGCAGCACGGTGGCGGGCAACTGTTCGATGAGGCTCTCGTAGCGCCAGGAGCCGTCGACTTGGCGGCGGATGCGGCCGAAGTCGCCCATGGGCGACACGTAGATGGTGCCGTCGGCGGCGGGCGCGACGGCGAGGATGGGGCGATCGGTGACGGGGATGCGTTCCCACGTGGTGCCGTCGTAGACGACCACGCTGCCGAAGTTGGCGAAGTAGAGCAGGCCGTCCGGACCTTGGCGCCCACCAAAGAGCAGCGGGCGGGATTCGTAGTCGCGGATGGGGAAGTTCTGAATGAGCGGCAGACCGCGTTCGTTTTGGGCGGGAAGTGTTGCGGGCGTGAACAGGCCACTCAGAACCAATACGAGAATGAGCAGACCCCGACTCAACCTGATGGCCGACGAAAGCGCGTGGGGGAGGGATGGCGATGAGGCGGGGGGCATAACCAAGGAGGAAGAGAAAATTAGCGGAGCACGGACCAAAGGCTGGCGAATTCATCGGTCCACGTGACACCTTCGAGTTCGGTGGGCGCGGCGAGGCCGGTCCAGGAGGTGATGGCGCGGTCGTCGAGGGCGGCGCGTTGGGGCGCGAGGGCGATCCACTCGCTGGAGAATGCCCACCAACGGTCGGCCTCGGGCCGATGAATCAGGTGAGCGAGGGTGAGGCCGAAGTGTTGAGCATGGGCCTCCAAAATGCGGCGCAGGTCGACGAGGCGGTTGGAGACATTGACGACCAGCACGCCGTCGGGCGCGAGGCGGCGCAGGTAGGTGGCAAAGGCTTCGCGGGTGAGCAGATGCACCGGCACGGCGTCGCTGCTGAACGCATCGAGCACGAGCACGTCGTAGCGCGGCGCGTTGGTGTCGGCGGCCTCTTGTTCGAGCAGGCGGCGACCGTCACCAAGTCGCACGTCGACCTCGGCGGCGGTGTCGGCGAGGTAGGTGAAACGGGTATGGGCCAAGTCGACCACGTTGGGATCGATTTCGAAAAAGGTCAGATGATCCTGCGCCATGCCGTAGGCGGCGAGGGTGCCGCTGCCGAGCCCGATCACGCCGATGTGGCGGCCGGGTTGTTGATTGGCGCGGGATAGCACCCGCCAGATGCCGCTGCCTTCGCTGTAGTAACTGGTCGGATACGAACGATAGTCGGGGTGGCGCAGCTGGATACCGTGGGTGGTGTTGCCATGGCCCATGAAGCGGCTGGCGGCCCGGGGATCGTCGCTGGGGTAGTCGGTCACCGTAACTTCCCCGAAAAATCCCCGACGGCTCTCGACCAAGCCGGGCGGAGGGCGCAGGGCGCTACCCACCGTGTGCCACGCGGAAAACGCCACCAAGAGGATGAGACCCACGGTGGTGCGCCGCGTCCATTGGCGAGCCCAGCCAGGAGGCAGACGAAAATCGATCGCGACCACAAGCACGGCAAGACAGGCCAAGGTGAGCGGGTGTTGTTGCGCCAGATCGAGCAGCAGGTGCAGGCGAGCGCCGAGGCCGGGTTCTTCCACGGGACGCAGGAGCGGAGCGAGGACCGACGCGGCCAGGAAGCCGGCGGCCAGAAGGCGGGCTAGACGCAGGTCGCGTTCGCGAGTGAGTTGCAGCACGAAACCCGCTAGCACCGCGGTCCAGAGAACGGGCAGATCGACGTCGAAGTTGAACCAGGCGGGCGAGGCAACGGCGACGAGCAAGGTGCCCAGCACGCCCCCGGCCGCGAAACTGAGATAGAATGCAGTGAGGTGAGTAGCGGCGGGACGGCTGCGGTAGACCTCGCCGTGACAAATCATGGTGGCCACCGCGAGGGCGGCGAGGTGGGTGATGAGCAACTGGCCGAGCGGGGCGGTGGAGGCGAAAACCCGTTGGTCGAGACTCACCAGCAAAGTCACCGGTAACAAGAACGCGAATACGCCACGGCGATACCAACGCGGGTGGTCAAAGGTGAGGATGAGGCTGCCGAGGTAGATGGTGAGCGGGCCGATCCAGAGAAAAGGCACCGCCGCGACATCGAGGGTGAGGGCGGACGTGGAGGCCGCCAGCAGGCCGGTGCCAAGGGCGCCCCAGCCGATCCAGCCCAGACGTTGTCGGAGCGAAGGCGCCGCTGGCGCATCCTCCTCCGCGGCGACGTCTGGGGTCTCACGGGCCGGTGAGGCGTGTCGCAATTTCCAGCCCGCCCAAACAATCGCGAACGCGAAACCGACGAATAACCACGACCAAGCGTAGGCTTGGTCGACCCGAGCGAGCCAAGGCTCAATGAGCACGGGGTAAAGCAGCAGCGCCAGCAACGAGCCGGCGTTGGACAACGCGTAGAGCCGGTAGGGCGAACGCTGCGGATGGCCCAGCGCGAACCAGCGTTGCAGGAGCGGGCTAGACGCGGCGAGCATGACGAAGGGCGGTCCGATGGTGGAGCTCAACATGGCCAGCACGGCCCAGACCGGAGACAGCGCGTCGGTGGCGTCGGCGACCGGGGCTACCGGCACCGGCGGCAACGCGATACAGGCGGCGACCAGCAGCGCGAGGTGGACGACCCACTGGCGCTTCGGAGGCAGGTGCTTGCTGAGCAAATGCGCGTAAAAGTAGCCCAGCAGCAGCGCGGTTTGAAAGAAGAGCAAACAGGCCGTCCAGACCGCGGGAGCGCCCCCCCACCACGGGAGAACAAAACGGCCCATCATGGGTTGGACGAGAAACAGCAGGAAGGCTCCGAGAAAGACCGCGGCGAAGAACGGAAACATGGCAAAGGTCGAGGGTATTCCCTTGCGACATGCCCGGAGGGACCGCGAGCGGAAACGGGCGGGGGACGCGGCAGATCGATGGCGGAGTTCGCGGGCTCACCCCTAAGACGTTCGGGGGCGAAAGGCGACCGGGTCAACCGGTCGTTGGTCCGCTTACGCACCTTTGCGTAGGCGGCGGAGGCGGAAGGACTTGGGTCAGGCGTTGCGCACCGCTTCGAGGAAGGCGGTGAGCGCCGGAGGATTGTCGGCCGTGTCGCGCCAGGCGAGCGTGAGATGGCTCTCAGGCGTCGGACCGGTGAGGCGGCGGAAGACCACATCCGGCGGCAGAATGCGGGCCTCGGATGAGCACATGAAGGTGATGCCGATCCCGGCGCGCACGAGACCGATGGCGTTGGCGCGGGGCCACACCTCCTCGGCGATGCGCGGGGTCACGCCGGCCGCGGTGAACGCCGCGAGCGTGCGATCGTAGAAACTGGAATTGAGGTGCCGCGGGAAGAGCACAAACGGCACGTCGACGAGGTCCTGCAGGCGCAGGGTTTTGCGTTTGGCGGCAGGGTGGTCGGCAGGCAGGACGACGCCGTTGCGCTCGCAGAGCAGTTGGCGGGTTTTGAAGCCCGGGGGCAGCATGTGGGGGTGCAGGAAACCACAGGCGATCTTGCCGGCGCGCAGGGCTTCCACCTGGGCGGAGGTGGGCGACTCGTTGAGTTCGACGCGAATCTTGGGGTGGGCTTTTTGAAACTGGCGGAGGATGCCGGGCAGGACGGTGGCCATGGCCAGACCCGTGAAGCCGACGCGCAGGGTGCCCGTCTCGCCTTCGGCGATCGCCTGCAGGTCGGAGGGCAGGCGCTGCAATTGGTAGAGTAGGGGATCGATGTGGTCGGCAAGGTGCTTACCGGCAGGGGTCAGCTCCACGCGGCGGCGGGAGCGGGTGAACAGCGGAGTGCCGAGGGCGTTTTCGAGGTGTGCGATCTGACGGGAGAGGGCGGGTTGGGCGACACCCAACGACTCGGCGGCGCGCCGAAAATGGAGCATCTGGGCGACCTCGCGAAAGTAGACGAGGTGCCGGAGCTCGAAGTCGTATTGATACTCACGAGGCATTAGTGAGGACCAAATGAGTATTTCCGAGTTATCTCAAGATTTGATATCGTGAGGCATGATTCAGCAATGGGATGCCCAGACCTACGATGCGCCGCGCCGCCGCTTGGTGCCGTGCTTCGAGGACTTTTATGGGACCGCGGCGGAGTTGGTGGCGCGGATCGCGCCGTCGCATCCGCGGTTATTGGAGTTGGGCTGTGGCACCGGGCTCCTGAGCGAGCAGGTGGTGCGCCGCGTGCAGCCGGGGCGGCTGGTGCTGTTGGATGGCTCGACCGACATGCTGGCTGTGGCCTCGCAACGGCTGGCGGCTTGGTCGCCGGAGACGGTCGCGGCCGATTTCGCGGGCGAGCTGCCGGCGGGGCCGTTTGACGTGATCATGTCATCCCTCGCCATCCATCATCTGGAGGACGACGCCAAGCAGCGGCTCTTCGCGCGCGTGTTTACGCGACTGGCACCGGGTGGGTTGTTTGTGAATGCCGAGCAGGTGCTGCATCCGACGCAGGACGGGCAGAAACTTTTTGAACAGGTCCACCTCGGTGCGGCGCAAGCACTTGGCAGCAGCGATGCTGAAATTGACGCGGCCGTGGAGCGGATGCGGGCCGATCGATGCGCCACCACCGAAGCGCAGTGCGGGTGGCTGGAGGCCGCCGGATTTCAGCACGTGGCTGTTTATTACCAATGGTTTAGATTCGCCGTCTTGGCCGGAGTTAAGCTGCCGAAACGAGACGTAAATGAACTCGATTCATGCCCGTTGATGCCTGGCGGGTATCAATAATGACCGAGCAAGTATTTCCTATTAATTCAATCACCTGATAACTTAACCACGGTTCAAGTAGTTGTGTGACCGCGGGGGTCGTGGTTCAGCAAAGAGTTTCTTTGATTTCTTAGCCCCAAACAGCGACCCTCGCGGTTTTTCTTTCCCACACTTGATCCAGACTCCGCCCACCATGGCTCTTTCCTTGTTTGAAAAAGTATGGAATGCCCACGCGGTGCGAACCTTGGCCAACGGCCAGACGCAACTGCTCATCGGCACCCATCTCATCCACGAAGTAACGTCTCCGCAGGCGTTTGGTATGCTGCGCGACCTGAACCTGCCGGTGCTGATGCCGACCCGCACCTTTGCGACGGTCGATCACATCGTGCCCACGGATCAATTGGTCGAGCCCTACGCGGATCCGCTGGCGCAGGCCATGATGGACGAGCTGCGTAAGAACTGCGCGGAGAACAACGTGACCTTCTTCGACCGGGGCACCGGCAAGCAGGGCATCGTTCACATCGTGGGTCCCGAGCAGGGTATCACCCAGCCCGGCACGACGATTGCCTGCGGTGACTCGCACACCTCGACGCACGGCGCGTTTGGCGCGATCGCTTTTGGTATCGGCACCACGCAGATTCGCGACGTGCTGGCCACGCAAACGATGGCGCTGGGTAAACTCAAGGTGCGTCGCATCGAAGTGAACGGCGAGCTGCGGCCCGGCGTGTATGCCAAGGACGTCATCCTTCACATCATTGCCCAACTCGGCGTGAACGGCGGCACGGGTTACGCCTACGAATACGCCGGCTCGGTGTTCGACAACTTCACCATGGAGCAGCGCATGACCGTCTGTAACATGTCGATCGAAGGCGGCGCCCGAGTGGGTTATGTGAACCCCGACGAAACCACCTTCGAATACCTCAAGGGTCGTCCCTACGCACCGTCCGGCGCCGACTGGGATGCGGCGGTGGAGCGCTGGAAGGGTTTCGCGTCAGATCCGGGCTGCACCTACGACGACGTCGTCATCATCGACGCGGCCGACATCGCGCCGACCGTCACCTGGGGCATCAATCCCGGTCAGGGCATCTCCATCGAGCAGAACATTCCGGATCCCGAGACCGCGGCCGATGTGGATGAGCGCGCTTCCATCGAAGAAGCGTTGCAATACATGAAGCTCGAGCCGGGCGCGCCGATCAAGGGCACCAAGATCGACGTCGCCTTCGTCGGTTCCTGCACCAACGGCCGTCTCTCCGACTTCCAGGAAGTCGCCAAGTATCTCGAGGGCCGCAAGGTCGCCGACGGCGTGAAAGCCATCGCCGTCCCCGGCTCCCAGATCGTGGCCGCCCAGTGCGAACAGCTCGGCCTCGACAAGATCTTCTCCGCCGCCGGCTTTGAATGGCGCGGCGCGGGTTGCTCGATGTGCTTGGCGATGAACCCCGACAAGCTCGTGGGTGATCAGCTCTGCGCGTCCTCCTCCAACCGCAACTTTAAGGGCCGCCAAGGTTCACCGACGGGTCGCACGATTCTCATGAGTCCGCTCATGGTCGCCGCCGCCGCCGTGACCGGTGAAGTCGCCGACGCTCGCGAAGTCTTCGAAGTGGGCGAACTGGCCGCCGTTTAAATCCGCAACTTTAGCGCCCACGGAACACACGGAATTCGCGGAAAAGAAAACCCCGCTCTTTCGTGTCGTCCGTGTATTCCGTGGGCCAACTTCTTCTTTCCTCCTCTTTCCATGGCTCTCGAAAAAATCACCTCCGTCACCGGTAAGGCCGTGCATGTGCCCGGCAACGACATCGACACGGACCGCATCATTCCCGCCCGCTTCATGAAGTGCGTCACCTTTGACGGGCTGGGCGAATACCTCTTCTACGACGTGCGCAAGGACGCCGACGGCAACGACAAGCCGCACCCGCTGAACGACCCGCGTTTCAAGGACGCCACCATCCTGCTCTCCGGTGCCAACTTCGGCTGCGGTTCCTCCCGCGAGCACGCTCCGCAGGCGATTCAGAAGTATGGTTTCCGCGGTATCGTGGCGGAGAACTTCGCCGAGATCTTCTTCGGCAACTGCACCACGCTCGGCATCCCCTGCGCGGTCGCCGCCCGCGCCGACATCGCCAAGGTCGCCGCGGCGGTCGCCGCCGATCCGGCGATCGAAGTGTCGATCGACGTTGATGCCCAGGTCGTGCGCTTCGGCGACCAAAGCATCCCGGCCAGCATCCGCGACACCGCCCGTGATGCGTTGCTCAACGGTCGTTGGGATGCCATCGCCGAGCTGCACGAAGGGGTGCCGCAGGTGAAGGAACTTGCCGCTGGTTTGCCTTACATGGCGGTCTGATCAGGAACGGCTCACGTCCCTTGACGCTTTTCGAAGGTTCAGGAATTTTTCCTGAACCTTTTTTGTATCCACCGCGTCTCTATCGGCGCTGCTTCTCATGATTTTTGCACTCCTCGACGTTCTTAAAGGGGCCGACATTCTGATCTATCCGCTCGGGCTCTGCTCCGTGGCGATGGTCTTCATCATTTGTGAACGGGCTTACGCGCTGCGGCGCGATGCCGTGATGCCGGACGACCTTGTCGAAGCGATCGTGGATGGCCGGGCCTACGCCGGGGGCCGTGATTCGGTGCTGGCGCGCATCATCGAGTTTGCCGAGCGGCATGCCGACGACAGTGACGCGGTGAAGGCCTTTGCTCGGCTCGAGCTCAACCGCATGGAGCGCGGATTGCCGTATCTCGACATCATTTACGCCGCCGCGCCGCTGCTCGGTCTGACCGGCACGGTGTGGTCGCTGCTGCGGGTGTTTTCCTCGCTGACCAGCGATACGGGTTTGCCCGATCCGGTGGCGTTTTCGAGTGGCGTGGCGCTGGCGCTTTCGGCGACCCTGCTCGGTCTCACCATCGCGATTCCGGCGTTGGTGGGTGGTGGCTGGTTGCAGCGACGCGTGGAAAACTACGCGGCGCAGCTCGACGTGATTTTGGAGCGCATCCTCGGCGCGGCGGACGACGAAGCGTCCTCGAAAAGCTGATACGATGAGCGGACTCTACCAACGCCGGCGAAAACGGCCGGAGATGAATCTGCTCCCGCTCATTGATGTGCTGGTGATGCTCATTTTCTTCGCCTTTGTGACCATGCAGTTCCGGTCGGCGGCGACGTTGAACATCACGCTGCCCAAGGTGGAGACGGCCGGTAAGAACGAATTTAAAGGCACGGTCACCATCGGCGTAAGCAACGAAGGCGACATCACCTTCAACGGGCAGGTCGTGAGCGAAGCCGAGGTCGAGGAGCTGTTGCGGCAGGTGCGCGACGTCGACCGCGACATTCCGGTGCTCATCGCCGCCGATGAAACGACGCCGCTCAAGACGGTCGCCTTTCTTATGGATGCCTGCCGCAAAGCGGGGCTGAACAAGTTCAGCCTGCAGAGCCGGTAGGTCGGCGGGGCGTAGCCCCGTCTAGTAGCGAGTAGTGAGTAGCGAGTGGGAGACCGAAACGGTTCTGAGCAGCCCTTCCGGCTGTTTTCTACTCGCTACTCGCTACCCGCTACTCGCTACTGAACCACCATGAAGATCCTCATCACCGGTGTATCAAAGGGGTTGGGTCGCGCGCTGGCGGATACCTACATGGCGGAAGGACATACGGTTATCGGCTGTGGTCGCGATCCGGAGAAGATTCTGGATCTGCGTTTTGAGGCCAAGGAGCCGAACCGCTTCGACATCGTGGATGTGTCGCAGGCCAGCAAGGTCGACGTGTGGCATGAGACCGTTTCGGCCACGCACGGCGCGTTGGACCTCATCATCAACAACGCCGGTCTGATCAACACGCCGAGTCCCTTGTGGGAGGTGAGCACGGCGGAGTTCGAGAAACTGGTGAGCGTGAACATCAACGGCGTGTTCAACGTGATCCGTGCCTTCCTGCCCGAAATGATCGCGGCGGGGAAGGGCACCATCGTGAACCTGTCATCCGGTTTGGGGCGGCGCACGAAACCGCAAGTCGCGCCCTATTGTGCGTCCAAATTTGCCGTCGAAGGCCTGACGCAGGCCCTGGCGCAGGAATTGCCGGAGCCGCTGGCGGCGGTCGCGCTCAGTCCCGGAGCGGTCGCCACCGAGATGTTGCGCACGTTTGTCGGTGATGCCGCTGATGGTCATCCGGATGCCGCCGCGTGGGTGAAGATCGCCGCGCCATTCATCCTGCAGCTCGGCCGCAAAGATAACGGCAGCTCCCTGTCCGTGCCGACGGAGTAAGGTCGGGTGGAGCTGTCGGGCTGTAGCCGGGGTCGTTGACCCCGGAGGCAGTGTGGGCGGCGGCACAAAAAAACGCCTCCCGTTGCGGGGAGGCGTTTTCGAAAGCGAAGGTGCTCGGTGGGCTCAGTAGAGCTTCACGTAGCTGTTGCGGCGGAGGCGCTCCAGCCACTGTTCCTGCGCGCGGCGGGACTCACGGGAGATGAGGATGCGCTCGATCTGCTCACGCACTTCATCGATGGGTTGGATGCCAGCGTATTTGCGCTCCTGCGCATAGAGGATGTAAACGCCCTCGGGCAGCAGGATCGGGTTGGTGGCTTGGCCGGGCTCGAGTTCGAAGAGCGGATCGCTGAACTCGGGCTTCAGGCCGGAGCGGTTGAGCCAGCCCCAGTCGCCGCCCTTGGAGCGGCGGGAGTCTTCGGACACTTCCTTGGCGATCTCTTCAAACTCATGACCGACGTCGAGGCGGGCCTGCACGCGGGCGGCGAGGGTGAGCAGATCGCTGTCGGTGCGACCGTCCTTGCGGGAGAACTGGATGAGGCGCAGGTGCACGGAGTCCTCTTGGTAGAACTCTTCTTTGTTCTCCTCGTAGAACTGCTGGACCTTCACCGGCGAGACCACGGTGGCGGACTTCCGCTTTTGGCCGCGCATGTATTGGTAGATGATGTCCTCTTCGACTTCCTTGCGGTATTCGCGCAGGGTGAGACCGCGGGCGCGGAGGTAGGCGAGGAACTTGGAGCGGTCGCCTTCAAACTCGTTGATGATGTTCTCATCGACGGCGTTATCGACGTAGGCCACGGGAATGCGGCGTTTCTCGTCGGAGTAAAAATCCTTCACGATGAGGACGCGGTCGACGAGGGCCTGAATGGTGTCGTCCTGGAGGGCTTCGAGGCGGCGGTTGAACTCGGCCTCGTTGCGGGACGTGGATTGCAGCTCGGGGATCATCGGCGAGATTTCGCGCCGGATGTCATCGACGGTGATGATCTCACCTTCCGCGACCGCTGCGATGCCGTTGGCAAAGCGCAGGTTCAGCCCATCGTCGGGGGCGGAGGGGGTGGATTGAGCGACGAGAGAGAGAGGGTTTCCGAGGGCCAGAGCACCGATGAGGGCGAGAAGGCCGACTCGAGTCCGGGTGGCAGGGGGATGCGTCATATAGTCGGCAGATTGTCGAGAAACGTGGATATTTCGCGTAAACGTAGAAGGGCCTTGGGGGCGGTCAACCTTGGAAACCGGCTGCCATGCATGACCCAGTCATCGCGGCGACCGCTGGCCCGCAGGCACTTCAATTTGGTTGAATCGGTTTCGACCGACACGATGCCTTTGTGTTCCGCCCGGATACGTATCTCGGTGACCAGCAACAACGCTCGCACGTCGTCGCCGTATTTGCCGAAGCGATCCTTGAGGTCGTCGGCGAGCTGTTTGAGCTCCTTGAGCGAACCCGCCATGGCGAGGCGGCGGTAAAAATCGATGCGCAGGCGCGTCTCGGCGATGTAGCCGACGGGCAGGCGGGCCTGGATGGACTCGACCGCGACCGCGCCGCTGGCGGCGTGCTCGGCATCGCGCAGCGTGGTGTAACCGTCTTGATGACGGCCACTTTTGTCCGCGCCCGCCGAGCCGTCGCCGACGAAAACGAAGTCGAGTTTCACGGAGGCGCGGATGGCGGTGGCCTGCTTTTCGCCCTTCAGGCGCGCGACCGATTGGCGCAGCAGCTGGCAATACAGCTCGAAGCCGACGCCGACGATGTGACCGCTCTGTTCCGAGCCGAGCAGGTTGCCGGCGCCGCGCAGCTCGAGGTCGCGCATGGCGATGCGGAAACCGGCGCCGAGTTGGTTGTGGGTGCGCATGGCGTTGAGGCGCTCGCGCGCGATCTCGACCAGGCGGGTGTGGCGGTGCAGGAGCAGGTAGGCGTAGGCCTGGTGCTTAAAACGCCCCACGCGGCCGCGCAGCTGGTAGAGTTGGGAAAGCCCGAAGCGGTCGGCGCCCTCAATGATGATCGTATTGCAGTTGGGGATATCGAGGCCGCTCTCGATGATGGTGGTGCAAACGAGCATCTGGTAGTCGCCGGCGACGAAGTCGGTCATGCGGCGTTCGAGCGTCTTTTCGTCCATCTGGCCGTGGCCCACGCCGATCCTGATTTCCGGCATGAGCTCGGAGAGGTGGGCGGCCACGATCTCGATGGTCTGGACGCGATTGTGCAGGTAAAAGACTTGGCCACCGCGGGCGACCTCGCGGCGCACGGCGTCGACCACGATTTTGTCGTCGTAGGTTTTGACGATGGTCTGGATCGGGTGGCGGTTGGTCGGCGCAGTCTCGATCACGCTCATGTCGCGCGCGCCAGTGAGCGCCATGTAGAGCGTGCGCGGAATGGGCGTGGCGCTCATCGACAACACGTCGATGGAGGCGCGCATGGCCTTGAAGCGTTCCTTGTGCTTCACGCCAAAACGCTGCTCCTCGTCGATGATGACGAGGCCGAGGTTTTTGAACTGCACGTCCTTTTGCAGCAGGCGGTGGGTGCCGATGAGGATGTCGACCTGACCGGCGGCGGTGGCGGCGAGAATGGATGTCTGCTCTTTGCGCGTGCGGAAGCGGCTCACCATTTCGATGGCGATCGGGTAACCGGCCATGCGCTCACGAAAGGTGTTCAAGTGCTGCTGTGCCAACACGGTGGTCGGAATGAGCAAGGCGACCTGTTTGCCGCCTTGCACGGCCTTGAAGGCGGCGCGGATGGCGACCTCGGTTTTGCCGAAACCCACGTCACCGCAAATGAGGCGATCCATCGGGCGATCACGTTCGAGGTCGGCTTTGGCTTCGTTGATGGCCTTGAGCTGGTCGGCGGTCTCGGTGAAGCGGAACGAGCCCTCAAACTCGCGTTGCCAATCGGTGTCGGGCGGATGGGCAAACCCGGGCTCGGCGTCGCGCGCGGCTTGGATGCGCAGCAGCTCGGCGGCGAGGTCGATGGTGGAGCGTTCGGCAGCTTTGCGCGCCTTTTCCCAACGCTGGGTGCCGATGCGGCCGAGCTGGGGTTTGGATTTGCTGAGACCGACGTAGCGGCTGATGAGATGCGACTCCTGCAGCGGCACGTGCAGGGTGACATGGTCGTCGAACTCGAGCGAAATGACTTCGCGGGTGCCGTCGCGGGTCTCGATCTTGGTGAGGCCGCGGTAGTGGGCGATGCCGTGCTGAAGGTGGACCACGAAGTCGCCCTCCACGAGATCGGCGAAGTCGAGGAGCTGGTCGACCTGAGCGCGTTGCACGAGGGCGCGTTTGCTCGGGGTGGGGCGGCGCGGGCGTTGGCGACCGAAGATTTCGGTCTCGGAGACCACGACCAGACCCTTGGTCTTTTTGCTGAAGCCGCGCCAATCGAGGCGGGTCTCGTCGCGGAAGGTGATGCGGAAGCCCTCGTTGAGGTCGCCGCGGGCAAAGTGCGGTTTGAGCGCGGCGATGCCGGGCTCCTCCTGCAGGATCTCCTGGGTGCGTTGCTCCTCACCGGACTTGGCGGTGACGAAATGAATCGAGTAGCCGGCGCGCTGCCATTCGAGCAGGCGTTGCATGAACTCCAGTCGCGCCTCGGCTTCCGCGTGGAGGCGCTCCTGCGCGACCAGACCGTCGCTCGGGTAACGCCGGTGATGGACGAGGCTTTCGCTGTCCCAGGTGCATTCGGTGGCCTCGCCCGGCTCGAACCAAAAGGAGGCGACATCGAGGTCCTGCAACGCGACGAGGCGAGTCGTGCGTTTGAGCACGGCATCGACGACCGGGTTTACGCGTTGTGGATCGGCTTGGGCGAGTTGGCTGAAGGCGACCTCGAGGTCGGGCGGTTCGAGGAACACGACCTGCGCGGAAGGCGACAGATAATCGCTCAAGCCGGTGCGCGCGGGATCAAACTGCAGACGCGGCGAGGCGCTCAACGTGATCGACGGCACGGTGACGCCGGAGCGTTGGGTGACTGGATCGAAAGCGCGAATCTCCTCCAATTCGTCGCCAAAAAAATCGAGGCGGTAGGGCTCGTTGGCGGTGATAGGATAGACGTCGATCAAACCACCGCGCACGGCGTAGTGACCGGGGGATTCGCAGACCGGCTCGGAGTCGTAGTCGAGCTCGTGGAGCTTCTCGAGCAGGGCCTGAAAGCCCATCGTGTCGCCGGGTTTGAGCTCGAGTTCGTTGGCGGCGAATTGCTCGAGCGCGGGCACGGATTGCACGAGGGCGGCGGGAAAGGTGCAGACGACCAACGGCGTGTGTTTGGTCGAGGTCAGTTTGCTGGTGCCGCGGGTGGCGCGCAGCTTCGACAACACGGTGGTGCGGTCGGCGGAGGCGGCGAAGGCCTCGCGCATGTCGCCGTCGGTGGGCATGGCCTCCGGCAGGACGAGCACCTCAGGTTGGCGCGGGTGTTGGCTGGCGGTGGTGAATAAGGAGAGATCCTCGGCGAGTTGCTCGGCCAGCTTCAGGGTTGGGGCGACGACCAGCCAGACCGGCGTATCCGATTGTTGGATCTCCTGGGCCAGCACCACGCCGCGCGCCGGGGGGCAAATCCCGGTGTGTTGGAAGCGTGAAGTCGACGGCGGTGGCATGAGCAGGGAACCACCAGAGCGAAGGACGGGCGTTGGCGCAAGCGCGCCTCAGGAATCGCCGAGGGCGCGAATCGTCGCCGAGGTGAGCGCTTCGCGGGCGGCCTGTTCCTCGGCGCTCTTCTTGGAGCTGCCGCGGCCGGTGCCGAGACATTCACCCTGGAGGAACACCTGGGCTTCGTATTCGCGGGCGTGGTCCTCGCCGGACACATGATCGACGCGGTAGCGGAGGGCGCTGTTGCCGTGCACGGGTTGCACGCGTTCCTGCAGGCGACCCTTGGGGTTCTCGTGCTCGATGACGCTGCCTAGGCGATTGGCGAGGTCGCCGTAGAGGCGCAGCACCACGGTGCGGGCGGCGGCGTAGTCGGAATCGGAATACACCGCGCCGACCAAGGCTTCGAAGGCGTCTTCGAGGGCGGCGGGACGATCGCGGCCGCCCATCTGTTCCTCGCTGGCGGCGAGCAGCAAGGCCGGGGCGAGGTCGATTTCGCGGGCGAGACGGGCGAGGTAGTGGCCCTTGGTGAGGGCGGCGCGACGTTTGCTCAGGTCGCCTTCGCGCTCGGTCGGATAGAGGCGGTAGAGTTCCTCGGTGAGGATGAGTTGCAGCACGGCGTCGCCGAGGAATTCGAGGCGTTGGTTGCTCTCGGTTTCCTCGGGGTGGTCCTGCAACCAAGACGAGTGGGTGAGGGCCAGGCGCAGGAGCTGCGGATCCCGAAACGGGTAGCCGATCTTTTGTTGCAGGGTTTCAGCGGGCGACGACATGGCGAGAGCGCTGCATGGGACACCGAAGTGCGGACGGCGTAAAGGCCAAGAAACGCGCCACCGTGGTGAGCGTTCGCTCGCTCAGGACGAGGCGCTGGAATAGCGGCGCAGGCCGCGGCGGAAGACGGTGACGCTGAGTCCGAGCCAGGCGACGGTTGCGCCCCCCAGCCAGAGCGCGTAAACCGGATCGAAGCCGTCGATGAGCGCGCGGGCGGGGGCGTTGCTGAGCACGACGGCGGGCAGCACCCAAACGAAGATGACGTTGGCGACGCCACGGAAGGCTTCGCGGGGGAGCCGGGCAAATTCCATGAAGGTGAAGTAGGTGCCCTCGAGACCCTGGCTACCGATGGCCCAGAAACTGATCGAGGCGAAGAGCAGCAGCATGGCGTAACTGATGGCGAGGCCGCAGAACACAAAGCTGGCGTAGGTGGCGACCTGCAGAAAGGACGGTTCGATCCCGAGTTGTTTGACCGCGTAGAGCACGACGGCGAGGGCAACAAAGACGTTGATCAGGCCATCGAGGTCGAGTTTGCGGGTGGAGACTATGAAGAGCAGGTTGCCGGGCTGGGCCAGGAAGAAGTCGAAGTTGCCGGTGCGGATGTTGCGGCCGAGTTCGAAGAGGTTGCTCCAGAAGAAGCCCATGAGCATGCGCTGAATGAGCATGGTGGTGCCGACGAGCAGGATCATCTCGTATTTGCTCCAGCCGGCGACGGCGTCGGTATGCTCGTAGATGACCGCGATGGCGGCGATGTTGACGGCCATCCAAAACAGCTCGACCAGCGACCACATGATGAAGTCGCCGCGAAACATCATCGAGCGGATGACGGAGTAGCGCGCGGAGGCCAGCCAGAGTCGAAAGTAGTGCAGCATCGCGGAGAAATCCTAAATCCTAAATCCTAATACCTAAATCCTAACTCCGAAAACTAGCCGCCGACGGCGGTGTGGCGGCGGAGGCCGCGGCGCCAGAGGAACTGACCGAAGGCGAGCAGGAGGACGACCCAGATGGCCTGGATGGCGAGACCTTCCATGGCGGTGGCTTGATCGAGGCGGCCGGTGAAAATCGCGGCCGGGAAATACATCTGGTAGTAGTAAGGTAGGAATTGAGAGATGCGGAAGATGGTCGCCGGCAACAGGTCGAGGGGGAAGATCTGTCCGCCGAGCACCGTCTCGATCGCGAGCGAGAGGATGACGAAGGATTGGATTTCGAGGAACCAGAAGGTCAGCAGGCCAAACACGTAAGCGATGCTGAACTGAATGAGCGCGGCCATGAAGGCGGCCGGGATGCCGAGGTAGAGCCGCCAGGCTTCGTCGGGGAAGGTGAGGTGCTCCTGGAGGAGCGGCAGGCACAGCACCACCGGCACGAGGGCGAGCAGACCGGAGATCAACCGCGCCGAGAGAAACAAGGTGAAACGGTAGGCGAAGTAGTTGATCGGCTTGAGCAGGAACTGGTTGATGAGCCCGTTGCGGATTTCCTCGCTGATCTGGTAGTCCTCGTTGAAGGCGCCGATGAAAAACTGCAGCACCAGCAGCGTGACGAAGTAAGTAAGCGTCTGGTCGAGACTGAAGCCGCCGATGGTGTCCTCGCCGCGAAAGGCCGCGCCCCAGAGGATGAACACAAACGCCAGGTGAACCAGCGAGAACACCGCGCGCAGGGCGAAGTTCCAGCGGTAAACGATGCTGTTCTGCAGGCCCACGTTGAAGACGTGGCGGTATTTGGCGACCAGCAGGCGCATGATGGGTGGCTGGGTGCTAGGAGCTGGGGGCTGGGGGCTGGTGGCTGGGTGCTGGTCGCTGGGGCAGGCGGTTCAGCGTTTGGTGAGGTCGAAGCGAGCAATAACCTCGGCGGCGAGTTCGCGGTAGGCGATGGCGCCGGCGGAGTTATTGTCGTAGGCGAAAATCGGCTGACCGAAGGACGGGGCCTCACTGAGGCGGACGGAACGCGGTATCAGAGTCTTGAATACCTTGTCCGGCAGGTGGGTGCGGACTTCCTCGACGACCTGTTTGGCGAGGTTGGTGCGGCCGTCATACATGGTCATGATGACGCCACCGAGGTTGAGTCCGGAATTGAGGCCGGCATCGCGGATGCGGTCGACGTTGCGCAGAATCTGGCCGAGACCCTCGAGGGCCATGTATTCGGATTGGAGCGCGATGAGGAGTTGGTCGGCGGCGGCGAGGCTGTTCATCGAGAGCATGCCCATGGAGGGCGGGCAATCGATGATGATGGCGCGGTAACCGTTGGAGGCTTTGAGCGGGCCGAGCACCTCTTTGAGACGGGCGAGGTAGTTGTCGGATTGGGCAATCTCCACCTCCGCAGCGGCGAGGTCTTCCTCGGACGGGATGAGGGCGAGGTGTTCGTAGGCGGTCGGGGTGATCATCTCGAACACGCTGCCCTCGCCGTTGAGCGGACCGTAGAGGGAGCGGCCCTCCTGCTTCTCCACGCCGATGGCGCTGGTGGCGTTGGCCTGCGGATCGAGGTCGATGAGCAGGGTGTGGATTTTGCGCTCAGCGAGACCGGCCGCGAGGTTGACGGCGGTGGTGGTCTTGCCGACGCCGCCTTTTTGGTTGGCGATGGTGAAAATGGTGGTGGGCATCGAGGCGGGCAGTGAAACCACCTCCGCGCCGAAATACACGAAAATCTTGTGGGGGGGGCGTCGTGGCGAGTGGCGGCGGCGGCGGTGAGGCAGAGGGGCGGCGGTGCGGGTAGGTCGGGGGCCGAGAGGCAGGGTGAGGGCCGTGGGGCAGGTTTAGCGCGAGCCAGCTCGCGGTCTACATTGCGGGACGGGCGGTTGGTGCCAGTCGGGTCGCGGAACGCCCTCCTTCGCTGAAGCTTCGGCGGGCAATTTTGAATCGGATTCCGATTCAAAATTGGAGGCGCGGGGCGGAATCGAACCGCCGAATAGAGCTTTTGCAGAGCTCGGCCTTACCACTTGGCTACCGCGCCGTAGTCAGGGAGAGGCGGACGTTGCAAACAAACCGGAGACCGTGCAAGTCCCGAAAACACTTTCCCGGATTTGGCGTTTCGTTCGCCTTGGTGACCGGCGCCTCAAGCGGAGCTGGTGGAGGGGGTGAAGGACGGCGACGTGTCCGACGTGGGCAGCGGGGGACGGGAATCACCGCGCTGGTAGGTGAGCGCAAAGCTGAAGCGGAAGGTCGAGCCTTCGCCCGGAGTGCTGTCGACCGAGATCGCTCCGCCCATCAGCTCGCAGAGTCGCTTGGAAATCACCAGGCCGAGTCCGGTGCCCCCGCGGCGGCGAGTGCTGGAGGAATCGAGCTGACTGAAGGGCTTGAAGAGGTCCTTCACGCGGCCGGCGGGAATGCCGATGCCGGTGTCGGTGACGGCAAAGAAGAGGCGCAGGTGGCGGAGGTCGGAGTGGGGCACATTTTCCCCGCGGGCACAGGTGACGGCGACCGTGATGGCGCCGCGTTCGGTGAATTTGAAGGCATTGCCGACGACGTTCATGAGCACCTGCCGCAGACGGGCTTGGTCGCCGTTTACGATGACCGGCACGGAGGGGTCGGTTTTGAGAGTGAACGCGATGCCCGCATCGCGCGCGGAGGGGCTGAAGTGGTTCTCGATCTCCTGCATGCAGTCGCGCAGCGCGAAGGGGGTCTGCTTGACTTCGATTTGACCGGCCTCGAGGCGCGAGACGTCAAGAATGTCGGCGATGAGCGTCTCGAGCGTCACGCCGGCGCTGTGAACATTGGTGACGTATTCGAGTTGGTCGGCGCTGAGTGGGCTTTCGCGCAGCAGTTTTGAAAAACCGATGACCGCGTTGATGGGAGTGCGGATCTCGTGGCTGACGACGGCGAGGAATTCACTCTTGGCGCGGTCGGCGGATTCGGCCGCTTCCTTGGCCTGCACGAGGGCGGCTTCGGCGGCTTTGCGGGCGCCGATGTCGTGACCGACGGCCTGGAACTCTAGCACCTGGCCATCGCGGGATTTGATGGCGCGGTGGGTCCAGAGGTAACTGGATTCGCCTTCGGCGCCCTCAAGGTCCACTTCGAACGAGGCCTTGTCGGGGAGGTTGCCCTGGAAATCCCGTTTGGGGTAGCCGAGATCGATCAGCGGAAAACGGTGGCCACGCAGGGCGCTGCGGGGTTTGCCGTAAAATTGGGCGTAGGCGGCGTTGACGAAGGTAAGGGTGCCGTCGGCGCGATAGCGGCAGATCAGGTCGACCTGATCCTCCACGATCCCGCGGTAGCTGGCCTCAACTTTTTGGAGGCTTTGGGCCATGCGTTCGATTTGTCGGGCGAGGCCGATGATCTCGTCCTGTTCCTGAGGAAAGTCGTCGTCGAAATCGACTGAGGCGGAGTCGTCAGCGCTGGTTTTGGCGGCGGCCTGAGCCTGTTCGCCGGCGGTGCGTTTGATTTCCCGCAACCGCTCCATGAGGGTGCGATCCCAGACGTAACCAGCGAGCACCAGCAGAATGCTGCCGATGATGGCGAGACCGAGCACCCAGTAGGTGGTGCCAAGTTTTTCGCGTAGCCCTTCGTCGAAAGCGAGGGCGACCAAGGTAGCCGCCAAGCTAAACGCCAACGCGAGGATCATCGCCGTTTTGCGTCTAAGAAGTGCACCCATGGGGCGGAACCTTGGTGGGTGCAGGCGGGGGAGTCTAACCCAAACCTTCCCCGGCGGGTAGGAGGTGAACCTATTTCACATCCCGTTTACCGCTCGGGGGTTTGGAAAACGCATCAAAGGGCGATCGGGGGGAATCACCCGAAGCGGGTTCAGCCGTGACGTCCTTTGAAGGTGAGTTCGGCGATAGCGGATTTGTCCTGCGCGCCGAGACCGATGGCGGTGAGGCGTTCGTATTGCAGTTTGGTCGCGGCGGCGAGGGGCAGGTTCAGGCCTTGTTCGCAGCCCAGCACCCAAGCGATGGTGCTGTCCTTGGCGGCGTGAGAAGCGGAGAAATAGCACTCGTGATCGCGGTTCTGCATGTCTTCGCCGTCGGTCTTGAGGACCTGGGAATTGGCGCCGGTTTGGGCGAAGACTTCCCGCAACATGTCGAGATCAAGACCGAGGGCCTGACCGAGGCCGAGACCTTCGGCGAGCGCGGCGGTGTTGATGTTCATGACCATGTTGACGAGGGCTTTTACCTGCGCGGCGCTGCCGGCCGGGCCGATGTAACGCAGGTCCTTGCTGAGCTCGTCGAGCAAGGGCTTCAGCTCATCGAAGACGGCGCGGTCACCGGCGCACATCAAATAGAGGGTGCCTTGGCGGGCCTGGGGAATGGAGGACGCCATGCAGGCTTCGATGGATTTGGCGCCGGCGCCGTGAGCGCGCTTTTCCACTTCGGCGTGGGTGGCGGGCGTGATGGTGGCGCAGTTGATGAAGGTCTTGCCGGCGGCACCGGTGAGCAGCGAATCACCCTCGTCGCCGAAGATGGCGAGCTGGGCGGCGTCGTCGGTGACGACGGTGATGATGACGTCGGCGGCGGCGGTGACATCGGCCAAGGTGGTGGCGTGGGTGGCGCTGAGCTCGCTGGCGAGCTCGGCAGCGAGGCTGCTGGCAGTGTCATAGACTGCGGCGATGCTGTAGCCCTGATCCTTAAGACGACGCGCCATGTTGGCGCCCATGCGGCCGACGCCGACAAATCCGATTTTCTGAGACATAGTGGTGGGTTAAAGGGGAAGGTGTTTGGAACGAGAAAGTGGCGTGGAGGGCCGGGCGCTCAGTGGGCGAAGACCGGGTTGTGCTTCTTTTCCTGCGCGAGGGTCGTGATGGGACCGTGGCCGGGGGCGAGCACGGTGTCGCGTGGCAGGGTGAAGATCTTTTCGCGGTCGTTGCGCAGCTGCTCGGCGAAGTGGGTCGGGCTGCCGCCGACGGAGGAGGCGAAGAGCGAGTCGCCCACGATGGCGAGCGGCCAGCTGAGGCCGGTCACAAAGAAGGTGGTCTGGCCCGGCGCGTGACCGGAGGTGAGCACGGTTTTGATGTCGAGGCTGCCGATGTGGAAGTGCACGCCTTCCTTGAAGGTCTGGGCGCGGGGATGATCGACGGGGGCGTCGGTGTGCGACCAGATCTCGGCGTTGGGCGCAAAGTCGGCGAGGCGGGCGAGGTCGGCGATGTGGTCGTCGTGAGTGTGGGTGATGAAGATGTATTTGAGGCGCAGTTTGTCGCACTCGATCACATCAATCATGCTGTCGACCGAAGCTCCGGTATCGAAGGCGGCGGCTTCCTTGGTGCGGGAGTCCCAGATGAGGAAGCTGTTCACCGTCATGTCTTCGAACGGGGTGTTGAAGGCGGTGAAGCCGCGGGGGAAGACCGGGATTTCCGGATACCATTCGCGGCGGGCGTGGGCTTCGAGGGCGTTGGGATTGAGGCGCAGATGACGGGCGACACGGCGCACGACGGCAATGATCGGCTCACCGGCTTTGACCTTGGCCAAGTCTTCGGCGCTGACCTCGGCGCGGCGGATGAGTTCTTCGTCGGAGACTCCGAGCCCACGTTGGGTCTTGTTGATGACGTCGTCGAAATTGTCTTCGAGAGGGATTAGCGGCATGGAGCGGCACGGTGCGTCCGGATTTGGCGGGGCGCAAGTGCGCGCTGCGGTTCGGCCGGACGAAGGCAAAACGTTGCCAGGCCCTGGCCGATCCGGCAGAGGAGCGCGATGGCTGAGCCTGATTTTTCGATCACCTATGCGGGCCCGCGGGCGGAGTGGGCGAGTTTGACCGGGAGTCCGTTGTGGGCGCGCTCCATTGAGGACGTGGTGGCGGCGTGGTGCGCGCGAGGGTGGCAGCATACCTTTGGCGAGCGGGTGCCGACGCCATATGGGCTCGGACCGGAGGTGCATGGCTTCACCTTGCCGGAGGGCCGCATGGTGCTGTGGGTGCCATCGTATGGCGATATCCAGGGACAGGAGCCGGTGGGGCATGAAACGGTGGAGCGGGTGTTTTGGATCCTCTGGCAGGCGGGCGTGCGCGCGATGTTGGTGGGTGGCAATCACGGGGTGTGTGACCCGCGCGGAGAGGGCGGCGTGCAGCCGGGGGACGTGGTGTTGCCGTGGAGTTTTCGCACCCACCGGCATCACCGCGGGCTGCGGGGCACCGAGTGGGCCAACCCCTGGCCGCAGGCGAATCTGTTTCTGGATGATCCGTTTTGCCCGGAGTTGGCGGTGGGCTTGCGGGACTTGTTTCAACCGTGGGTGGAGCGGGGCGCGGCGCGGCGGGTGTGGACGGCGGCGGAGCTGCGGGCTGCGCTGGTGCAGGTGGAGACGATCACTTTTGAGACGGAGTTTGATATCCTGCAGCATCTGGCGACCAACGAGACCGTGACGCGTTTGCAGCCGGATCGACCGCCGGTGGTGACCTTACACGGGGATGCAATCAATCCGGTGCTGGCGCGTTTCCTCGGCATCCACGTGGGATACTACAGCCTGGTGTGCAACTACGCGGCGGGCTTGTGTCCGCCGGAGCGTATTCACGATACCATGACGACTTACTATCGGGAGGTGTATCCCGAAATGGTGCTGGCGGTGGAGGCCGAGGCGTTGGAAACGCTGGAGCTCCCGGCGGCGGAAACGTGCCGCTGCGAAACCTCGTTGCAGCGCAACCCGGACGAATTTTCCCGGGCGATGAGTGGCTGGCAGGAGTGGTCGCAGCGCGGCGACTAGTCGGTAGCGCCGGCGGCGACGAAGTGGATGCCGCCGGCGGATTTCAGGTGGGCGGCGCCGGGGGCGACCACGTGGTAGCCGGGAGTGGTGATGTCACCGAGGCCGATGAGTTTGCGGGCCACGGCGGCATCGGCGGGAGAGAGGCGAGCGGCGGTGAGGAACTCGCAATTGATGGAAACGGTGGGCGTGCCGGCGGTGACCATGAGACCGGGTTGATTACGGCGGGCCCAGTCCTCGATGCAGGCGACCAGCATCACGTAGGAGTAGCGGGCGGGTTGCTCGTTCCAATAAGCGAGCTCTTCTTCGTAGACGTCGCGATTGATCACGTAGCGGTAGGCCTGCTGGAGAACTTGGGCGTTGGCATCGGGATGAGTGTCGAGCCAAGCGAGGTGGGCGGTGACCTGAGCGGCGTAGGTGAGCGCGGTCGCGGCGGGGGCGTCGACTTCGGCCCCGCCGAAAGCGTCGGCGCGGGCCTGCGCGGCGACGGCGGTTTGCAACCCGGCGTTGCCCTGCAACTGCTCGCGGGCCGTGGCGAACGCGGCCGCCATGTCGGCCGCGCCGGCATCTGACGTGGGGGCTCGTCCCAGCACGAGGAGGTAGGCGGCACGGGTGGTGTCGGACGGGGCGGGGGCGGCGGCCAGGCCGGTGGCGAGTAGCAGGGCGAAGAAAACGCAGGTGGGGCGAAGACGGGGCGTCATGGTGGGTAGCAGGCAACAGCGACGCGGGGCGGTCAACGGGTTCCCGGCGGCAAGCGTGTTGGCCGTTGAACGGCAAGCATCCGATGGGGTCGAACTTGTCGTGTAGGTCGCGAAGGTGGTGTGATCTATTTGGTCACTCGATTGGCCGCCCCCGACCCCGTTTCTCCCATGCGTCTTCCCCGTCTTTCTGACCGCCTTTCCTTCGTGCTTGGTGCCCTGCTGTTATGGCCTGCGCTGATCCTCGCCCAACCGTCGGGCGGGCCCTACGGGCCGATCCAACAACGCTACGAGGTGCCGACGCGTGGCACGGTGTATTATGTCGCGCCGGACGGGGTGGCGGATGCGACCGGCGACTCGCTCGCGACGCCGACCACCCTGGAGTCGGCCATCGCGCAGGTGGTCACGGGCGATACGATTGTGTTGCGCGGCGGCGTTTACCGCACGGGAAGCCTGCGGCTCAGCCAAGGCATCACGATGCAGCCCTATCTGGACGAACGACCGGTGATCAAAGGCACGCAGGTCGCAACCGAATGGGAGGCGGACGGCGAGGACCTGTGGCGCACGACGTGGACGCGACTCTTCCCGGCGGAGCCGGCGGACTGGTGGCGGAGGGAGTGGGGCGTGCGTCATACGCCGCTGCACAAGTTTAACAACGACATGGTGTTTGTGGATGGCCACTTGCTCGGCTCCGCCGGTTCACGCGAGGAGGTGACGGCGGAGACCTACTTTATCGACTACGAGAATGCGGCGATCTTCCTCGGCGTGGATCCGACCGACAAAGTGGTGGAAATCACCGCGCACAACAGCGCGCTCACCCGGACGACGCGCACGGTGCACGGCAAAGCCAACGACGGCAAAGGGCCGACGCTGCGCGGGCTCACCTTCACTCAATACGCGCGGCTCGCGTTGCTGGTGGAAGGCACGGAGCCGGGGGCCTACATGTCGCCCGACAAGTTCGGCAAAGAGATCGTGGGCACGACCTTTGAGCACCTCACGATTTCGCACTGCTCGCGCGTGGCGGGGTATTTCCGCGGCGATGGGCTGACGATGCGGCACTGCCTCGTGTCGGACACCGGCACGGAAGGCATCTACGTGATCAACTCGGCCGACGTGTTACTCGAGCGCAACATCGTGACGCGCACGAACAGCCCGGAAAATCTGGGCGGGTATTTTGCGTCGTCGGTGAAGATTTTTAACCAGTCCTACAACTGCGTCGTCCGCGACAACCTCATCATCGACAACCCCAATGCCAGCGGCGTGTGGTATGACGTCGGCAACGTGGACGGCATCTTCATCAACAACTGGGTGGAGAATACGCCGAACGGTTTCTTCTTCGAAATCTCCAAGGGCGCGATCTGTGCGAACAACGTGTTTGTTGATTCGAGCATCCGCGTGCTCAACAGCTCGGATGTGGCGGTGTATCAGAATACCCTCTACAACAGTGAGGCGGCGTTTCAGCGCTCGGCTCGCAGTCATGCGGCCAACGATCACTTTGGCTGGCACGCCAGCGCGGGGCCGGATGTCGATGAGCGTGACGGCCATGTGTTAGTGAACAACCTGGTGGTAGCCGACGATTCCAAGGACGGCCCGCTGGCGAACTTCTGGCAGCACGAGGCAGTGAATGGCCGGCTGACGACGCCGCAGGTGACGGCGATGGACGGCAATGTGTTGGTGCGGCGCGCGGGCGTGATGCCGGCGCAGGCCTTGATCCACTGGGCACCGGCTCCGGAGGCGGACGGTTTTGCCAAGGAATATGCCAGCATCGCCGAGCTGCACGCCGACGTGCCGTTGTTTGGTGCGAACGGGCTGAGTTGGGTGGACTATGGCGGGCCGCTGTTTCGCGGCGCGGAGTTGGGGAACTTTGAGCTGTTGCCGGAGTTTCCCGGGCGCGCCGCCGGGGTGGCTTTGCCGGAGGAAATCGCGGAGCTGCTGGGGCGGATTGGCGACGAGCGTCGTTACCCGGGCGCGATCGCGCCGTTGGATTGAGGTGAGGCGCAGGTTCCCTGAACGCAACAACGCGGACCACCCGAAGGTCGGTCCGCGTTGCGCAGATTGAGAAGAGGGCGGTCGATGCGACCGCGGCTCGTCGCTTATTTGATGTCGAGCAGCTCGACTTCGAAGATGAGGGTCGAGCCGGGAGGAATGGTGCCCTTGTCGACGTTGCCGTAGGCGAGGTCGGCCGGAATGTAGAGCTTCCACTTGGAGCCCTGGGGCATGAGTTGGAGGGCTTCGATCCAGCCCTTGATCACGCCGGTGACGGGGAAGGAGATCGGCTCGCCGCGTTGCACGGAGCTATCGAAGACGGTGCCGTCGATGAGCGTGCCGTGGTAGTGAACCTGGACGGATTGGGCGGGGGTCGGCTTGGGGCCGGTGCCGGCGACGATGACCTCGTATTGCAGGCCGGAGGCGGTGGTGGTGACTTCCGGGCGGGCGCCGTTTTGGGCGAGGAAGGCGGCACCGGCTTCGAGATTAACCTGGGCCTTGGCGTTGGCGGCTTCCTGAGCCTCGGCACGCTTGGCTTGGAAGGCCATCATGAGATCGGCTTGGCTGACCTTAGGCTGGTTGCCGGCGAGGGCATCGGCGATGCCCTCGGCGAGGGCGTCGAGGTCGATGGAAAGGGACGGGTCCTGGGCGAGTTGGCTGCCCATTTGCATGCCGATGCCGTAGGAGACCTTCTGGTCGATGGAATCAAAGGAGGCGGCGGCGGTGGAGGCCGGGGTGGATTCGGGCGCCGGAGTGGCGTCGGATTCGGACATAGCGGGTTTGGTTTCGGTGGGTTGCGGTTCTGGTTCTGATTTCTGGCAAGCGACCAAACCCAGCAACAGGGACGAGGAGAGGACAGCAATGGCAGGAGAAAAACGGAAACGGGTATTCATAGAGAGAGCGTGCGAGTGAGAGGAAGGAACCGGACCCTGACAAGGCTGCGCTCGGATGGTTTCGGACAAGGGTGTTTCTAGGGAAAACTACGGAGTTTTTGGGAAACGAAGGTTCAATTTCGGTCCGTTCAGGCCGATATCGAAAAGTGAAGTCGGACGGGTGAACTACGTCCGGTTGATGCGTTATGGCCAATATCCTCTTAGTAGATCCCGGAGAAACTCCCTGCAGTGCGATGCGAGGTATCCTCGATCGCGGTAATCATCGTCTGGCGACGGTGGATACCGAGCCCGCCGCGTGGACGTTTATCCGCGAGCAGGTGAAGGTGGACCTCGTGATTCTGGAGCTGTCACTCAAGGACGGCTCTGGTATCGGGCTGTTGCGCCGTCTGCGGGCCGACAGCCAGTTGAAGGGCATTCCGGTCGTGATTTACACGGCCCGCGCGAATCGCAACGACGTGAAGATGTGCCTCGAGTCCAAGGTGCAGAATTTTTTGATGAAACCCTACGACGAAGACGTGGTGTTTCAGGAGGTCGGTAAGGCTCTGGCGGCCAAGTGGCGCGACGCGCTCTTCGAGGAGGAACGTTCCTTTTGTCAGTTGATGGGGTATCGGCAGCACGACCTGCACGGCATGTTGCGGGATCTGCGCAAGAGCGTGGATGGCGTGTTGCCGACCGTGCGGCAGTGGGCGGATCAGGCGGCCAATGCGCATGGCGACGAACCGTCGGAGCTGCCGGATGAGGTGGCCGCCGTGCGCGAGGCGGCGGAGGCCGCGGGCGCCTGGGGCGTGGTGAGCGCGCTCAGCAACGTGGAAGCCGTGGCCAAAGCCCACCAGGAAGGCCGACTGCCGGCCGCGTTTGAATCCCTGGAATTGGCCGGGCGCATGATCGAACATCGGCTGGATCCGGACATCGCCTGCGTGGGCTTCATGAACGACCAGGAGGTGAGCGAGCAGGAGCACGAAAAGCTGCTGGCAGTCTGGCGGGAAGCGCCGGCGCAGGGTCGTTGCCCGATGATGACTTGGGATGAGCTCAAACCGCGGGTGGAAGCGATGACGGGATTCCCGGTGATCGACTCGGCGGCGGCGGCGTTTCGTATGACGGCGACGGGACAACCCTCCTGTATTCATCCGCTGATGGATTTGGTGGCGCGCGATCCGGGGCTTTCGACCCAGGTATTGATCGCGGTGAACAAGGCACATCCGGCACCGGATGCTCGCTCGCGCATCGAGGATGCCCGGTCGGCGGTCAGTCAATTGGGGGAGATGAAGCTGGCGGCACTGAGTCGCGGCATGATCACGGTCTCGCAGCGAACGCTGGAGATTCCGCCGCAGTTCAATTGGTCGCGGTATTGGACCTTTGTGCGGTCGGTGGCGCGGGTGTCGCAGTTGATCTGTCAGCAGATGGAGTTGTTCAGCCTCGAACCGGTGGCGCGCACGGCGGGTGAGTTACACGACATCGGCAAACTGATTTTGGCGCATTTGGAGCCGATCGGTTTCCAGGTGATCGTGGACGAAGCGCGGCGCCAGCGCCGTCCGTTGGTCGAGCTGGAGAAGCAGTATTTCGACTGCACGACCGCGCAATTGGGGGCGCACTTCGGGCAGCACTTTGGGCTGTCGGAACGTTTCACGCAGGTCATGCGGCATCTGGCCAATCCAGTCGAAGCCGGTGAGGATGCGCGGCTGGCGGCGGTCGTTGCGCTGGCCCGGAATTTTTGTGAGCATGCCGGCGTCGGTTGTTCCGGCAGTCCGGTGAATCGCGAGGAGACCTTCTGGGCGGATCGCACGCCGGCGTGGGAAGTGTTGCAGGACTGCGTGTTTCCCAGCTTCAAGCTGCGGGAGTTTGAGCGCACGATGCTGGCGCGGGCCCGGGGCCTGCGCGAAGAGCTGGCCGGGCGCAGCGACACTGCGCCGATCTTGCAGGCGGTTTAGAGGGCCAAACAAAACAGCCGCCGGAGGACCGGCGGCTGTTGTTGTGAGGAAACGATGGGTCTCGCTGAGCTTAGAGCGCGTCAATGACGGCGTTGAGCGTGGCGCTGGGGCGCATGGCGGCGGCGGCCTTGGCGTCGTCGGGCTGGTAGTAGCCACCGATGTCGGCCGGGCTGCCTTGGGCGCCGATGAGCTCTTCAACGATCTTGGCTTCGTCGGCCGCGAGCTTTTCCGCGACCGGCGTGAAGAGGGCCTTGAGTTCGGCGTCGTCGTCTTGGGCGGCCAGGGCCTCGGCCCAGTAGAGAGCGAGGTAGAAGTGGCTGCCGCGGTTGTCGATGCCACCGACGCGGCGCGTGGGCGACTTGTCGTTGACGAGGAACTTGCCGGTGGCGGCGTCGAGGGTGGTGGCGAGCACCTTGGCCTTCGGGTTGTCGAAGCTGCCGGCGAGATGTTCGAGCGAGACGGCGAGGGCGAGGAACTCACCGAGGCTGTCCCAGCGCAGGTAGTTCTCGGCGACGAACTGTTGCACGTGCTTGGGCGCGGAACCGCCGGCGCCAGTTTCGAAGAGGCCGCCGCCGTTCATGAGGGGAACGATGGAGAGCATCTTGGCGCTGGTGCCGAGCTCGAGGATGGGGAAAAGGTCGGTGAGGTAGTCGCGCAGCACGTTGCCGGTGACGGAGATGGTGTCCTGACCGGCCTTGATGCGCTCGAGGCTGAAGGTGCAGGCGGCGGCCGGGGCCATGATGCGGATGTCGAGGCCGGCGGTGTCATGCTCCTGCAAATACGTCTTCACCTTGGTGATGAGCTGGGCGTCGTGGGCGCGGGCTTCATCGAGCCAGAAGACGGCGGGCGAGCCGGTGGCGCGGGCGCGGTTGACGGCGAGCTTCACCCAATCGCGGATGGGGGCGTCCTTGGCCTGGCAGGCGCGCCAGATGTCGCCGGCGCCGACGCGGTGTTCGAGGAGGACGTTGCCGTCGGCATCGGTCACGCGGACGGTGCCGCTGGCCGGGATCTCGAAGGTCTTGTCGTGGGAACCGTATTCCTCGGCCTTCTGGGCCATGAGGCCGACGTTGGGCACGGAGCCCATGGTCTTCGGATCGAGGGCGCCGTTTTCGCGGCAGAAGTCGATGGTGGCCTGGTAGACGCCGGCGTAGGAGCTGTCAGGAATGACGGCGAGGGCGTCGCGGGTCTTGCCGGCGGCGTCCCACATCTTACCACCAGCGCGGATCATGGCGGGCATGGAGGCGTCGATGATGATGTCGGAGGGCACGTGTAGACCGGTGATACCCTTGTCGGAGTTGACCATGGCGAGGTCGGGACCGGCGGCGTAGGCGGCTTGGAGATCGGCTTCGATCTCGGCCTTTTGGTCTTCCGGCAGGGTCTGGATTTTGGCGACGAGGTCACCGAGGCCGTTGTTGAAGTCGACGCCGAGCTCGTTGATGACCGCTTCGTGCTTGGCGATGAGATCGGCGAAGAAGACCTTCACGCCGTGGCCGAAGATGATCGGGTCGGAGACCTTCATCATGGTGGCCTTCATGTGGAGGGAGAAGAGCACGCCTTCGTCCTGGGCGCGGAGGACTTGGTCCTTGAGGAAGGAGACGAGGGCTTCCTTGCTCATGTGGGTGCCGTCGAGGATCTCGCCGGCCTGGAGTTTGAGACCGTCCTTGAGCACGGACACGTTGCCGTCGTCGGCGATGAAGCTGATCTTGGCGGTGGTGGCGGCGGGCAGGGTGACGGACTTCTCGTTGGAGAAGAAGTCATCGGCGCCCATGGTGGCGACGTTGGTCTTGGAATCGGCAGCCCAGGCACCCATGGAGTGCGGGTTGGCGCGGGCGTAGTCCTTGACGGCTTTCGGCGCGCGGCGGTCGGAGTTGCCCTCGCGGAGGACCGGGTTGACGGCGGAGCCCTTCACCTTGTCGTAGCGGGCCTTGATCGACTTCTCCTCGTCGGTGGCGGGATTGGCCGGGTAGTCGGGCAGCTGGTAACCCTTGGCTTGGAGCTCGGCGATGGCGGCCTTGAGCTGGGGAATGGAGGCGCTGATGTTGGGCAGCTTGATGATGTTGGCCTCGGGCGTCTTGGCGAGGTCGCCGAGTTCGGCGAGGTGGTCACCGATGCGCTGGTCCTCGGTCAGCGACTCGGGGAACTGGGAGAGGATGCGGCCGGCGAGAGAGATGTCGCGGGTCTCCACGTTGATGGCAGCGTGTTTGGTGAACGCCTGCACGATGGGGAGGAGCGAGTAGGTCGCGAGCGCGGGGGCTTCGTCGGTCTTGGTGTAGATGATGGTGGGTGACGCGGACATGATGGGTATTGGTAAAATCGAAAAGAGTTCGCTAGGCAAAGCAACCGGCGAGGCCCGGTCGAGTGGGAAGTGCCGGTGATGGGAACCGGTGATTCAATTAATAGAACAGCGCGCGGCCGTTTTTGGTGTCCAAGCGCGGGCGGAATCCGCCATAAGGGGCGTCCCAAAAACTCCCCACCATGAGCATCTACATTGGCATCGATTCCGGAACTCAATCCACCAAAGCCGTCGCCCTCGATCTCGATACGGGCAAAGTCGTCGCCGAAGCGCGCGCGCCGCATCGCCTGATCGCGGGTTTGCCAGTGGGGCACATGGAGCAGCATCCGCAGGAGTGGGTGGCGGCGCTCGACACGACGATCGGCGCGGTCGCCTCGCAGATCGATCGCACGCGGGTGAAGGGCATCGGCATCTCGGGTCAGCAGCATGGCTTCGTGCCGCTCGACAAGGACGGCGAAGTGATCCGTCCGGCCAAGCTCTGGTGCGACACCTCGACCACCGAAGAGTGCGCGATCCTGACCAAGCAACTGGGCGGCACCAAGGCGGTGATCCGCAAGGCCGGTCTGGCGATTCTGCCGGGCTTCACCGCGCCGAAGATTTTGTGGCTCAAGCGCAATGAGCCGAAGAACTACGCGAAGCTGCGCCACGTGTTGCTGCCGCACGACTACCTCAACTTTTATCTGACCGGCGAATACTTCATGGAGTATGGCGACGCGTCCGGCACGGCGCTGATGGACGTGCGCAAACGCAAGTGGTCCAAGGCCGTGATCAACGCGATCGACCCGAAGCTGATGGATTACCTGCCGCCGCTGAGCGAGTCGGATGCGATTGTCGGCACGCTGCTGCCCGAGGTCGCGGCGAAGTATGGCTTTAGCGAAGACGTGATCGTCTCGGCCGGTGGTGGTGACAACATGATGGGCGCGATCGGCACCGGCAACGTGAAGGCCGGCGTGGTGACGGCGAGCTTTGGCACCAGCGGCACGATCTACGCACACGCCGAGGCGCCGGTGGTGGATCCGCAGGGTGAGATTGCGGCGTTCTGCGGCTCGACCGGTGGCTGGATGCCGCTGCTGTGCACCATGAATGTGACGACCGTGACCGAGCAGGTGCGCGGGCTGTTCAACTACGATCACACCGAGTTGGCCGACGCGGTCGCGGCGGCTCCGGCAGGCGCGGGTGGTTTGGTGATGCTGCCGTATTTGGAAGGTGAGCGCACCCCGAACGTGCCGGCGGGATCGGGCGTGTTTCTCGGCATGAATCAGCACACGCTGAAGCCGAGCCACATGGCGCGGGCCGCCATGGAAGGTGTGACGATGGGCATGAACTACGGCCTGCGTCGTCTGGCCGATCTCGGCGTGACGCCGCGCGAAATCCGCGTGACCGGTGGTGGCGCGAAGTCGGCGGTGTGGCGTCAGATCATGGCCGATGTGTTTGGTGTGCCGGTGGTCGCCATGGTCGAGGATGAAGGCGCTGCGTTGGGTGGGGCGATCCAGGCCGCGTGGGCGATGGCCCGGCAGACCCGCCCGACTGCGAAGATTTCCAGCATCGCCGAAAAGGTGGTGGCCAAGGACGAATCGACGCGGGTGAAGCCCGACAAGAAGCGTCATGCGCGTTATGCCAAATTGCAGGACGTGCAGGATCGCCTGAGTCTGGCGTTGCGGGACCTGTTCCCGATTCAGCGCGAGTTGGCGAATAGCTGAGGCGAGGCGGCGCTGCGCGCCGCGCAGTTTGAGGCGGAAGTTTAAGGTTAAGGGTCGGCTGAAGCCGACCCTACTTTAAACTTCAGCTTTTGACTTCAACTGCTTCCGGCGGCGGCGCAGGGCGTAGAGCCCGCCGAGACCGCTCATGAGCAAGAAGCCATAGGTGCTGGGCTCGGGGACGGTGATCTCGTTGGCGCCGTAGTCGTAGGTGAGCCAGATGGTGTCGGCCGCCGTGAAACCATCGAAGGTGATCTGCGCGGTCGTGCCGTTGCGTTCGTCGAGGGTCGCGCCGGTGAAGTTGGTCGCGGTCCAGAGGTCGTAGAAGCTACTCCAACTGGTGGCGTAGATGGTGCCGCCGAGGTCGATCTCGAGCGTGCCGATGTTGAGGGTGGCGATGTCGGTGCCGGCGAAATCGATCACGCTGTCACCCGTGACGCGGAGGGTGCCGACGTCGAAGGTGGTGCCATCGTTGACGAGGTTGAGCGTGGTATTGTCGGCGAGGAGGAGGGTGCCGCCGAAGTCGAAGTTATCGACGATGTTGAGGGTGTTGCCGGCGGTGAGTTCGATCGTGCCGGTGGAGGCGGAGCCGTCCGCCGCGCCGATGGTGCCGCCGTTGAGGGTGAGGATGCCGTCGACGTTGAGGGTGCCGGTGAAGGCGCCACTGTTGCCGATCTGGTCGATGGTGAGGTCGCCGCCGGAGGCGATAGTGAGGGTGCCGCTGCCGTTGAGGTCGTCGATGACCTCGGTGTAGGAGCCGACGTTGAAGGTGCCGGACGCGCCGAGGTTCACATCCATGGTATTGGTGAGGATGTTGGAGGCGCCGAGGGCGTAGGTGCCACCGTTCACGTTGGTGGTGGCGTAGGTGTTGATGCCGGTGACGGTGAGGGTGCCGGCGCCGGTTTTGTTGAGCGTATTGAAGGTGTTGTTACCGTTGAAGGTGGTGTCGCCGATGGACTCGACGTCGAGGGTGGTGCCGGAGCCGGTGATGTTGCCATCGATGGTGAGGTCGGCGCCGGTCGCGGTGACGATGCGGGCATTGGCGGTCATGAGCACGCTGCCGCCCCAGGTGTTGGAGGTGCCGGCGAGGGCGCGGAGGGCACCGGAGCCGTCGTTGTTTTGGCCGGAGCCGGCGATCTGGAGGGACTCGGCGCCGATGGTGACGCCGTCGAGTTGGAGTTGGCCGCCGGAAAGGACCTGGGTGCCGCCGGCGGTGGCACCGAGACCGGAGTTGTTGTCGACGCGCACGATGCCGTCGGAGATGAGGGCGGTGCCGGTGAAAGAGTTGGCGCCGGAGAGTTCGAGGGTGCCGTCGCCGGTTTTGTTGAAGCCGCCGTTGGAGAGCACGGCGTTGATGTCGAGGGTGGCACCGGAGTCGACGACGATGGACTTGGCGCTGTCATTGTTCATGCCGAGGCGGCCCTCGATGGTGGCGGTGGTGCCACCGGAGGCGGTGAGGGTGCCGATGATGTCGAGGCGGTCGCCGGAGCCGGTGCCGTTCATGGCCACGATGGTGCCGCCGTTCATGGTGACGTCGTTGACGATCTCCTTGTAGCCCTGGAGGTCCCAGTAACCATCGGAGTTGATGGTAATGTTGGAGGAGTCGGAGATGAGGTTGTTGAAGAGGTAACCGTTGCCGCTCTCGGTGTGGCCCTGCTGGAAGACGGCGGAGCCGGCGGCGCCGATACCGTCACCCACCGTGACGTCGCCGAGAACGCCGGTGTCTTCGTTGTTGTAGGTGTTGAGGATGGTGGTGCCGTCCTGCAGGTAAAAGTCGGTGTCGGGCGAGATGATGGCGGGGTAGGCCTCGGAGTGATTGAGAGAGAGGGTGCCGGAGCCGGTTTTGTAGACATCGCCAGCGTCGGTGAAGTCGGCCTCGAAGATGATGTCGCCGCCGTCGGCGTTGAAGGTGACGTCGTAGCCGTTGAGGTCGAAGAGCGGCGAGGTGCCTTGGGTGCCGACGGTGAGGGAATCGGCGGTGGCGGAGAAGGTCGTGTCGCCGGTGAGGGAGAAGACCGAATCGAGGATGTTGTCGCCGGAGGAGCTGACCACGGCGCCTTGGCCGGAGGTGCCGGTGCCGGCGAGAGTGATGCCGGTCTCGGAGTCGATATCGATGCCGCCGGTGAGCTCGAGGGTGGCGCCGGACTGGATGGTGGTGGTGCCGCCGCCGGAGCCGAGGGCGTTGTCGGAGGCGGCGATGAGGGTGGTGCCGGAGCTCACGGTGAGGTCGCCGGAGAAGCTGTTGTTGCCGGAGAGGGTGAGGGAGTCGCTACCCGTGAGGGTGAAGTCGCCCGTGCCGGAGATGGCGCCGGCGAAGGTGGTGCCGGCGGTGCCGGTGGTGAAGCTGCCGCTGCCGAAGCTGATGGAGGAGGAGCTGCTGGCGCTGGCGATCGAACCGACGGTCTCGTTGTTGTTGTTAAGATTGAGCACGCCGCCGGCCGCGAGGGTGATGGCGCTGGAGTCGGCGATCTGGTTGGCGCTGTCGAGGCGAAGGGTGTCGGTGCCGGAGCCGTCGCCGATGGTGATGTCGCCGTTGAGGGCGTTGCCGCCGGCCATGTCGAGGGCGAGGGTGCCGCCGGCGACCGTGGTGGTGCCGGTGAAGGAGTTGCTGCCGGAGCCGTCGAGCGTGACGGTGCCGCTGCCGGATTTGGTGAGGTTGCCGGACCCGGCGATGGTGCCGGAGAAGGTGGAGCTGCCGGAGTTGACGCCGAGGGTGAGGTGGCCCGAGCCGAGGTCGATCTGGCCGGAGCCTGCGATGATGTTGAGGGATTCGGTGTTGCCGTTGAGGTCGAGCAGGCCGTCGGAGTTGATGGTGATGGTCGAGGCGTAGTCGACGATCTGGTTGCCAGACTGGTAGGTCACGGAGGCGGAGCCGGCTGCACCGGAGCCGTCGCCGATGTTGATGGAGCCCTGGCCGAGAGCGCTGGTGCCGTCGGTTTTGTTGAGAATGACTCCACCGTCGTTGAGGTTAAAACCGCCGGAGAAGGAATTGCCGCCGGAGCCCGAGAGGGTGAGGGTGCCGGATCCGTTTTTGGTGAGGGCGCTGCTGCCGGTGATCTGGCCGGAGGCGGTGATGTCGCCGGCGCCCTCAAGGGTGAGGGCGTTGGAGAGGGCGAGCTGATTGGTGAGGGTGAGGCTGCCGGCTTCGGAAGCGATGGTCGTGTTGCCGGTGAAGCTGAGGGAGGCGGTGAGGGTATTGTCACCAGAGATATTGCGGATCGCGCCGGTGCCGCCGTCGCCGGTGCCGGAGAGGGAAAAGTTGGACTCGTCGAGGTTGATGTCGCCCTGGAGGGCGAGGGTGGCGCCGTTGGCGATGACATTGCCGTAGGTGGCCGCGCCGAGGGCGTCGTCGCTGGCGGCGATGAGCGTGCCGCCGTCGATGTAGGTCAGGCCGCTATAGGTGTTGTCGCCGGAGAGGGTAAGGTCGCCGGTGCCAGCTTTGCGGAACGCGGCGTAGTTGTCAGTAATCGTGCCGGAAAACTCGGTATCGCTGGAGGTGTCGGTGATGAACGTGCTGCTGCGGAGGGAAAGGTTGCCGTCGCCGGAGAGCGCGCCGACGGTTTCGGTAAAGCTGCCCCAGTCGAACTGGAACGTCGCGCCGGAGTCGATGGAAAGGTCGGTGCTGTCGGAGAGCACGTTGGAGGCGTTGATCTGGAAGGTGCCCGCGTTGACGACGGTGTCCCCCGTGTAGGTGTGAGAACCGCCGGTGATATAGACGGTGCCTGCGCCCTCTTTGATCAGGCCGCCGGTGCCGGTGATGACGCCGTTGGCGCCGGTGAAGGTGATCGACCCGCTGGAATTTTGCGGATCAAGGGTGAGGGTGTTGCTCTGCAGATCGACGCCGTAGGTGAAGGTCAAAGCGCCACCAGCCTGGGTGGTGCGCCAGGTCTGGTCGCTGCCGATGCGGAGGTCGGCGTTGAAGGTGTGTGTCGTCCACGAACGCTCGTTCAGGATACCGAGAGCGTCGGGTTCGTTGACGGCGTCGATGGTCACGAGACGATTGGCGTCGGCGAAGGTGATGGCATTGGAGCCGGCGGTGAACACGATGGAGCCGACCGTGCGGTTGGCATTCATCGTAACCGAGGTTTGAGAGCCCGCGCCGCTGAAAACGGCTGCCTCGGTATTGTTATCGGGACGGCCTCCGGACCAGTTGGAATTGCGGCCGAAATTTTGGTTACCATTGGATGTCCACGTCCGAATCGTCAGCTGGGCGGAGGCGGTAACAGCCAGCGCCAGCAGCCCGACAAAGCAGGCAACGAAGCGGCGCAAAAACTGACCCTTGGTGAGCATTGTATAGGAGTTTGTCCCTAGTTGTTACTTGAGTGCAATGACTACTGGGTAAGTAATCCTGCCCATTCGGACCTATTATAGGTGAACGAAATTCAGGCGAAATTTGTGGTGAGGCAAGATGATTGCGTTAGTTGCGGGCTAGAGGCGAGTCGAACGCGGTGCTTGGCTCCTGCGGCGGAATGTGAGATCGCTGCTCCTTCATATGGCTAGTGCAGGCATCGTTTATCTCGTGGGAGCAGGACCGGGTGACCTCGGTTTGGTGACGTTTCGGGCGCGTGAGTTGATCGCGAGCGCGGATGTTTTGGTTTACGACTATCTGGTCCACCCGGACCTCGTATCGTGGTGTGCGTCCGAATGTGAGGTGGTTTATGTCGGCAAAAAGGCCGGCTTCCACTCGGTGCCGCAGGCCGAGATCGAGGCGCTCTTGGTCGATCGCGCCAAAGCGGGCAAACGCGTGGTGCGCCTCAAGGGCGGCGACCCCTACGTCTTCGGGCGAGGCGGCGAGGAGGCCCGCGCACTGGCGGCGGATGGGATTCGTTTTGAGGTGGTGCCGGGCGTGACGGCCGCGTTGGCCGCGGGCGCATACGCGGGTATTCCGCTGACGCATCGCAATACCAGCTCGTCCCTCGTGCTCGTGACCGGCCATGAGGATCCGAACAAACATGAGCTGCAGGTCGACTGGCCGGCGCTGGGCGCGTTGCGCAACACGACGCTGGCGATCTACATGGGCATGAGTCGTCTCGCCGACATCATGGCAGGCCTGCAAAAAGGCGGGCTCGCGGCCGACACCCCGGCAGCGGTCGTGCAATGGGCCTCGCTCGGTCGCCAACGCAGTGTTACCGCGACGGTCGGGACGTTGGTGGAAGCGGTGGCGGAGGCCGGCCTGAAGGCACCGTCGATCATCTTCGTCGGCGACGTGGTGCTGCACCAGGAGACCGTCGATTGGTTTGAGCACCTTTCGCTCTTCGGTCGTCGCATCGCGATCACCCGCACGCGCGGCGGCAACAGTGGCTTGCGCGAGAAGTTGGAGCACCTCGGCGCCGAAGTCGTGGAGTTGCCGCTGATCAACGTGGTGCCGGATGTGCACCGGGAGAGTCTGATCGAGATCGTGTCGGAGCTCGGCTCCTACGACTGGATCGTTTTCACCAGCGCGAACGGCGTGAATATTTTCTTCGAGCAGTTTGCCAAAGCCTATGACGACGTGCGGGCGTTGGGGCTGCTGCGATTCGCCTGTGTGGGTGAAGCGACGGCGCGGGCGGTGCGCAGTCGTTGGTTGAAGGTGGAGTGTCAGCCCGAGATCGCGACGGCCGATGCGCTGGCGGATGCGCTCATTGCGACTGACAGCCTCGACAGCGCCAAAGTCATCGTGGTGACCGGCAATCGAAATCGCGAAACGCTGGTCAAGCGGCTCGAAGAGGAAGGCCGGGCGATAGTTGATGTGTTGCCGCTTTATCGCACCGAGAAGCTCGACCTGTCGGAGAATCCGGCGGCGCACGATTTCCGGGAAAAGGGCGCCGATGCCATCCTCTTCGCCAGCTCCTCGGCGGTGGAAGCGTTCACCGCGCAAGCCAAGGCCCTCGCGTTGGAAGACGGCGCGAAGCGTCCTCTGGCCGGGTCGATCGGACCGCAAACATCCGACACCATGAAACAGCTGGGCATGCCGATCGCGTTTGAGGCCAAAAAACCTGGACTCGACGATTTGGTCGCCGCCCTCGTGGCGCGGCTGGCGAAAGACTGAACTCCTCCCGTGGCGGTGCGGTGGTCGCAGCGGGTGCTTGCGGCGCCACCGAACCCGATGCACGTTGCGTCCCCCTCGATTATCATGAAGGTTCCGTTTCTCGACCTCTCCCGTGTCCACGCCGCGCTGCGGGTGGAAATTCTCTCTTCCTTTGCCGCGACCTACGACGCGGGCCGGTTTTGTCTCGGGGCCGATGTGGTCGCGTTTGAGGAAGCGTTTAGCGCGTCCGCCGGAGCTCCCGCCGTCGGCGTGGCCAACGGCACGGCCGCGCTGCATCTGGCGGCGCGGGCGCTCGATCTCGGGCCCGGGGACGATGTGATCGTGCCGGCCTTTACCTTCATTGCCAGCGCCTGGACGGCGAGCTACGTCGGCGCGCGTCCGGTGTTTTGCGACATCGATCCGAAGACCTTCAATGCGACGGCGGAGACGATCGAAGCCGCGCTTACGCCGCAGACCAAGGCGATCGTGGTGGTGCACCTCTTCGGTCAGGCGGCCGACATGGATCCGATTCTGGCCTTGGCGGAGAAGCACGGCCTGCCGGTGATCGAAGACTGTGCGCAGGCGCATCTCGCCACTTACAAGGGCAAGCCGGTGGGCACGATGGGGGCGGTGGGCACCTTCAGTTTTTACCCGACCAAAAACCTCGGTGGCGTGGGCGAGGGCGGGGCGGTCATTTCGCAGCACGAAGCCCTGCTCGACAAGGTGCGGCTCCTGCGCGTGCACGGTTCCAACGTGCGTTACCAACATGACGCGGTCGGCTACAACTACCGCCTGGAAGGGCTGCAGGCCGGTGCCCTGAAGGTGAAGCTGGCTCACCTGCCGAAGTGGACCGCGCGGCGGCGGGAGATTGCGGCCCGCTATCGTGCGGGTATCACACTGGCGGATACGGTGCTGCCGCAAGTGGCGCCGTGGGGCGATTCGGTCTATCACCAGTTCACTATTTTGCAGCCGAACCGTGATGGTTTGCGGGAGCACCTCATGGCGGCCGGGGTGGGCACCGACCTGATCTACCCGCGTGCCCTGCACCAGCAGCCCTGCTATGCCGAGATCGGTCCGGCGGAAGGTGCGCTGCCGGTCGCGGAAGAGACCGCCCGCACCTGTCTGAGCCTGCCGATCTTCGCGGAACTCAAGGACGAGGAAGTCGATTACGTCATCGAGAGCATCAACGCCTTTGCGGGATGATTGATGGGGTGAGGCTCAAGGTCTGTGGTCTGACCACGCTGGTGGACGCGGAATACGCGGACCGGGCGGGGGCCGATTGCTTGGGTTTTATCCTGTATCCCAAGTCCCCGCGTTACGTTTCTTTGCGGCAGTTTTGCGATATGGCTCCGCGGCTCCCGGAGGGGCGGAAGCGCGTGGCGGTGATGGTCGAGCCGGAGGCGTCTGCTTTGGCCGATGTCTTGGCGGCGGGCTTTGATCGGGTGCAGATTCACTTTCGGCTGGAGGTCGGAGCGGAGCAGGTGGCGGCGTGGTCGACGCAGGTTGGCCGGGAACGTCTCTGGTTCGCGCCGAAGCTGCCGCCGGAAGTGGATGTGCCCGGGTGGATCCTGAGCGCTGCCGATACGATCCTGATGGACACCTTCCACCGGGGTGGCTTCGGCGGCTCCGGTCAGGTCGGCGATTGGTCGAAGTTTCAGCGCCATCAGGCGGCGCATCCGCAGCACACGTGGGTGTTGGCCGGGGGGCTGAATCCGGCGAACATTGGCGAAGCGATCTGTTCGGCGGGAGCGCGCTTTGTGGATGCCAACAGCGGCATCGAAACCGCGCCGGGCATCAAGGACCACGCGAAGCTGCGCGCCTTCATTTTGGCGATTCATCGGGCGCGTGAAGCGGCGCTGAAGGCGACCTAACGAGCCCGGCGAGCCAGAGGTTCGTTGCTCGGTTATTGAGTCTATTTTCCGGCTCCCTACGGAGGAGGAGCGGTTTGGTGGGCGCGGACGCATGATGACTCGTTTCCGGGTTGCCTGCGGCGCGGAGCACGACACGATCCGGGCGCACTGGCCCGTGCCTGCGGAGCTGGTGTTCCCTAACCCTGACCAGATTCCATTCAACCCTAGACCCCTTGCCGCTAGTCGAGTCCAAGGGCGTGACTCCTGCCGATGTCGGGAGCCGCGTGTCGAACGACCCGCCGCGCAAAGCAGCTCCTTCCCATGAGTAATCCCTCCGCGTCTGTCCCTGCTGCCGAAGACGCCGCCGCGAAACTGAAGATGTCCGAGAAAGTCGGATACGCCTTTGGTGACTTCGCGTCGTGCCTCTACTTCGGCATCTTCATGAACTTCCTGACCTACTATTACACGGATGTGATGGTGATCGGGGCACTGGCTGCCAGCGCGATGATCGCGTCGGTGCGGACGTGGGACTGGATCAACGACGCCATCATGGGCGTGATCGCGGATCGCACGAAGTCGAAGATGGGCCGTTTCCGGCCGTGGCTGATTTGGATGATCCCGCCCTACATGATCATCGGTGTGCTCACCTTTACGGCGTTTGATCTCAGTGATTCCGGTCGGT
Source organism: Actomonas aquatica (assembly GCF_019679435.2). Classification (NCBI taxonomy): domain Bacteria; kingdom Pseudomonadati; phylum Verrucomicrobiota; class Opitutia; order Opitutales; family Opitutaceae; genus Actomonas; species Actomonas aquatica. Next base: position 288,069 of record NZ_CP139781.1, read on the forward strand.
TGGTTTACGCCTACATCACGTATACCGCGATCACGATGGTCTACACTGCGATCAACGTGCCGTATTCCGCACTGATGGGCGTGATGACGGCGAAGTCGGAGGAGCGCACGGTGTTGTCGTCTTTCCGGTTTGTCGGCGCGTTTGCCGGCACTGCGGTGGTGAGCGGCACGATGTTGCTGCTGGTGAAAGTTCTGGGCGGCGGCAACGAGCGTCTGGGCTTCACGTTGGCGGTGAGTGTTTACGCAGTCATCGCAGCCATTTCGTTCTTCATCACATTCAAGACGTCGAAGGAGCGCATCAAGCCGCCGCCCGCGCAAAAGAGCAACGTGTGGGCAGACCTGAAGGGACTCGCGAAGAACGGGCCTTGGGTGATGATGATCATCATCAGCGTGTTGACCATCATCTGGATCGCGGTGCGTGGTGGTGTCACCATTCACTACTTCAAATACGTGTCCGGTCACACGGAGTGGGGCGGGTATTTCCACCTCACCAGCAACATCGTCCAGTTGGTGGGCGTGTTGTTCACGAAACAGATCGCAGAGTTCCTCGGTGGAAAGCGTCGCGCGTTCATCATCATCAATTTCGCCTCGGCGATTTTCATCGCGCTGTTCTATTTCGTGCCGGCCGACAATCTGCCTCTTCTGATTGGTCACCAGATCATCAGTTGTGCGGTTTCCGCGCCGCTCATGCCGCTCTTCTGGTCGATGATCGCAGACACGGCGGACTGGGGCGCCTGGAAGCTCGGGCAGCGTTCGACGGGTCTGCTGTTCTCCGCTGGCACCTTGTCGCAGAAGATCGGTTGGTCTCTCGGTCCGGCTCTGTCCCTCGTGCTGCTCAACAGCTTCGGCTTCATTGCCAATCAGGATCAGTCCCCGGAGACCATCGAAGGTCTGCGCCTGATCATGAGTTGGATCCCGGCCGGTTTCGCGGTGCTCGCGGGCGTCGCGGTGTTCTTCTACAAGATCACGCCGGAAGTGGAGAAGGAGATGGAGGCAGCGATCGCGGCGAACCGCAGCGACGAAGCGGCGGCGAGCTAAGTCGACCGCGCCGCACCTCGATCCTCACCAACTATACGCAAAAAGACCGCCGGGTTATCCGGCGGTCTTTTTTGTGTGTGGGCCCCGCGTCCGATGGAGAGTGGGGCCGGCGGCGGGCTTTGCCGCTTCGTGTTATTGGGCGGCTTTTACGCGGTCCCAGGCGGCGGTGTATTTGGAGAGGTGTTCGCCGACGTCCTTGATCTGTTCACCCTTGGCGAGGAGGTCCTGCGGGATGACCACGATGGGGTTCTGCAGCACCTCTTCGGAGAGGTGGTTGTAGGCGGCCCAGTTGGGGCAGAGGTAGGAGTTGAACTCGGTGTTGCGGGCGGCGATCTCCGGATCGTGGAGGAAGTTGATGAACTTCTCGGCCAGCTCGACGTTGTCGGCGCCGGACGGGATGGCCATGGTGTCTTCCCACATCGGGAAACCCTCACGGGGCAGGGCGAAGGCGATGTTGGGATCTTCGTTCTCATCGATGATCTGCTGGATGTCACCACCCCAAGCCTGCACGACGTAGAACTCGGAGGAGGCGATACCGGCCTTGAAGGCTTCGGAGGCGAACTGGGCGATGTTGCGCTTCCATTCGATGGCGAGATCGGCGGCCTGCTCGATCTCAGCGGCATCGATGCTGTTGAGGCTGTAACCCTTGACCTTGAGGGCGGCGCCCAGGACTTCGCGGTAGTCGTCGAGCAGGGTCATGCGGCCGGCGAGCTTGCTGCGGCCGAACATGGTCCAGGTCGCGTCGAAGTCATCGATCTGATCCTTGCGGTAGGCGATGCCGGTGGCGCCGGTCATGTAGGGCACGCTCCACTCCATCTTTTTGTCGATGGAAACGTTGCCCACGAAGATCGGGTCGAGGTTCTTGAGATTGGGAATGTTGTCGTGGTTGATCTTCTGCAGCAGGCCCTCGTCGGCCATCATGCCCACGACGTAGCTGGACGGAAACACGAGGTCGTAGCCGGTGGCGCCGCCCTTGAGCTTGGCGTGCATGACTTCATTGGAGTCGTAGACGTCGACGATGACTTCGCAGTCGTTGGCGGCGGCGAACTCCTCGACCAAACCATCGGCCAGGTAGTCACTCCAGATATACACATGCAGCACCGGCTTCTTCTTGGCGCAGGAGGTGAAGACGAGGGCGAGGGCGGCGACCAGGCCGACCGCGAGGAAGCGCAGGATGGGTCTTTTCATGTTTGGGATCGGGTGAAACGTTGGCTGAGGAGAACGATGACAAAGGTCACGGTCATGAAGATGACACTCAAGGCATTGATGACCTGCGGCGAACTGCGGCGCATCATGCTGAAGATCTTCACCGGCAGGGTGGTATTGCCGGGACCGGACACGAGGAAGGTAATCACAAAGTCGTCGATGCTGAGGGTGAACGCGAGCAGGGCGCCTGCAGCAAGACCCGGGCCCAGCAGCGGCAACAGGATGCGACGGATGATCGTGCCCCAACCCGCACCGAGATCCTGGGCGGCCTCGATCATGGCCGGGTCAAAATCCTGCAGACGGCCGAGCATCACCAGCGTGACGTAACTCAGGCAAAAGGTGGTGTGGGCGAGCACGATGGTGGTGAGGCTGAGCTGCGCGCCGACGTTCACGAAAAGGAACAGCAGGCTGAGGCCCATGAGGATGTCGGGCACCACCAACGGCGCGTAGATGAGGCCGTAGTGGACGCGCTGCGTGCGCGTCTTGAAGTGGTGGATACACCAGGCGGCGAGGGCGCCGAGCACGACGGACAGCAGCGTCGAGAGCAGGGCGATCAGGAGCGTGTTCCAGGCTGCCTGATGGATGTCGGTGCGGGCCCAGAGCTCTTCATACCAGCGGAAGGAGAAGCCGTTCCACTGGCCGCCGAACTTGGCGGCGTTGAAGGACTGCACGATCAACATGCCGATGGGCAGGTAGAAGAACACCAGCACCAGCAGGCCGGTGAGCAGCGGGATGCGGCTCTGCTTCACGGGTGGCTTCCTCCCGGTCCGGCGGCGACGGCGGGACCGTCGGTGGCAGCCGGGGTTTCCCGTTGATCCTTGCGGCGCAGGAAGGCGGCGATGCCGAGGGGCACGAGGATGACGAGGGTGAGCACGGCGCCGAGCGCGGCGGCTTCGGGCAGGTTGCGATCGGTGGTGGCGCGCTGGGCGATCTTGTTGCCGATCATCTCACTGCTGGGACCACCCACGATGGCCGGAATGGCGTAGGAGCCGAGCGCCGGGATAAAGACGATGAGGAACGCGGTCAGGAGGCCGGTGCGAATGCCGGGCAGGAAGATGGAGCGGAAGGCCCGCCATTTGGTGGCGCCGAGATCGCGGGCGGCGTCGAGCAGGGAGAAGTCGAATTTCTCGGCGGCGGCGTAGAGCGGCAGGATGGCGAACGGCAGGTAGGTGTTGATCAATACCAGCAGGATCGCGCCGTTGTTGTAGAGGAGCTGGTCGTTGGGCTGGGCCCAACCGAAGAACACGAGCAGGTTCTTCAAACCGCCGTCAGGGTGCAGCAGGGTGCGCCACGCGAAGATGCGGATGAGGAAATTGGTCCAGAACGGCAGGATGATGAGGATGAGCACGCGTTGCCGCCAGAGGCGCGGCAGGCGGGCGATCCAGTAGGCGACGGGCACGCCGAGCAGCAGGCAGACAACCGTGCAGATGATGCTCAGCCAGATCGTGCGCCAGATGATGGCGGGGTAAATCGGGTTGGCGAGGGTGCGCCAGGTGTCGAGGGTCCAGCCCTCGCCGACGCTGCCGCTGAGCTCGGCCGGTTTGAAAGAGTAGGCGAAGACCAGCAGCGTGGGCACCGCGAAGAACGCCACCAGCCACACGAAGCTGGGCACCGTCAACAGGGACTCCGTCCAACGCGGCCGTTTCATGAGGCGGCGGTGACCTCCTTGACGGGCTCCTCGATGAGGTATCCGTCATTGGCATACCAGCTGAGGAACACCTCTTCGTTCCAGGTGATTTCCTTGTAGTCGGGCAGGTAACGTCGGTGTTGTTTCCAGACCGAAAGCATGCGGTCGCCGACTTTGATGCGGTAGTGGGTGCGGGAGCCGAGATAGATGAGGTCTTCGACGACGCCGCGAATCGTATTTTGGCCGTGGTGGTGCGGCGGGCATTCGCGGCGCAGGGCGATACGCTCGGGGCGGATGCTGAGCACGGCGCGGGCCCCGGGTTGGAGGGCGTGTTCACCGTCGGCGAGGAAGACGCGACCGTGGGCTTCCTGGCCGTCCCAGCCGTGGCTGATGGTGCCGAGCTCGTCGGTGGCGAGGGCGAGAGTCGGTTCGCCGTTGCCGCCGGGCACGACGGTGGCGTCGATGAGATTGGTATCGCCGACAAAACCGGCGACGAAGCGGCTGTGGGGCGTTTCGTAAACCTCCATGGGCGTGCCGACCTGCTCGAGACGGCCTTCGCTCATGACGCCCACGCGGTCGCTCAGTGACATGGCTTCACCCTGGTCGTGAGTCACGTAGAGGAAGGTGATGCCCACTTTATCGTGAATGTTCTCGAGCTCGATGAGCATGCGCTGGCGCAGCTTGAGATCGAGGGCGGCGAGCGGTTCGTCGAGGAGGAGGAGGCGCGGCTGATTGACGAGGGCGCGGGCGATGGCGACGCGTTGTTTTTGGCCACCGCTGATCTGGTGCGGGCGCTTGGCGGCGTGCTCGTGCAGGTCGATGAGGTCGAGCATGCGATCGACCTCGGCATTGACCTCGGCGGGAGGGCGCTTGGCGACGGTGAGGCCGAAACCGATGTTTTCGCGCACGGTCAGGTGCGGGAAGAGCGCGTAGTTTTGAAAGACCGTATTGATGGGGCGCCGGTTGGGCGGAACGTTGGTGAGGTCCTGTCCATCCACGATGACGCGACCGGCCGTCGGCGTGAGGAAGCCGCCGAGAATGCGCAGCAGGGTGGTTTTGCCGCTGCCGCTCGGCCCCAGCAGGGAGAAGACCTCGCCCTGATTGAGCGCCAAGGACGTGTCGGTGACCACGGTCTGGTCGCCGTAACGATGGGTGATGTTCTGCAGCTCAATAAACGCGCCCATTTTGGGGGTTCAATTGGAGGACGAAGCCGGGGGTGGCCAGCACGAACATGCACCGGACCAATCGGATACGGCTTCGGCGAGGTAGTGGGCGCAAGGATACCGTGTTTTTGCTGTCGGCGCGCGGCGAATTCGTCTGAATGGCGCGCATGAGACAATGGCTTGCAACGCTTTCGGTGATCGCGGTGGGAATGGCGGCAGTGGGCGCGCCCGAAGCGCGGACGGAGTCGCGGCCGCTGTGGGTGCAGGGCGGCGCGGGGATTCATCGCTTGGAGTTGGACGACGAAACCGGCGCGTTGGCGGGACCGGAGGCGTTGGAAGCGTTTGCGGGCAGCTCGTGGCTGGTGGCGCATCCGACGCGCAACGTGGTGTTCTCCAGCCGCGGCGGCGAGGTTGCCGGGATCGGCTATTATACGTTCGATGCGGGCGGGACGCTGACGGAGTTGGGGCGGCGGGCTCTGCCGGGCGGCGCGCCGACACATATCGCGATCTCGGCGGACGGGCGAATACTGGCGACCGCGCATTACGGCAGTGGGACGGTGAGCGTCATGCGGCTGGGCGATCCGGCGGTGATCGGTGCAGACGGCATCACGACCCTGGCGCTGCCGTTCATCGGCTCCGGCTCATCGCGGGCGCAGCAGCAAGCCCGGGCGCATTGGTTGGGTTTTCGCGCGGATGGGCGCCGTCTCGACGTGGTGGATCTGGGCAATGATTGCGTGTGGACGTTGGCGGTCGACGAGGAGGCAACGGCGTTGACGATCACGACCCGCTTGGAATTTCCGGCTGGAACCGGCCCGCGGCACATGGCGTTCGCGCCCGATGGCGAGTGGGCCTACGTGAACGGCGAACTCGACAGCACTGTGCACCTGCTGCGGCCGGCGGCGGACGGCATCGGCTACGAGCGTGTGGCGGGCTGGTCGACCTTGCCGGCTGATCACGACGAACCGAGCAACAGCACCTCGGAGGTGCGGGTGCACCCGTCGGGTCGTTTTCTCTACGTCGGCAATCGCGGACACGATTCCATCGCCGTGTTTTCCATCGATGCGGACGACGGGACTTTGACGGCAGTCGAGCAGGAGCCGGTGCGAGGCAGTTGGCCGCGCAACTTTGTGATCGACCCGAGCGGCCGCTGGCTGGTGGTGGCGGGACGTCACTCGAATACGGTGGCGGTGTTTGCGATCGATGCGGAGACCGGACGGCTGAGTTTCGTGCGGCGCAGCATCGTGAATGTGCCGGATCCGGTGCGGGTGTTGTTTGTGCCGAAGGCGCGGGAGTAGGCCGACGGGGACGGGGCGGTCCCTGATTGAAGGACCCTACGAGTTGACGGATGTCGTGCGGTAGACCTGGCCGAGTTGGCGGAAGAGGACTTCGAGGGCGTCGAGGTAGTCGGACTCGGGCATGCTGTCCCGGCGGGTGCGGAGTTGTTCGAGTTCGGCTTCGAGGGCGTCGCGGCGGCTGCGTTGCTCGGCGGTGAGCGCGCGTTCGGCCGCGGAGGGCACGAGGGACCAAACGCGGGCGCGGGCACCGTCCGGCACGGCGGTGGGATCGGTGGGCTTTTCGGCGAGGCGGGTGCCATTGAAGAAGTCGTAAGGCGTGCCGCGGCCGTCGCCGTTGTCGTCGATGAGAGCGTGTTCGGTGGCGAGGCGGTTTTGCTCGAGGTAGAAGGCCTGCACCTGCTGCGAGGCGGTGAGGAAGGCTTCGAGCAGGGAAGTCTGACCGTCGCGGTCGATGTCGGCTTCCGGATCAATCACGGCGCGAGCGAAACGCAGACCGAAGCGAGCATAGTTCACCTCATGACCACTTTCGGTCGCGGTGATGATGATGCGATTGGGCCGCGAGAGGGCGTTGACGAAGGGCGCGCTGGCGGAGCCGCCGTGCACAAACACCAGCGGGCGTTCGAAGCCGCCCAACCATTCGCCGAGCTCGGTGGCGGAGACGTCGGGACCGGCGAGGTTGAGCTGCGCGTTGCGCAGGTCGTAGGTGCCGTGGCCGACATAGACGATCCACAGTGGATCGTCCGCGACGGGGCGTTGGGCGGCGAGGGCAGTGATGAGTTGATCGCGCGGGGCCAGGCCGTCGTCGCTGTATCCATCGATTCGCGACACCGTGAGGTTGGCCGCGGCCGCGGCGTCGGCCCAGGCTTCGGCGGTTTCGGCGAAGACCTCGGCGTAGTCTTCTTCGCCGGGGGCGCCAACGAGGAGCAGCAGGTCGGCGGCGCGGAGGGCGGGGACGGTGATGAAGGAGAGAAGCGCCAACAAGGTGACGATGACGGGGCGTAGCGCGATGTCGGGCATAACCACGCCAGAGGACGGGCAAGAGCCCGACCCACATGGAGGTGCGGTGAGTTGAGGCAATTGTGGGTCGGGCTTTACGCCCGACAGGATAGCGTGATCGAACGTGCTCACGGCAGGCCTTTCCAGCGTCGCCAGATCCATTCGGCGGTCCAGCAACCGAGCATGAGGATGAAGATGACGCCGTTGTGCCAGAGCGGCAGGGAACGCGATTCGGTGATGGGCGCAGGGGCGCGCGTGAGGGTGGCGGAGAGATTGGCTAAACCCTCGCGATCGGCCAGCTGGAGCACCTGTCCGCCTGTCTTGAAGGCGAGGGCTTCGAGCAGGGCGAGGTTGGGTTCCAGGGAGGCAAACTCGGCGCTGAGCGGATCATGGACCCAGCCGCCATCGTCGCGGCCGAGGAGTTTGCCGGTGCGATCGGTGACTTCGGCGCTCACGCGATACGCGCCCGGATCGCGGGCGGTGAAGGTCGCGGTGTAGCGGCCGGGGGCATCGATCTCGGGTTCGGCGGTGAGGGTGACGGTGGTGAAGGCGTTTTGGGTCGGTTCGCCGGATCCGACGACGTGCTCGATGGTGAGGTTCACGCGGGCCAGATCGAGCGGGCGGTAGGCTTCGTCGCGCACCGTGACGCGCAGGCGCATGGCTTCGGGGGCGTCCTCGGCGGGCGCGAGCTGGAGTTCGACCTGGCTGGGCACGTCGGTGACGAGCCAGCGTGAAAGTTGACGCCAGAAGCGGGCGAGGTCGGCTTGGCTGCCGGCGTCCTGCAGGCCCCAGCGCCAGAGGTCGCCGACGGTGACCGCGGCGACGCGACCGGCGCCGAAACGTTGGGCGGCGAGACCGGGAAAGGTGCGTCCCTCGTCGTCGGTCAGCGAGGCCAGCACGGTCGCGCCCGGTTTGGTGTCGGTGAGACCGTTGGCGATGAGGAAGGCGGGCATGTCGGCGAGCCGGTTGCGCTCGTCTTCGGCGTTGGGCAGGATGCGCACCCAGGGCTCGACCCAGCCCTCGCGGGTGAGGTCCCAGCGCAACTCGCCGCGCGGCGCGCGATCGGCGCGGCGGTCGAGGTAGATGGGCAGGGCGGCAGCGAGGGGGGAGTCGGCGTAACCGCCGTTTTCGAGGGTGTCGGCGCCCCCGAGGAAGAGCAGGCCGCCGCCGCGTTCGGCGGCGAAACGGCGCAGCAGCATCTGTTGGCTGGTGTTGAAGAACGCGGCCTCCACGTCGTCGAGAATGATGGCGTCGTAGGCAAAGAGCTCTTCGGCGGTGCGCGGGAAACCGGCCCGCAACTCCTCCTCGTCGCGGGTGTTGAGGCGGGTGAGCACGGGTTCGTCGTAGCGGGGCGCGGCGTCGGTCTCGCCATCGAAACCGCGGAAGAGCGGGTTGTTGGATTCGCCCGCGCCGCCGCGGAATTCGAACTTGGGCTCGCGGCGGGCGAGGCGGAGGAGGGCGACGAGGTCGAGCTGCGGGTCGTCGGCAAGGGCACGGTTGAGGAACTTAAACTCCCAGTTGGGACGGCCGCCGACGTAGAGAATGCGGTAGGCGGGGCGACCGCGATCGATCATGAGATGGCGGCGGTTGTTGAGCGGGGTGGCTTCTGCGTTGGTGGAGTCGGCATCGGTCAGTTGGGCGCTGACGGTGTAGAACTGCACGCCGCTGCCGCTCGGGCGCCACTCGAAGGTCGTGTCGGCGACGGCGGTGGGATCGGTGGGCAGGTCGAGGCTGCGCGCGGGTGGTAGAGCGCTGGCGAGGGATTGGTCGAGCGGAGCGATGCGGAGGGTGGTAGCTGCGCCGTCGAGGCCGGTGCCGGTGATGGCGGTGCGCACGGCCACCGGCGCGTCATCGAAGGCGGTTTGGCGCAGGTCGGCGCGACTGATGCGCAGATCGCGCACGCTGTTGGGCGCTCCGATCACGACGGGGTAGATAGGCGGCAGGCCGTCGAGGTTGGGGAGCGTGGCGTCGAGGTCGGTGGCGTTGCCATCGGTGAGCAGCACGACGCCGGCGAGCGGTTGATCGGCGAGGCGGTCGCGGAGCTGGCGCAGGGCCGTGCCAAGGTCGGAGCGGTTGCCGCGATGGTCGAGTTGTTCGAAGCTGGCGATGCGACGCAGGTCACGGTCGAAGGCGTAGGAACGCAGTTGAAACTCGCGGGACAGGTCGTCGAGCCACGGGGTGTCGGGCGCGAGCAAGGCTTCGCGCAGGACGGCGGCGCGGGTGGTGTCGGCACCGATTTCGGTGATGTCGAGACCGCGGCTATTGTCGGCGATGACGGCGACGATATTGGCGCCGCGTTTCGCGCGGGACACGATCCACTGCGGATCGAGGAGCGCGAGCAGGAGGAGGGCGATGCCGAGTCCGCGTAGACCGAGGCCGACGGCGAGTGCGGCGCGGTTGGGCTGCGCGGGTTGGAGCGCATACCAGGCGAGGGCGCCGAGGAGGGCGGCGAGCGGAAGGGCGAAGACCCACCAGGAGGCGCCCGCAAAGGAGATGAGGGCCAACGGGGTCATGCCGGGTGGGGATGTCGGGCGTTGGCGTGGAGATGTCGGGCGTAAAGCCCGACCCACAGCGAGGAAGGATGGGCGTGGGCGTGGGGATGTCGGGCATGAAGCCCGACCCACAAGGGAAAGTGGGCGGATGCCGGGTGTGGGTCGGGCTTTATGCCCGACGTAGTGAAATTTTCGCTACGCACGCTCATTCTTGATTTGGGGTGGAGGTGCCGAGGGACTCGTAGTAGCGGCGGACGGATTCGGCGAATTTCTCCGGCACGGGATCGCGGTCGATGGGTTGCAGGGAGGTCGGATCCTCGCGGCGGGCGAGTTCCTGCTGCAGCCAGGTCTGCACCTCGACCAAGGGCTCCAGAATGCCGGTTTCCACCAGGTCCCATTGCGGATCGGCGCCGTGACGTTGCCACTCGGCGCGCTGGGCTTCGGCTTCGGCGCGGGCTTCGCTGAGGCGCTGACGCAGCTGTTCGTCCTCGAGCAAGGATTCGACGGTGCGGAGGCGATCGGCCCAGTCGGCGAAATCGGAACCGGTGAGCGGGCCGTTGCCGGGCTGGCGTTGGTTGCCGCCGGGTTGCTCGGACGGATTGCCGCCGAGGAGCTGGGCCAGGGCTTGGGCGAGGGCTTCGTCTTCGGTTGGGGAGTCGCCGGGGGCGTCGCCCGGAGAGTCGCTGGGCGAGTTGGATGCGGAGCCCGAGGGGGACGGGGATTGGGCGTCGCTGGGGCGGTTGTTGGGGGGGCCGGGGTCACCGACTCCGGCTACAGATTGGGTGGTTTCTGCGGAATCGGGTTCGGTGCCGTTGGGGCCGGGTTGATTGCCGTGCTCGGAACCGGGGTCACCGACCCCGGCTACAGATTGGGTGCCTTGCTCTTGGCCGGGTTCGGTGTCGCTAGGGCCGGGTTGATTGTCTTCTTCTGAACCGGGGTCACCGACCCCGGCTACAGCGGTGGGGTCTGAACCGGGCTCGGTGCCGGGTTGGGTTTCATCTTCGCCGGTGGCGGCGCGGCGTTCTTGGGCGAGTTGTTCGGCGAGGTCTTCCAGTTCGTTGGTAGCGAAGCGCATTTCGGTGGCTTCGTTGCCGAGCACGGAATCGGCGGCGCGTTCGATGCCTTGGCGGAGTTGTTCGAAGTCTTCCTGGATGCCGGCCTGACGTTGGCCGGCCTGTTCGAGGAATCCCTGGCGCAGGAGTTCGGCGGTGGTTTCGAGATCGCGGGTGGGGCCTTGGGTGCCTTGCTCGCGCATGAGGTCGTAAAGTTGGCGGTGGAGCGTCGGTTCGGTGCCTTCGCTGTCTTCGGTGACTTGACGCAGGTCGTCGAGGAGTTCGGCGTGGCGTTCCTGCTGGGCGGCGATGGCCTCGGCGAGGTCTTCGTTGGCGGCGGAACCGTCGAGGCTGGGCGGGGCGTCGGCGCGCTCGTTGAACTGTTCGGCAAGTTGCTCCTGTTGTTCGCTCAGTTCGCGGGCCTGACGGCGGAGCTCGCGTAGTTGATCGGCAAATACGCTGGAGGATTCGTCGCGCATTTCGTCGCTGGTCTGTTGGAGTTGTTCCTGGGCGCGGGTGCCGGCGGCGAGCGCGGAGGAGACTTCGCCATCGGCGAGGCGCTCGCTGGACTGCTGCATGTTCTCGCGGGTGTCCTCGAGTTGCTGGCGGGCCTGTTCGCGTTGCTCGCCGGGTTGCATGCGGTCGAGGCGTTGGCGGGCTTCGTCGAGGTCGGCGAGCATGCGACGTTGCTCTTCCTCGAGGCGCTTGAGTTCGCGGCGGATCTCCTCGCGCTCGGCCTCGGACGTGGCGGCGGCGAGGGCGGTCTGCAGTTCCTGGAGACGATCGTTGAGGTCCTGTTGGCGGCGGGAAAGTTCGCGCAGTCGGGAGAGGAGGTTGAGTTGTTCGCGATCTTCCGGAGTCGTCTCGTTCTCGGCCTGGCTTTGGGTGGCGTAGTCGTTGGAATCGCGCCGCATGCGGAGCTGGTCGATCTGGTTGCGGTTGCGGCTGCCGCTGCCTCCTCCGTTCTGGTTTTGGACAATGTTGTTTTCTTTGGGCTGGAGACGGAGCAGGGCTTGGAAGGCGGCCTGTGAGCCTTTCCAGGCGGCGTCGAGCGGATCGGTGCTGGGCGTGGATGCAGCGTCGGCGAGTTCGTCGAGAGCGATATCCATGGAGCGGTCGGCGAGTTCGGCGGCGCCGCGCAGGCGCGGGTCGTCCAACTGGGCGCGCACCTCGGCGAGTTGGGAACGGGCCTGGGCCTGGGAGTCGCGCAGGACTTCGACATCGTTGACGTAGCTCTCATCGGTGGCCTGCGCCTCCTGGCGGAGTTTCCAGATGGCGATGGAGAGCTGGCGTTGAATCTCGATCAGCTCGCCGGCCGGGCCGCCGCTTTGCATACCGGATTGGGCACCGCCGGCGCCGTCGCTGTCTTCGCGGAAGATCTCGTCGAGCGGGCGAACCTCGGCGAAGAAGAGATCGCCGGTGGAGCGGCGGACACTGCCGTCGGGGGCGTAGTCGTCGGCCCAGGCGAACCAGGTGATGAGTTCGTCGACTTCGACGTCACGTTCTTCGAGCGGGATGAGGTGACTCACCTCGGCCTGGAGGACGGCATCGGGTGAGTCGTGATAGGAAATGTATTCGGGATCGGCGCTGCCGATGGCGGTGGCGATCCCGTAGTCGAGCAGGCCAAAGTCGTCGCGGAGTTCGGCCTGCAGGGTGATCTCCTGGATGGGCGAGACACGTTGATCGCCGCGTGGGAAGAGCAAGGTGAGTTCCGGGCGGGTGTTGGGTGCGACCTCGATGCGGATGTCGGCCGGGACGGGATCCGTGCGGCCATCGGCGGTGACGAGGTGCAGTTTGTAGCGCGCGCTCTCGCTGAGGGTGGTGGTGAGGTTGAAGAGCGTGGCGTCGTCGTTGGCGGCGGTGAGCGGGGTGACGGTGCCGTGCTCGTCGTCGTGCAGTTCGGCGCGGGCGACGGGGCGATTGATGATGAACTGATAGTCGAGGTGCGTGCCTTCGACGGCGCTGATGCGACGGGTGTCGGTGATGGTGCGATCGCTAAAGCCGGTGTAGTCGGGGTAATCGAGGATGGCGTCGGCGCGCACGAGGGTCGGCAGCTCAAAGACGGTGAGGGCGAAGTCAGTGGTGGAGTCGTCGTCGTAGGAAACCGAATACACGGTGTCGGCCGTGATGTCGCTGAGCGTGGTGGCGAAGACCGGATCGGAGAGACTGCGCACCATGGGCGTGCGAGCGGAAAGACCATCGGCGTTTTGCCAGACGAGGTGCGCGGTGGTCGGCAGCGCGTTGGCCGGGAAGCGGGCGGCGATCACGACGGTGGCGCCGCGTTCGACCTCCTGGTTGCCGGGCGTAACTTCGATCGTGGTGGTGGGCGTGATGCCGGGGGCGTGGCTCCAGACGAGATCCCAGGTCGTGCGCCACGGAGCGCTTTGGTGGAGGGCGAAGAAACCGATGATGACGGCGGCGCCGAGGGTGGCGAAGTGGGCGAGGGCGTATTGGCGGGCGGCGGAGCGCGGCGTGGTATGCCAGGCGGAGACGGCGGCGTGGTCGAGGGCGTGTTTGAGCAGGCGGCGCTGGAGGAAGGTGAGGGGGGCGCCGTCGCGGGGTTTTTGTTCGGCCGCGGTGCGCAGGGCTTCCTTCAGCTCGGGGTAATCCCGCTCGATGGCGCGGGCCGTCGCGATGAGATCGAAGCGGTTGCGCACGGCGCGCCAAAGCGTGGCGCTGACAGCAGCGAGCAGGGCGAGCAGCAGCAGCGGACCGAGCCAGGGCGCGAAGCCGGGGACGATCCAGCGGAGGGTCAGCAGGACGAGTGCGATGGCGGCGAAGATGCCCCAAACGTGGATGCCGTGGCGGTGGAGCTGGGCGGACTGATGGTGGCGCGCGATGCTGCGCAGCTCCTCGTGGAGCCGAGCGTCGAAGGAAAAGAAAAGGCGGAAGGGACGGCGCATGGGGTCAGTTCAGGGCGGTGGCGCGCCGGGCGATGCGCAGGGAAAAGAAACTCTCGGCCGCGAGCAGGAGGGCGGCGGCGAGGAGGAGCCAGCGCCAGAGCTTTTGGCGGGATTCGGTGAGGTAGGCGGCTTCGGTGCGTTGTTGGGCGGCATCGAGCGGAGTCGCGACGCGGTCGGCGCCGGCGAGCGGAGCGCCAAGTTGGGCGAAGACATCTAGATCGAGCGGGGGGAGGTCGCTCTCGCTGGAAGGGACGTTGAGCGCGACGGTGCGCGGGGGCAGGTTGTCGCGACGAAGTTGATACAGGCCCGGGGCGGTGCGAGGGAGATCCGGATCAAGTGAGGTCAGGCTTGCGTAGGGGCCGAGGCGGTCGAGTTGATCGAGCTCGCTGACGGAGGCGCGCAGGGTGCCGCCGGCGGTGCGTTCCGCGAGAGCCTGAAGCCAGGGGACAAATTTGGAGGAGAGGACCCATTGGCTGGAGGTGGGCGTCCAGCCGCCGGTCCACCAGACGATGCGTCCGCGGCCGAGGGAGGCTTCGAGCACGGCGGGGCTGCCATCGTCGAAGCGGGCGGCGACCACGGCGGTCGAGTTGGGCGGCAACGTGAGGTGCGGGCGCGACCAGAAACGGATGCGGCTGAAGTCGCTGTAGCGCGGATCGGCGAAGGGCAGGAAGAGCGGATGGGTGAAATCGATCTGACCGAAAAGCGCGTAACCGGAGGACGTGGTGGCGGCGTCGGCGAAGCCCCAAGCCGGCTCGTCGAGGAGGCGGGCGGCTTGGGTCGCGGCGGCAGGGGAATCGAGCAGGAACACGGCGGTCGCGCCGGCTTCCACCTGCGCGCGGATGGCGGGCAGCAGCGCGTCGGCGGGCGGCGACGGGGCGAGGATGAAGGGTGGCAGGCTGGCGGAAGTCGTCGGATCGGCCAGCGGCGGCAGTTGATCGGTCAACGTCGGCACGGGATCACGCCAACCGGCGAGGGCGCGGGTCAGATAGTAGGCCGGGTCTGCGGGATCGTCGGCGTTGGTGGAACCGAGAAGGACGGTGGGCAAGGCACGTTCGGCGGGACGAACGACCCAGAGTTGGTTGTCGAAGGGCACGGCATCGCCTTCGAGGCGAATGGAGAGGGCGTCGGGCGCGTTCTCCGGCACGGGCAGCAGCACGGTGGTCGCACCGCCGCGGGCGACAACTTGAGTGGTCGGGGCGCTGAGCGGAGTGTTGGTGGACGGATCGAGCAGAGTCAGTTGCACCGAGGTGGTTGGCGTGTCGTATCCGGCGACAAGGCGCACGCGGGCGGGCGGCGACGGTTGTTCGCTGGTGGCGATGCCCCAGCCGAGCCATTGCAGGGCGATGTTGCTCGTCGAGGCTGAGGCGTCGGGGTCAACGCGATCAAGGTGCAGCTCGAGTCCATCGGGCCAAGCGATGCTGGCGAGACCACTCACGCGGGTGCCGCGAGCGAGATCGGATACGACGTGGAGCACGGGGGCGGACGGTTGGGTCTGGTCGGCGGCGCTGAGTTCCTGATGCCGTTCGAGGGCGGCGCGCACGGCGTCGTCGAGATGGAAGGCGGAGCCGCCGGGCGCGGGCAATTGATCGAGCAAACCGGCGACGAGGGATTCGCGATCGTCGGGCGCGGTCGCGCGCCAGGTTTCGGTGGTGATCAGCGGGAGGCCGCTGTCATCCGCGACCAGCAGGGTGAAGTCATCCAGGGGCGCGAGTTCCGTCGCCAAGTTCTGGATACGGAGCTTGGCCGCGGTCCAGAGTCCCGCGCGTTGCATGCTGGCGCTGCGATCAAGGATGGCCATCACGTGGTGCGGCGGTTCGGCCGTGGGGGTGATGGGATTGGCGGTGTTGAAGAAAGGGCGGGCAAAGGCCAGCGCGAGCAGGGCGAGGATGAGCAGACGGAGCAGGAGCAACCACGGATGCTGGATGCGGCTGCGACGGTCGAGGCGGGGCGCGGACGGCGTGAGAAAACGCACGGCGCTGAAGGTCACCCGGTCTTTGGTGGCACGGCGAATGAGGTGCGCCAGGATGGGCACCGCGAGCGCGGCCAGACCGGCCAGAAACCACGGAGCGAGCAAACTCATGCGGCGGCGGATTGGCGCAGGAAGGCGCGCAGGGTGAGGTCGAGCGGGCGACCGGTGTCGACGGACTGCAAGGGCACGCCGGCGCGGTGGAGGGCGTCGCGCACGGCGCCGGTGTGGGCGGCGAAGTTTTTCTGGTAGGTCGCGCGGGCCTGAGCGGGGTCGACGTAGAGGTTTTGGTCGGATTCGAGATCTTCCCAGATCGCGGCGTGGCCGAAGCCTTCGAGGGTGAGTTCGGCCGGATCGAGGATCTGCAGCGCCCGCAGATCATGACCGGCGGCGGCGAGGTGGGCGAGGGACGCGGACCATTCGTCGGCCGGGGAGAGGAAGTCGGAGAGCAGGACGATGAGCGTGCGTTTGGGGCAGAGGCGGCGGACTTCGTCGAGGGCCGGGCCCATGGCGGTGGTGCGGGAGGCGGGTTCGCGGGCGAGGGCGGCGTATAGGTGGGCGAGGTGGCCGGGGCGCCAGCGCGGGGGCAGCGTGTGGTGGACGGTTTGGTCGAAGAGCGCGAGACCGACGACGTCGCGTTGGGCGTGCAGGAAACAGGCGAGGGTGGCGGCGAGGGTGCGGGCGTAGTCGAGTTTTGAATACCCGCGGGAGCCGAAGGTCATGGAGCGGCTCGTATCCAACACGATGAGACAGCGCAGGTTGGTTTCGTCCTCGTATTTCTTGAGGTAGAAGCGGTCGGTGCGGGCGAAGGCTTTCCAGTCGAGGTAGCGCAGATCGTCGCCGGGGCTGTATTGGCGGTATTCGGTGAACTCGGACGAGAAGCCCGAGTAGGGACTGCGGTGCAGTCCGCTGGCCAGACCCTCCATCACGGTGCGCGCACGCAACTCCAGATCGCGGATCGCGAGCAAGGCGGCAGGATCGAGAGAGACGGACATGGGGAAGTAAGAAGTAGGAAGTATGAAGTAGGAAGTTGAGGGGGCGGGCTTTAGGGCGTGGGGACGTGGGCGATTAGTTTTTGAATGACGTCGTCGACGGTGACGCCGTCGGCTTCGGCGCGGTAGTTGAGGAGGAGGCGGTGACGGAAGACGGGGGCGGCAAGGGCGCGAATGTCGTCGGCACTGGCGTGGGTGCGGCCGAGCCAGAGGGCGCGGGCTTTGGCGCCGATGACGAGGGCTTGGGCGGCGCGGGTGCCGGCGCCCCAGTTGAGCCAGTTGTTGACGAAGTCGGGCGCACCGTCGCGGTGCGGGCGAGACGCGGCGGCGAGGCGCACGGCGTAGGAGACGTTGTCGCTCGCGATGGGCACGTCGCGGGCAAGCGATTGGAAGGCAATGGCTTCCTCGGCACTAAAGACCGGCGTGATGGGCGCGGGTTTGGCGGAGGTGGTGCGGGTGACGACCTCGATCTCCTGCGCTTCGGGCAGGTAGTCGATGAGGACGTTGAAGAGGAAGCGGTCAAGCTGGGCCTCGGGCAGCGGATAGGTGCCTTCCATCTCCACCGGGTTTTGGGTGGCGAGGACGAAGAAGGGTTCAGCGAGTTGGTGGCGCACGCCGGCGGCGGTGACCTGATGCTCCTGCATGGCCTCGAGCAGGGCGGCCTGGGTTTTGGGTGGGGTGCGGTTGATCTCGTCGGCGAGGAGGAGATTGGCGAAGACCGGACCGGGCACGAAGGTGAGTTGGCGGCCGGAGTCGGTCTCGGTGAGGATCTCGGTGCCGGTGATGTCGGCCGGCATGAGATCGGGCGTAAATTGGATACGCTGGAACTTGAGGTGGAAGGCCTGGGCGACGGATTTGACGAGGAGGGTTTTGGCGAGGCCGGGCGCGCCGGTGAGCAGGCAGTGGCCGCCTGCGAGCATGGCAACGAGGAGCTGCTCGATCACGTCCTCCTGGCCGACGATGGTTTTGGCGAGTTCGGCGCGGACGCGGTCGCGGCCCGCTTCGAGGGCGGCAAAGGCGGATTCGTCGGAGAGAGGTGGGGTGGTCATGTAGGATGTAAGATGTGGGATGTAAGATGTGAGTGGTGTGGCGCGGCCTCAGTGCGTCATGGCGTAGTAGATGATGTTGATGGCCATGGGGTAGGCCATCTTCTCGGCGAAGCGGCGGAAGTAGGTTGGGTCTTCGCCTTCGCGTTCCCAGCCGTCGCCGAGGTCGGTGTTGTGGCAGAAGATGGCCATCATGCGGCCCTTGTCGTCGTAGTAGGCCCAGTAGTGCGGCGGGCCGGAGTTGCGTTCGTCGGAACGGCCACCGCGCATGTAGAAATCGATGCCGGGCATTTGGGGCTTTTCGTCGAGGTCGAAGATGATGTGGAAGATGGGATGATCGATCTCGAGTTCGACGGGGTCGCGGTCGGGGAACACGCGGGCGAACTCGCGGCGCACGTTGTCCCAATCCTCTTCGCCCCAGAAATCGTCGAGCATGATGAAACCGCCGTTGAGCAAGTAGTCGCGCAGCGCGGTGACTTCCTCGTCGCGGAACATGAGGCGGCCCGGTTCCACCATGTAGACGAAGGGGTAGTGGCGGAGTTGCTCGGGCTCGATGTCGATGTAGGTGACCTCCGGATTGACCTTGAGGGCGGTCATTTGCTGGAGGCGGAACATCAAGTTGAGATCGGCGTCGGGGGCGTCGGTGGCCCAGCGGCCGCGGCCTCCTCCCCAGCCGCCCCAACCTCCCCAGCTGCCGCCCCAACTTTCGTAGCGGAGGCGGGCGAAGGAGAAGACATCGTTTTGAAAGGCCGGATCGACCGTCCACTCGGGCGTGTTGCGGCGATCACGATCGCGGTCGTCGCGACGGTCGCGACGCTGGGCGTCGGCGGGGACGGCGCAGGTGAGGGCGAGGATGGCCAGAAGGGCGAAGGTGGGGAGACGCCAGCTGAAGCCGGCGCTACGGGAGGGGCGTCGGATCATGGCGTGGCGGAGGCAGTGGCGGGAAGTCGGGCAAGGAGACGGTAGGCGTCGCGGTAGCGCGGGGCTTCGGCGAGGGCTAGGAGCACGTGACGGCGGGCGGAGGCGGGATCGCCTTCGGCTTGGAAGAGTTCGGCGAGGTTGTAGTGCAGGGCGGCGCGGTCGGGCGGATCGAGTCGGAGCAGGGTTTGCGCGGCGGTGATGGCGGTGCCGGACTCGCCGAGCGCACGGTGCGCTTCGAAGCGGGCACGCCACGGGGTAGTGGCAAGGGGATTCACAGCGATCCACGCATCGCTCCAGCGGGCCATGGCGGCGGTGTCGTCGGCGGCGGTGGCGAGGGACAGCAGACGCGTGATGGCGGAGAGGGCCTCGGCTTGGTTGGCAACGATGGCCTCAAGCGTGGCGCGCTCGGCAGCGGTGTCACCAAGTTCTCGATACGCGCGGGCGAGCAGGGTGTGGACGTTGAAGGGTTCGGGCAGGTAGAGACCGGTGGCGGCGATGGGGGCGAGTTCGTCGCGGATCTTTTCCCAGTCGCCGGCTTCGACGGCGGGGCGGAGGGAATCGAGCAGCTGCGGGAGGTTGTCGTCGCCGAACGGCAGCGGCAGCGAGGAGAGGTCGACGGGGCGGAGGAATTGAGTGAGCAGGTTGCCCTCTTCGGCGGGATCGGGTTCGGCGGGCGGTTGCGGCAGATCGAGATCGTAATCGGGGGCGAGGGCGGCGGCGCGTTCCTCGGCGAAGGCGACGAAGCCGGTCTCGAGATCGGGCAGAGGATCGAACCAGGCGGCGAGGGCGTCGTTGATGGGTTGGCCGCCGGCGAGATCGGCGAGCATGCCGCGGAGCGGTTCGAAGCCGTAGCGTTCCACCAGGAATTCGACGACGAGGTAGGATTGGTAGTAGGCGAAGAGGGTGTCGTCGGAGGTGCGGGCTTCGACGAAGGCGGCGCTCATGTCGGAGATGGGCTGGATGCGGCCGTTGACGATGCGGTTGTAGTAGTCGACCGACATGCGTTGGCCCCAGGCGGGATCGCGGCGCAGCTCCTCGTAAACGGAGATGCCTTCGCTGAGCCAGCGGGGCATGCGGTTTTTGGTGAGCGTGAGGGTGATGACGTGGGCGAATTCGTGCCAGAGCACGGCCTCCCAATTGGCGCGGGAGGCGGCAGGGCTGTTGACGGTGAAGACGGGGCCGAAGCAGACGCCGAGGTAGCCGCCCACGCCGGGCATGCCGAAGGTGCGCACGGCGAAGTCGGCCGGGTCGGGATAGATTTCGACGGTGGTGATTTGCTCGAGTTGAATGCCGTAGCGCTCGCTCAGGTCGACCCGGGCGGATTCGAGGAGGGCGAGGGCGCGTTGACCGTAGATGGGCGCTTCTTCGGGCGACATGCGGATGCGGAAGTGCGGGCTCTCGACGGTGGTGAAAGCGGCGACGCGGTCGCGCAGAGAGGTGAGGTTGTAGGCCTCGATGTTGTAGCCGTCGTTGGCGTGGACGAGTTCGGCGATGGCCCAGCCCTCGTCTTCGTGGCCGAGGCGGAGCAGGTCCTGAGCGAGTTGGAGGCGGGCGGGCTGGTAGGTCGGATCGAGGGCGAGGGCGCGGCGTTGGGCGGCGGCGCCTTCGGCGAAGCGATATTGGCGGGAGAGCTTTTCGCCGATGAGGTAGTCGGGACGCGGGTTGGTGGGCCAGAGGGCGAGGGCGAGTTCGCGTTGGATGGCGGCGAGGTCGTTTTCGTCGCGCAGGTAGGAGATGGCGGCGCGGTAGGCGAGGGCGTCGGGTTGGCGCGGGTTGACCTCGAGGACCTGTTCAATGGCGTTGGCGGCGGCGGCGTAGTCCTCGGCGTCGATGTGATGATCAGCGAGTTGGAGGTGGGCGCCGATGTGGCGGGCGTTGCGGGCGAGGGCGCGGTAGAGGTGGCTGATGAAGGCCTGGGTGTTGGACGGGCGGAAAGCCTCGGCGAGGCCGAGGAGCAGATCCGGATCTTCCGGATAATGTTCGAGCCCGGCGCGGAAGGTGCGAGAAGCGAGAGCGGGGTCCTGTTTGTCGAGCGCGAGGCGGCCGGCGACGATGAAGGCCTCGCGGGCGGGGGCGGGTTTTTCCTGGGCGGGTTTAAGGAAGCGATCGAGGACGAACTTGGGTTCAACGCCGGCGGCGAGGGCGCTGTGGGCGATAGCGGCGAGGAAGCCGGAATCCTCGAGAGCATTGGAGCCGCGGTAGGCGGCAGCCATGTTGATGGAGCGCACGAGGTCGTTCTGGGAGAGGGGCTCCTGGGGGCCGGCGGTGGCGATGAAGCGCTCGGCGTCGCGGCGCAGCATCATGAGCCAGAGGCTGTCGCTGTTGACGACGACGCCCAGACCGAGGAGGTCGTAGGCTTCGCGGTAGCGGCCGAGAGTGAGCAGCGAGTCAGCTTCGATGCGCCACCAATCCTCGTTCTCTTCGTCGGCGGCGCGACCGGCTTGGGCGAGCTTGATGGCCTCCTCGTAACTGCCGGTGATGAAGGCGTCCCAGGCGCGGTCGAGGTCGGGCGCGGATTGGGCCGTCGCCGAGATAGCGGACGCCAAAATGGCGGCGGCGACCCCGAGAATCTTCAGGTGGCTCCAACGGAGAAAGGCGGCGGGCAAAGCGATGTGGCCTGCGGTCATCAACGGCACGGTGGAATAGACGGACGAAGGAACCATTTCGCGACCGCAAAGCGCGTTTTTTGTTCAGCAAAACCGCAGGTTCGCGGTCGAAAGGCTCGGGGAGCGCGGGGTGGCAATCGTTCGTTGCTTCGCTGCGGGGATGTGATCAGGGATAGCGGCTCCAAGGCGGCGACGCTGCGGCTGGAGCGCGAGGGGAAGGCGGAAGAATGAGGGCAACAAAAAGCGCGCCCGGGATGCGGGCGCGCTGAGAGTGTTTTGGGCTCTGGATTCCTGAAGAATCAGAGGGAGGCGCGCAGGTCCTCAAGCTGGCCGGCGGAGCCGAGGAGCTCGTTGCGGCTGGCGATGAACTTGGCGTATTCCTCGATGAAGATCTTGCCCGGGGGACGGAAGTCGAAGGCGGAGGAGTTGTCCTTGAAGAACTCGCGGTGAACGCGGGTCCAGACGAGGCGACCGTCGGTGTCGATGTTGATCTTGGTCACGCCGAGTTTGGCGGCCGGGAGATACTCGTTCACGTCGACGCCCATGGAGTCCTGGATGGTGCCGCCGGCCGCGTTGATGCGGGCGACTTCGTCCTGCGGGACGGAGGAGGAACCGTGCATGACGAGCGGGAAGCCTTCCATGCGGCTCTTGATCTTCTCGAGCACATCGAAGTGCAGGGACTGCTTGCCCTTGAACTTGAAGGCGCCGTGGGAGGTGCCGATGGCGCAGGCGAGGGAGTCACAGCCGGTGAGCTTCACGAATTCCTCGGCCTCGGCCGGGTCGGTCAAGCAGGCGTTACCTTCTTCGACGACGATGTCTTCCTCGACGCCGCCGAGCATACCGAGCTCGGCCTCGACGGAGAGACCCTTGGCGTGAGCGGCTTCAACGACGCGCTTGGTGATGGCGACGTTTTCCTCGAACGGGTCGTGGGAGGCGTCGATCATGACGGAGCTGTAGAAGCCGGAGTTGATGCAGTCGTAGCAGGTCTCTTCGTCACCGTGGTCGAGGTGCACCGCGAAGATGGCCTCCGGGAAGATCTCGTCGGCGGCACGGATGATGGCCTCGAGCATCTTCTTGTCGGTGTATTTGCGGGCACCCTTGGAAATCTGGATGATGAAGGGAGCCTTCGAGTCGATGCAGCCTTTGAAGAGGCCCATCGCCTGCTCGGCGTTATTGATGTTATAAGCTCCGACGGCGTATTTGCCGTAAGCGTGCTTAAAGAGCTGTGCGGTGGTTACGATCATGGTTTATGAGGGAAACTGATAGTGAAACTGACTGACCGAAAGGTCACGCTATCGGCGTCGTGAAACGAGCGGCAAGGTGTTTTTAACCGACCCGACAGGTGTTTACGCTGCAGCCCTTGCCGGGCGTTGCGCGAATGTTGCGAGATCGCGCGGTCGTTGCGCAAAACGCTGAGGAGTCGAACGGTAGCGCGAACGACGGTGGTGGGCTGGCGATTCAGCCGCCGGGAGGCGGGGTCGGGGCACCGCCCCCGCGCTGGGCGCGAAACTCGGCCCGCATGGCGTTGCGCACGGTGGCGGCGGCTTGTTGTTCGGCCTGCAGGTCGCGCAGGGCGTTGACTTGGTCGGGCGCGAGCACGCCCGTGGCGCGGACAATCATGTCGTCGGTGATCGGGGTGGAGCTGTTGCCTCCGCCCCGGCCAAAGAAGCGGGAGTTGCCGCTATCGCCCGTGTCGCCTGCAGCCTGGGCCATGATGGTGACCAAGGCTTCGCTCTGGGCGGTATTGAGCGGCGTGCCGGCGTAGGAGAGGCGGTCGGCGAGGTCGGCCACCACGTTGCGCTGGGCGGTGGTTTGCTCGTATTGATTGAGGGTGGCAAAGGCGTCTTCGCCGATCGTGGCGCGAATATCGGCGTCGATCTCGGCTTGGGTGGCGGCGATGAGGTCGTCGATCTCGCCTCGGTTTTCGCGGCCGAGGCCCTCGGCGCGGGCGGCGGAAAAGACGTCGCGGGGGACGTTTTGTTTCTCGGCCAGCAGGTCCTTCAGGGCGGTAAGTTGGGCAGGGGGGAGATTGAGCTGGGCGAAGAGGGCGGCGTAGCGGTTGTCGAGTCCGGCGCGTTGCTGGGTGCGCATGGCTTCGGCGAACTGGGGATCCTGCAGCAGGCGCTCCATGATGACGCCGGGATCGCGACGGTTGCCGCGGTCGCGACGCGGAGGACCTCCGGCGTCGTCGGTCGCGCTGTCGTCGAACGCGAAGTCTTCGGAGCCGGGGGCGGAGCGTTCGTCGAGGTGGCCCGGTTTTGGCGCGGAATCTGGGGCGGGCGGAGGCGTGGTGGCGGCGAGCTTTTCGGCGGCTTGGTTTTGCGCGGCGGCGAGTTCGGCGGCGAGGGCTTCGGCTCGCTGGTATTGTTGCCAGGCGAAACCGGCGGCGGTCACGGTGGCGAGGCCGAGAATGGCAAGGGCGGCGAGTCGGGGCGAAGGCATGTCCTACGATAGACGGCGGAGGACGGGGGAAGTTTCAAGCACGGGGCGGAAATGGCGGTGGGGCGGGCGGTGTAGTGGAGGTGGCGCCGAGGCTGGAAGCCTCGGCCACGGGGCAGGGCACGGGGGGCGAGCGGAGGGGCAGGGTGGAGCGGCCGAGACGGCCGCTGCTACATCCCCGCAATAGGTCGTTGCGCTTAAGCCGGAGGCGAAAGCGTGGCCCAACGTCTCGCTGTCGCGCTCCGTAGAAGTCGATTTTGAGTTCTCTCCTCAGCGAGGCGGAAACTCAAAATCCGCTTTGGCTTTGGTTTTGGAGAGGACGAGGTGGGCGTTGAATTTGCTGCCGCGCTTGGAGACGAAGCCTTCGAGGACCGGGGTTTTGCCGTCTTTGAGCAGGGTCTCGATCTCGGGTTGGGTGATCTCGCGGTCGCAGAGTTTCTTCTTCACCTCAAACACCACGCGGGGCTCGTTCTCGGCGCCGCTGGGTTTGGTGACGACCCAGGCGTCCTTGGTGGACTGGAGCTGGGCTTCGTCGCCATGCGCCGGACTGGGGCCGATGAGGGTGGCTTTGGTCGGATCGAATTTCTTCTTCTCGCGGGTCTTGGCACCGGGTTTGGCCTCGCGAGGCGGGAACTCCCAGCGGACGCGGTTGCCGGCTTTGAGCAGGAAGGCATCGAAGGGGCGGCCGCGCTTGGAGATGAAACCTTGGATGAGGTCGGATTTGCCCGTCTCGACCATCTTGATGGCCTGATCGCGGGTGACCTCTTTTTGGCACATGATGCGGCCGACGCGGAAGACGCGCTTGTAGTCGTCGCCGTCTTTTTCGCGGAGGATGAAGTTGGTGGAGTCCTCGCAGAGCTCCTGGCCGGTCTTGGGATCGGTCCAGAACGGTTCGAGTTCGCCGAGGTCCTCTTCCTTTTGGCCGAAGTCGAGTTCGACCTTCTTTTTGCCCTCTTCGCCGTTGTCGACGAGCTTGAGCTTGGCCGGGAAGTGTTTGCCGGTGCGGGCGGAAACGAAACCGTCGATGGGGCCAACCTCGCCGGCGGTGACGAGTTCGCGGATCTCGGGCTCTTCGAGACGGCGACCGCTGGTGACCTTGTAGACCAGGATGCTGCCGTCCTGCGAACGGTAGGTGCGCAGGGTCTCGAGCATGGGTTTGCCGTCGGAGGGCGAGACGATGTCGGTCTCGCGGACGTCGCCGTCCTCTTCGTTGAAGTTCTTGGTGCGGTCGACGACGCCCTCGGTGACCTTGACGATCTCCTGCATGAAGGTGTCGCGATCGTAGCGGCCAAACTCCATCTGGCGCAGCTTGTATTCCCAATCGCCGGTCATGTCGGGCTTGGTGAGGTCGTCGGCCTGGACGGCGTGGAGGAACTCGAGGAGCTGCTCGGCTTTGGCGGTGGGGATGAGGTCGCGTTGTTCGCGCTCGAGATACTTTTGGCGGATGAGGCCGTCGATGGTGTCGGCACGGGTGGCCGGGGTGCCGAGGCCGCGTTCCTTCATGGCTTCGGCGAGTTCCTCGGAATCGACGAGCTTACCGGCGGTTTCCATGGCGGAGAGCAGGGTGGCTTCCGTGTAGCGCGCGGGCGGCTTGGTCTGCTCGGCGTGAAGGATCGCTTCGAGGGTCTTGGCGTCTTCGCCGTCGGCGACGGCGGGCAAGGTTTTGTCCTTGGAGTTGCCGGGAGCGGCGACGGCGGAATCGGCGGCATCGCGGCCGTAGACGCCGAGCCAGCCCGGCTCGGTGAGGACCTTGCCGTCGGTCTTAAATTGGTGTTCGCCGGCGACGGTGGAGATGCGGGTGGTGACGTCGAACTTGGCAACCGGGAAGAACGCCGCGACGAAGCGGCGGGCGATCATGTCGTAGACCTTGGCCTCGAGGTCATCGAGTTTACGCGGCTCGGCGGTGGTGGGGATGATCGCAAAGTGATCGGAGATCTGCGCGTTGTTGAAGATGCGTTTGTTGGGGCGCACCCAGCCGTTGTTGAGGGCGGTGGAGGCGTGTTCGCCGAGGTCGCCGTCGAGTTTGCGCAGGGTTTCCTGGCAGGTGGGGATGTAGTCCTCCGGCAGCGCGCGGGAATCCGTGCGCGGGTAGGTGATCATCTTGTGCTTCTCGTAGAGCGCCTGGGCGATCTGGAGGGTGCGGCGGGCGGAGATGCCGAAGCGGTTGTTGGCCTCGCGCTGCAGGGTGGTGAGGTCGTAGAGGCGCGGCGCGATCTGGGTCGTGGCCTTCTTTTCCTCGGTGACGACGGCGGGCGGCTGGCCGGCGCAGGCTTCCACCACGGTCTTGGCGGAGGCTTCGTCCCAGAGGCGATCGACGCGGTCGTGTTCGCCGGACTTTTTGAAGTTGGGGCGTTGGTAAACACCCTCGTAGTTGCCGGCACCCACTTGGAAGGTGGCGGTGACGCGCCAGAAGTCTTCCGGCTTAAAATTGCGGATCTCGAGCTCGCGATTGACGAGCAGGGCGAGTGTCGGGGTCTGGACGCGGCCGACGGAGGCAACGTTGCCGGCGCGAGAGCCAAACATGCGTTTGGTGAGGGCGCGGGTGCCGTTGATGCCGATGAGCCAGTCGGACTCGGAGCGGCAGCGGGCGGCGTCGGCGAGGCCGGCCATCTGTTCGCCGTCGCGGAGGTTTTCGAAGGCGGTGCGGATGCCCTCGGGGGTCATCGTTTGCATCCAAGCGCGCTTCACCGGGAGCTTCGATTTGGCGAGCTGGTAAATATAGGTGAAGATGAGCTCACCCTCGCGCCCGGCGTCGCAGGCGTTGATGACTTGATCGATGTCCTTGCGCTTCAGCTGCTTCTTGAGGGTTTTGAGCTTATCCTCGGAGGCCTTGATGGGCTTGAGACCGAAGGTGGTTGGGACGATGGGCAGCGTCTCGAGGCGCCAGTAGCCGTATTTCTTCTTGTCGATGTCTTCGGGCATCTCGAGTTCCACGAGGTGACCGACAGCGGCGGCGATGACGTAGTCGTCGTTTTCGTAGACGTCGCCCTTCTTGGGGACTCGACCGAGGGCTCGGGCCAAGTCTTGGGCTACGCTGGGTTTTTCGGCGACGACAAGGGACTTCATATAAGGGGGGCGAGCGGTAAGGGGGCTCGCTAGGTAAGATCAAGGCTTAGTTTTCGGAGAAAAAAAACGGGCGGACCGAGGTCCGCCCGAAATCGAGGTGCAAATAGCTGGCTGCAATCAGCCTTCGAGGACCGGCGTTTTGGCCATGGCGGCGACCACGGAGTCGAGCATGGCGGCGATGGTTTCGTCGGTTTCGTCACCCATGTTGGAGATGCGGAAGGTCTTGCCCTTCAGCTTGCCGTAACCGCCGTCGATGACGAGGGCGTGCTCGGACTTGAGGGTCTTGTTGAGCGCGGGCAGGTCGATGTTGCGGGTGTTGGCGAAGCAGTTGAGGGAGAGGGAGCCGTATTCAGGAGCCGGGAAGAGTTCGAAGCCCTGGGCGCCGATAGTCTCGCGGACCTTGGCGTTGAGGCGGGCGTGGCGGGCAAAGCGGGTCTCCATACCCTCGGTCATGATGTCCTCGAGCTTGGACTTGAGGGCATAGATGTGAGGGATGTTGGGCGTGGAGGGGGTCATGCCCTTCTCGTGGTTGGCGTGGAATTCGAGCAGGTCGAAGTAGTAACCCCGGTTGGCCACGGTGGCGGCGCGCTCGCGGGCGCGGTCGGAGACGGAGCAGAGGGCGAGACCGGGGGGCAGGGCGAGGGCCTTCTGCGAGCCGGTGATCATGATATCGATGCCGAGCTCGTCCTTCGCGATCGGCACGGCGCTGAAGGAGCTGACGGTGTCGACGATGGAGATGACCTCGGGGAACTCACGCACGACGGCCATGACGGCGGCGAGGTCGGTCATGGTGCCGGTGGAGGTCTCGTTGTGAATGAGGGTGATGGCGTCGTAGCCGCCCTTGGAGAGCTCGGCACGGACGGCCTCGGGATCGACGGGCTGGCCCCAGTCAAATTTGAGCGCGGTGGCGTCGAGTCCGTTGCGCTTGGCGACGTCGTTCCACTTGTCGGAGAAGGCGCCGTTCATGCAGTTGAGGACCTTCTTGGCGCACACGTTGTTGAGCGCGCCTTCCATGATCCCCCACGCAGAACTGGTGGAGAGGTAGACCGGATCGGTCGTCATGAACAGCTTCTGCAGATCCGGTTGGACGGACTGGTAGAGCTTCACGAAATCCGGGGAGCGGTGGCCGATGGGGGCCGACATGAGGGCACGCAGGGTCTTCTCAGACACGGCGATGGGACCGGGGATGAACAGTTTGTAGCTCATGGAAAGGAAACGGCGGTAGAGGGGCGGGGTGGCTCGAGGAAGGAAGTGTCGGCTCAGACGGTGGGACGCTTGATGATCTTTTGGTTCTCATCGCCCAGGACGAGCACCTTGGGCTGCCAGGCATCGGCTTCGGTGGCGGCGTCGAAGTGGGCGAAGGCCATGATCGTGACCAAGTCGCCGCGCTTGCCGAGATGGGCGGTGGCGCCGTTGAGGGAAATGGCCTTGGAGCCGGCGGGGGCGGCGATGGCGTAGGTCTCGAAACGTTCGCCGTTGGCCATGTTGCCCACGAGGATCTTTTGGAATTCGCGGAGGCCGACGAGATCCATAAATTCGCGGTCGATCGCGAGGCTGCCTTCGTAGTGCAGCGACAGATCGGTCACCGTTGCCCGGTGAATCTTGGAATGGAGGAGATTGAGTTGCATGCGGCGAGTGCGGTCGCGATAGAGAACAGCGAGCAAAGCCGCTCGCCTCGTCCGCCGTCAATTGCCTATTCCCGCCCCTAAATGTCCAGTCCGTGGCTTAAGCAGAAGCTGATCTCATTTGAGCAGTTTGCAATCGATGTAGTTTACGGAAGACGGGACGACCTGCCGGCCGTGGTGTTCGCAGGTTTTTTGCAGGGTATGTCCTACCTCTTTACCGGCGTGGTGAAGTTGCGCTGGTGGCTCTACCGCAAGCGGGTGCTGCATGACCAACATCTGGGCTGCCTCGTGGTGGTGGTGGGCAACCTCACCGTGGGCGGAACGGGCAAAACTCCGGTGGTGGAGAAGTTTGCGCGGGCGCTGCGCGATCGAGGGCGTCGCGTGGCGATCCTGAGTCGCGGCTACAAGAGCAAGGCTCCGCCGATGTGGAAGAAGTGGTGGTTTTGGCTCACCCATACGGCCGAGCCGCCGCCGCGGGTGGTGAGCGACGGCAAGGAGGTGTTGCTCGACAGCGAACAGGCCGGCGACGAGCCCTACATGCTGGCGCGCAACCTCCCGGGCGTCCATGTGCTGGTGGACAAAAACCGGGTGAAGGCCGGGGAATACGCCATCAAGCGCTTCGGCTGCGACACGCTCATTCTGGACGACGGTTTTCAATACCTGCCCTTGAAGGGACGGCTCAATCTCCTGCTGGTCGATAAGACGAATCCCTTCGGCAACGGCTTCCTGCTGCCGCGCGGGATCCTGCGCGAACCGATCACGCATCTGAAGCGGGCCAGCTATGTGTTTTTGACCAAGAGCAATGGGCGCCGCGACACGGAGCTTGAGGAGCTCATTCAACGCCACAATCCCGGCGTGGACGTCATCGAATGCACGCACCGGCCCCAGTATTTGCAGCGCTTGGGCGAACCGCCGGAGACGGCAGCGACGCGTCTGCCACTGGAAGATTTGCAGGGCAAACGGGTGGGGGCGTTCAGCGGCATCGCGACGCCGGAGAGTTTTGAGAAATTTCTCCGCGATCTTGGGGCGGACATCGTGTTCACACGGCGGTTTCTGGACCACTACCGCTTCGTGCCGTCCGACTTTGTGGAAATCTTCAGCGCGGGTCTGGAGCAAAAGGTCGACATGATCGTGACGACCGAAAAGGACGCCGTTCGTATCGACAGCGAGATGCCGTGTCCGGTGCCGATCTACTACCTGCGGCTCGAGATCGACATCCTGCACGGCGCCGACGACTTCGACGAAGCGGTCGGGCGGCTGTGCTTCGAAGCAGCCCGGACCCCTGACCGATAAACCGAGCGGTCAGCTTTTATCGCTCCAGCACGTAGACGGGGGTCCCGCCGTCTTTGAAAAATATGCCCGTGGTCAGATCTCCGTCGTCGAGCATGGCGTCGAGTTGGCGCAGACGGTCGTCGGCGTAGGAGCAGTTGGAGAGCACGATGGCGGCGTTGAACATCGGGGTGGCGACTTCCCAGTCCCATTGAATGTTGCCCGCCGCGGTTAAGGTCCACGCGTCGGATTTGAGATAGGATGCCATTCCGGGCGGAATCACCCCGGCATTGGCGTCGGCGGGCCAGAGGCCGTTCTCGAGGGAGTATTGTTCGAAAGCGGAAGAGAAGGTGCGGAGGTCGTTCACCAGCGTGGTGTGCTCCGTCTTTTGGGTTACGCGAGTGAAGGCGGGGAGGGCGACGGCGGCGAGGAGACCGATGATAACGACCGCGATCATGATCTCCACCAAGGTGAAGGCGCGGGTTTGGCTGTGGGGTAAAATCCTCATGCTGATGACGAAAAGCGTGGGCGCGCGCCTATCCCCGAGTCAACGGCGCCGGGCGGCGCAAATTGCGCAGCATCAACTACGTAGTTGACCAACCTTTCGCCCTTGCGGCGGAGCGGGAGTGGCGCGATAGGTTCGCACCATGTTAATTGACCCCCGTTTCGATGATCTGGCGGCCGGCCTCACCGGCTTTTCCACCAAGCTCAAGCGCGGTGAACGCGTCTTGATTGATGCCTTCGACGTGCCCGATGCCATGGTCATCGCGCTGGTGCGTGCCGCCCGCAAACGCGGTGCGGTGCCCTACGTGCAGGTCCACCGGGCCCGCATCACGCGCGAGCTCATGTTGGGCGCCACGATGGAAGACTACCTGCCGCACTCCGCCGTCGAGCTGAAGCGCATGCAGGACATGGACGCCTACATCGCGCTGCGTGGCTCGGATAACATTTTTGAGAACTCCGACGTGCCGTCCGATCGCGTGCAGGCCGTGGCCCGCGCCATGAAGCCCGTGCTCGACCACCGCGTGAACGACACCAAGTGGGTCGTGCTGCGCTGGCCGACTTCGGCGATGGCCCAGCAGGCGGCGATGAGCACGGAGGCCTTCGAGGACTTTTACTTCCGCGTCTGCACCCTCGACTACGCCCGCATGATTCCGGGCATGCGCGCCCTCAACAAACTCATGTGCAAGACCGACGTCGTGCACATCAAGGGCCCGGGCACCGATCTGCGTTTTTCGATCAAGGGCATCGGCGCGAGCTCCTGCGGTGGCGATCGCAACATCCCCGATGGAGAGGTGTTCTCCTGCCCGGTGAAGGACAGTGTGGAAGGCGTCATCCAATACAACGCGCCGACCGTTTACCTCGGTTCGTCCTTCGACGGCATCAAGCTCGAGTTCAGCAAGGGCAAGGTGGTCAACGCCACCGCCAGCACGCCCAAGGCCACCAAGCGCCTCAACGAGATCCTCGATAGCGACGAGGGCGCACGCTACATCGGTGAATTCGCGATTGGCTTCAACCCGCACATCCTCGAGCCGATGCGCGACATTCTCTTCGACGAGAAGATCGCCGGCTCCTTCCACTTCACGCCCGGCCAGGCCTACGCCGACTGCGGCAACGGCAACAAGTCGCAGGTGCACTGGGACATGGTCTGCATCCAGCGTCCCGAATACGGCGGCGGCGAGATCTGGTTCGACGGCAAGCTCATCCGCAAGGACGGCCTCTTCGTGCCGAAGTCCCTGGACAAGCTCAACCCGGACTACCTGCTGGGTAAGGCCTGAGCGCACCGCTGCGCTGCATCCGT
Source organism: Actomonas aquatica (assembly GCF_019679435.2). Classification (NCBI taxonomy): domain Bacteria; kingdom Pseudomonadati; phylum Verrucomicrobiota; class Opitutia; order Opitutales; family Opitutaceae; genus Actomonas; species Actomonas aquatica. Next base: position 319,571 of record NZ_CP139781.1, read on the forward strand.
TCGTCACGAAAGTCTGAATACGTCGTCATGGCCGCATCCTCGCTCCGCGCCTTCATCCGGGCGCTGCCCAAAACCGAAACGCATCTGCACATCGAAGGTTCGCTCGATTATGGGTTGTTGCGGGCGTGGGATCCGGCGCGCTTTGCGGCCGACCCGGCGTGGCGACGACCGGAGTTTCGTTTCGAGTCCTTCCCGAAGTTCGACGAGATTCTGCTGGGGCACGCCCTGCCGTGGTTTGATTCACCGGAGCGTTATTACGAAGCGGCCCGGGTGACCTTTGCCCAACACGTTGCGCAGAACGTGCGCTACGTGGAGACCAGCTTCCACCTCGGCATCGTCGAATTCCTGCCGGTGAGTGGCCGTGAGATCATCGCGGCCATTCGCGCGGCGGTGCCGCCGGGACTCGAAGTGCGGATCTTCGCGGGCATGCTGCGCAACAACTACCACGGTGCGGTCAAAGATGTGATCGACGAGATGCACACCTGGGACGAACTGGCCGGCATCGACCTGCACGGGTTTGAGCAGGTGCCAACCGAAGCCTGGAGTGAATCGGTGTGGCAGCGGGCGCGGGAAGCCGGCAAAGTCACCAAGTGCCACGCCGGCGAATTTGACGGTGCGGCGCGCGTGCGGGAAGCGATCGAAGTGCTCGGCGTCACCCGCGTGCAGCACGGCGTGCGCGCGATCGAAGATGACGCGGTGGTGGCGCTCGCCGCCGAACGCGGCGTGACCTTCGACGTGTGTCCGCTCAGCAACGTCAAACTGCAGGTGGTGGACTCCATCGCGACGCACCCGCTGCGGCGCCTGCGGGCGGCGGGCGTCAATTGCACGGTCAGCTCCGACGACCCGCTCGCTTTTGGCAACAAGGTGAGTGACGACTACGAAGCCCTCGCGACCGAAGGAGACTTCAGCTTCGCCGAGCTGGCCGACATCGCCAAAGCCGGTTGGCGCGTGGCCGATGTTTCGGCCGAGACGCGGGCGACGATGGAGCAGGAAATCGACGCCGTGCTGGCGCGGTTTACGGCGTAATGCAGACGGCGACCTTACAGGCATTGTCGGGCATAAAGCCCGACCCACAGCTACAGTGTTGGTATCGAACCGACAATGTGGGTCGGGCTTTACGCCCGACATTTATCGTATCGGAGAACCCACTACGTCATGAGTGAAGCGTCCAAACAGTTTGTGGTGCCTGATTCGATTCCGCGGGCGCGCGTGGACAAGGCGCTGGCGGTGGCGTTTCCCGAGCAGAGCCGGGCGGCTTGGCAGCGGGCGCTCGATGCGGGACTGGTTTCACGCGAGGGCGTCGTGCTCGTGCGCAAAGACGAAGTGCGCGCAGGCGACGTGATCGACTACGCCATGCCGGCGGTTGAGCCGACCGAACTCACGCCGACGGACATTCCGTTGGAGACACTCTTCGAGGATGAGCATCTGTTGGTCGTCAACAAACCGGCGGGCATGGTGGTGCATCCGGGGGCGGGCACGGGAGACGATACTTTGGTGCACGCGCTGTTGGCGCATTGTGCAGGGGAGTTGAGCGGCATCGGCGGCGTGGAGCGGCCGGGTATCGTGCATCGACTCGATCGCGATACGACCGGCGCGATCGTCGTCGCCAAAAGCGACGCGGCGCACCGCGGGCTGGCCGAGCAATTTGCCGAGCGGCACCTGCACAAGGAATACCTCGCGCTGGCGAGCGGCACGCCGCGGCTGCTGAGCGGCTCCATCGACCGCGCCATCTCGCGGCATCCGCAGCACCGGCATCGCATGACCACGGGCGAAGGCGGCAAGCCGGCCCGGACCGACTGGTTCGTTGAAGATAAATTTCCGACCTACAATGTGACGCTGTTTCGCTGTCACATTCACAGCGGTCGCACGCACCAGATCCGGGTGCACTTGAAGTCGATCGGGCATCCGCTGCTCGGCGATCGCACCTATGGCTGGCGGCCGGACGACCGGCTGCCGATCGCACCCGAGCGCGTGATGTTGCACGCAGCCTACCTGAAGTTTTTGCACCCGGTCACCGCGCGTTCGATCGAGATCAAAGCGCCATTGCCGGAGGATTTTTCCAAGCTGATGGACGCCCTGCGGTAGGGTTGAGCTGCGGCGCTCTCTAAGGATGAGAGGGCCGGCTGAAGACCGGCCCTACGGCAAAGTCAGTGCTTCGCTGGCGATGCCCCAGCGCAGGTTGTAGAAGGAGTGCTGGAAGGCTTCGAAACCGCCAAACTCGGCCAGGGCGAGCACGGTGGCGAGGGCGGTCGGCATGACGTCGGCGCGGCGCGCGGGCAGGCCCGGAATCTGTTGGCGTTCGGCCAACGGCAGGCGACCGAGCTTTTTGAGCAAGGCGGCGAGCAGTTCGGCCGTCACGCGGGCCTGAGTTTCCTTCAAGGTGAGATTGCGGGCCTCGGCGACGATGGCGCGGGTCGTGGTCACGGTGCCGCCGCAGAAAACGGCGGGGGTGCCGGCGGGCGCAAAATCGAGTCCGGCTTCCCGCAGGGCGTCGCTCACGTAGGCGCGGATCTTCGCGTCGTCTTCGGGCGAAAGCGGTTGGGCGGGATCGGCGACGAGGCGTTCGGTCAGTCGCACGCAGCCCAGCGGCAAACTGATGGCACGCACCGGCTCGCGGTCTTTGAAGCTGAGGCATTCGAGACTGCCGCCGCCGAGGTCGAAGACATGAAAGTCGGTCCAAGCGGCGAGGGCCGGATCGCAGAGCAGACCGCGGCCGATGTAGCGGGCTTCCTCGTCGCCGCTGAGGATGCGCAGCTCGAGTCCGGTTTCGGACTGGATGCGGGCGGCAAACTCGGCGCCATTGGCGGAATCGCGCACGGCGCTGGTCGCGACGACGGTGAGTTGATTCGGCTCGTGGGCGCGGCACATCGCGGCCAGTTCGGCCACGGCGGCGGCGCCTGCAGCCATGGCTTCAGCGGTGAGGCGCGGTTGGTCGGCGTTGAGGCCGGTGCCGATGCGGGTATCGAGAGTGCGTTGCTCGAGGGCGACGATACGACCATCCTCGCGGCGGGTGGCGACGAGAGCTTTGATCGAGTTGGACCCGATGTCGATGACGGCGGTGGACGGGCTGACGAGCATCATAGCGTGAAGGAAGCGGGGGCGATGAGGACGACAAACTCACCCTTGCGGCTGGCCTTGAGGAGTTGGTCGCAGACCTCGCCGGCGGGACCGACCCAGAAAGTCTCGTGGAGTTTGGTCAGCTCCTTGGCGATGCAGACGACGCGCTCGGGACCTAGGGTGTCGACGATCTCGCGGGCGAACTTGTCGATGCGGTGGCAGCTCTCGTAGAGCGCGAGGGTGTAGTCGAAATCCTGATACTTGGTGAGAAAGGTGATGCGGGCGGCGGACTTGGGCGGGAGGAAGCCGGCGAAGAGGAAACCGTTGGTAGGCAGGCCGGCGGCGCAGAGCGCGGTGGTGAGGGCGCAGGGGCCGGGCACGGGCACGACCGGGAGTTGGCGGCGGCGGCAGGCGCGCACGAGACGGAAACCCGGATCGCTGAGTGCGGGCGTCCCGGCGTCGCTGACGACGGCGACGGATTTGCCGGCGGCAAGTTGTTCGGCGAGGCGTTCGGCGGCTTCGGTTTCGTTGTGATCGTGGTAGGCGATCAACTCCCGGCGCAGGCCGAGGCGGGTGAGCATGGCGCCGGTGGTGCGAGTGTCCTCGCAGGCAACCAAATCGACGGCGCCGAGAATGGCGCGGGCGCGGTCGGTGAGATCGGCCAGATTGCCGATGGGCGTCGCCACCACGTAGAGGTGGCCGGGAGTGGGAGTGAGCGACGCGTTGTCAGACATGGGCACAAAAAATCCGGTGCCGCGGGGCACCGGATGGCGAGTGAAAAGTGGGCGGATGGCGGGCGAGTCGCTTAGCGAATGCCGGAGCCCTTGCCGGTGCCCATACCCGGAACCTGACCTTCCCAGTTGGCGGGGCGGCTCCACGGAATGGAGGAGTCGGCGTCGGTCTGGCTGGTGCAGCCCGTGAGGAGGAAGGAGCCGGCGATCCCGGCCAGGGCGAGGAAGAGGCGGAAGAGCAGTTTCATGACTTTAAGGTGTTAAGGAGGCGGCATCGCCTATGCGCAGTTTGCCAGAGAGGGATTCGGCTAAGACCTGCGCAATGGAATAATTCTCCCTCGAATCGCTAATTTCAACCATAGCGAGGCGCTCGGGGCCGCGGGAGATCGTGAGACGTTGGTTGGGACGGGCGCCGTGGCGCTCACCGAAGTTGATCACCACAAACGCGTTTTGCGGGCCCACCTGCACGACTTGGGCGTGATCACCGCGGCCGGCGACGAGGGGATTGGGCGTCTCGGAAAGGCGATTCTCGAGGGCGAAGATTTGGTCCTCGAGACTCGCAATCACTTCGCGGTAGTGCGCGGCCTGGGCGGAGGGGAGGGCGCGGCGGAGTTCTTCGCGGGTGCGCGTGAGCTCCTCGTTGAGTCCGGCGGCTTGAGCCTGCAGGTCCAGATAGGCGGCTTGGGATTCCGTGAGTTGGTGCTCGGTGTCGGCGAGGGTGCGGTCGCGTTGCTCGAGCTCGATGTGGAGGTCGGTGAGCTCACGTTTGGTCGCCGCGCAACCGGTGTCCATCTCGCGGATACGTTGTTGGAGGACGTCCTCCTCGGCCTGACTGGCGGTCAAGCTGGCGTCGAGCACGCCGATCTGGTGTTCGGCGTGGTTGAGCTGGATGGCGAGGCTGCGTTTCTCGCGGGCGAGCAGCGCCACCATCACTCCGGCGGCGACCGCTCCGATCACCATGACCCATCCCAGAGCGAGCTTGAGGTGGCGCATGGTGACGGAGAAACGAAGGCCGAGCGGAGGACGGTTTGGCGATCGGTCAGACGCGGGACTTAGCCGCGGAAGGTGCTCTCAAACCACGGGTCGCCGGCGGTCTCGGTGAGTTTGCCGTTGGCGGCGAGGCGGTGGAGGATCTTGTAAACGAGCTCCGGGTTGCCGTCGGTCTGCGTCGCGAGCTGCTCGATGGTGAAATCGGTGCCCGGGGCGGCGGCGAGGGCGGCCTGCAGCTTGTTTTTGAGCGCGATGACGCCGGTGGCGGCTTTCTTGCCGGCTTCGACGCCGGGCTGGTGGTAGGCGTTGATGCCGACGAGGGAAGCGTAGAGGCCAACGACACGCTCGTAGAGCGCGATGAGCATGCCGAGGGTGCGCGGGGAGACGTCGGGCACGGTGAGGGTGACGGACCAGCGGTCCTTCTCGGAGAGAGCGTCACGGGTGCCGAGCAGGAAGCCCTGCAGGTAGTCGCCGGAAGTGGTGCCGTCCTCGACTTCGAGGGCGTCGCCGTCGCGATCCTTGAGGACCTCGATGAAGGTCACGAAGAAGTTGTTCACGCCCTCGCGGAGCTGTTGCACGTAGGCGTGCTGGTCGGTCGAACCCTTGTTGCCGTAAACGGCGATGCCTTGGTTGACGACTTTGCCCTCGAGATCGAGCTCCTTGCCGAGCGACTCCATGATGAGCTGCTGGAGGTAGCGGGAGAAGAGCAGGAGGCGATCCTTGTAGGGGAGGACGACCATGTCCTTGGCACCGATGCCGTCGGTGGCGAAGAGCCAGCCAAGAGCGAGCAACGCGGCGGGATTTTCGGCCGTGACGGGCACGCGGGTGGCGGCGTCCATGGCGGCGGCGCCCTCGAGCATCGCGTCGATGTCGAGACCCTGGAGAGCGGCGGGCAGGAGGCCAACGGCGCAGAGCTCGGAGGTGCGGCCACCGACCCAGTCCCACATGGGGAACTTGGCGAGCCAGCCCTCGGCGTCGGCCACCTGGTCGAGCTTCGAGCCGTCGCCGGTGACAGCGACAAAGTGTTTGGCGGGATCGAGGCCGGCGGCGCGGAAGGCGGCCTGGGCTTCGAGCATGCCGTTGCGGGTCTCGACGGTGCCGCCGGACTTGGAGATGACGACGGCGAGGGTGGAGCCGAGTTGCTCACCGATCTGGCCGATCACGTAGTCCATGCCGTCCGGATCGGTGTTATCGAAGAAGTGCACCGCCATCTTGTCGGCGGCGGGCTGGCCGAGGGCGTGCTGGACAAACTGCGGGCCGAGGGCGGAGCCGCCGATGCCGATCACGAGCAATTGGGTGAAGGGGCCGTTGGGACCGGCGATTTTGCCGGCGTGCACGTCGGCAGCGAAGGCTTTGATGGCGGCGAGCGTGTCGGTGATGGCCGAGCGCAGTTCCTTGGTCGGAGCGAGCTGAGCGGCGCGCAGCCAGTAGTGGCCGACCATGCGTCCCTCGTCGGGGTTGGCGATGGCGCCAGCTTCGAGCTCAGCCATGGCGGTGAAGGCCTTTTGCATGGCCTCCTCCTGGCTGCTCAAGAAGTCGGCGGGCAGCGGCAGACGGCTGAGGTCGAGCGCGAGCCCGAGTTCCGGATAAGGGTGGTAGTGGGTTTTGAAGTTTTCCCAGGACATGGTGAAAAAGAGTGAGCTTGAGAGCCTAAAATTCGGGCGGGCTATAACGTAGCACAAAAGAGGCGCGATGGGTGAAAATCGCGCCTCTTTTGGATTACAGATTTTTGTCGGTCACGGCACCTTCGGAGGCACTGGCGACGAGTTTGGCGTATTTGCCGAGCACGCCGCGGGTGGAGCCGGGGCCGCGCGGCTTGAAGGCGGCCATGCGGGCGGCGTAGTCCTCGTCGGGGATGAGCAAGGAGATGGTGTTCTTCACGGCGTCGATCTCGATGATGTCGCCGCTCTGCACGATGCCGATGGGACCGCCGTTGGCGGCTTCGGGCGTGATGTGGCCGACGTCAAAACCGTGGCTACCGCCGGAGAAGCGGCCGTCGGTGATGAGGGCAACGTCTTTGATGAGGCCGCGACCGGCCACGGCGCTGGTGGGCGAGAGCATTTCGCGCATGCCGGGGCCGCCGACGGGACCTTCGTTGCGAATGACGACCACGTCACCCTTCACGACGTCGCCGCGGAGGATGCCCTTGAGCGCGTCTTCTTCGCCCTCGTAGACCTTGGCGGTGCCCTTGAAGTAGAGGCCTTCCTTGCCGGTGATTTTGCCGATGGCGCCGTCGGGGGCGAGGTTGCCGCGGAGGACGCGCAGGTGGGTCTCGGTCTTGATCGGCTGATCCCACGGGCGGATGATGTCCTGACCATCCGGATACGACGGATAGGGCTGCACGTCGGCGAGGGTTTCGGCGAGGGTCTGGCCGGAAACGGTGAGGCAATCGCCATGCAGCATGCCGCGATCGAGCAGCATCTTCATCATCGGGCGAATGCCGCCGATGCGCACGAGGTGGCTCATGTTGTATTTGCCGAAAGGCTTGAGGTCGCCGAGGAGGGGGACGCGTTCGCCGATCTCCTTGAAGTCATCGAGGGAAAGGGGGACTTCGGCCGCGTGGGCGATGGCGAGGAGGTGCAGCACGAGGTTGGTGGAGCCGCCGAGCGCGGTGCAGGTGACGATGGCGTTCTCGAAGGCCTCGCGGGTGAGGATGTCGCGGGGCTTGATGCCGCGGCGGAGCATTTCCATGACGGCGGCGCCGGCGCGTTGGCAGTCCTTGCGCTTGTCTTCGCTGATGGCGAGTTGGGCGGAGCTGTTGGGCAGGCTCATGCCGAGGACCTCGATGGCGGAGGCCATGGTGTTGGCCGTATACATGCCGCCGCAGGAACCGGGGCCGGGGATAGCGGAGGCCTCAACATCTTTGAGGCCGGCGTCGTCGAGTTCGCCCTTGGCGTGTTTACCGACGGCTTCGAAAACCGAAACGATGTCGAGCGGCTTCTTTTTGTCGCAGTCGCCGGACGTGAAACCGGGCATGATGGTGCCGCCGTAGATGAAGACCGCCGGCCGGTTGAGGCGGGCGATGGCAATCATCATGCCGGGCATGTTTTTGTCGCAGCCGCCAATGGCGATGAGACCGTCAAAACCCTCGGCTGCGACGGCGGTCTCGACGGAGTCGGCGATAACCTCGCGGGACACCAGGCTGTAGCGCATGCCCTGGGTGCCCATGCTGATGCCGTCGGTGACGGTGATGGTGTTAAAATAGACGGATTTGCCGCCGGCCGCGGTGATGCCCTGCTGGGCGTGCTCGCTGAGGTCGCCGAGGTGGACGTTGCAGGGCGTCATGTCGCTGGCGGCGGAAGCGACCGCGATCTGAGGCTTGGAGAAGTCCTCATCGGTGAAGCCCACGGCGCGCAGCATGGAGCGGGCGGGAGCGCGGTCGTTGCCATCGACCACGGTGGAAGAGTAAGGGCGGGGAGTGGAGGGCGTGTCGCTCATGACGAAGGAGAACGACCTCAGCAAACGCCGGAGCCACCGGCAAGCGGTGTTTTCGGCATTGCACCGAGCCGAGGCGCGCCCCGAAATCGCGATTCTCTTTCACGCATGGCTTTCGACCTCCAGTCCGTCCTCAAGGCGCTGCTCTTCTCCTCCGGGCAACCGCTGACTCTCAAAGACTTCCAAGCGGTCTTCACCCGCTACAAGGAGCAGAATAAGCCTGTGTCCGAGACGGGCGATGAGAGCGAGACGCCCGCGGAGGGGGGCGAGGAGAAAACCGCGCCGGCCGCCGGGGCGGAAGAGCAGGCCGAAGTCGATGCCTTGGAGGCACCGGATGAGACCGTGCCGGACCTGATTACCGACGCTCAACTGCGCGAGGCGCTGGAGGCGATCGAAGAGGAGCTGCGTTTGGCGGATTCGACTTATTTGGTGCTGGAGGGCGCACAGGGTTACCGGATCGTGTGCAACCCGCGTTATGCCCGCTGGGTGCGCGCGTTGCGCAATGAACCGCCGCCGGCCAAGCTGTCGCAGTCGGCGCTCGAGACGCTGGCCGTGGTGGCTTACCGCCAACCGGTCACGCGCAGCGAGATCGAGGCGGTGCGTGGCGTGTCGGCTGACGCCGGTCTGAACAAACTGCTGGAGCGCGAACTGATCTACATCACGGGCCGCGCGGAGCTGCCGGGACGTCCGCTGCAGTATGGCACGACCGAGAAGTTTTTGGAGTTTGTCGGCGTCAAGACGTTGGTCGAGTTGCCGGCGTCGGACGTGCTGTCACCGCGCCAGATAGATCAATGGCTGCAGGACGCCATGAACCCGAGCACCCCGGGAGACGCCGAAATGGGTCTGCCGCTCGAGGCAGGCGAAGGCGAAACGCCGATGGAAGACGAAGCCCACGTCGAGACCGAGCACGAGGAGGCGGCCGCCGAGGCGACCACCGAGGAGCAGCCGACCGTGGCGGTGGAAGAGCCGGTGGCGGAAATCGAAACCGTCGAGGCAGACGCCCCGGAGGCGGAGCCGGACGGCGGCGAGACGGACGACGAAGACGAGACCTCCAACAAACCGGCTTAATTGCCACAGCCCCTTTTTCCCATGGACGACGCCCTGGCTCCCATCCGCCAAAAAATCGATGCAATCGACCGCGAGTTTGTGCGGTTGCTGAACGAACGTCTCGAGCTGGCCGGCGAGATCGGCAAAGTGAAACGCAGCAGCGGGGGCTCCATTTATGCCTCGGAGCGCGAAGACGCTGTGCTGCGCAAGGTCTGCTCGTGGAATGACGGGCCGATCAAAGACGAGGCCCTGCGCGCGATCTATCGCGAGATCATGTCGGCCGCCATCGCGTTGGAGAAGGCGACCAAGATCGCCTACCTCGGACCGGAGGCGACCAACACGCATGCGGCCGCGATCAAGAAGTTTGGTGCCAGCGTCGATTACGAGAGCATCGCGACCATCGCCGACCTGTTCACGGCGGTGGAGAAGGGCGAGGCCGACTACGCGGTCATTCCGATCGAGAACTCGACCGAAGGCAGCGTGCGCGAGGCGCTCGATAATTTTGTCGAAAGCGATCTGAAGATCGTGGCGCAGATCTACCTCGAGATCTCGCACGCGCTCATCTCCAACGATTCGCCGGAGAAGATCACCAAAGTGTATTCGAAGGACCAGGCGCTCGCTCAGTGTCGCAACTGGCTGCAGCGCCATCTGCCGCACGCGCAGCTCGTCGATGCGCCGAGCACCTCGCGGGCGGTGGAAATCGCCAAGAACGAACCCGGCGCGGCGGCGGTGGCCGGCGAACTGGCGGCGCAGTTCCACGAGGTGCCGGTGCAGGTGCACAACATTCAGGATAAGAGCGACAATACCACGCGCTTCTTTGTGTTGGGTAAGAAGCCGGCCGGCTCGGCGGGCGACGGTCGCGATATGACCAGTTTCCTCATCTCGCTGGGCGATCAGGCGGCTTCCCATTCCGGTGCGCTGCTCAAGATGCTCATGCCCCTGGCGGAGCGCGGGATTAACCTCTCCAAGATTGAATCGCGACCGAGCAAGAAACGGCCGTGGGATTACTACTTCTTCGTCGACGTCTCCGGTCACTACACCGACCTCAACATGAAGGCGGCGCTCAAGGAGCTCAGCACCTTCTGTCCGATGGTGAAGTGGCTCGGCAGCTATCCGGTCGTCAGCTGAGACGGTCGCGTTTTTTATGACCGCGCTGCGGATCGGATTCATCGGCGCCGGCGGTAATACGAAGCTGCGGCACCTGCCGGGCTTTGCGGCGCTGCCGGAGGTCGAGCTCGTGGCCGTGGCCAATCGATCGGTGGCTTCGGCCCAAGCGGTGGCGGCGGACTTCGGTATCCAGCGGGTGGAGACAGACTGGCGGGCGATCGTCGCCGCGGAAGACATCGACGCCGTTTGCATCGGCACCTGGCCGGACACCCATGCCGAGATGACCACGGCGGCGCTGGCGGCGGGGAAGCACGTGTTGGTGGAAGCCCGTATGGCCCGGAATGTGGCGGAAGCCGAAACGATGATCGCGGCCGCGACGGCAGCTCCCGAACTTGTGGCGCAGATCGTCCCGTCGCCGTTCACGCTGAATTTCGATGCTGAGATCGCGCATGCGGTGGCGACGGGCGAAATCGGTGAATTGCGAGAGGTGGTGGTTGAACACGCGACCGCGGCCAACCTGGATCCGGTGGCACCGCTGACGTGGCGGCAGGACGCCCGTATTTCCGGCGTGAATACGCTGAGCCTGGGCATCTGCTACGAGCCGCTGCTGCGCTGGTTGCCCGGTGATGGCGAAGTGTTGGCGGCCGATGCCGTCACGTTCACCCAAGAGCGACCCGGCGCGAAGGGTGAGCTACGGTCTGTCGACGTGCCGGATGCGGTGGCGATCCTTGGCCGCTGGACGGGAGGCGCACGGCTGGCGATGCAGATCAGCAGCGTGGAGCCGGGCGAAGGGCGTCTGGCTTACCGTTTGGTGGGCAGCAACGGCACGCTGCACTACGATGTTTTGGCTGGCCGGGCGTGGGTGGAGTATGCGGTGGGAGGCACCTTGGAGTTGCCCAGCGCGGGGTTGCCGGAGGGCGGTTGGCAGGTGGAGGCCGATTTTGTGAGTTCCGTGCGAAACGGGACGCCGGTGCGCTTGACCGATTTTGCGACGGGCCGTCGTTACATGCAGTTCACCGAAACTGCGAGGTCGGCGTGGCAGACGAAGTAGGTGACGGAGAGGGGCCTGGCTCCCGGCGAGACGGCTCAGCCCCAGAAGAAATAGATGGCGGCGAGGGTCAGGCCGCAGCCGAGGACCATGAGGGCGGCGAAAATGAGCCAGCAGCCGGTTTTGGAGATGGGCGGCTTGTTGGAGTCGTCGCTTTGCAGGAGGTCGTCCAGCATGGCGTCGACATCGCCAACGGTGCCGGGGGCGGGCTTGGGTGCAGCTGTGGGCGGCGGGGGCTCGGTCGGGACCGGCGGCGTGGGGGCTGCGGGAGTTGGTGTCAGTGTCGGCGTGCCAGAGGCGGCGACGATCTCTTGGTCCAGCCAAGCCAGGTGCCGGGCAACGAGCTCGCGCTGGGCTTGTAGTTGCTGGAGGCGAGAGGGGTCGGGCACGGGCGAGATAGAAGCCGGGCCGGGGACTTACGGGCAAAACAAAAAGCGCCGGTCGAAACCGGCGCTTAGAAAATTGGAACTGAGATCGCGAATTAAGCTTCGACGACGTTCACCTTGCGGTGAGCCTTGTCGAATTCCACGACGCCGTGCTTGAGGGCGAAGAGGGTCCAGTCGCGGCCGACGCCGACGTTCTTGCCGGGGCGGAACTTGGTGCCGCGCTGACGGACGAGGATGTTGCCGGCGATGACCTTCTGGCCGCCGAACTTCTTCACGCCGAGGCGCTTCGACATAGAGTCGCGGCCGTTGCTCGTGGAACCTGCACCTTTTTTATGTGCCATGACGAATGTTCTCCTTGGTTAGGGGGCTGTGTTTAAATCAGGCGCTGATGGTCTCGATCTTGATGACGGAGAGCTCTTGGCGGTGGCCACGCTGCTTGTGGTAGCCCTTGCGCTTCTTCTTCTTGAAGACGATCACCTTGGTGCCGCGCTTGTTCTCGAGCACTTTGGCGGTGACCTTGGCGCCTTCGAGACGGGGAGTGCCAAGCTTAAATTCGGCGCCCTCGCCAGCGGACAGAACGTCCGTAATCTCCACCGTATCACCGGCTTCCGTCTTCGGATAGCGGTTTACGGTCAGGATGTCGCCTTCGCTGACGGCGAACTGCTGGCCTTGGGTTTTGATGGTCGCTTTCATGTGTAAAAGGGCGATCTAAGAAGTTTAGCGGTCTCCCACGCAAGTCCGATTTTCGACAAATCACGTTGAGAGGGAGCGGGCTAGGGTGATGCGCGCCAAGAGCCAGAGGGGCGACCCTTAATTTCCGCCGTCGGCCGGTTTCTCGTCCTCCGGGTGGATGATGACACCACCCTCGGCGTTGATGAGCTCGACCTGCATGGTCTCGTGGCGGCGGCGTTTGATGTCGGCCGGGAGCACGGGACGGGAGAGTAGCATGCGACGAATTTGTTCTTCCTCGGACTCGGCTTCCTGCACGCGGCGGAGTTCGGCGAGGCGGGCGGCTTCGCGTTCAACGGCTTCGCGTTTCTCGCGCTCGGCTTCGGCGAGTTTCATGGCGGCTTCGCGGCGGGCGATTTCGGCCTGGAGGGCGGCGCGTTCGGCGGCTTCGGCTTGGGCGCGGGCTTCGCCTTGGGCAGCTTCCTTTTCGAGACGGAGTTGTTCGAGGCGTTCGGCGGCTAGGCGGGCCTGTTCCTCGGCGGCGAGGCGGGCGGCCTCGGCCTCGGCCTGTTCGGCGCGGAGCTGGGCGAGGGCGGCGGCCGCGGCTTCGGCCTCCTGTTGGGCTTGGAGGGCGGCGAGGCGGTGGGCTTCAGCCTCGGCTTCTATGCGTTGGCGGGCCTCGGCTTCACGTTTGCGCTCAGCGGCTTGTTCGGCGGCGAGGCGTTCGGACTCGACCTGGTTGGCGAGATTTGCGCGGTAGCCGCGGTAGGCGAGCGTGCCCCCGATCACGGCGATGAGGAGCAGCACGATGATGACGACATTCTTTTTCATGAGCGGGTTGGGGTGAGGAAAGAGGGCGCGAGCAGAACTCGGACCGGAAGCTAGGCGGGAAGTTCAAACTCGGCAATGCCCGGGTGCGCGGCATTGCGCGCGGCCAGCTCGGCGGCGCGGGTGAGGAGATCCGGCCAGGTGGCGTCGTCGCGCCAATCGCCAGCGAGCACGGTGGCGAAGAACACGTCGCCGGAGCCGGTGGGGGACACTTCGGTCACGGAGGGCGGGGTGAGTGTGCCGGCGGTGGTGGCGGTAGCGAACTCGATGTCGTTGCCGCCGTTGGTGACGATCCACGCCTGCACCGGGAGGGCGCGTTGCATGGCAGGCAGTTTCGGAGGGAGGTCGAGGGTATCGGCGAGGGCGTTGAACTCGTCGCGGTTGATTTTCACCAAGGCGAGCGGGCGTTGCACGAGTTCGACGAGGGCGGGGCCGTAGGTGTCGACGGCGAGGCGTTCGGGCGCAAGTTGCTGCAGGAAGCAGTCGCGCAGCGGGGCGTAGGCGGGGGCATCCCAACCGGGCACACTGCCACAGAGCGCGATGGTCGTCGACGGGTCGGCGGAGAGGAGGCGGGCGGCGGCGGCTTGGGCGGCGGCGCCGTCGATGACGCAGTCGGGGCCGAGGAAGGTGGTTTCGCTGCCGTCGGCGGCGCGCACGACGGTGCCTTCGCGGGAGGGCGTGGTGAGGGGAAGGAGTTCCCAGGCGAAGGCCGCATACTCCTCCAACCAAAGGCGGCAGACCTCGCCGGTGGCACCGCCAGCGAAACTGAGGGCGGTGACATCGCCGCCGAGGCGGTGGAGCATCTTGGCGACGTTGAAGCCTTTGCCGCCCACTTGGAAGGAGCGGGATGAGGCGCGCTGGGTGCGGCCGAGTTGGGCGGGGGCGGAGAGCTGCAGGGTGGTCTCGGCGAGCGGATTGGCGGTGAAGGTGAGGACAGGCTGGGGCATGACCAAAGCGGACAGTGAGGCGTGTCGGCGTTTGCGTCGAGGGGCGAAGGCGTTTCTAGAGAAAGGGATGGCGCGCGTGATGAAAGTGAAGGATTGGTCCAGCCGGGAGACGGTGGCGCATGCGCGGGCGTTGTTGGGCAAATGGCTCGTCGTGGCGGGGTCGGAGTCGGATGGGGCGCGGACGGCGGTGAGTCGCTGGCGCATCACGGAGACCGAGGCTTATGACGGTCCGGAGGATCGCGCGTGCCACGCGGCGCGGGGACGCACGGCGCGAACGGAGGTCATGTTTGGCGCGCCGGGGTGTTGGTATGTGTATTTATGTTACGGCATCCACGAGATGCTGAACCTGGTGACCGGACCGAAGGATTATCCGGCGGCGGTTTTGATTCGCGGGGTGGAGGGCGTGGTTGGACCGGGGCGGCTGACCAAGCGACTCGGCATCGGGCGGGCGTTGAATGGGGCGGCGGCCGGGCGCGCCTGTGGGCTGTGGCTGGAGGACGACGGATTGGTCGTGCGGGAGGAGGAGGTCACAAGCACGCCGCGCGTGGGCATCGACTATGCCGGGCCGGAGTGGGCGGCCAAACCGTGGCGCTTCGTGTGGCGCCGAGTGACCGATTAGTTGCGGTTGTCCTTGGCCTTACGGGCGGAGGCCATGGCATCGATGCCATCCTGAGTGTAGTCGGTGAGGATGGCGAGGGCGGTGCCGACGGCGACTTTGACCTCAAAGCGGAGCGGCAGGTGATCATCGTCGCGGGAGACCCAGACGCGCACCTCGCCGCCGCGTTTGAACATGCCTTTGGGGTTCTCTTCCATGCGGGGCACGAGGATCAGGGCCTCTTTTTTGCCCCACCGGGTTTTGATCGTTTCGACGGCTTCGGCGGTGATGGTCAGTTCGTAAAACTCGTCGTCGAAAAGCACGGAGACGTTGCGTTTCTCGCCCACCGCGATGTCCCACTGGCGGGTTTGGATCATGGTGGTAAGGAAATCGACGGGCTCGAGTTTGGGGAGCTCCACTTCGACGGAACGCTCGGGGCGTCGCACGTCGGTGTAGGTGGCACGGGCCTGATCGTAGTCGAGGATGATGTTGGCTTCGGTTTCCTTGGTGCGGGTGACCGTGGTGGCGGTGGCGCGCAGGAGACGGCCGGATTCGTTGTCGTAAAAAGAGTCGGCGCGGCCGTCGAAGGGATAGAGCGCGCGAATGAGGCCACGGGTGGAGGTCTCCATTGTCACGTGGGTTTCCTGGCCGGCGGCGTCCGCGGAATCGTCGGCGCTGATGCGCAGTTCACCGGCTTTGCCGAAGAGACCCCAGCTCAGACGGTAGATAAACTGTTCGCCCTTTTGCACGGGCACCTTGTCCTCGGCGTGCGGGGCGGCGAGGAAGAGTGCGGCGAAGGCCAGGCAGAGAGGGAGGCGAAAACGAGGGCGCATGGGGAGACGAGCAAGGAGAGGGCGCGGTGCGGTTGGGTTGCAAGATGGGAAACGCACGGGGCGTGGCGGTTCCCTGTCGAATTTCAGGCGTCGCCAGCCAGTCGGGCGCAGGTGGACAAGGTATCGATATCGGCGATGGTTTTGTCGGAGCGCACGCGGGCGATGCGCGGAAAGCGCAACGCGTAGCCGCTATCGTGACGTTTGCTCGGCTGGAGCGAATCGAACGCGATCTCGATCACGGTATCCGGATGCACGCGACGCTTGCGACCCTGCACCTCGAGGGTTTGCGCCGTGAAGTGGTCGGTGAGTTCGGCGATCTCGGCATCAGTGAGGCCGGAGTAAGCTTTGCCCAGCACGAGCAGAGCATCGGCGGAGGCGCCGTCGCGGTCATCCCGCACGGCAAAGGTGTAGTCACTCAAGACGCCGCGACGTTTGCCGTGGCCTTGCTCGACGGCGACCACCACCACGTCGAGGGTGGCGAACGCTTTTTTGAGTTTTAGCCAAGCGTGGCCGCGGCGACCCGGCGCGTAGAGGCTGGCGGGATCCTTGAGCATGAGGCCTTCGTTGCCGCGGTCACGGGCGGCGAGGAAGTGACGGTCGATTTCAGCGGCATCGGCCGCGGTGGCGCGCGGCGCGAGCCGCAGGCGGGAGGGGGCGGAGCCGTCGCGAAAAAGCGTATCCAAGGTTTCACGACGTTGGCGCAGTGGTGCGGCGAGCAAGGAGGTGCCGTCGGCGTGAAGCAGATCGTAGGCGGAGTAGGAGATGGGAATTTCGGAGCCGAGGAAGAGGTCGTCGCCCCCGCGGCCGAGGCGTTTTTGCAGTTCGGCGAAGGGCAGGGCGCGATCGCCGCGCCAAGCGAGCAATTCGCCGTCGAGGATGACGTCGTGGGACCAGCCCTTCAGGTCGCGCACGAGGTCGGGAAACTGATCGGTGATGCGATTGAGATCGCGCGAGTAGAGCTCGACGCGATCGCCCTGTTTGTGGAGTTGGCAGCGGATGCCGTCGAATTTGTCCTCTACCCAGACCGGCGGGGCGAGGCGCGAGAGGATGCCCTCGGCGTCGGGTTCGGGACTGGCGAGCATGAACTGGATGGGCTGGAAGAGGCGCAGGCCCACCGTATCCAATGTGTTGTTACCGGCCGCCAATGCGACGGCACTGATGTCGCCACAGAGCATGTGAGCGCGGCGCACGTCGGCGAGTGGGCGATCGTAGGCGGTCGCGACGGCTTCTTCGACGAGGCCCTCGCGCAGGCCGATGCGCAGATCGCCTGAAATGATCTTGAGCAGGTATTTGGCTTCGCGGGGCGTGAGGGAACGCAGGGCACTCTCGAGCAGCTCGATCTTGGCTTGGGGTCCGCGGGCGGCGGCGATGGCCGCCAGACGTTCGGCGATTTGGGCAAGCGATGGTGGAGGCGTGGTAGGTGTGAGGTGGGGGCAGCCGGCGAGCAGAGCCTCGGCGGTGTCGCCGCTGTCGGCGAAGCGGCGATAGGCGGTGCGCCATTCGCCGCGGTTGTGGCCGGTGACGGCGAGCACGGCGCGTTGCATGGCCGCCCAGCCAGTTTGCAGGCGTTGGTCGGAGTTTTGCGCGAACGGGCGGCCGGTGAGGTAGAGCGCGGCGCGAGCGGCCTCGGCGAGCGGGAGCGAGCGCAGGTAGGTGACGAGTAGCTCCGTTTTGCGCAGTTTGCCGGGGGCGGCTTTGATGGCTTCGGCGGTGTCGGCGAGATGTTGAAACGCGTCGGGCGGCGCCTCACTGGGGGCGGGCTCGGCGACGGTGGAGACTGCGGTGGAGGCGGGTTCGCTGATGCCGAGGGAGATTTCGAGTTGGTTGTCGGTGCCGAGGGCCCAAGCTTCGATGCCGCGTGCGCGCAGATCACGGGCGAAGTCGGCGGCGAAACCGTGGGTGGTCCACACCTGGCGAGGTTGCACGCGCTCGACGAAGGCGAGCAGATCCGGGTAGTCAGCGTGATCGGAGAGGGGAAATGCGGCGTCGCACTGGTAGCGGTAAACGGCGCCGGGATCGACGGCCCAGCCACTGAGCATGGCGGTGCGGCGACGTTTGATCTGGCGAATCATGCGAGCGTTGGCGGCTTGCGGCGGGGCGATGATCACATGGCCGGCGGCGGCGGCCGGATCGAGTGGCTCGTAGGGCGGGAAGGTGTAACCAAGTTCTTCATACACCGCCGTCATGCGCACGACCTGCGGGTGCAGCATGAGCGGAAGGTTGGCGGCGGCGAGTTGACCGAGCACCTCCTGGCTTTTGCCCAAACTGTAGCCGAAAAGGAGCGGGACATCGCCGTCTTCAAGGACGCCGCGGCAGAAGGCGACGATGTCGGCAAGGACCTTGGCGGTGGGCGGGAAGGTGTAGTGGGGGCGGCCGAAAGTGGTTTCCATGATGACCACGTCGGCGCGTGGCGTGGAGCAGGTTTCGGCTGAGGCGCCTTGGCGGAGTTTGAAGTCGCCGGTGTAGAGCAGGCGGCCGTGTTGCTCGTGCTCCAGCAGGCATTGGGCAGAACCGAAGATGTGGCCGGCGGGATGGAGCGTGATGGTGCACCCGGGCGTGAGTGGTTCGGTGTGACCGAAGGGCAGGATGCGCTCGATGCGTTTGGCCGGCAGGCGGTCACGCATGAGGCGGGCGGTGCCCTCGGAGCAGATGATTTCCTGGTGCAGGGCGAGGTGGTCGAAATGGGCGTGCGAGACGAAGGCGCGACTCACCGGGCGGTGGGCATCGAGCCACCAGCCGATTTGGGGCAGACAGATGCTGCCGTAGCGCCAAGACACATCCCAAGACACGGCGCGAAACGTGCGCGGGTGGCTGGGTCAGCGCAAGCCGAGGAAGGCCATCGCGATGGCGACCAGCAGGAAGAGTCCGGTGGCCCACCAATACCACGGCAGGCCGCCGACATCGCGGCGGGTGTCGCGCAGGGGTGCGGACGGTTCTTCGTCCCAAGCTTCGGGTGGTAGATCGATGCCGTCGTAGATATCCGTCTCGCGCCAGCCGGTGCGTTCATCGGCACCACATTCCGGGCAGGACTTGGCCTGCGGGGGGATGTCGGCGCCACAATTGGCGCATTCGGGCGGAGGCGGGAGAGGACGAGCCATGTTGGCGAGGCGGAACAGCGGTCGGCTCAGGTTAGGATTCGGCCTCGAAATACTTGTGTTTGGCGAGGCGCCAAGCGGTGACGAAGAAGGCGGTGAGCGGGATGGCGAGCACCATGCCGAGGATGCCGTTGAGGGCGGTGCCCCAGAAGAAGATGGCAAAGATGATCATGACCGGATGGAGGCCGGTGCGGTCGCCCATGATCTTGGGGGTGAGGAACCAACCCTCGATGTTTTGGACGATGATGAACACCACGACGACCTTGCTCAGGAGGACCCAGCCGCCTTCCGGTTGGAAGAAGGCGAGTGGCAAGGCGATGCTCAGGCCGATGATGGTGCCCAGGTAGGGCACGATGTTGAGCACGCCGAGGGTGAGGCCGAGGACGAGGGCGAACTTGAGGCCCACGGCCCAGAAGCCGATGAAGAGCATCAGACCCATGAGTAGGCCAATCATCAGCTGGCCACGGAAGAACGAGACGACGATACCGATGAACTCGCGGACGAGAAACACGACGTCTTCGCGGACGGGTTTTTCGAGGAAGGTGAGTTGATCGCCGAGGCTGCGGGTCGGGTCGCGGCGGGAGAGCAGGAAGAAGAAGAGATAGATCGGGATGATCGCGAGGTTGGTCACGAATCCGAAGACGTTGAGCGCGCCCGAGCCGGCGGCCTTGATGGAGGGCAGGGCCTGGCTGAGCAGGTGCTGGGCTTCGCCGAGGGCGGAATCCACCAAGGCCTTGATGGTGGGGTTGGTCATCTGCTTTTCGGCGATGGCGACCCAATCGGGATAGTTGGCCTGCACGTAGGCGAGGGCGCGTTGCCAAAAGACCGGTGCGAAGGCGATGAAATCGAGGATCTGCTCCACGAGCAGAGGGATGACCACGAGGAGCACGCCGGAGAACGCGAGCGCGACTACGGCGTAAAGGATGACGACCGAAGTGGTGCGAGGGCGCTTGAGGCGGAATTCCAGCCAGTCGACGACGGGGCGCAGGACGAGCGCCATGATGCCAGCGGCGGCGATGGGCCAAAGAACTTGGGAGAAAAAGCCGATGGTTCGAGCCATCACGACGAAGCACAGGACCAGCAGGCCGATGATCGCAACGAAGGCGAGGAACCCGAGGGCGAAGCCAACAAGCTTGCGTTGGCGGTTGGAGAGGAGGCGTGGCGCGGGGGAGTCGGACGTATCCGGCATGGGGCGGAGCAGAGACCGTCGTAGGCAAACAGGCCAGCGCAAAGGCGTTACAAGGGTCCTCGGCGATTGGATCGGAGGAGAGTTGGAAGGCGTCAGAGCAGGCGAAAATGACTGGCGAAAATTTATGCGAATTATCTCTTGCCCTGTCCGTCCAAAGCTTTCTTTTTCTCCCTTCCTCCACGCACCCGTAGCTCAATTGGATAGAGCGTCTGACTACGGATCAGAAGGTTTGGGGTTCGACTCCCTACGGGTGCGCCATTTTGGAAAACGCGCGATCTTCGACGATCGCGCGTTTTTTTTTGCGGCGGACGGGAGGTGATTCCAGAGGCAGGGGGAAGCGGCCGAGACGGCCGCTGCTACACTCGGACGCGGAAGTCAGCCGCGAGCTCGTCGCTGGTGTGTGGCGAGCCTTACACAGGGAGTGACGCGACCGGCGTAGGGCTCTTCCAGGGAAGCGGGCACGAAAAAGCCCGTCCCTCGGTCATTGGACGGGCTTTTTGTGAGTGGTTGGGTGGACGGTGCTAATCCGCTATACGGGATTGGGCACCATACCTTCAGAAAGTTGGGGCAGGGAGTCGCGATGGCGCTTTACTTTGATGAAGCGGGATCGGCGACGGAGCATCCGGTCGAGTTTGTCGGTGAGGAGGGATACTGCTTTGTGCGCTTCGTCGGTCATGACGGAGGCATTCATGTCGGGGCCATTAATTTCGATGTGACCCTTGGCGGTGAATCGGTGGGACGGTTTTTGTTGAGGATCGAATTCGATTTCTACGCGGAATCTGATGATGCGTTCTTCGTGGCGGAACAATCGGTCGGCTTTTTCCTGGACGAACGTCTTGAGTGACGGGGTGAGGTCGAGGTGGATGCCTGATACGATCAGTTCATTGGCACGGTTGTCATTGCTCATGGTTTATTTTCCTTTGTGTTTGGGACCGAGAAAAGGACGCCCTCCAACGCCATGCCTGTGGTCGAAAAACAACACCTCCCATACGCAGCGGTCGTTTTGACCGGCGGATCTTCCGGCATCGGAAAATCTTTTGTATCGCACATCGCCAAGGTGGATCCAGAGGTGCTCATTTGCAATCTTTCGCGGCGGAAACCGGACGTAAATTCAGCTCAGCTTAAGCTGTGTCACGTCGAAGTTGATCTTAGTGATAATCGGTCCCGATCGGACGGTCTTGAGCGCTTATTGGAAGTGTTGGCACAGAAAGCGCCGAGTGGGCCTATCTTGTTGATTAACAACGCCGGATTTGGCCACTACGGGGCCTTTTCCTCAGCCGATTCGGAGCGTTATCAGGCCATGGTGGAGCTCAATGTTGGGGCCGTTATGGCGGTGACGGCGGCGTTGTTGCCGCTGCTGCGCGAGCGAGGTGGGGCGATCATGAATGTGGCGTCGGTGGTGGCGTTTCAACCGACCCCGTTGATGGCGACTTACGGCGCGACCAAAGCCTTTGTTTTGCACTGGAGTCATGCGCTACGAGCCGAACTCGCACCGGTCGGCGTTGAGGTCATGGCGGTGTGTCCGGGCTCCACGCAGTCGGCCTTTCACGATGAAGCCGGAATGAGTCGTGGCAGCATGGGCGACGCCTTCACCCAGACGGCGGATCAGGTGGTCGAGGAGGCGATGCGTGCCTTGCGGCGGGGCAAGGCACACGTTGTCACCGGCTGGCTCAACAAGGTGCAGTGCTGGCTTTCGGCACGGCTGCCGCTGACGTGGTCGACTTGGGCGAGTCACCGAGTGTTGGAGAAATACCGGCCCAAGGCGTGACCCTCGGCGAGGCCGCGAGGCGGCACAAAGGTGGCTGCGGGCTTGCACCGCGCCGGAGGGCTCGGCTTTTTCTGCGAATGCGACTGCTAACGACCTTCGGGGTGATGCGACTGGGGCTTGGTCTGATGACTGCGACTTTTGCGGCGGCCCAAAACAACACGGCGACGGTGGACCTACCGGCCCTGCAGGAAGAACTGATCCCCAAAAGGGAGGTAGGGGCGGATGCGTTTATCGCCGAAAACCCGACCTTCGATGGTCGCGGGGTGGTGATCGCGGTGTTCGACACCGGCGTGGATCCGGCGGCCGCGGGTCTGACGGTGACTTCGACCGGCGAACGCAAGGTGCTGGATATCATCGATGGCACGGGTAGTGGGGATGTGGATACATCCTCTGTCGTGAAACCGGCCGAAGACGGCACCCTCGCGGGACTGAGCGGTCGCGCGCTGACGCTGCCGGATGGCGTGACCAATCCTTCCGGCGACTTCCGCGTGGGCCTCAAGCCAGCGAGCGAGTTGTTCCGGGGGGCGGCAATGGGTCGTCTTCAGCGGCAGCTTACGCAGGACTGGGAGGCAGAGCTCAGCCGTGTGCGCGCGGCGCGCGAACGCGAGGAAGACGAGGCGTTGACGAAGGCGAAGGCCAAGGCGGCGGCGGATCGCACCCGCGAGGAAGCAAATTTGGTGGCTCTCGCCGAACTGCTCGAGCAGGGGGAGGATACTCTGCTCAAGTCCGGCCCCGGGCCGATCTACGACTGTGTGCTTTGGCACGATGGCTCCGATTGGCGGGCGGTGGTCGATACCGACAGCGACGGCGACCTGGCCGACGAGACCGTGCTGCGACCGTTTGGCGTGGCGGGGGAATATGGCACCTTTGACGACTACACCCACGCGACCTTTGGCGTGCAGGTTTATGAGGAGGGCAACGTTCTTTCCATCGTGACCGTGAGTGGCACCCACGGGACGCACGTGGCTTCGATTGCCTCCGCGCATTATCCGGAGAACCCGGCCCGCAACGGCATTGCCCCGGGCGCGCGCATTCTGTCGGTCAAGATCGGCGATATCCGCACGGGCGGTTCCTCCTACGGCATGAGTGAACGTCGCGCGATGGCGGCGGCGGTGAAGTATGGCGTCGACGTGATGAACGCCAGCTGGGGTGGCTCCAGTATTTTTCAGGACGGCAACGATTCCAACGGCACGCTCTACAAACGGCTGGTGGAGCGTTACGGCGTGTTGGCGGTGATGTCGGCCGGCAACGAAGGTCCGGGTCTGAGCACCGCCGGTTCGGCGGGCGGCGAAGCCAGCCGGGTTTTAGGCATCGGGGCCTACGCGTCGAGCGAGATGGCCCGGGTGCTCTACAACGCAGTGGACCCGAGCCCGGATGCGGCGCTGCAGTTCACCAGCCGCGGTCCGACCAAGGACGGTGACGTGGGGCCCGACGTCATGGCGCCGGGCGCGGCGTGGGCGTCTTACTCGGCCGAGTCGCTGCGCGGCGCGGAAATGATCAACGGCACCTCGATGGCCGCGCCGAGTGCATCGGGCGTCGCTGCGCTGGTCCTGAGTGCAGCCAAACAGAACAACGTGCCGGCTCCGCCGGTGCTGCTGCGTCGGGCGCTCATGTTGGGCGCCGCTCCGATTGAAACAGAGGACGTGCTCACGCGCGGCCTTGGCATGATTCACGCGCCGGGTGGTTGGGCGAAACTGCAGGCGCTGCAGGGCCAGGCTGCCTTTGGGGCCTTTTATGATCTCGAAGTCGACGGCGGCACCTTCACTGACGAAGGGCGCGGTCTTTACCTGCGGGAACGGATCAACGAACCGCGTCGTCGCGTGGCGGTATCGATCACTCCGGCGTGGGGCGACGACGTTACCAGCGATCAGCGATATGCATTCGAAGCGGATCTCGTGCTCCAGCCGAGCGATGCGTGGGTGAAGGCGCCCGACTACGTGCACTTGGCCAACGGTGCGCGGCGCATTTCGCTCTTTCTCGATATTCCGCCGGCGGATGCGACGACCTTGGAAAACGGCGGTGTGCTGACGAGTCGGGTGGACGCCTTTGTGGCGGACGCGCCGGAGCTTGGTCCGGTGTTTTCGATTCCGATCACGATCGTGCGTCCGGCGAGAGCGGGCCTGTTCACGCACAACGAACTGAAGACGACGGTGCCGCTGTCACCGGCGGAGACGGCGCGGCGCTTTTATGAAGTGCCCGCGGGAATCGAGCGGCTTCAGCTTACCGCCAAACACACGGCGGAGGACCCGGTGGAGCGTCGTTTCTTTATTCAAGCGCTTACCTTGGCTGCGCAGTCGGGGCAGTATTACTACAAGGACGAGGACGTGGCTTGGCTGAAGGCTGGCGAGAGCTTTTCGATGAACATCCCGGTGGCGGCCGGTCACGTGGTCGAGTTGGCCTACAACCAATACTTTTACTCCGCGGGCAACAGCACGCTGGAGGTCGAGCTAAAATGGGTGGGCGTTGGCGCGCCGACGGATTCGGTCGCGATCGAACCCAACCAAGGTTGGCGACCGCTGCTGCTCAACCCGGGCAGCGACGGCACGGTCGGCGTGAGCGCCAAGCT
This sequence comes from Actomonas aquatica, assembly GCF_019679435.2. Taxonomy (NCBI): domain Bacteria; kingdom Pseudomonadati; phylum Verrucomicrobiota; class Opitutia; order Opitutales; family Opitutaceae; genus Actomonas; species Actomonas aquatica. The sequence goes on from NZ_CP139781.1 coordinate 343,862, forward strand.
GGAGCACGCCGTCGACGTGTATCTGCCGGTCAAAACTCAAACCGTTTACGACGGCGCGCGCGGTGAGTTGCCGGGCACGCCGGTTCACCCCGGTCCGATTCAGGATCCGATCACGCGGGTGAACTATGAATTGTCGTTCAAGGAGGCGACCAAAGCCGCCTTCCTCGATCCGCAGGATTACGACGCGTCGGACGGGATCGCGGGTGGTCGCTTGCTGGCGATTCACGAATCGGGCGAGTTCCTCTACGAAGGATTCCCGAACGATGAAGAGGTCATCGAGTTCCCCAAGGGCAAGACGACCGTCGTGATCGAGTATTCAGCTTTTGATGACGCCGCCTTGGCATCGGTGAAAGTCTTCCCGCTGCGCATGGGCCGTCCGCTCGACTCGCCCAAGTCGCTCAAAGTTGCCCGCGACCTGAATGCGCGTTTTGCCGGTCGCACCTCCAGCACCGTGCCGCTCGCAGCGGGTCGGGAGCGTTACCTGTTCCTGCAGGACACGGTGATCGACGATCTCGCCAAGGTGGATCCGGCGCCGGACTATTTTGTGGGCACGGTGGGCTTCGAGGATGCGGACGACCACGAGATCGTGGAGTTGCCGCTGCGTTACTTTGCCGGTGAGTCGCCGGCCAAGGTGACCGATCAGGACCCGAAGGCCAAACCGGCCAAGGATCTGAAATCGGAGGTGGAGAAGCTCGATGAGAGCTTGGCCGAAAGCCAACTCGCGTTCGTGCGGGAACACCGCTTCGCCACTGAAGCCGAGACGCAGGAACGCCGCCGCGAAGCCTTGGCGGATCTGCGCGAGTCGCGGCCGGAAGACCCGTTCCCGCTGATCGAGCAGGCCATCGACGGCGCCATCGCCGCTGGTTGGGCCAGCGACATCTGGGGCAAGGCACCCGAGGCCAAGGATGAAATAGAAGAGGATGCTGACGCGGCGAGCGAAGAGACGGTCGCCGCCGAGCCGCGTCCCGTGCCGACGCGTGAGACCGTTGACGGCTGGTTGGCGGAGGCCGAAGCCTTGGTCGATCCGGCGGCAGTGAGTCAGTTCTTCGGCGCCAAGCCGGTGGCGGCGCCGGGCGATCTGGAGGCGCGTGACAAAATCGCGGCGCAGGAAGCCGAAATGGATAAGATGCGCGATGCGCTGGCCTTGATCGCGCTCGTGCGAGCAGATCTGGCGCGGGCCGATGGTGACACCGACGCCGCTTGGGCACAATGGACCGAGATCGGACGCTGGGAAAAGAAGCCGAGCGACCGGACCAAGGACCTCCAGACCAAGTTGCTGCAGCAGGCCGGTCTCAAAGGGCTCTATCTGCAAGCGCTCAATGCGCGCATCGAAGACAAACCCTTTGACCGGGAGCTGCTGGAAGAACGCATCGCGCTGTATCGCGAGCTCGGTTGGGCACAGATGGCGGAGGCGCAGGCACGTTTGTTGGCCCTGCGCAAAGTGCGGCAGAACACGCTCAAGCGTTTGAAGTAAGCGTTCCCCGTTTCACGTGGCACCGCTCTGCGTTGTGAGGCGGAGGGCGGTGCGCACCATCGCGTTGATGGTGGCGATGCGTTGATCGAGCGCCACCGACGACGGTGTTTCGGTGGTGTAGCACAGCGGCGTGTGGTGGTGACGGAGGTAGATCGCCTCTGGCCAGGTTTCGCGCAGGGCGGGATCGGCTTCCGGGCGGATGATGCCGGGTTCGTCGATGGGACGGCCGTCTATCATTTCGTCGGGATCGATGGGTAACACGGTCTGGCCGGCGTCGCGGAGGGCGCGGGCGATGCCCGGCGTGTCACGGGTGTTCAGCTCGTAGAGGTAGAACCCCTTGGACTCCCAATCCTCGTGGAGGCAGAGGGCGAGATCGAAGCGCGGCTGGGACTGCAGCCAATGCACGTGGGCCTGAACCTCGGGTGAGACCGGGCGGAGGTAATCGCGGTTGAGGTCGATGCCGTCGTGGTTCTCGCGGGTGCTGAGGCGAAAGCCCGTCGGGTTAACCATGGGCACGAGGAACCAAATGGCGGAGTCGTCGAAGATGCCTTCGTCAAGCAGTTGCAACAGGGCGAGCGGCGGGGCGGGTTCGTCGCCGTGCACGCCGGTGGACACGTAGATGCGGGGCAGAGCAGGGACACTGCGCCGGACGGCCGCGGACGGGCGTTTGGTGAAGGCGGCGAGGGGGACGCCGTCGATGGTGGTCCACGGTTCCTCGCGAAAACCCTGGGCGAGGGCACTGGCGCGAAAACGAGCCTGGAAGTCGGCGGGTTCGAATGGGCAGGTTTTGACAGCGCTCACCCGGACGTTCTTGTTGGCGGGTCTCGTCTGCCTCAAGTCGCGTTTTTCTCTCCATCACCATGTCCCAAGTCCGCGTTCGTTTTGCTCCCAGTCCCACGGGGTTCTTCCACATCGGCAGCGCCCGCACGGCGCTGTTCAACTGGCTGTATGCCCGCCACACCGGCGGCACCTTCATTCTGCGAGTGGAGGACACCGACAAAGAGCGCAACAGTGAGGCGTTTCTCAACGTGATCTACGACAGCATGCGCTGGCTCGGGCTCAACTGGGACGAAGGACCTCACGCGGGCGGCGATTGCGGCCCGTATCGCCAGAGCGAGCGTGCGCATATTTATACGGAGTATTTGGAGAAGCTCCGCGCGGCCGGGCGGGTTTACGAGCAGGACGGTGCGACCTGGTTTAAGATTTCCGGTGAGCCGCAGGTGATCGAGGACGCCATCCGCGGACGGGTGGAGCGCACCGAGGAGAAGGACTTCGTGATCATCCGTTCCGACGGCAATCCGGTGTTTCACTTCGTGAACGTGGTCGACGACATTTCGATGGGCGTGACCCACGTCATTCGCGGCGAGGACCACCTTTCCAACACCAGCAAGCACACCGAACTCTTCAAAGCGTTCGGGGCGCCGCTGCCGACCTTTGCCCACATCCCGCTCATCCTGAAGCAGGATGGCCCGGGTAAGATGTCCAAGCGCGACAAGGGCGCGCTGATCGAGGAGTATCAGAATCGCGGATACTTGCCGGAGGCGGTGGTTAATTTCCTCTGTCTGCTGGGGTGGAACCCCAAGGACGACAGCGAGAAGATGCCGATTGCGGAGATCATCGAGCGCTTCGACTTCCCGGGCGTGAATCAAAGCAATGCCCGCTTTGACGAGCGCAAGATGGCGCACATGAACATGCAGTATCTGCTGGAGATGCCCCCGGCGGATTACCTCTCGCTGGCGCAGTCGTATTTCAGTCGCAGCGAGACTCACGCGGCGGTGATGCAGGCGGCGGATGAGGCCTACTTTGCCGAAGTGATCGCGATCAGTCAGCCGAAGGTAAAGGCGATCGATGAGTTGCCGGACTACACCGTCTACTTCTTCACCGAGGAGTTCCCGTGGAACGACAAGGCCATCAAGAAGGTGTTCAAGAAGGGCGAGCCGCTGGAGCGGCTGGCCGAGTTGCGTGAACTCATCGCGGGTGATCTCGATCTGAACGACGAGACCGGCGTGGAGGAAGCGATCAAAACCTTCGCGGAAACCAAGGGCTTCGGGTTTGGCGATTATCAAGCGGTGGCGCGTTTGGCCGTCACGGGCACCAATGCCGGTCCGGGCCTCACGCAGATATTCCGGGTGCTGGGCAAAGACAAGGTGGTGTCGCGGATGGGCCATTTCCTTGCGAACCCGCCGAGTGCCGAGTGATCGTCGAGCCGATGGACGACACTCGCGGCAGGTGGTCGGGACGACTTGGTCTGACGGCGCTCACGTTGGGGGCGGCGCTGGCGCTGGCCCTCGGCGGTTGCGCGAGTCCCGTCGAAAGTCCGTCGACGGTTGCCCCGACAGCGGAGAGCGAGGGCGACGTGGTGCCGGAGTCCGTTCCGGGGCCCGCAGCGGCGCGGGCAGCGATCACCGTGACCGAGGCACCGATCGCGCCTGAGGTCGAAGTGGCGGCGGATGAGGCGACGGTGATGGTGGCAGCACCCGCGGAACCGGCAGAATCGCCGGAACCCAAGGCGCCGATCGTAGCTGAGCGTCTCGCGCGCCGAGGCGACGAAATCATGGTGGCGGGGCAGCTGTTTCACATCGGCACGCCGGTGGTGCTGTGGACGGATCCGGGCGGCTACGATGGCTATCGGGTGGAGCGCCGTTTTGCGCCTTGGGCCGAGGCCGATTGGGACACGAGTCGGGCGGCCAGCAAGGGACTGTCGACGCCGAACCGCTATGGCGTGAGGGCGGCGGTGCTGACGCCGCAGGAAATCGAACAAGTGCGCGGCGGCGGCTGGCCCTTGGAGCTGCTGCAGAAGGTGGTCGATCAATTTGTGCTGCATTATGACGCAGCGGGAACGAGTCGGCGGTGTTTTGCGCGGCTGCACGACGACCGGGGTTTGAGCATCCACTTCATGTTGGATGTGGATGGCACTATCTACCAGACGCTCGATTTGAAGGAGCGGGCTTGGCACGCGACGGTGGCGAACAGCCGCTCCATCGGCATCGAGATCGCCAACGTCGGCGCTTATGCCGACCCGCAGGCCGACGCCCTACAGGGCTGGTATCAGACGGATGCCGAATCGGGGGTGGTGCAGATGCGCATTCCGGGCTATGCCCAGCCGTCTGGACTGCGGGATGAAGCGGCGGACCTCGCGCCGGCGCGCAACGAAATGGTGGCGGGGCCGATTCACGGGGAAGTTTTTCACCAATACGACCTGGCGGAGGCGCAATACGCTGCGCTGGCCAAGTTGACGGCGGCACTTTCGACGGTCTTCCCGCGCATCGCCTGTGATTACCCGCGGGATGAATACGGGCGGCTGATCACGACGACCCTGAGTCCGGACGCGTGGTCGGAATTTAGCGGGGTGCTTGGGCACTACCACATTCAGCGCAACAAGATCGATCCGGGACCGGCCCTGCAGTGGGACCGGGTAATTGGGCCGGCGCGGGAAATGTTGGGATTGGAGCCGCTGCCTGAGCCCACGCAGCCGGTCGAAGCGGCGCCGGAAGTGCAGTCGGATGGCGATGAGGAGGCCTCGCCCGAGGCGTCTACGGAGGTGGAAAAGAAGATTGAGCAAAGTTCATGAAAAAACCCTTGAACTTTGGTCCGTCGCCCGTGAACTACGCCGTTCCCTCACGGTGAGATACTCAAGTGGCCAACGAGGGCAGACTGTAAATCTGCTGAGCTCCGCTCTACGGTGGTTCGAATCCACCTCTCACCACCATTTTTAAACCCTCGGTTATATGACCGGGGGTTTTTGGTATTCAAAGGGCGCGAACTGAGCGTCGAGGAGGTGGGTTTGAACCACGTGGTTCGACGGAGTCCCGGGTTGCGCGGGACCGAGAAGGGGCGCAGCGGAGCTGCGAGGTCGAAACGGGCGAAGGGGGCTATCCGACGTGGCACGGCCGACACACGGCCGTGGCTACAGGAAAGCGTTTCGGTGGTGTAGCAGCAGCCGTGTCGGCCGCTTGGCGTTGCCTCTCGGCCTGGGGCGGTCGGCCCGGCGGTCAGACCCTACCGGCTTACGGGGCCCAGAGGTCGTTCCAGCTGAGGTCGGCGTCGAGGATGGCCTGGAGGCGGGCTTTGAGGCGCTCCGGCGCGAGTCGAGTGGTGCCGCCAGAGCTGAAGGCGATGCGCATGCCGGCGGCTTTAGCGGCTTTCAACTGGGCCACGGTGGGCGGTGCAGTGCGATCGTTGAACAGGGCCAGCGTGCCGCGCGAGGCGAGTTGATCGAGTTTGGCGGCATCGCCGATTGAATAGGACAGGGTGACGCCGAGACGGCGGGCGGCCTCGAGTTGCGCAGTCTCCTGGGCCACCGATTTGGCGGTGATGCCGAAGTCGATGAGCGGGTAGTTGCGGTCGGAGAGTTGGGCGATGAGTTCGTCGAGCTCGAGATCCTGTAGCGGGGTTTCGAGAGAGGCAGCGTTGTCGGGCAGGATGCGGACGCGGAGGTTGCGGTAATGCACGACGCTGTCGGGATCGTGCCCTTGCAGGGCGAAGGTGCCGGCGGAGAGGCGGCGGAGTTTTTTATCGGGGGCGCGCCAGTGTTGGCCGCCTTCGGTGTATTGGCAGATGAGTTCGCCGTTGATGAAGGTCTGGATGGTGCGGCCCATCACCTTGATGCGGTATTCGAACCACTCGTTGTCGCGGGCGGGCGTGCGCCAGGTGTTGCGCACGGCGTAAATGGAGCCGGTCATTTTGCGCTCCACGTAATCGCCGGGTTTGGCTGGAGGGCGGGTGGAGTTAACCACCTGGCATTCGTAGCCGGTGGTGGGCCAGGGATCGGGCGCCAACTTGGTGTGAATGTAGATGCCGGAGTTGGAGCCCAGTGTGGTCAGCACCTCGGCGGAGAACTCGAAGTTCTTGAAGGAATGACCGTTTACTTCACCGACGTAGAACAGGTGCGAACGCGGACCGTGGGCGACGATGGCACCGTCCTGCACGGACCAGGAGCCCGGGCTTTCGTTGGCTTGCCAGCCGGAGAGAGACTCACCGTCGAAGAGGGAGTGCCAGGCGGCGTTTTGGGCCAGGGCGAGGGAGGTGCAGGCGAGCAGGCAGAGCAGGAGTCGAGTGCGCATGGGTGGGGTGTTGGGGGGGGGAGTGGCGAGGCCAGCGGTGGCGCGAGGTCACACCGGATCGGTGCGGGCTAACTGACCGACGACCGGTCCAAGCTGCGGTATTGGATGGCCTCGAGCAAGTGGGGCGACGCGATATGTTCAGCACCGGCGAGATCGGCGATGGTGCGGGCGACTTTGAGGATGCGGTCGTAGGCGCGAGCGGACAGCGAGAGCTGGGTCATGGCGCGTTCGAGCAAGTCGCCCATCTCGCGATCGATGACAGCGAAGCGACGGAGTTGCGCCTGAGTCATGCGGGCGTTGCAGGAGACTCTGGTGGAACTGAAGCGCTGGAGTTGGCGATCGCGGGCGGCGGTGATGCGTGCGCGCATGGCGGCAGAGGGTTCGCCCGGCGCGGCGGAACGCAGGTCGCGCACAGATACCGCGGGAGCCTCGACGTGGAGGTCGATGCGGTCGAGCAGGGGGCCGCTCACGCGGGCCCGGTAGCGCTGGATCTGCGCGGGCGTGCAGCGGCAGGTGTGCTCGTTGTCGCCGAGGTAGCCGCAGGGGCACGGATTCATTGCGCTCACGAGCATGAAGGCGCAGGGCAGGGTGATTTTGCCGGCGCTGCGCGAGATGGTGACGCGGCCGTCTTCGAGCGGTTGGCGGAGAACTTCCAACGCGCTGCGTTTGAACTCGGGCAACTCGTCGAGAAAGAGCACCCCGTGATGGGCGAGAGATACTTCGCCGGGTCCGGGGATGGTGCCGCCGCCAAGGAGTCCCACATCGGAAATGGTGTGATGGGGGCAACGCACGGGGCGCAGGCCGAAGTGCTGCACCTCGGCTTCGCCGCCGGCCGGGTTGGCGACGGATTGGATGCTGAGGATTTCCAAGGCCTCATCCAACGCGGGCGGCGGCATGATCGACGGCACGCGCTTGGCGATCATGGATTTGCCCGAGCCGGGCGGTCCGATCATCAAGATATTGTGGCCGCCGGCGACGGCGACCTCGATGGCCCGGCGCACGGCGGCCTGGCCTTTGACGTCGGCGAAGTCGGGCATGCCGGCAGAGGTGGCGGAAGCGACGGGCAGCGGCGCGGCGGGTGGCAGCTCGATCATGCCGGCGAGGAAGCGAAACGCTTGGTCGAGCGACTCGACGACGTGCACTTCGAGGCCCTCCACGAGGGCGGCCTCGGCGGCGGAACCGGCGGGCAGGAGCAGGCCGCGTTTGCCCAGTTTTTTGGCGAGACGGGCGATGGCGAGGGCGCCGCGGATGGGCCGGGTCGCACCGGAGAGGCTAAGCTCGCCGGCGATGAGGTAGTCCTGCAAACGTTCCCCCGACAGCACCGAGGTGGCGGCGAGCAGACCGAGGGCGATCGGCAGGTCGTAGCAGGGGCCTTCTTTGCGCAAGTGACCCGGGGCGAGGTTAATGGTCACGCGAGTGCGCGGCTTTTCGAAACCACTGTTGGCGAGGGCGGAACCCACGCGGTCGCGGGATTCTTTGACGGCTGCATCGGGCAGGCCGACCAACACGGTTTCGGGCGGGCCGGTTTCGCCGTGGTTGACTTCGACGTGAACCAGTTCGGCGTCGATGCCGCGCAGGGCGGCGGAGTGGATGGTGGCGAGCATGCGAAAGCTGGCGCTCGGAGAGGCCAGCTCCGGCGGGGATCTAATGCGGACGGGGGGAGAGTCTGCCGTGGGCGCGTGCAGGAATCAGGCCGGTTGGCTGCTTTGGGGCAGTTCGGCGATGATAGCGATGTTGCGCTCGATGGCGTCGAGGTAAGCGTTGGGCCCGTCGGGGAACGGGCGGGCCAAGTGTTGGTAAATCGCCCCGAATTCGTTATCGAGCTTCGGTCGCACCACGTGGGACCAGAAGCCGGGGGTCTTCGCAATGAGGTCGGCAGCGGACTTAAAAAGCCGGGATTCGGTCGGCACGCCCAAGTAATCGTCGGATTGCTCGAACTCGCCGTAGAGGATTTCGAGTTCCTCGGGGTAATCGGAGGCCGCCATTTGGCTCAAATAGTCGGCCGTGGCGACACCGGCCCCAAGTATGCGGTCCTGCGGTCGATTGAAGTAGAGTTGGGCGATCTTGGCGTCCGGACCAGTGCAGCGGATGGCGCCCATGACGATCGTGAGCTCTTGATAACGCACACCAAAACGGGGCAGGTGGGACGCGGCGGCGGCACAGCTTCGCAGCACATGAGCGTAGGTGAAGCGGGCGCCCGAGCCCTCGCCGTCGGCAGCGGTTTGGAGGTAACCGGCGTCGTGGAGGAGGACCGCGGCGAGACCGAGTTGGAAGTCACGCTCCGAGAGGTCCGGTTTGGCTCCGTGGGAAACGTAGCCGTGAAGTAACTCCGCCATGCACAGTGAGGCCTGCAGGGTGTGCTGAAAATCGTGATACCGCACATCGATCTCGCGCAGACCGGGGAATCGGCCCTCGAACATGTCCCGCACCATGGCAAAGGTGGCGTCGAAAAGAGCGGCGTCGGATTCCGGGAAGGTGTCGATCAGGAGGCCGCGGATTGCGGTATGAACCGCATTGGCGTCTCGGGTGTCGACATCGGGAAACATGGAGGTATCTAGGGCTTTAAATTTTCCTGTAGCGGGACTTACGTTTGTAAACAAATTGCGAGAATACCGAGCAAGCCCAATTATCGGCGGCCCCGCCGAGCCCTCCACATGACCATCGGCGTAACAGGCGGAATGGGATGCGGCAAATCCACCGTGACCAAACTTTTGGCTGAGTTGGGCTATCCCTTGATTGACTCCGACCAAGTGGTGCGGGACGAGATTTTGACTGATCCCGAGGTGGTGGACTTGGCCCGGCAGCGTTGGGGAGCTGAGGTTTTGACCGCGGAGGGGCTCCTGGATAGAGCGGCGATCGCGCAGCGGGTTTTTGCCGATGCGGAGGAGCTCGAAGCACTGGAGTCCTGGGTTCACCCTCGGTTGTATGCCCGTTGGCGGGAGCGGATGGAGGCCGCCCCGGACCAAAGTTGGGTCATCGAGGTGCCGCTGCTCTTTGAGAAAGGGTTGGAAAATTGGTTTGATTTCATCGTTTGCGTGGCCTCAAGTGCGGACGTTCAGCTCGCTCGGTTGACCCAGCGCGGAGTTCCCCATGCGCTTGCCGAGCAACGAATTTCGAAGCAATTGCCACTGGCGCGTAAAACCGTCTTAGCCGATCTGGTGCTGTGGAACGACGGCACCCTCCCGTTTCTTCGGGAGCAGGTTGACGCTTTGCACGAGGAGCTCGGCTCCCGGCAGGTGAACCCCTGAGGCTCGCGGCGAGTTTCGACTGCCGCCTTTCCCTTCCACTTTCCCAATCTCTTTCCCACACCCATGGAAGATTCCGCAATCCCTGCAGGCGACGACGCCTCCGCCGATGTTCCGGCCAAGAAAAAAACGGTGAAGCGTGCCCGCACGACGACCAAGAAAGCGACTGTGAAGCGGCCGCGTAAGAAGGCCGCGGATTCGGATACGCCGGAATTGGCCTTGGGCGATACTTCGGCTCCGGTCGAGCCAAGTGCCGCGGCGGAGAAACCGGCCCAGCCGACCCGCGCTGAACGCTCGGCCCGCACGCGCACCAGGAAGAAGGACGTGGAGGCTCCGGCTGCTCCGGTGACCAGCGAAGCCCCGGCGCCCACGCCAGCTCCGGCCGCGCCGGTCGAGAAGCCGGCCCCGGCTCCGACCTCCAGCGCCAGCGAGACGTCGCCCACTGTCAAAAGTGAAAGTTCTGCCTCGGCCCCGAAGATCGAATCCGCCGGCGATACCGCTCGTTCCGACGCCAAACCGACTCCCGAAAGCCGCGAGCAAAATGCGGAATCCCGTCGTGGACCGACCAATGACGGTGCCAGCGATGAGCGATCCTCCGGTGGCAATGACGGAAACGAACAAAGTGGCGACGGCGAGGGACGCTGGCGCAACAACCGTAAAGACCGTGACCGTGGAGACCGTGGAGACCGCGGCGACCGTGGCGACCGTGGAGATCGTGGCGACCGTGGAGATCGCGGCGGCGACCGCGGTGACCGCAAGGGTAAGCGCGGCAAGAAGAACAAGTGGAAGAAGGGCGACCCCAAGGATCGTCCGCCGGCACAGCCGCTGCCTCCGGGCATGGAAGAGGTGAAGCTGGGCGACCTGCCGGACCGTGATGCTTTCAACGATCTCGCCGCGCTCGATGCCGCCGCCCAGGCGGTGCGCGATTCAAGCAAGACCCCGATCAATATCGAGTCCCTTTACCCGCTGGGCATTTCCGAGCTCGGCGCTCGTGGTCAGGCCATTGGAGCATCGATCGATGGCGTGCCCAGCCGTCGCCTTTGGTTGGAGGCCATCTTCAAAACGGCGGCGGAAAAAGAGCTGCCGATGTGGGACCACGGTTGGTTGGACATGACCGACGACGGCTACGGTTTTGTGGTGCACCCGCACGTTTCCTACCGCATGTATCCGGAGAACAGCTACGTGCCGGCTTCGCTGGTGAAGCGTTACGGTCTCAAGCGCGGCCATGAGGTCGAGGTGATCGTGCGTCCGCCGGCCGCTGGTGAACGTTGCCCGGTTGTGATCGGCATTGAATCGGTCATGGGGCGCGAACCCGACACTATTGCGGCGGTCACCCCGTTTGAGGAGCTGGAGCCGTATTATCCGCTCAAGCGCATCATGATGGAGGCGACCGGCGTGCATAAGGACATTTCCATGCGTGCGGTCGACCTGCTCACGCCGACTGGCTTTGGTCAGCGTGGCCTCATCGTGGCCCCGCCTCGCACCGGTAAGACGGTGTTGATGCAGAACATGGCCAACTCGATTTCGAACAACCACCCCGATACCAAGCTCATCATGCTGCTGATCGACGAGCGCCCGGAGGAAGTGACCGACTTTAAGCGGCACACCAAGGGCGAGGTGGTTTCCTCCACCTTCGACGAGGCGCCGACCAATCACGTGCATGCCGCGGAAATGGTGATCGAGAAGGCCCGCCGTCTGGTCGAGCTCGGCCAGCACGTGGTGATCCTGCTCGACTCCATTACCCGTCTGGCGCGCGCCTACAACGCGCTCGCCGGCAACAGCGGCAAGATCATGTCGGGCGGTATCGAGGCGACCGCGCTGCAGAAGCCCAAGCGTTTCTTCGGCTCGGCCCGCAATATCGAAGGCGGCGGTTCGCTCACCATTCTCGGCACCGCGCTCATCGATACCAACAGTCGCATGGACGAGGTCATCTTCGAGGAGTTCAAGGGCACCGGTAATATGGAGCTGCATCTCGATCGGGGTCTGTCTGACAAGCGCATCTTCCCGGCGATCAACATCGATCGCTCCGGCACGCGTAAGGAGGAGCTCATCTATCATCCCGAGGAAATGACGCGCGTTTACGGTCTGCGTCGCGCAATGCAGGGCATCCCGCCGGTTGAGGCGATGGAGATGTTCATCACGCGCCTGCGAAAGACGAAGACCAACGCAGAGTTCCTGATGAGTCTGAATCGCTAGAGCGACGACTCACTGGATCGATCTCACGCCATGCACGCCGGCACCGACATCGTTCTCGATATGGCCCGGCGCGCGGGGCGACTCACCGAAGAAGAGTTGGCGCGGATCACCACGCGCCAGCAGGAACTCGCGGCGGAGCAGGAACGAGCCCCCTCCGCGGCGGAGGTGGCTGTTTCGCTCGAGTTGCTCACCGACGAGGAATGTTGCGAGTGGATGGTGGCGGAGTTCGCCCTGCCCCGTGTCTCGCTGACGGGACGCGCGGTTGCGGGGGAGGTTTTGGGACTGCTCGAGGGCGAGCAGGCCCGGCGCTACGATGCGCTGCCGATCGAGTTGCGCGACGATACGCTGGTGCTCGGCATGGCCGATCCGTTGGACGTGGATGCGATCGACGACCTCGCCGCGCTCACCGGTAGGCTGGTCGAGCCGGTGTTGGTGGCGCGCGGTGAATTGCGGGCGGCGTTGGATCGGTTTTACGGGAGCGCCGAGGAACCGGAGATCTCGGTCGAGATGGTGGCCGGTGGAGATGGGGCAGACGGCGAGCTTGCGGGGACGGAAAGCGGGGCTGAGGATGCGCCCATTATCCGGCGGTTGCGTGGGATTATCAGCGACGCTTCGCGACGGCGTGCCTCGGATGTGCATCTGGAACCGTTGGAACGCCGCTTTCGGGTGCGCTATCGCATCGACGGTCGGCTCCTTGAGGTGGAGGGACTGCCCAAGCGGCTGCAGCTTCCGCTGATCTCGCGAGCGAAGATCATGGCGGGCATGTCGATCGCGGAGAAGCGGCTGCCCCAGGACGGACGCATCCAACATCGGGTGGATGGGCGCACGATCGATTTGCGCGTGTCTTCGGTGCCGACGGCGCACGGCGAAAGCATCGTGATGCGGCTGTTGGACACGGAAGGGCTTAACCCGGATTTGGCGGAGTTGGGTTTGTTGTCGGAGGACGAGGCGCAGCTGCGGCGGTTTGTCGGCCAGAGTGACGGCATGGTGCTGGTGACAGGACCGACGGGCTCGGGTAAAACGACCACGCTCTACAGTTGCCTGCATGCGATCAATCGACCCGACCGCAAAATCATCACGGTGGAGGATCCGGTGGAGTATCAGTTGAGCGGCGTAAACCAAGTGCCGGTGCGCAGCGAGGTGGGCCTGAGTTTTGCGGCGGCGTTGCGCGCCATGCTGCGCCAAGCGCCGAATGTGGTGATGGTGGGTGAGGTGCGTGATCGGGAAACGGCGGAGATCGCCATCAATGCCTCGCTGACGGGCCACCTCGTGTTCTCGACGCTGCACACCAACGACGCACCGGGAGCGGTGACGCGTCTGATCGATCTGGGCGTCAAACCGTTCCTGATCGCGAGTGCATTGCGAGCGGTGGTGGCGCAGCGGTTGGTGCGGCGGGTCTGCGAGGGTTGTGCCGAAGTGGAGGCTCCAAGCGAAATGGCGCGGGCGTTGTTTGCCGACGCTGGCTTGGACGCGATGGGCACCCCACAATGCCGCCGCGGAAAGGGCTGCGCCGACTGCAATCAAACCGGCTACCGCGGCCGCCTGGCCATTTTTGAATTCTTCGTCGTCAACGAGACGATCGAACGCATGATCCACGACCATGTTGATTTGCCCACGCTCCGCTCCGCCGCGCTCGCGGCTGGCATGCGCAGTCTCCGGATGGATGGTTTGCGCAAAGTGCAGCTGGGCTTGACCACCCTTGACGAAATCCTCGCCGCCACGGTGTCCGAGGACTCTGCCTAAATTCCCGACTCCGACTCCCTGCCGCTATCATGAGCTACGAAATGAACGACCTGCTCGAACTCGTCGTCGAGCAGAACGCCTCCGACCTTCATTGCCAAGTGGGCCAACCCCCGACACTGCGACTGAGCGGCAGCATGGTGCCGATCGAAGGGCCGAATCTGACACCGGCCGACACCGAGCAATTGATGCTCTCGATCACGCCCGACGCGCATCAGCAAACGGCCAAGCTGGAGGGTGGGGCGGATTTCGGTTTCGCGTTCCTGGACAAGGCGCGATTCCGCGTTTCGGTGCTCAAGGCCAAGGGGAGCTACGGCTTGGTGCTGCGTCAGATTCCCAATCACATGTTTGGTCTGCGGGACATCGGCCTGCCGGACAAAATTCGCGAGCTGCTCTATCGTCCGCGCGGGCTCATCCTCGTGACCGGTCCGACCGGATCGGGCAAGTCCACCACGCTGGCCTCGATGATCAATTACATCAACGAGCACCGCGAAGGTCACATCATCACGATCGAGGACCCGATCGAGTATTACCATGACCACAAGCGCTGCATCGTAACTCAGCGCGAGATCGGTCAGGACGTGCCGTCATTTGCGGAGGCGATCCGGCGCGCGCTGCGTCAGGATCCCGATGTGATTCTGGTGGGTGAAATGCGCGACCTCGAAACCATCGAAGCGGCGATCAGCGCGGCGGAAACGGGCCACTTGGTGTTCGGCACACTGCACACCAACAGTGCGGCCAAGACGATCGACCGTATCGTCGATGCCTTCCCGGCCAACATGAAGGATATGATCCGCACGCAGCTCGCCTCGTCGATCGTGGCGGTGGTGTCCCAGGTGCTGTGCAAGAAGATCGGGGGCGGCCGCGTGGCCGGCTATGAGATCATGGTCACGACGACCTCCATCGCCTCGCTCATTCGCGACAACAAGACCTTCCGGATTCCGTCCGACATCCAAACGGGCGCGGCGCTCGGTATGATCACTATGGATACGCACCTCATGAGCATGGTGAACCGCGAACTCATCACGCCGGACATGGCGGTGGAGAAGGCGCAGGATCCGGAACAGATGCGCAAAAAGCTGCTCGATATGGGCATGCAGTTGAGCGAGGTCTGAGCTCATTTCACGCCTCGCCGCAGCACTGGTCGCGATCTCTTCTCTCTCATGTTTCCGGCGCACCAAGCTTCGGTGGAAACGGCTCTGCGTGAGCAAGGACTCGTCGATGACGAACAGGTGGAAGCCGCCCGGGCGGAGCAGGAGTCGACTGGGCGCACGCTCGTCGAGCTACTGATCGCGCAGGGCGCGGTGACGCTCATGCAGGTGCTCGAAGCGGTGGCGGGTCACCTCCACCTGCGACTCGCAGCGGAGTTGCCCGTGCAGCTCCCGGGCGAAGCCGCGAGTTTGTTGAGCGGCGATCAGGCGCGCACCTATGGGGTCGCGCCGGTGCGTGCCGATGCCCACGCGGTCGAAGTGCTGGCGATGGATCCCTTCAACGCCCGGGTGGTCGAGGAGCTCACGTTTGCATTGGGCCGTGAGGTGGAGGTCCTTGTCGCCGAGCCGGATAAAGTGGAGGCGTTGATCAAGCAGCACTACGGCGAGGACGAGGCGACGCTGGAGGACATGTTGGCCGATGTGGCGGGGCTCGAGGGCGCGAACGACGCGACGTCGTTCAGTGCGGTGGAATTGGAGGAGATGGCCGGGCAGGCACCGCTCATTCGTTTTGTGAATTTGGTGCTGGCCCAGGCGATCAAAGACGGTGCGTCCGACGTGCATTTCGAGCCGTTCGAACACGACTATAAGATTCGGTATCGGGTGGATGGAGCGTTGTTCGAAATGGCTCCGCCGCCCAAACACCTCGCGCTGCCGATCGCGTCGCGGCTGAAGGTGCTGGCCAACCTCAACATCGCCGAGCGTCGGGTGCCGCAGGACGGTCGCATCAAGATCACGCTGAAGGGGCGACCGGTGGACCTGCGCGTCTCGACTCTGCCCACGCAGTTTGGTGAGTCGGTGGTGTTGCGCGTGCTCGATCAGGGTGCGGTGCGCCTGGAGCTGGGCGAGATCGGATTGCCGGCGCACATCGAGAGCGGCGTGCGCGACATCATCAAACGACCCAACGGCATTCTGGTGGTCACCGGTCCGACTGGTTCGGGCAAAACGACGACGCTCTACAGCGCGTTGCGCGAACTCAACGATCCGGAGCGCAAGCTACTCACGGCGGAGGATCCGGTGGAGTATGAAATCGAGGGCGTGATGCAGGTGCCGGTGAACGCGGGCATCGGGCTGAGTTTTGAGCGCGTGCTGCGGAGTTTTCTGCGCCAGGACCCCGACGTGATCATGGTGGGCGAAATCCGTGATGTGG
Organism: Actomonas aquatica; assembly: GCF_019679435.2. Classification (NCBI taxonomy): domain Bacteria; kingdom Pseudomonadati; phylum Verrucomicrobiota; class Opitutia; order Opitutales; family Opitutaceae; genus Actomonas; species Actomonas aquatica. Next base: position 359,938 of record NZ_CP139781.1, read on the forward strand.
AAACGGCGCGCATTGCGATTCAGGCCTCGCTCACGGGCCACTTGGTGCTGGCGACGTTGCACACCAACGACGCGCCCGGAGCGGTGACGCGGCTTATCGACATGGGCGTCGAGCCGTATCTAATCAGCTCGACCCTCGGGGCGGTGTTGGCGCAGCGATTGGTGCGGCGACTCTGCCCGAGTTGCCGCGAGGCCTACGAACCGAGTGCGAGCGAATTGGCGCAGTTGGAGATGCCGACGGAACTGCGAGCAGGGCGGCCGTTGTATCGACCCTGTGGATGCGACGCGTGTGGCGGCAGCGGCTATCGCGGTCGACGCGGGTTGTTTGAGTGGTTGCCGATCAGCGAAACGATGCGCGGCGAAATCGCCGGCGCGGCGGCGGGCTACGACCTGCGCCGACGCGCCTTGACGGAGGGGATGGTGCCTTTGCGCGAGGCCGGCTGGGCGGCGTTGCTGGAAGGCGAAACTTCGGCAGCAGAAGTGCTACAGTATACCTGACCCTTCTCCGACCATGCCGAGCTACACTTACATCGCCATTGATGCCAACACCGGCAAAGAACGCCGTGGATCCTGCGTGGCAGCGAGTGTAGCGGCGGCGTCGGCCGACCTGAAGTCTCAGGGGCTGTTTCCGACCGACGTGATCGCAGCCGCGGCCACAGCCGCGACGGAAAGCGCGGAAGCGGGGGCGTCGCGAGGAGCCGGGGCGAAGCTGTCAAAAGGACTGCGCAAACCGCGTGGAGCCAGCGGAGCGAAGGCACGCACGTTGTTTACGCGTCAGTTGGCGACGATGCTTAAGGCGGGCATGCCGCTGTTGCGCGCGATCGAGGTGCTGGAACGCCAGCAGCGCCCGGGACCGCTGCGGACAGCGGTGAGCGAGGTGGCGGAGACAATCCGGGGCGGCGGGACCTTGTCGGACGGATTGGCGCGGCACCCGAAACTCTTCAATCGGCTTTATCTCAACATGGTGCGCGCGGGCGAAGCCAGTGGCGCGCTCGATGTGGTGTTGCTGCGACTGGCGGAGTTTTTGGAAAAGGCCCAGCGCGTGCGCGGCAAGATCAAGGCCGCGATGACGTATCCGCTCATCATCATGGGCGTGACCGTTTTGGTGGTGGGGGCGTTGGTGCTGTTTGTGGTGCCGCGCTTTGAGGAGATGTTCACGAGCATGCAGAAAGGCCGGGCGCTGCCGGTGCTGACGCAGGCTGTGCTCTCGCTGAGCGAGTGGGTGCAGCACAACGTATTGTGGTTGGTGCTGGGACTGATCGTGCTGGGAGTGGGCGTTTGGTGGGGCAAACGCACGACGCGGGGCGAACGTCTGGTGGACCGGCTGGCGCTCAGCCTGCCGGTGCTGGGCGAGCTGTCGCTGAAGTCGGCAGTGGCGCGATTTACCCGCACCCTGGGCACTTTGTTGGGCTCGGGCGTGCAGATTCTCGACGCGCTGCAAATTACGCGGGACACGGCGGGCAACGTGCACATCGCGGAGGCGGTGGACGCGGTGCGCCTGCGGGTCAAGGCGGGCGAAGGGGTGGCGCGCCCGTTGGAGGAAACCGGGGTGTTTCCGGGGATGGTGCCGAGCATGATCGAAGTAGGCGAAGAGACCGGACAGCTCCCCGACATGCTGGAACGCGTGGCTGACACCTATGAGGAGGAAGTCGACAATGCGGTGGTGGCACTCACTTCGATTCTGGAACCGGCAATGATCGTGATGATGGCGGTGGTGGTGGGCACGATCGTGTTGGCGCTGTTTTTGCCGCTGATGGGACTGGTGCAGTCGCTGAGTTGATCGCGATGACGCTGGAAATCGAAACCGGAAATCTGGGTGAAGTGCCGACGAGCGGCACCGGTTGGGCCGTCGGTTTCTCGCCGTGGACTGATACGCCGGGCAGCCTGCGTCATGTTCCGGCGGATACGGCGGTGCGGGGCTTGTGCCTCAAATGGAAAACCCATCAAGCGGGCGATCCGCAAGGCATCAACAAGCCGGTGAGCAGCGGGCGCACGCTGTCGGTATTGGTGAGTGCGGAGAGCCGGTTTCGGATCGAGTTTGCGAGTGATGCGGCGTTCACGCAGGACGTGTCTGCGGTCGTGCTGAAGCGGGCGGGCGACTTTGTGGCGTGGGGCGCTGGCGTGCACCACCGCTGGGAGGCGCAGACAGGCTGCACCATGATGACGTTGCGGTGGGAGCCGGACGCCGACGGCGAACGGTGAGGCTGGTGCGGCGCTGCGCGGGAGCGGCCGATTATTCGGCCGGTGGCAGCGGCTCGGTGAGCAAGGCGCCGTTGAGGCCCATGAGTCGCTCGCTGAATTTTTCGGTCGGCGGAGTCGTACGCAGGGCGCGTTGCACCATGCCCATGCGGGCGTCGAGGTTGTCGATCATCGACACGAAGACGGCTTCGGGCGTGGCGGCGTAAACGGCGGCGCCCCAGGCGGGTTCACCCTGGTGACTGAGCACGATGTGTTCGAGGCGCTCCAGGCGATCGGCGTCGAGTTTGGCTTTGAGGCCGGCTTTGCGCACGTAGGCGTAACCGAGCACGACGTGGCCTTGCAGGATGCCTTTGCGGGAGCGTTTGGCGCCGAGGGCCCCCTCGTATTCGGTGACCTTGCCGGTGTCGTGCACGAGGATGCCGGCCATGGCGAGGTCGGCATCGACCTCGCGGTAGAGCGGTAGCAGCGCTTTGCAGGCGCGGGCCATGTGCAGGGTGTGCTCCAGCAACCCATGGCGGTAGGCGTGGTGCATCGAGGTGGCCGCGGGCGAGGTGCGGAAGGCATCGCCGATATCCTCGAACACGCCGCGCACGGTGAGGCGCAGTTCGTCGTGTTTGATGAAGTCGATGAAGGACTCGAACTCGCGCCACATCTCCACCGGATCTTCGGGGGGCACTTCGACGAGGGCGGCGAGCGCGCCGGACGCCTCGAGGGCGGCCTCGTCGAGCTGTTGGAGGGCGCCGAGTTTGGGGGAGAAACGGCCTTGGTAGAAGTCGGTGCGGCCCTCGAGCTGGAAGGCGTTGCCCTCGGCCCCGGAGGCAACGACGTCGTATTGCGGGTGGTCACTCCAGAGATTGGCGGTGAAGCTGCCGGAGCGGTCGCCAAACTCGACCGAGATAAACGGATTGCCGTTGGACGCGGTCTTGATGGTGGCCTTGCGGATAAGCAGGACGGCCGTGAAAGGCTGGCCCGGGCCGAAGGTCTTGAGATCGGAAACGGTGGGGAGGGCGTTGTCGTCAGGCATGGGATTTCACCAGTTGAGTGAAGGACTTGAAGAAGGGATGGGAGGTGTCGTGCAGCAGCGCGTAGAAGACGGATTCGAGGGGCAGCACGTGCACGCCGTGGCCGCGCAGCGCGGTGAGCGCGGTGGCGGCATCGGCGGGGCGACGGGCGCTCACGGCGTCGCTGAGCACGGTGACGGCGAGGTCGCGGTTGAGGGCTTCGAGGGCGGTTTGATACACGCAGATCGACGTCTCGATGCCGCAGATGAGCAGATGCTCGATCTCGAGTTCTTCGATGAGCTCGGCCACGGCTGGCGTGGCGAGAGCGGAGAAGGTGGACTTCGTCAACACGGGCGCGTCGCCGGCGGCGCTGGCAATCTCGGGAATGGTGGGGCCCAGTTTTTCGGGGGCCTGCTCGGTCAAGACGGTGGCGATGCCGACGCCGCGGGCCGCGCGCAGTGCGAGGGCGCAGCGACGAGTGACCTCTGCGGGGCCTTCGACGGCGCCGACGAAGGGGCCTTGCATATCGAGACAGAGCAGCAGGGCTCCGGGAATGGTGGTGGTTTCGGACATGGAAAGGGAAATGGGCGCGACGGCAGCGGAGCGCGGTGGTGGCGGAACTCAACCGTAGTAGCGGCGGGCGGCTTGCACCTGCACAAAACGTCGTTCGGGGAGAACGTAGGCGGTGAGGTGGCCGCCGGCGACACAGGAGGTATCAATGCCGGCGGACCATTTGAGTTTATAGATGTCGGGGCGCGGGGTGTGGCCGTAGACCACGAAGGGCGGTCCGCTCCAGAGGTCGGCCCAGAGCACGCCGTCGGGGCAGGTGGCGCGTTTGTGCGGGAGGCCGGCACGGTCGATGACCTGGATGCGGGTGACGACCTCGGCGGGTTGGCTTTGCCAGGGTTGGCCCGGCAGGAAACCGCCGTGGACGCAGACCACGTTGAGTTCCGGCAGGTGAAGGGTGAGGGGGAGCGATTCGAGCAGGTCCCAGTCGGTCGGGCGGAGCTGGGTGAGGGTGGCGGCGTCGGTTTCCTTGAGCTTGGTTTTGCCGCCGGTGCGACGGTGTTCCAAGAGGCGCAGCTCGTGGTTGCCGAGCAGGATGGTCGCCTGCACCTCGCGGGCGATGTCGAGGACGCGGCACGAATCGGGGCCACGGTTGATCAGATCACCGAGCAGGACCACGCGATCGTCGCTCCGCGGCTGCACACGGTTCAGCAGCGCAGTGAACTCTGCGTGGCAGCCGTGGATATCGCCGATGATGATGGTGCGTCCGGACATACAGTGATGGAAAACGTGGCGGGAGAGTGCGCGGGTTTTTGCTAGCTTCGGCAAGGTCGCGCTCTAGACAAGGGTCCATGGATTTAAATCTGCCCTCCATGGCCACCGCCTGTGCCGTGACCGGTGAAGCGTTTATCGAAGACGAACGCGTGATGAGTCATTTGGTGCGGTCGGCGGAGAATGGCGAGGTGCAGCGCTACGACGTGAAGGAAACGGTGGCGAACGAGTTTACGCCGGAGGGCCGAGTGGCGTGTCGCTGGGTGCATCCCTTCAAGCCGAAGGTGGCCGGAGAGAACCCGGAAAGAGAGCTGAAACTGACGGCCGAAAACCTGTTCATGACCATGGCCGACCCGGGAAATGAACTGGGGGCGGAGGACGGCCGGTTGGTGCAGTTTTTGGCGCTGATGCTTGAGCGCAAACGCGTGATCCGGCCGAAGGGGCGGAACGAGGACGGCACCAAGGACGTTTACGAAATGCGCGGCACGAAGGCGCGTTACGAGGTGCCGATCGGGGATCTGGATCCGGCGTTTTTCATCGCGGTGCAGGAGCAGTTGTCGGTGCTGGTGGGGGGACCGGACGATGAAGGCTCGACGGACGAAGCGCCCAAGGCGGCGGGAGCTCCCGAGAGCTGAAGCGGTCGGCCGGGGCGAGGCCAAGATTGACGAGAATTCGCCTTGCACTTCCGGCGATGGGGCGTTGCCTTCGCTCCCTCGCTACGGAGAGATGGCTGAGTGGTCGAAAGCGGCGCTTTGCTAAAGCGTTGAAGGTGTAACAGCCTTCCGGGGGTTCGAATCCCCCTCTCTCCGCCAGCGTGACTCGCTGGTAATCAGCGACTTAACCCCGCGAAACTTTATTGCAGGGTGAGTGCACTCCCAGATAATTCTGACTGGGTTTTTCACCGGCAATTCCTGTCAACGGTATTCTGGAGCGGGAGAAGCGTTTGGGTTTTGCCTAAAAACCCAAACTCCACCGAAACCAACCACTGGATTGGAATGGCGGAGCGAGCATGGCCGGTGCAACGCAAGGTCGCTCACGACCTAGGCACACGCACAGCGGGAGGGTTCCTCTTCCTCGAGACCGAGGGAGGGGGAAGGGGCGTGGGAGTCATAGCGGAACCTCACCATTCGTTTCTCTGCCAAAGAAAAAACCCACTGATACAGCTCATCTCATCACCGAAGCAACCGAGACCCAGCACACAGCAATTGGGCCCAACGAGGGGAAGTCTCGCACTGGCGTATGCGTATTCGGAGGGATGGTTTGCCGAGTTCGTATGCGGAAGATTTTGGGATGATGAGAATTGCGCGGGATCAGATTTATCAGCTTTGCCCCACTGCCCATCCAGAGTGGGGCAGTGCCGCGATGGTCCACGCATATTCCGACTGCACCATCGCCTCTAAATGGAATCCGTCTATTCCAAATGTCGGGCATGGATAGAAAGAAGATTGCACATAGGGCTATGTTAAAAATGAGGTGCCTTTTCTTTTTAGTTAGCAGTCTTTCATAGGGCCTGTTGCCTTCTTGATGGTAGATGGCACTGATGGTGCAATGGATATGTCCACTACTTTTTGTTGATCTGCTCTCGGATCATACCAAGCCGAATAGAAACTGACGCCGAATAAATCACAGAGCTTCTGAAGTGTTTCATTTATTGCTTGAATGTTTAGAGACACTATTTTTGTCACATCTCCATTCGATCTTTTTTTCTTTTTCTCGACGTGTAGATCTCCAGTCCGCACGTAAAACGCAGACCAGAGTGCGGCCGCATGATCAAATCTAATTTTCTCAGCGGGCGCAGCAAATGAATACATTCCTTTGCTCGTGCCAAACATCGCGGTGGAAGCTATATTGTTTCCTATTTCGCATGCAGACATGAAGAATCTTCTATTTTTCAAGTGGCTCCCGAGTATGCTGCAAAATTCGGACAACGGGATGGTTTCGTAAGTCGTGTAGATTTCAGTGGGGGATGCATGACAGGATAGATGTAGATATCGATAGGATGATTTTTGGAATTCTTTTAAAAGTTCAATAAATTCCAATTTAGTTCGGAAATAGTAATATACGGGTGCCTTTCCGCACATGCGAAGCATCTGCTCAAGAATTTTTCCTTCATACCGGTCTGCTTTCTCGTCGTCGACTGCGAGAGACTCCAAAATGAATACTTCAGTGTCAGATAGGTGGAGTGGTATGGTGACGCTTTCTTTGATGCTTACGGTTGTAGATTTCATTCTATCTTTTTGCTAAGAGTTAAACTAAGTCCCAGCGTTGGCCGCACTAGCTGTATCGGTCTTCCCGTGTGGTTCTGTCCGGGCTCGAGAATGCGTGAAACTTGGGGGGGCTCGGATTGAACTAAACTGCTGAATGAGGGCCGACAATCTTATATTGGGTGGGGTGCAGCAGGATTTTGTTTGCTAATCGGGTTGGGGACGAGCATGCGGTGGGTTTCTGTTGGAGGAATACGAACTAAATCTTGACGGCGTTTGATTAGTATTGGGTGTAGTCAGGCTCGCTCAGGACGCGACCGTCCCTCGCGAACCAGACAATACAAGTTGCATTCCCGGCTCGCCAAATCTCCAAAAGGAGAACCACGCTACAAGACGAAGACTACGCGGGCCAGATGGTTTAGATAGGAGGCAAGTCCGAACAGGCCATTGAGGCTGGGCGCTGATAAAGTTGAGCAAGGCAGCCTACTCGCGACGGCGGACGGGCTGCATGGCTGTCACATCTCAAAGCGGAACATCCACAAACGGCTCTTCAAACGAGAACACCGGTTGATGCACCTCATCCCGCATTGGAAGTATCGGAAGCTGGTCCAACAACCAGGACGGCTGCCACCAAGGCTGATCATTCGACCAATAACTAGAAGACACAAATCGTCCCACGACCGAAAGGATGCAGAATGCCGCGCACGCTTGGGTTTTGGGTAGGGAGTTGAACTTTTTGATCACAACTTGGTAGTCCTCAGGAGCCTGATACGAGTGGGTGCAAAGTGAATGAGGCACCGCAAATGACCCACTTGCGAGGTGGGTAATGCCTTCCACCTTCAGGTCAGCCATCTGCTGCCATTCCGGGGCCGTGAAGAAGGATGCCGCCGCGGCAAAGTCGCCGGGAAACGTCTTCAGCAATCGTTCAAGGATCCTGTTTGCATGCCAGTCGAGGCGGTGTGCCACGAACGAAGCATAGTCCGACTGGGATACAGCGGTGAATCCGTGTTTCTCATCGGCCAACCAGGCTTCAATGGATTGTAGGGACGTGCTCATGAGCGACCCCCTTTGGTTGAATTTTGGTCGAGGATATCATGCGCCACTTCCAGAACCGTAGCCTCAGGAGGATAGCCGTTGGGCCAACTACTCCGTGCGCGGCAGGTGGTTCCCAAGCGGCCCACGGACTTGGCGACGAAGTCGGCATCCAGGCCACATGGCCAAAGGCAGTTTTCGGATACGAGCAACGCGACCGAATGCTGAAACATCCAAGGACGGAGTTGCTCCAGATCGTAATCTTCTGCAAACACGGCTCGGAGACCATTTGGGAAGCGAATCCAGATCGTCGCTCCAAGAACCGGACCACTGGTAAGCTCCGCCATGGAGAAAGTCGCATCCGCCTCATAGGCGACCTCGAAGAGGGCGCCGACAATTGCAGAGTGAATTCGCCGTGAAACGACGATCTGGCCATTCGGCGTATTGCATTCGTCGACGACGATGAAAAGCAGGTGAGAGCCTGCGGGATGAAGAAGCAGTGCACCGGATTCGGTGAACGCGTGAGTATATGTTTTGTTTGAGGTCATAGGATAGGTGCCCGGGAACCAACAACGGCTCCGGACAACACCCCCGACCTCGAGGCTGGGAAAACTCACCGAAGGGGAGGTATCCTAGCGTTACCCGGCGGAAAGGAACACCTGCCTTAACTGAACCATGTCGCTACGGCTATACCGACGATGGGGGCGAGTTCGAGGTGGTCAGGGACCAATTCGCAGCGTTTACTTGGCGGCTGGCAGTTGATCACTGTGTCGAGAAACCCGAGCCAGTGGCTGTCGCTCGCCGCTTTAGAGTCGGGGGCGAACGTCAACGGGTTCTCACGGAGAATCCAGGCTCGGATCTCATGTGCGAATGAGTAGCGACCAAGGGGGTTGTGGATGCTTTGACCCGGCTCTTTGTAAACCCAACCACCACGGGACCTTAATACTCCGGGCAACTAGCAATCTGGAGCGCTGCGGGTTGCGTTGTAGTGCCAGTATGTGTATCGGTTGTTAGTCCCTTTGTGAACCCAGGTCCACTCAGTGTCCCCTTCATCCTTTCGTTTGAAGAACGCCTGACGCCAGTCGTGCGCGTTGGACTTAATAAGTGCGCTCACCCATATCTCGTTAGTGCCAGCCTTGCCCTGGAGTTTTGACGCTATGTTTGCGGCAGGTCCAATTGCCGTGAGAAAATTGCGTTGGTGAGCGGCTGATCCCGACGCCATACCAATACGAGAGAGAAGCAGAGTCCCAGCATCGATCCCTATTCGCGCCTCGACGTCGGGAATCCCAGCGTGTTGCAGGATCGGATTTACCCAATTCTTCAGCGCGTAGAACGAGACCACGGCGGCATCGAGTGCGAAGTTCGAGGACTCGTTGAATTCTTTCCCAACACCGAACACCGCCATGATCCCGTCTCCCGTGTTTTTTTCGATGTAACCACCATGATCATACACGATCTGCATCATCGTGGGTATGACGAGGTTCAGCATGAACAACGTGCGTTTCAATCCGTCGCTGTCGCTGACGCTCGTTCTTTTGGTGAATCCGCGGATATCGAAAAACGAAATAGCAGCTTTGACTTCACGTCCGGTGCCGATGGTCAGATCGTCTAGCGCTGGCGCGACCCTACCGCCGGAAACATTCTCAAGCCGCTCAGCCCCTTGGGTGGCGAAACTCAAGACATTGGCCTTTAGCTTCGCAACGTAAGATTGGTTCCATTTTGGCATAACTAACGGCGATGCCAGAGGACGAACCCGATCAACGCGGCGATCAGCGGTAGCTGGATGAAGACGGTGATTCGGATTGATGCGCGCATAAGCCGGAACTTACTCGACAGGCCTTTTGCAAGGACGTGAGCCTGTCGCGATAGGTCTTCGGACAGCTTCGCCTGATCGTAGGTATCCACCTGCTGCTTGTAATCCTCTGCTGAAGCGTGCTCGGCGACGTCTCCGTAGAATACGATGGAATGGTATAAGCCCGGTTTTCGGGGCGATTTGATATATGGAATAATAACGAGAAGCACGCATGCGAGCGACGCGATGGAGGCAAGGCATGTTGCGCCGACGATGATCAAGAACGCTACTCGAGCATGCAGACCCGCCGCTGATTGCATGATTGCATCGATCGCCCCGAGTTGAAGTAGCACCGCGCCGAGTGCGAACGTGTTGTATGCGATAAGGAACGCAGCCTTGTTGTTGGTGGATCCGAAATAGACGTCGTAGCGTCCAATAATTTTCCAAAGAGAGTCTTCTGGTTTGGTCATGCCGCGAGTGGGCGGTCAGTAACAAAGTCGGCACTGAGCGCTGAGGCTGTCAGGACATTGCAATTTGCAGCGGTAGTCAATGTGCCATCTGACACCGGCACCCGGGTTATGCCCGGCTCCCAGCCTGACGCACTGTATTCATCGAAGCTCGAAGACCTCACAGGCCTCGGCTATACCGACGGCGCCGCCAGTCGCCGTGAGGGCACGACGCCTCCCGAAGGAAAACTGAGCACGAGTGTCACCCGCCCAAACTGTGGCGGAATTGGGTTACCCCCGGATGCTCGCTACGACGATCGGATTGCACCGCACCTGAATAGCTAACCATTCTGTCGCGTGGAGTGGTTCGATTATTCACCAACGCGAAGCTCTATCATCCCGTTCGGCATCGGTCCGAACGGCCTTTCATATTCGGTCGATGAGGTCCCCCGTGGGCACAAGTGCGGATGCGTCTGTCCCGACTGCGGAAACCCGTTGAATGCTCGGCAGGGCGACACCAATCGCCATCACTTCGCGCACCAAAGTATGCTGGAGTGCCGGCACTCGCTGGAGGCGTCGCTGTATCACATGACGCTTCAGTTGATGTGCGCAGCTGGATCTCAACTGCAAATGCCTGGACTCTACCTTCGACACGACTGGTGCGATCAATTCGGCCTGGATCTCAAGAATCCCAACACGAAGAAGTTTCTCGAAAAAACAGATTGGGTGATCGAACCGGAGCAAACAGGACCCAATGAGACCTTCACTAGCTCGAACAAGTCCATCCACGATTCGTCCTGGTCCGCTCCGGATCTGGTGAGCGCCGACGGATCCATTGAGATCCATCTGCTCTCCTACCGAAAACGATGGGATGATCGGCCTCAGATTCCTCCTTCAACGACCAAACGAATCGTCGCCATCAACCTGAACGCCTACGCTCGCAGCTGGTGGGAGACCTGTGACCCAGAGCTATCGGCAAGGATCGATCGGGTGGGAACCAACAAAAAGCAGCTGGCCCGGTGGCTTTCGACCAACCGCTACAGCTACCGCGGATTCCTCCACCATCCAGATAGCGAACTACTCCGGGCGAAATTCGAAGAGTGGGCGCGGAAGAGAAGGGCAGAGGACAAGGCCAAGGAGGATGAGTGGAATCGGCTCCGCAGGGCCGAGCAAAGGGCCCGGTCTATCCAAATAGACGAAGCGTCTGGCCACTGGATATTCCCGCCAGATTCCCACGCCAAATGGCTCTACGCCGCCGCATCAAGCAATGTCGGCTCCTACATGCAGGACAAGGAGCGCCAACATTATGGGCTCCAGCATCTCGGGGGAGGAAGATACGGATGGATCGGTAAACCGGGCGACAAGGTGCCGTGGGAGGTGCGAAAGTTCCTGAAACAGCCGCTCGTTCCTCAAGAACTCCCGCCGGAGGTAGAGATCGATGAGGATGGGATTGTCCAAGACCCGTCTAAACAGCCCAAGATGATTTCCCCGGGAGTTCCGGAGGCAGAGGTTATCCTGGAAAAGAACGTGCGATCTTGTTGTATTTGCGGGGCTCCTGTGGACCGGGTGATCATCGGCCCCGGTGAAGCAATCGCGGGGCGAAAGGCTGAGCGATGTTCCGCCAACAAAAATCACCCGACCACCATGCTCTGATCGAGGCTTTTATGGCTCACTTCATTGATCCGTGAGGTCGCTGAACGACCACCTTGATCGAACGGCCAAGCAGCTCGCACTTTCCGCACGAAACTATCGATTCCACGGCAACGTCTTCGAGTGTATCTTCCAAGTAGGCCGTAAGCAGTTTGATTGAATCCTCCTCAGGTAACACGGCGATGAGACGCCCAATGAGCTTGGGTGTTGACGAGGTATTACCCTGCCAAAGTTGGTTCAGAACTCCGCGGTTGTTGCCGCTAGCAGCCGCAAGGCGGGATTGATTCCAGGTGGCGGTGTCCAAGGAGCGCAGCACTGCGCCAACACGGGGACTAGTCCCACGCGACTTCTTTGGGGGTGTTGAAGAATTCATCACAATTGCTTGACCGGGGGTGGCAATGTTGGAAATTTCAACACTGTCAAAATCAACCTCCCGCGACGCAAATGAATATTACCGATTTTACCCGTTCACTGAACAGTCACCGCACAGCCCAAGCTTTTCTGGGTGTCGCGGCTGATCAAGAACTGACCGCTTCGATTAAACCGAACGCAAATATTCGCCTCATTGCGAAGGACTGTCGGACCGCGGGCCAAGATCTTCATGGGCTGCTCAAGCGCATGGCTGATGATCGGTCGCTTGAACCACACGAGTCCGCCTATTTTGGGTGGATCTCGAAAACCCGCTCCTTGCTGCGAAAACTAGGGGTGGGGGAGATCCAGATGAATGTCCCGCTGGCCGGCAGCTGGATGGGGACTGCGTTGACAGGCGCATGCGATCTGCTCGTGCATGGCGGTCCGAAAGCGATCGGGGTGGTGGAGATCAAAACCATCCTTCGTGGTGAACAGACGCACCCTCGCTCTCGTGATCTGGTGCAACTGGCGAGTTACACGAGTTTGGCTGAACAAGAGTTCGGAGTGTCCGCATGGGCGTCATTGGCCTACTGTCACTTTGAGACCCGAACCGTTCGGATTTTCGTTTTCCGCCGAAGTGACCGGCTACTCGCTCCGATACAGCGCCAACTGGAAATTGCGGCATAGGAGAGTCTGAAATGACCTACGATCTTAACGGGCTTTCAGAAGCATTTGATCACGCCAAATGGCGCGCCCGGGAATTCATTTTGGCTTACAACCGTTGTCTTCCCAGCGAGTCTTGCCCGCACTGCGCGCAATGTGCTCATGTCCCAGGCTTGCCGTGCCCCGAATGTGGTTACGAACACCCGATGTCTTTCCTCATCCTCCTCGATGGCGAGTATGGCTATGAGGCGGTGGAAATTCGCAACCGCCGGCAGGTCGTCGCAACGTTCGAAGTCGGCTCCGAATGGAGATAGCATCCGATCAGGGCGGACTATGCTACTTCAAGTATTTGCTCGATAGCGCTCGCCAGATTGCTCGCTGATGCTCCTTCCATGAACTCTTCCCAAAGATTTCGTGAACTACCATCGAGCAATCGCCCGTCGCCACTGATTGCGATGGCACCCTGAGTCCTCCATTGAGCGTCGATCTCGAAGTAACCAGGGTGTTGACGCATGTCTGCGAGGGGATCGCGCTGCCGACACCATTCCTGGTCCCAGTCCCCGTTCCAAATAGTCATGTCCTGGTGACTACGGCGAAGTGCTAGGATGGTCATGACCTCAAAAAGAAGAACGTAAGAGTCTGACCACCGATGATGGCGGCAACCGGCGTGTGATTTCTCGGGGCGGAGCGGGAGTTCGAAATGCCTGAGAGCAAGTTGTATCAGCTCAGGGGTTGATGTCCCGGAAGCGCACAGGGTTTCCAGATCAACGTCGTGTCCGCCAGGAATGTTCTTGATCCAGTTTTCAACGTTTCCGGCGATGGTGAACCGCCCGAAAGTTTGTGGTGGGTCGGCGTCGGAACAGCTGAGTTCGGCGAGCGCGATTCCATAGTAACCCAGTCCCTCCCGCTGGATAACCACAGGCTTGATTCCATGGGATCTGTAATACCGACGACAGACTTGAAGTGCCAAATACCACGCCAATCCCCATTGGGTTTTTTTACGGCCAGCTTGGCGCCATTTTTCAAATTCGATATCGGCCGTCATCTGGGCAAAGTCTCTTGGAGTGGCGGTAATGGGCAGGCATAGCCCATGGAGGGGTAGATTGTTTCTAGCTAGGACTTTACAACGCCGCTGTCGCTCTGTTGTGTCGCAGCCGTTTTCGACGATTTCTGGCCGAGCGTCGACATTCATCTACTCCAGTTCCGATGCAGCACGCCTCACTGCCAGAAACCTTATCCCCGGATGGTGCACCACCGTCTCGTCGTCATGGATAGTGTCTTCAAATTTCGCGATGAGTTGATCGGGAGCTATGAAAGCTTTTCGCGTAGTTTTACGCGGATTCAAGCCGAGGATATCCGTGAACACGTCGAAGCTGAGTATCAGCGGAAGCGGTATTGGCCTGAGCCGCTCATTCAGATCAACCCCAACTACCTGCGGGCGCGAAACGTTGATCAACTGGTGGAGGAAGGAAGTCTCCATCCAACCTGTAAGACGATTTTTCGCTTCAAGACGGACACGGGCGAGCAACCGCTGCGTTTATTCCAACATCAGCAGGAGGCGCTTTCCAAGGCCGCCGGTTCGTCGAGCCAGAGCTACGTAGTCACGACCGGCACTGGATCCGGTAAGTCTCTTTCTTTCTTCATCCCCATCATAGATCGGATTCTGAAAGCAAAGGACGCCGATTCGACTCCTCGAACGAGAGCGATCATCATCTACCCGATGAATGCGCTGGCAAATAGCCAGTTGGAGGAGGTTCGAAAATTCCTCGGAAACCTCGCCCCAGCAGATTCATCAATTCGAGTCGATCGCTACACTGGTCAGGAAGACGACAAGATCAGGAAAGAGATCGCGGCCAATCCGCCAGACATTCTGCTCACCAACTTCATGATGTTGGAGTTGATCCTGACGCGGTATGAGGAAACCGATCGACTCGTTGTGGATCACTGTCGCGGGCTCGAATACTTGGTGCTCGACGAACTTCATACCTATCGCGGCCGTCAAGGAGCAGACGTTGCGATGTTGGTGCGACGGCTCAGGGAGCGCTTCCATTCCAAAAATCTGATTTGCATCGGCACATCTGCGACAATGTCGAGCACAGGATCGCAACAAGATCGAAAACGCACTGTTGCGGAGGTAGCTTCGAAACTTTTCGGACAAAACATCCCCCCGGAGAACGTGATTGGCGAAACCCTGGAGCGGGTGACGAATCCAAAACTGGGGTTGGATGCGATAAAGCCGCTGTTAAAAGCGAGTCTTTCGCGGAAGGAGTTCGCTTGGCCAACGTTTCAGGCCTTTAGAGATGATCCCGTGTCGGTCTGGGTCGAACTCAAGTTGGGTATCCATTTCCCTAGTGAAGGAAGCCCCGAGCGGGCGAAGCCGATATCGCTCACCGATGCCGCTTCGGAACTAGCGATCGACGCAGGTATCGAGTCTGAAATGGCGCACGAAGCCTTGGAGCGTTTTCTGGTGGCCGCACAGTCAGAGCAGGGACCGGATGGGCGCGCACCGTTTGCCTTTAAACTGCACCAGTTCATCAGTGGTCCCGGTAAGGTTCACTGCACCTTGGAGCCTGAGGGGAAGAGATTGGTCACACTCGATGCACAGCGCTTCGCGCCTAGCCGCCAAGACGAGGCCATATTTCTTTTCCCAACGCATTTCTGTCGTGAGTGTGGCCAAGAATACCATCCGGTTTGGGAGGACACCAAATCTAGCCCGAACTACACCCCCCGTGAGATTGACGACGTGGGAGGAGAGGACCGTGAAGATCGATCTGGATTCCTTGCCGCCTGTCGGGGTGAACAGAACTTCAAGGGAGAGATCACTGACTATCCAGACACTTGGCTCGATTACAGTAAGGATGAGCCGAAGCTTAAGCCTACCTACCGCGCATGTAAGGTGACTGCAGTTAAGGTGGGGGCCAACGGCTGTCTGGGCCAAGGGCAGGATTACTGGTTTATTCCAGGCAAATTCCGCTTCTGCCTAAACTGTAGCCAAGTCCACGAAGCGTATGGTCGGGATATCAATCGCCTTTCCGGTCTGTCGGGTGAGGGGCGTTCATCGGCCACCACGATCATTACTTTGACAGTTCTGCGGCAGTTATACGCGCAGGAGTTCCCGAAGGATTTTGGAGGAAACGATCCCCGCAAGCTCCTTGGATTCTCGGACAATCGTCAGGATGCCGCACTACAGGCCGGACATTTCAACGACTTCGTTTACCTTTTGATCATTCGGGCTGGGTTACTTGGCGCACTGAGAAACAACGATGGGGTTCTGGACGAAGAGCAGCTTCCGGATGCGGTTTTCGAAGCGCTCGGTTTCGGCGACAATGACCCTGGTGTTCTGGCGGAGTATTTGCGCGATCCGACGATACTCGGGCTAGGCCTAAAAACCGCTCAAAAGGCCATCCGATACGTGATCGGTTACCGATTAATCCGGGATCTCCGCAAAGGTTGGAGATTCAATAATCCGAATCTCCACCAGCTCAAACTAATCGAGTTGGGTTATGATTCCCTCGATGAATTTTGCGCCCATCAAGCGTCGTTTGAATCGAACAATATTTTGGCGCGATTGACTCCAGACGAGCGCCATGAATTGGCCAAGCTGGTGTTCGATGAGATGGTGAAGAACCTCTGTGTTGAAACACGCTTCCTCGATGGTGCTGAGCATGAACGGATGGCGAATCCCGTGGGACAATACCTAACCGAACGATGGGCGTTTGGTTGGGATGAGCGCCTGGATACGACACGCTATCTCATCCTCGACAAAAGACCAGACGGGAAAGGCAAAGGCCGGAAGCGGTTGGACTTGATCGGGGGCGGCACCAACTCGCGTTTAGTTCGACTAATCAAGTATGCGAAGTTCTGGGACCGGTCATCGTTCGGGAAACCGACCGCACCGTTTAGCAACCAGGAGTTGGTCGAAATGTGTCAGGCCTTTCTCAAAGCGGCAGCGACGCACGGATACGTGCAAAGCCACGGACTCGACAACAACAAGCTCGTTGGCTGGACGCTGAAATCGTCGGCCCTCCAATGGGTGATGAAGGGGGACGATGCCGACGCGGTGACAGGCTCTCAAAACCGCTTTTTTCGAGAACTCTATCTTACCGTTTCGGAGATCCTGACGAGCAAGTCACACCAGTTGTTCGATTTTCGTGCCCACGAGCATACCGCCCAAGTGGATGCGGAGAAACGGAAGTCGATTGAGCAGTTGTTCAGACGCAGTGAGCGAGATGTCGCAGATTGGAAGTCGGTCGAAGGTAACACAGGGCCAATGCCGCGACTTCCCGTCCTGTTTTGCTCACCGACCATGGAACTCGGCGTCGATATATCTTCGCTCAACACCGTCTATCTGCGGAACATGCCGCCAACTCCGGCAAACTACGCTCAACGCAGCGGACGTGCGGGACGGTCGGGCCAAGCCGCGTTAGTTGTGACCTATTGTGCAGCGATGAGTCCGCACGACCAGTGGTTCTTCAACCATCAGAGCGACATGGTCCATGGCGTCGTGAAAGCCCCGACACTGGAACTTGCGAATCGCGACCTAGTTGAAAGCCACCTCCACGCGGTGTGGCTTGCGACAGTCGAGTATCAGTTAGCGACCAGCATTGCGCCGATGCTGGACTTGGACTCGCCCCTCAAACCTCTCCTGCAAGATATCCAATCCCGACTTGAAAAGCCGGAGGTAACAGCTCGCGCCCTGGCGCAAGCGAGAGAGGTTCTCTTTCACGTTAAAGACGAGCTAAACGCTCATAACGCCTCGTGGTTTACCGACGATTTCGTTGAACAAACCATTCGGAAGAGCGCCCAAACATTTGATGAGGCATTTAGCCGGTGGCGCACGCTCTACGATGGAGTTCAGAAGCAAATGGAGGCCGCGGACAAAGTGGTGCGTAGCCCGGCGACCAGTGCTCGTGACCGTGAGAATGCCAACCGTCGCTATCAGGACGCGAAGAACCAACTCACGCTTTTGCTCAAGAGCGACGGTAGTTCGTTGAACAACGATTTCTACACGTTCCGCTATCTTGCGAGCCAAGGGTTTCTTCCTGGCTACAATTTCCCCCGACTCCCATTGATGGCTTGGATTCCAGCCACTGGAAGAAAGGCGAACGGGAAAGATGATCGTGGTAGTATGGTTAGTCGACCGCGCTTCCTCGCTCTAGCGGAGTTTGGGCCTCGCAGCCTCATTTACCACGAAGGGAAAATGTTCCGCGTCGATCGCACGAAACTCAATATCCAGAGTTCCGATTCGATCTCAGCCAATTCTGAACTAGCCACGGTGAATGCGCTGGTTTGCACCCGTTGCGGTCATGGTCACCTTGGCAATAACGAACAACCGATGCCGTCCGAAAGCACCTGTGACCATTGTGGGCAGGCATTGACCGATGATGGGCTCGTAAAAGGGCTCTTCCGTATCGAGACAGTTGAGACAAAGGTGCAGGAGCGAATTTCCGTCAACGAGGAGGAAAGACAGCGCCAGGGCTTCGAACTCCAGACCACTTATCGCTTCTTGCCCGGTCCCAATGGGGTCCCGGAGGTTAACTATTCCGAAGTTGAGACGGGCGGGGAATCGATCGCTAAGCTCACCTATTCACCGTCCGCTAGGATTTGGCGCATCAACAAGGGTTGGCGTAGGCGGAAGAACAAAAAACAGCTGGGCTTTGCGATTAACCCTATCACGGGTCAATGGAGCAAGCTGGACGATCCGGACACCGACAATGTCGAGGAGAACCCAGATGCCACCGGCGTAGTCAATCAACCAGCACAGCTCGTCGTTCCCTATGTTGAGGACCATCGAAATATCCTCATTTTCTCACCTGAAAAGGTGCTCAGCGAAGCCGCGATGGCGACCCTCCAAGCAGCGCTGAAACGTGGGATTACACAGACCTTTCAGATCGAAGACTCTGAACTTGTAGTCGAGCCTTTACCAGATCGGTCAAACCGACGGAGCATCCTATTCTACGAGGCTGCTGAAGGTGGGGCAGGGGTGCTCAGTCGAATAGCGTCGCCGGACTATCGGGATCAATTGGCTATTGTGGCTCGCACGGCGTTGTCGGTCCTGCATTTCGACCTTCCAGAAACCGGAGTCCTGTCGAGCGACGATCTACCGAAATGCGAGGTATTGACCGAAGCCGGCGAACGAATCTGCGAAGCAGGCTGCTACCAGTGCCTCCTGTCCTACTACAATCAGCCTGATCACGAGCTAATCAACCGACGTGATCCCAGTATCCAGCAACTGTTGGTTCAATTGGCCAATGGAGTGGTTATGCCCAGCACGGTTCCTCTTCCCAAGTCAACCGTCGGTCCCTTGGGGGCGTGGCTTTCGGCCCTCCGCGAAGCGGGTCTTCGGTTGCCGGATGAAACCGAGAAGTCCATCGCCGATGGTCGTGCAGTTGCCGACGCCGTTTATAAATCATCTCGCGCTCTCGTTTTCCTGAACCAACCGGCGGATGAAATCTCAGCGTATGCGAGAGATCGAGGATTCGAGGTCATTGTTTTCCCCACACCGCAGGACGAATGGCCTACGGTTTTTGCTCAACACCCGGCCGTATTTGGCTCCCCCTCGGCCCGCGCATGAGTTTCGCGACTGCCACTGAGTTTTCACCAGGAACCCTCCTGCGCGCCCGTGGGCGCGAGTGGGTCGTTCAGCCTGGGTCGAATGTCGATCTATTGCACCTTCGCCCGTTAGGTGGATCGGATGAAGATATCACAACGCTGATCCCCGAACTTGAGTTTGAGGCTCCGGAGCCAGCCACCTTTCCGGAACCCGATCCAACGAAACGTGGCAACCATACTGCCGCACTCCTCCTTCGTGATGCTCTTCAACTCAAGCTGCGATCGGGTGCTGGTCCTTTCCGGTCTTTCGCCAATATCGCAGTCGAACCCAGGGCTTATCAGCTGGTGCCGCTGCTGATGGCTTTGCGGCAACCTACGGTTAGGTTGCTGATCGCTGACGACGTGGGCATCGGCAAAACGATTGAGGCCGGTCTCATTGTTCGCGAACTCCATGATCGCGGTGAGATTACTCGATTCGCGGTGCTGTGCCCGCCTCATCTCGTCGAGCAGTGGCAAGCCGAGCTAAATCGCCATTTTCATTTTCACGCTGTTGCACTTACTGCCTCCAGCGTCACCCGCTTGGAAAAGTCGCTACCACATGGTGTGTCACTCTTTGAGCAGCACCCGGTCGTGGTGGTGAGTCTCGACTACATCAAGAGCGACCGTCACCGGGCTCATTTTCTATCCATTGCTCCAGAGTGCATCGTGGTTGATGAGGCCCACACGTGTGCGGCGGCTGGCAAGGGCAAGCAATTGCGCTTCGAGTTGCTTCAGCAGCTCACGGAGCAACCCGATCGTCACCTGATTTTACTTACGGCTACGCCACACTCTGGTGACGATGCCGCTTTCCATAATCTTCTCTCTCTGCTTCGTCCCGATTTTGCTGAACTTGCCGAGGCCGATGAAACAACCCGCCGATCCTTACGCGAAGAACTTGCCCGTTACTTTGTGCAGCGACGGCGCAAGGATATCGAGGACAAGGAATGGCAGGATGGGAGTGTTTTCCCACGTCGTCTCACTGCTGAAATCACCTATCGGTTGACCGGTGCGTGGGGTGAGTTCTTCGATGCAGTTCAGGATTATTGTGTGCAGCTGGCCAATAGGGCGGAAGCTAGTGACTCCTCGGGTCGCCACATGATCTGGTATGCGACGCTTGCTCTGCTTCGTTGCGTGTCGTCTTCGCCCGCTTCGGCCGAGCGCGCCCTCACGACCCGCTTGTCAGGAACACAAGAGGAAATGGAGGCACTGGCGGATGAAGAACGGGTGCAAGATGGAGACAGTTCTGAGCTGTCCGTTAACGATCTGGAGCCGGCTGCGGCGCTCGACACGGACGGAACGCTCAAGGGGCTGATTGAGCGGGCTCGCCAACTCTCTGGGCAAAGGGGCGATCCCAAACTCAAAGCCCTTGTCGGTCACTTGAAAGAGCTGATGGAGAAGGGCTCTCGACCGGTTGTTTTCTGCCGTTACATCGCGACCGCTGGCTACGTGGCCGATGAACTTCGGAAGCATTTCAAGAATGCTACCGTCGACGCGGTGACAGGTGAATTTACCTCCGAGGAACGCGAGGAGCGGGTAGGGCACTTGGCGGAAGCGGATAATCCCATCCTAGTGGCCACCGATTGCCTCTCCGAGGGTATCAACCTCCAACACGGTTTCAATGCGGTGATTCATTACGACCTCGCGTGGAATCCCACTCGTCACGAGCAGCGCGAAGGTCGCGTCGACCGCTTCGGCCAAAAGTCCCAGGACGTCCACTGCACAATGCTTTACGGGCAGGACAATCCCGTGGATGGCTTTGTTCTCAACGTCATCCTCCGTAAAGCCGAGACCATTCGGGAGAAGCTCGGCGTCATGGTGCCGCTTCCTTCCGACCAGCAGCGCATCAGCCAAGCCTTGATCAAGGCTACCCTGCTGCGGGGTCGCCAAGCTGAGCTGAATTCCCAGCAATTGGACTTGGGTCTGGAAGCCCAGATCGAGGCCGAGCTAAAGCCTCTCACGACGGCTTGGGAAGACGCCATGGAGAAAGCCAAGGCCAACCGCACCGTCTTCGCCCAACGTCGGATCAAGCCCGAGGATGTGCTTCCTGAGTGGCGTCGCCAGCTCGATCTCATTGGCAACGAGCACGCGATTGCTCGGTTTGTGGCCAACGCCTGCGCCCGTCTCGGTTCCGCCCTCGAACCCTCGCGAGGTATATGGCGTTTTGTTCCGGGGAACCTGCCCGGAACCCTACGTGAGCGCCTGGCTGAGGAGCGACTCGATAAGAGCCACACCATCGACTTCCATTACCCACCCGCTCAAGGCGCGCTGTTCATCCATCGCACCCATCCGCTGGTATCGATTCTCGCGGATTCGCTGCTTGAAGGCGCATTGCAGGATGAAACGCCACTCGCCGCCCGCTGTGCGGTGACGGTCACGCCCGACGTGCCGATCGTCACCACGCTTTTCCTGCTCCGGCTGCGTTACCAGCTCATCCACCAAAAGCGCGATTCCTTCCGCACGCTCATGGCCGAGGAAGCCGTCGCGCTCGCTTGCGAAGGCCGGGAGTCACCCACTTGGCTCGATGATGCCTCGGTGCTTCGACTCATCGAAGTCAAACCCGCCGGCAACCTCGGCTCCGATGCCTCGACGCGAGAGATTTCCCACGCGCTTGGGCTGCTTCGATCCAACACCGCCCGCCTCGAAACCATCGCCAAAGAAAGAGCCGATGCGCTCTTGCAGGATCATCGCCGAGTTCGTGAAGCCGCCCGCGACCAAGGGAGCTACTCCGTGACCGCCTGCCTCCCCGTCGACGTTATTGGCGTCTACGTTCTCCTTCCAGATAATCTCTAAGGGTCAACCGGATCTTAGACTGATGATTCACGTGATTCACCATCTCAAATTTACCGAGACAGCTATTACCCAACGATGGAGGAAGGAAGGAACCTTTTGGAAGAAGGTGAATGGGTTTTCTCACCCACTGACTTCCAAGAGGATCGGGAAAGTATACGTTTTCTCAGACACGGAGTGGCCCTTCTACGTTGGGAAAGCTTGTCAAAGTATAGGAACTCGTTTGGGCGCCGCCTTTCGTGCAACACCCGCCAAGCGTATAAACGGTTTCGCCGGATACCGGTTCAAACGAGATTTGGACCAAGCTTTCTTACACGTCTTTATGGGGTCGGAGGATTCCCCTTGGTCGGACATGGATGCGGAATGCATCGAGGCGGAAGTGGTCTATCGAATTCGCCAACACGGGGAATGGCCTCGTTATCAAACCGAAATTCATTTTTCCGCGCCGCAGTCCGTTCACTCCAGCGCCGCCGATTCAATCATGAATTACTTCATCGGAACTAAGGCAGGCACACCATTAATCGCTCCGAAAATCAGCTAAATATGGCCCGCCGTAGCAACGACTCCCTCGTTTTTGATACCATCCAGTTGGAAGGTGGCCTGCTGGTGCCCGCAGTGCTGGAAAAGGTGGCTCGCGGAGAGCACTCCGATCAATCGGCAGCCGATTATCAGCTCCCCAAAGGGCTGAGCCTAGCCGATGAGCAGGGGCGTGCTTTTCGCATCGCTTCCGCCCTCTGGAAGACCTTTCAGCCCACACGGGATCGCCGCGATATCGATCCACACCGAGCCACCCTGGCTTTTGCGACCGAGTTGTTGCGAGATGCGCTTGGTTACAGCGATTTCGCGCTGGCCCCAGCCTCCGTTGAAATAGCCAATAGAGGTTACCCGGTGACCGGATTCCTTCGCGGTCGGGTGGCGGTCATTGTCGCGCCGCACGACTTGGAACTCGACGCGCCCGATGATCGATTCGCCGTGATCGGATCTGGTCGTCGTCGACTCTCCGCCTACCAACTTGCTCAGCAGTTCCTCAACGCCAGTGAGCCATGCACCTGGGCGCTGCTGACCAACGGCCACCAACTCCGTCTGGTGCGGGATGCCGACACCCTCACTCGTCCCGCGTTTCTGGAATTCGACCTCGATCTCATCCTGCGCGATCAACGCTACGCCGACTTTCGGGCGCTCTGGTTGGTGCTCCACGCCAGCCGTGCTGGGAAATTAGATACACCCGGCACCGATTGCGTGTGGGAGGCGTGGAAGAAAGAAGGAGAGTCCCAGGGTGAACGCGTGCGCGACGGCCTGCGCATTGGCGTGACATCCGCGCTACTGACCCTCGGCACCGGTTTCTTGGCCCACCGACAAAACTCCGCCCTGCGCCAGCGACTCGAAAACGGTTCGCTCACTACCGATGACTACTTTCAACAACTCCTGCGGCTCATCTACCGATTCCTTTTTCTCTTTTGTGCGGAAGAGCGATCTGATCCGAACTCCAGAATTCCCCTGATTCATGAGGCTAGTTCGGATTCCGTGGCTCGCGACCTCTACGCTCGCGGATACGCTCTGCAACGCTTCCGCTCACTTTCACTTCGACGAAGAGCTTACGACCACCATAGCGACTTATGGCTCTCCGTTCGCGTTGTCCTGCGAGCTCTAGAAAGTGGTCAGCCTAAGCTGGCACTCCCCGCCTTGGGCGGTCTTTTCGCAAACTCCCAATGTCCTGATTTAGATTCGGTCGGCTTAACTAACCTCGACCTGTTATCCGCTATGCGTGAGCTGCGTTGGTTCTCCGATCCACGCAGCGGCCAGCGCTCTGCTATCGACTATCGCAACATGGGTCCCGAGGAACTCGGTTCCGTTTACGAGTCGCTCCTCGAACTCATCCCAACGCTCGATCTGCCCGCCCGCAGCTTCGGCTTCGTCGGCATCACGGACGAAGGATCTACCGTCGGCAACACCCGCAAGACCACCGGTTCCTATTACACTCCAGATTCGCTCGTTCAGGAACTCATTAAGTCAGCCCTCGATCCCGTCATTGCTCAAAAGATCGCTAACCACCCCGAAAATCCTTCCGCCGCGCTGCTCACCCTTTCGGTGATTGATCCTGCGTGCGGTTCGGGCCACTTTCTGATTTCCGCTGCTCGGCGTATCGCTGAGAAGCTCGCCGAACTCCGCACCGTCGATGGAGCGGTCACTCCTACAGATTACCGCCACGCATTGCGGGAAGTCATCGGTCATTGCATCTATGGTGTGGACCGCAATCCCATGGCTCTTGAGCTCGCCCGCACAGCTCTTTGGTTGGAAGGTTTCGAGCCCGGAAAACCACTCTCCTTCCTCGACCATCACCTTCAATGCGGTGACGCATTGCTCGGACTCACCTCGTTCGACCAGCTCCGCAAAGGTATTGCCAAGGACGCCTTCACCGTCCTCTCCGGCGACAACAAGGAGGTTTGTAAATCCCTCGCCGCCACCAACCGGGCGGCCATCAAATCTTTCGCAAGACGTCTCAAAGACAAGTCCGCCGAGTTCTTCGACGCCTGCGACCTCGACGACGCCCTCCGGCGCCTCGAAGCCATTGAGGCCATGCCCGACGGAACCACCACCGAGGTGGACGCGAAGAAGATAGCCTTCACCCGCTTTCTTTCTGAAGCGCAGGACAACCAGCTCGCGCATGCTTGTGACCTCCTCGTCGCCGCTTACCTCACGCCTAAAACTCAGGAGAACGAGTCAACCTGCCCAACCACCGCCACTCTGATTGATGTCCTCTTTCCCCAGCAGGTAAGCGCTGTTCCACAAGCTGTCATTGACCACGCTACTTCACGTTGTCGAGAAGCCCGTGTCTTCCACTGGCCTTTGCGGTTCACCCACATCTTTGGGCATGGCGGATTTGATTGCGTGCTCGGAAATCCACCGTGGGAGCGCATCAAGCTACAAGAGCAGGAATTTTTCGCCGCCCGCGAACCCGCTATTGCTGCTGCCAAAAACAAGGCCGAACGCGCCAAGCGCATTCAATGGCTTTCAGAGGGCTGCCTCCACTACCACCTATCAGAGTTTGAGTCCGTCCCGAAGCTCAACCACAGCGAAGTTTCTCTATTCCTCGAGTTCGAAAACGAGAAACGCATTGCCGAGGCCACCAGCGCCTTCGCCCATGTCAACGGCGACGACGGCGGTCGCTTTCCACTCACCGGTGTCGGAGATGTGAACACCTACGCACTCTTCGCCGAAACGATCACCCAACTTACAAACCAAATGGGCCGCGCCGGTTTTATCGTCCCGACCGGCATAGCAACCGATGATTCGACCAAAGCGTTCTTCTCTACCCTGGTCACCAACGAACGGCTTGTCTCACTGCTGGCCTTCGAGAACGAAGAGTTAGTATTCCCCGGCGTTCATCATTTTACGAAGTTCTGTTTGGTCACAATAGGGGGGGCGGGTTCTACGCCATCCGCCGATCTCGCATTTTTCGCCCGACAAGTATCTTGGCTCCGTCAACCCGGTCGAAGATTCAGGCTTAGTGCGACGGACTTCCAGATAATCAATCCAAATACCCGAACGTGTCCGGTATTCCGATCTGAGGCCGACGCGGAACTCACCAAGAGTATCTATCGTCGCATTCCTGTTCTTATTGAGGAGGCTCGTGACTCAGGCTCCGAAGTAAACCCTTGGGCCATTTCATTCGGAACGATGTTTCACATGTCAGGCGATAGCGATCTTTTCAGCGATGCGCCGACGCCCCATTCCCTTCCGCTCTACGAGGCGAAGTTGATCCATCAATTCGACCATCGTTGGGCCCACTTCCGTAATCGGCTAAAGAACAAGAGCGGCACTCTCGTTACAGAGGATTCGTTGATCGAGCAGAAATCTAACCCTGATTATTCGGTCACGCCTCGGTATTGGGTGCCCGAGAGCGAAGTTCTCTCTAAGATCGCCCGTGCCCCCAAATGTGTCCGCGACGCCTTCAAGGATAGAAATACCGAGGCCTTGCTTTCCGCCATCGCTACGTGGATCGAAGCCCGCCACGAACCAGATCTTCTTGATGGCATGGTCCGAGCAACATCAGCCCGTCAACGTGTCATAGATCTTGTAGGCCCCAAATTCGACGATCTCCCCGCTAATGAAAAGGACTGGCTGAGCGACAAATCTCTCGCCGAAGCACGCGAATGGCTGCCTCTAACCAACGAGGAACTCATAGCTATCCGCAACATTTCTGACATCACAACTGGCACCTGGCACCTCCTCGATCAACGCAGCTCCCGTTGGTTTATCGGCTGGCGAGACATAACGAACTCCACAAACGAACGAACCGTCATCTCAAGCGTGATTCCAAGGTCGGCAATTGGACACACAATGCCGACCTTTAGCTCCTCAACCAGCCCAAGCTTACATGCTGCGCTTCTCGCCAACTGGAATTGCTTAGTCCTCGATTTCATTGCCCGTCAAAAGATCGGCAGCACCCATCTTACCTACGGCTACGTTAAACAGCTCCCAATCCTGCCTCCAGCCGCCTATGGGAAAGAGGCTCTCAACTTTATCGTCCCTCGGGTATTGGAACTCACCTATAACGCTGACGATTTGAGTGACTGGGCGAGGGACCTCGGTCACAACGGTCCGCCCTTCCGCTTCGATCCTGATCGCCGCGCCCAGCTCCGCGCCGAACTCGACGCCTACTATGCCCGCCTCTACGGCCTCACCCGCGAGGAACTCCAATACATCCTCGACCCGGCCTCCACCCACGGCCCCGACTACCCGACGGTCACCTTCCCCGGCCTCAAGAAAAACGAAATTGCCCAATTCGGCGAATACCGCACCCAGCGGTTGGTATTGGCTGCGTGGGATGTTCAAGAGGAGAAGCTAAAGGATCGGTATCGGTGTCAGCAGATTGGCGATACCGATTGGATGGATCGGCCGGTGGTGTTCCCTGATCTGCCGCGAGGGGCAATATCCGCATCGATGTATCGGGCCGCCGTTGTTCCCCATTTGGTTCAACAGGCGGGAGGGCGGCTTAGATTCGAGCGATTCCGACGCGCCTTCTGGTTGCTATCCGAACCCGAGATAATGTTGCGTTTTGCAAAAGGCGAAGTCGGTGAGGAAGTTTCCAAGCGAAACCGCAGTCACCATGAATGCCTGAGCAAGGATATGCTAATACCCCATCTTCGGGGAAGCATCCGTGACGATATGAATTTCGTTTCAATCGAAGGAGAGCGCTGGCTTGAGCTTGTTCGCTCCGATCATCTTTCCAGCGACGAACACATTATCTTCGACGCTCGGATTGCATTAATCGTGGCTGATTTGTGGCCCGAGGCCGCACCAATTTCGCCGCTTACTCCTGAGGAAGAGGCAACCATTAGGGAACTCGAATACACGAAATAGTATGGAAACGCAGGCCCACTTTCTCGAACAATTGATCCGATCCATCGCGCCTAAGGCAGGCCGATCCGAACCGGATCTTTGGTTTCGAGAATTGCGTTTGCTCGATCGCCTAGACTTGGATTCCGAACGGCGAAAGATTACGCTGCATCGCGGTTTCAATATTTTATGGGCTGCTCCCGAAGATCCCGATACTGAGCAGGGATTGTATCGAGATGGACTCGCTGGTCATGCCAGCGGGAAAACGCTCTTCTGTCGGATACTTCGCCACCTGCTAGGCGAAGACCCTCTTGGGACTCAAAGTCAGCGAGACGGAATTGCGTCACACTTTCTTTCGCTCTGGGCAGTTGCATCCGTTCGAGTGAATGGGAAAAGCTGGATAGTGGGTCGCCCGTTGGCGACCGATGGAGAGAAGTTTGCGGTAGCAGCAGAAACGTTCGAAGAAGCCATCGCTGGCTCGGTGTCGCCTGTAGGGGGATACGAAACTTTTATTGGAGAAGTTCGATCTCTGGGAAAGTGTGTAGAGCCGCTTTTTCCGGGCCATGGTTGGCGCCACCTTTTACCTTGGCTAGCCCGTGACCAAGAGGCTCGATTTAGCAGCCTAGCCACCTGGCGAGAGGCTTCTAGCCAAGGGGATAATCCGCTGACTAAGGTCGTTGATCGTCACCAAGTCATGCGGGCGGTGCTGGATTTGCTGGATAAAGATGAGCCGGCTTTGCGCCTTCAAATTGATAAAGGTCAACAAGAGTTGGAAAAAGCACGATTCGGGCAGATGGCCTTGGAGGCTCAATTGGAAGCGCGAATCGGTATGGCTAATGAGCAGGCAAAGCGCCTCCTGAGCCAAAGATTCCCTGAGGATGATGATGCGATTGAAGCTCGCCTGCGCGCCTTAGCCGACGTCATCCGTGAAGGCGCAGCAAAGCTGAGTGACCGGCCAATCCCAGCCACCGTAGATTCGGCGCAAAAGCGGCTCGCGGAAGCGAATCGAAAACTAACGTTGGCGGAGAACAAATTGGAGGCGATTGAGGAAGAATTACCTAGGCAGATAGAACGTCGTGACCGAGATCTGACCATCATCCGTAAGTTCAAGAATGGCGATGTCGTAGATCCGGCACGTGCCGATGCAGGTTTTTGCCCACGGACTCTTCAATCGGCTATTAAGCGAGGCTGTCACCAGTCACGTGAGCCTAGCGAAGAGTCACTGGTGGCAATCGACGATCTAGAAGCTCAGGCGAAGGCGGATACCATTGTGATCGAGGCTCGTAAAGAGGAGCAGAGGAAGCTGAATCAGGGTATGGCGAATCTCCGGGAAGCAGTCCGGGATGCAGAGAGACAATTGGGAAAGGCCCAAAAAGAAGCTGACCGGGATCTCGAAGAATTGACTCGAAAGGCGAGCCGAGCCGAGGAAGCGGCTGAACTATACGCGAGCATCGACCAGACCCGTGCGCGGTTCAAGAGTGCCGATGGTGAAGTATCCAAGCAGTCTGAGGAACTCGAGTCCAAGAAGTCATCGCTGGCTCGTCTTAGACGAGAAATGGAGGACCGGGTAGTGGAGCTTTCCAACATCTTTGCTGATGTGGTGCGTGCGGTGATGGGGGCATCAGTCGAAGCTAACATCACCATTACTGCCGAAGGCATAGTTCCGCAAGTGACTCGGAAAAGTGAGTTATCGGGAGCGGCGCTAGATACCATTAAAACCCTAGCTTTTGACCTCGCTGCTGTTGTTGCCTCAATCGAAGGGAAGGGGAGTCACCCGCGTTTCCTGATCCATGATGGTCCTCGGGAAGGGGACATGGCCCGAGTTATTTACGAGCGGTTTTTTCTCTACGCAGCAGGTGTCGAAAAGGCGTTTTCTTCGCCCGACCAAGCCAGCTTCCAATACATCATCACCACCACGACTCCGCCGCCTAAATCGATGCGCGAAGGAACGCGTTGGCTGCTAGATCCAGTCCTCGATTCCCGCGACAAATCCCAACGCCTCCTCAAGGAAGATTTTTAGCACTGATTCGAAAGAAAAGGAATAGAACATGAGCTTACCAATAAACTCAGCGCTTTATTATCCCACGATCGAATTTCAGGACTACCGGTGGCTTTGGACAGCATCCTTAGTCTGGGATAAAATCTATCGAATAGAACCAGAAGA
Source organism: Actomonas aquatica (assembly GCF_019679435.2). NCBI lineage: Bacteria > Pseudomonadati > Verrucomicrobiota > Opitutia > Opitutales > Opitutaceae > Actomonas > Actomonas aquatica. The sequence continues at coordinate 389,435 of NZ_CP139781.1, forward strand.
TTTTAGAGCCGCCGAGCCCGATAATGTCCGAATTCTCTGCGAAGAAGGTGATATCGGGATTCCACTGCGGCCAGGTAGATATGCGCAGGATGTCGCAGGTGAGTTCATGGATGGAGTTAATAGTCGAAAGTGGGACGCTGCGGCATTTGATGCCAGCTCCCTTCGTGACGAATACGCACGTCTTCATCACGAAAAAATAGACGTTCAGATTAGAAAAATGCTAATCTCGACTGGGCGAGCTGCCAGCCATGAACAATGGCTATACGTCCCCGACGATTTTGCCGCTCTATACATGACCTATTTGGCAACACGAATGGCAGAAAAAAACGACCTCCAGGCCATATCTGATACCAACGTAGCTTGGACTGCCCATACCTATTTTTCGAACGAAGGAATCGACACTGAATGTGTTCCCGATGAATACGAACAAACTTTGGCAGCGCTTTTAATTGGGAACTACGTTCCAGAAAATATCACTGACATCTCACCCAAACAAATACTCGCATTTCGGAAGAGATATCCCGACGAGCGCCGGAATTTCATGAGAGCAGTAAAGGGGGCAGCCGCGCAATTGGCAAACTGCTCAGATCCAACAGTTATTCAGGATGTAGTGCAGACTGTTCAGGGCGATGTTGGTCGGGCGACAAAGGACTTTCAACGAAGTATGGAGGTTTTAGGAGCGAAGACTTTCACCGGCTTTAAGACTATGAGTTTTCCGATGGCTACGGCCGCGCTCGCAACCTTCGCTCCGATCACGTTTGGTCAGAGTGTTGTTATTGGGGCGACAGGGTTCGCGATAGGCGCCCTCGCAAGCTTTGCGACCCGTTCACTCGAAGCTGACCGGCTGAGTAAGAGCCACGAATATTCGTATCTCGTGCACGCCAATAAAGCATTCCCCAAAGCCGCGGACCGAATTGATCTGCCTCGTCGGCTTTATCGTGATCTACACGAGTTTATCAATGACTGAACAGGTTGATTTGGCACCTTGAACAGGCACCATCCTTTGCTGATAAAATCGTGAATTCCCTTGAGCGGACCCTGATTCTGAAGGCCGGTTACGACCACGGCTGGGAAGTGGTGGTTGAGGAGAATCCTGAAGTGGTCGTGCTCGCCTCGTCCTTACATAGCTGCCGAATAAAAATCGAAGCGCGTTCACCAGAGATGCGCTGGTGGGTTTCATTCGCCCCGAGGTTGCTTCATCTAGAGCTAAAACGCCAATCTCGGAACCTTGTGTTGACCGATGAATTTTTCGGTGAAGAGACCGAGCAAGATTTGTCGCTCTTGATGGCAAAGGCGGCGGCAATCGCTCGTGCCCTGCCGAATGCACCGGAACTGAAGTTTGAGCAGTTGGTTGAGGTAGAGCTGAAAAACGCCGAATCGCTAGGCACAACTGAGGTGGAGGCGACGATTCGTCGCAGAGTAGGGCAGGGAATATACCGGGATAGCCTGATGGAGTATTGGGGTGGTTCCTGCGCTGTTACTGGGGTTACGATGCCCGAACTTCTCCGTGCCAGTCATGCGAAGCCGTGGGCGGAATGCGAATCAGACGCGGAGCGGCTGAATGTGTTCAATGGCTTTCTTTTGGTCGCCCACCTTGATGCACTGTTCGACAGGTTTCTTCTTTCGTTCGACGATCACGGTTGCGCACTGATCTCCAACAAGATTGATGAAAAAACCCGGGAGATACTGCTTCTGAACCAACCGCTTCAACTGCGTTGGTTGGCCGATGAGCATCGGGAATTCCTGCTCTGGCATCGGGATCATTTGATCGAGTAGCGCCAAGTATAACCCGAACTCGAAGGGTGAGTGCTAGTCCGAGAATAGGTCCATTTGTTGAGAGGGAAGCTGATCGGGATCGTTCGACTGACCTGCTATTGGATTTTTGTCCGCCGGAATAGCATCCTTGTTCTCGGATGGAGGAGAGGACTGCTCCACTTTTGGGTTTTTAGGGCCGAGGTTTTCCCGGAATTCACCCATTTGGTCGTCAGGCTCCCCCGATTTCGGGGAATCCGAGAGTGTAGTGGATTCAGCTGGCTGATCTGATTGCCCCGTTTTTGAGTTTCCAGTGCCGGAGTTTTCCTGGAATTCACCCTTTTGAGTTTCAGGCACCGGCGATTTCGTTGAATCCATGGGTGTTGCGGATTCAGCCCGCGCAACTTCTCGCTCTTGTTTTGGGTTTTTATGGGTGAGGTGATTCCGGAGATTCCTCGTTTTGTCGTCAGGCTCCCGCGATTTCGCAGTATCCGAGGCTGTAGTGGATGCAGCTGGTGAATCTACTGATTCGTTCTTAAGCAGTGCCGTCTGTATTGCCTTGAGACTATTGTGACCAAAAACCCGTTTGGCGGCTTTATTCCCCAGTCCTTTGAGCATTCCGATTTGCTGAAAGACGGAATACAGATCATTGCCGGTGGCGGAAGCCCTTAGTCCCGTGGTCAGTTGTGCGAGTTCATCCGAAAATTCCAGGACCGCGGCTTGGCACTTTTCTTGATCAAACTCGATCGGCAACTGACCATTGGGGGTCTCTATACCGATCTCGTCGGCAACGGATTGGGCGAGATCTGGTTCAATCATTCCTTCCGAGCCGATACGGTCCATGATCCGGACCATGGCCTCTTGCCATTGGTCAGGTGACGCGTTTTGCAGATTCCTGAAAGCGCCTTCCCGAAACCGACGAGTATTTTCCCCAAATGGGGAATCCCGGAGAAACCTTCCGAAGGCAGCGGATCGGTATGCCTGCGACTGTCCGATCCGCCATCTGAGCCAAGAATAGGCTACGAAGGATTTGTAGTCGGGACGAAACAGCTCATCCACCATCATTTCATCGAGCGCTTCTGCTCTAGCGTGCTCACCTTCCAGCATCTTCGCTTCGCAGCGTCGGCGAGCAATCCGGATAGCTTCAGGGGTTTTGGGGACCGTGCGTTGTTGGGACTTCTTCATCCCTTGATTTGGGAAATTCGGATTCGGAACCAACCCCTTGTTCAGTTTTTTTGAAACTAGCCGGAGATCTGGTCCTCTGTCTGACCGAACCGGATTCCCTCAATCGGCTAAATGGCCCCTGTTCGCTCATCCACTTGGCGCTTGATCAGGACCATCTGGATTTTGCCGACGACCGATGACAGCCGAGGACTGGGTGGGCCGTCACAGACTTCGCGAAGTCTGCCTCAAGAAAGGAATCCCTTCCTGCCACACTTTTATGCACCTCTTCGGGCACGGTATGAGGCAATTGTGCATCAGACGCTCAGATAGGGTCAAATGGGGCTACTGAGCCTGTCCGAAATCGACCTTCGATAACTGCTACAGGTTGAACGTGTGGGCGCGGGAATACGGTAGTCGTCCGCTCCAAAACCTCGGTATGAAGGGGAGTGAACTACACGACCCTCTGCCTGGATTTTGGACCTTATCAAGCAAGGTTCGGTTTTGTTCTCTCAGTGGGCCCCTGTGATTTGAATGTAGCGGCTGTGCTGGTCGATGCCGGTTCCCCATTCGAATTTTTTGGGAACGCGAAACAAGAGATTCCCTGAGGAATCCCTTTCGAGGAACGGTCGAATTTGCCGCCAATATTTCAGGTCCTGTTGAGTATTCGGCAGCTCTGCTTTGAGGGAGAGGATCTTGGCTGTGATTTCTGCCTCCTCTTTTCGAAGTGCATCCAAGGTCGGATGACCATTGAATGGCTCAAGGAGGATTGTGGCCGCCAAGCACATGATCGACAGGGGTGTCAGGACCCATCCGAGTTGTTTGATTTTTGAGCGTTTTGGCGGGGAGGCATGCGTTTTGAACAGATCCTGCAAAACCTGAAGATCGATTTTGTGCTCAGCCATACGGATTCGAATCACCTGCTCTAGGCTGGAGGTGTCTGGCCGGTGCTTACGCAGGTTCTCGATCTGGTCGGTGAGTTGTGTTTCGTTTTCCAAGACGGACAGTAGCGCGCTGGACATCTCTGATTGGTGATCTTCGAGCGCTGAGATCTTGGAAAACTGCGCATGATGGTCTGCGGTTACGGATTCGGAAAAAACCCGAAGGGTCTCGGCAATCTCTTCGAGTTGGTGATTGCTGATGCTGAGCTGGCCGGCTCGTTGGACGTCAGGCATACTGTCCGTGTCTTTGTCCGGTCGGGCGACAAACAACCGATGGAAGTAGTCTGATAGAGATTTGCACCCTGACTTCACGAACTCGTTTGCGAGTGCTTCCTGATCCTTAGGATCTTTGAAGCGGACGGTGACCTGGTGGGGTTTGATGGGTTTTTTGTGCGGTGCCATGGTCACTCTATGGCGCATTCGGCTTTTCCTCCAAGTAGGCCCGGTATCAAAGTGGAATTTTGAGCGCCGACTTTCTCCGCGGGTGTGATCTGTAGTAGGAAAAACCTGAGGGCCTGAATTACGCAGCGAAAACCTCGGCAACATGATGCTCCGGGAGTCGTTCAAACTCATTGCAGAAATCAAAAGTCGGCCACCTTACATTCAATCGGCAAGTTTTAGGGGACTCTGGATCGGTGGAGCAGAGAATACTACGTCACGTAGTAAAATAGCGAAATGGTCAGGCGCTGTGACGGGTTTTCAATACCATAGCAGGTGTCTAGTGCCAGTAGGGGAGGCATTGATGGGCCGGTTTTTCTCCGGATGAGTCACTGGTCGGGTTTAGACCAGCCAGTCGCGGTCGAACCCGACCCAAGGTGGATAAAACAACCCGACCGGTGATACAGGATACCCCCAAACCCAAATTCGGGGGCGAGCTGTGGTTTTCATTGGTCTGGGAGTCGTTCCTCCCAGACCAACTCAGCACGAATCCGCATTCTACTGGCTGTCGGCAGGTTTTTGGGGACTCTCCGAAGGGAAGATCTGCCAGAAGGCATCGGCATCTTCCTTAGTCATCAAATTCACATAGTGTTTTGTCAGGATTTCCTCGGAGTTTCCGTAGAGCATTGCCGCCGTCCCGAAGCTCCCGCCTGAACTGATGTAGGCGGAGGTCGAGGTGTGCCGCAGAGAATTCGGCGGTAGGTCGAACGCTTTCGAGATATTACGTGAATGCCAGGCACGGTGTGGCACCTCCAGCATGTCTGGGTAGGTTTCCAGCCACGCCTTTAGGTTTTCTGGCGTATGAACCGGGCGAGACTCCCCGCCCACCTTGCCAAAGGGAATACGTAGCACCAAGCCGTTATATAGAACCTTCCAACCCTCACGTTTTACGGTGTCGAAGAGACGGATGATTTCACCCGATCCCTCATCATTGGCGGTATCTTTCTTATTTGCGCGGACCCCAGCCAGGAGCGCAATCGCATAGAAGAGAATATATTGCGGTTCGTTAGCCTCGACCCAACGAAGGAGGTTTGCTGCGGTCTTGGGGGAAATAACCTGAGGCAGCTTTCGGCTCTTCTTCCGCATTTTTGGCGTGCGCACACCTTTTCCCAACTCGGGATCGCACCAACGGCGCGGGGGCTGACCGCACCAACGAATCCACTGAGATACCGCGAGTATGTCATTCCGCTTCGCTCGTTGACTCAACTCCGGCCGGGATTTCAGCCATTTAGCGATGTGGTCCGGGGTCAGATCGTGAAGCAATGTGTTTTCACCGACGAAACTCACGAAGTTTAGGAGCCGTCGCCGAAGCCGGGTTTCGTTGGATTGCGAAAGGTCTTCATCGTCTCGTTCCTTCTGAAAGGCCGAAAACCCGGCTCCGAGGGTTTGGGTTTCGATTTTGATGTTGGGGTTTGATAGGTCGCCGCCCCGCGAGAAACCGTTGGCCGCCATTTGGCGCATGATCGCCTTCATCTCGAGGATCTCTGCCTTGAGGCCGACCAGTTCGACACAGACGGTATTGACCGTCTGGACTTCCACCGGGCCGCGCACGACTTCAGAGAATATCTCCGCTGCCCGTTTAAGTGCCTGTTTATAATTAGTTTCGCCTGTTGAGCGGTCGTATTGCCGACCGCCAAAGCGGAAGCGGGCGTGCCAGCGCATCGTCCGCTTGTCTAGGGTTACATTCACTTCGCCCTCCTTGCCGAGGGTTTCCATGAGCAGGTTATTTGGTAATGTTGCCATGGATTTCGTATGATAAGTCCGTGGCTAGGCCAAAGGGCTGGCAGCCCTTTTTTCTTTGGGAGTGCTCTCTCAAACAGCATGCCAAGGATGATTTCTCACCTAGGTAGCAGCTGCAAATTTCGCATTCTGAACGCATTCGAATCCCCCTCTCTCCGCCAGCGAGGGGGAGGCGGAACCCACGTGAAATGGATGGGAGTTGGCGGAGTGACTGGGACCGAGAGGCAACGTTAGCGCGAGCAAGCTCGCTGCCTACATGGCTCGGTTTGGAGCACGTTATTTAGGCCGTTGCTACAGCACTCCGGCGTCGCGGAAGCTGTAGAAACCCAACCCGATTGGGTCGGCGGCGGGCGTGCCGACGACGACGTGGTCGAGCAGATCGATTTCCACGATGTTGGCGGCTTCACGGAGCTGGCGGGTGATGCGCACGTCGGCGGCACTCGGGGCGGGGTCACCGCTGGGATGGTTGTGCACGCAGACGACGGCCGAGGCGGCTTCCTTGATGGCGGCGCGGAAAACTTCGCGGGGATGCACGAGCGTGGCGGTCGCGGTGCCCGAGGTGACTTCGATTTTGCGCAGGAGGCGGTTTTTACGGTTCAGGCACAGGACCCAGAACTTCTCCACGGCGAGGCCCAGCGTGTGGGGGCGGCAGTAATTGGCGATTTCGGCCGGAGTGGTGAGCTGTGGCGTGGTGCTGCCGCTGGCGGCAAGCACGCGGCGGGCGAGCTCCATGACTGTGACCAATTGCAGTGCCTTCACCTTGCCGATGCCGCGTAGGCGCAGAAAATCGTTTTGCGTCCAAGAGAGCAGGTCTGAGAGCGAGCCGGCGGTGGCGAGCAGCTTGTCGGCGACGGCGAGGACGTCGTGTCCCTGCGTGCCGCTGCGCAGGAGCATGGCGAGCAACTCGGAGTCGCTGAGGGCGGTTGGTCCCGAGCGTTGCAGGCGTTCCTGGGGGCGTTCGGTCACCGCCATGTCGCGCAGGCGAGAGTAAGGGAGGGTATCGGCGGTCGTGGCGTTCATGGAGTTGGTTACCCCTGAAACGGAGAATTGGGTGTCATTCTTTCAGCAAAATGCCCGCACGGTTGATCGTGCGGGCATTAGAGTGGTGGCGGTCGGACGACCGGACGGGTGGCCTATTCCTCGATTTCGCCGTGCACGGCGCGGGCGGGGCCTTCGCCTTCGCCGGTTTCCTCGCGCGGCTTGAGGTTGCGCATGAAGGCCATGAGGTCGCGCAGTTCGTCGCGTTGGAGGATCATGCCGAAGATGGGCGGCATGCTGGACGGAGCGGCGCTACGGGCCTCCACGTTGGCCGGGTCGATGACGTAGGTCTCGGCGGCGGCGTCGATGACCACGATGCGCTCGGCGGTTTCCTCCTGAATGATGCCCGCGGTGTAGCCGCCGCCTTTGAGTGAGAAGGCCACGACGTCGAAGCCGGGGGCAATGGCGGCGTTGGGATCGATGATGGACTCGAGGATGTATTCGGTGCTCTGACGGTCGGCGATTTCGGAGAGGTCAGGACCGGCTTCGCCGCCTTCGCCGTTGACCTTGTGGCAGCGGGTGCAGGCCAGCACGGGATGCTCATTAAACAATCGCCAGCCCGCGCGAGGGTCACCACCGGCAAGGGCTCCGCGGAAGGGAGCGAGTTTGTCCCCGGCGGTGTCCCAATGGGCTTTGAGGTCGCCGACGGCGGCCTGCACGGCGGGGGCGTCGGAGGCCTCGGCGGCGTCGAGTAGTTCAAATTGGGCGAGGTAGGGAAGCTCGCCAGCTTGCAGGCGTTTGAGCCCGGCGAGGAGCAGGTCGGCGGCGGCCGGGTCGGCGAGATCGGCGATGGCGGTGAAGGCGGCCTGTTGTTCGCGCGCGGTGCCGGCTGAGGACATCGTCCGCAGGACCGGTAGGGCTTCGGGGGGAGAGAGGCGCGCGAGGATGGGCAAGGTCGCCATGCGCAGCTCGGGGGCGTCGGAGGCGCCGGCGATGGCGACGCTGGCTTGGATCTGATCGTCGCCCAGTTCGTCGAGGAGCGTCAGGGCGTCGGCGCGCACTTCGCCGGCGACCGAGGCGTTGGCCACGAGCTCGCGCAGGTTGGGCAGGGCGGTTTTCAGCTCGAGGGTGCGGATGGCGTCGAGGGTGGCTTGCTTGACGCTGGGTTCCGCGGCAGCGAGCAGCGTCGGAAGCTGTTGTTGGAGGGCGGCCAACGTGGGCGCGGGATCGCGCGACGGGAGCGGACGGTAAACGCCGGCGATGCGATCACGGTGGAAGGGCTCGGGCGTGGCGGCGAGTTGGTAGAGTGCCTCTTCGCGGAGGTCGGCGGGCACATCGGCGCGGGCCGCGTAGGCGGCGAGGGCGACGCTGTCTGCGGGGCGACCGAGGCGGTGGCGGGCGTTGAGGATGCGAAGCTGCAGGGCTTCGTCGTCGAGATCGCGTTCCCCGAGCAAGGCGGCGAGGGCGGGCAACGCCTCGGGGATGGGCGCGTCGTTGATGGCGATGGCGGCTTCGCGCGCGAGGTAGGGATCGGTGTCGTCGAGGAAACCGGCGATACGCGGATCCTGCAGGCGGCGGTAGACGAGGATCACCCCGAGGCGCACGGCGGCGGAAGGGTCGCTCTCGGCGGCGGTCAGGGCGTCGTGGTTGTGCAGTTTTTCCAAGGCATACACGGCGGCGTGGCGCACGTAGGCGTCGGCGTTGTCATTGCGGCGAAGGAGGTCGATGAGCGCGGGGGAGACGTCGGCGTTGCCGAGTTTGCCGAGGGATTGGGCGGCGAAGAACTGCACGCGCGGAGACGCGTCTTCAAGGAGGGCGGTCAGGGTGCGCTCGTGCTCGGTGAGGCGGTGGTCGCCGGCGAGTTTGGCGGCTTGGGCGCGGACTTCCGGGTGGGCGTCGCCGAGCAGGAAGCCGAGACGGGCAAGGGCGTTGTCGTGGTCGGCCTGGAGCATGCCGAGACCCCAAAGGGCGTGGAGGCGGGCGAAGAGATTGGCGCCATCGTGGGCGGCGATTTCGGCGAGGGCGGTGATGTGGGCCGGTCCGCGGGCGACAAATTCAAACTGGGCTTCGGTGCGCACACGTTGATCGGGGTGGGCGAGGAGGTCGGCGAGGCGGGTCGTATTGGCGGATTTGATACCGCCGCGCAGCAGCACCTCGACCTCGTCGCGTTGGGTGCGGTCCGCGGCGGAGAGTTCGCGCGGCGCGAGCGAATAGACGCGGCCCATGTTGGACTTGGGCCAGCCGACGACCCAATCGACAAAGTAGAACTTGCTGTCGGGGCCGAAGGTGACGTCGGTCGGGAGCATGCCCCAGACGAAGGGCTCGCTGGCGGTCACGTCGTAGGTCGCGCCTTGAGGCACCACTTTGTAGGACTGCACACCCGAGCGGGCAATGGAGCCCTTGAAGTGGGTGATGAAGAGGGTCTGGTCGTAGGCGGGGCTGAGGCCGGTGCCGGGGTAATAGACGATGCCGGAGGGGCCGTCCTCGATGTTGGCCATGGGCGGCAGGAGATAGGCCGGGCGCCCCGGGAAGTCGGGTTTCCAGAGGTCCTCGCTCATCCACGGGCCGGCGCGGCCGCGGGGGGCGAATTGGTAACCGACGCTCCAACCGGAGTCGCCGCCTTCTACGACGTGCACGAGGCGTTCGAGGTCGCCGTTGTCGCAGTCGTTGTCGCCGGTGAGGAGGTCGCCGTATTCGTTGAAGGCGAGTTCCTGCGGATTGCGCAGGCCCCAGGCGACGAGTTCGAAGTCGGAGCCATCGGGGTTGCAGCGAAAGACCGCGCCTTGGTCCAGGAGTTTGACGTGGGTGTCGTCGACGGCGGAGGTGGCGTTGGTGGAGCGGTCGCCGATGGAGAAGTAGAGTTTGCCGTCGGGCCCGAAGATGAGGCCGTGCAGGTCGTGGCCGGTGTAGCCGAAACGCACGCCGAACCCGCGAATGAGCTCGTGGCGCGCGGTGGCGGTGGTGCCAGCGGCGTCGGTGTCGAACTGCCAGAGGCTGGGGATGTTGGTGAACCAGACCTTACCGTCGCGGGCGAGCACGCCGGAGGCGATACCATCGAGTTTGGAGTTGAAGCCGTCGGCAAAGACCTTGGAGGAGTCGGCCACGCCATCGCCATCGGTGTCCTCGACGAGGCGCACGACTTCGGTCTCAATGGCGAGGTCGGAGGCCTGTCCGCCGAAGACGTTGTCGATGAGTTTGGTGCGGTCTTCGATGGTCTCGGCGGCGAGTTCGTGTTCGAGGATCGGCATGTAGCCGCGGATATCGAGCACGCTACTGCGGTAGCGATGGGTCTCGGAGACGAAGAGGCGGCCTTGTTCGTCGAAATCGAAGGCGACGGGGTTGGAGAGCATGGGCTCGGCGGCCCAGAGTTTGATCTCAAAGGCGTCGTCGGTGCGGAAGTTGGCGATGGCACGCTCGGCGTCGAGGGAAGCGGGCGTCAGCACCGGCTCAGGCAACCGGGTCTCGGCGGGGTCGAGTTCGAGCTCGGGATAGGGCGGCAGGGCAGCGACGGCGATCGCGGTGCAAGCCACGCCGACAAGGGGTAAGGGGAGGCGGTAGTTCACGGGCAAGAAGGGCAAGGGGACGGCAAACGGAGCCGGAGACAAGGCCGGTTCGGCAATTCACCCCAGCGAAAAGCAGCCGAGGTGGCTTAATGATAAATGCGTCGAGTGGCCGGATCCGAGGTTCCGGCCGGCCGGCGGTGTGGGGGGGGGAGGCGAGGCCGACTCAGACGGTGCAGAGCTTGATGGCGCGGGCGAGCGGAGCGATCGGATCGGCCTCGGTGGGCACAAACTCCTGGCCTACGTAGCCGGTGTAACCGCTCTCTGCGATGGCCCGCATCACGGCCGGGTAGTGGATCTCTTGGAAGGCGCCATCGAGCTCATGGCGCCCCGGGTTGCCTCCGGTGTGGTAGTGAGCGATCCATTGGCCGTGATCCCGGATGGTGCGGATGAGGTCACCCTCCATGATCTGCATGTGGTAGATGTCGTAGAGTAGCTTGAAGTGCTCGGAGCCGACCTTTTCGCAGAGCTGCACACCCCACGGGGTGGTGTCACATTGGTAGTCGATGTGGTTCACCTTGGAGTTGAGCAACTCCATGCAAAGCGTGACGCCGTGCTGGCGGGCGATGGGTTCGATAAGGGCGAGACCCTCGGCGCAGATTTCAAGGCCCTCGGCGGCGGAGAGACCGCGACGATTGCCGGAGAACACGATCATGTTGCGCTGGCCGGCGTCGGCCATGGCCGGGATTTTTTCGGCCATAAAGGCGCGGATGGCCTCGTGGTTGGCGCGATCATTGAGACCGTTGGTGATGCCGCCAGGGACGCCCCAAACCATTGCGCAATCGAGTCCGCGAGCGGCGAGAATCGGTAGCTCTTCCACGGATACGAGTTCGACGGAGTGGAGGCCGGCGTCCTTGCCGCGGTCGCACAGTTCTTCCAGCGACAGGTCCTTGTAGCACCAGCGGCAGGCGGAGTGCTTGTAGCGTCCTTTGGGCTCGTCGGGCAGGTCGTGGGCGAGGGCGCGCGTGCCGGTGAGGGCAGCGGAGGCGGCGGCGAGGGCTGAGCCGGTGGCAAGGTTTTTCAAGGCGGAGCGGCGGGTCATGGGGCTGGGGTAGTGCACGGCCGGACGTTGCTCAGGCCATCGGGCCGAGGCCAGTAAGAAACAAGGCGCACCCGGATAGGGTGCGCCTTGGAAGGTGTTTTCGGATCGGCGAGAGGTTGGCCGAATCAGCTACCGGACAAGGTCGAGATGAGGAAGCCGGCGGCGACCGCGGTGCCGATGACGCCAGCGACGTTGGGTCCCATGGCGTGCATCATCAGGTAGTTGCCCGGATCGGCGCGTTGACCTTCCACGTGGGAGACGCGGGCGGCCATGGGCACGGCGGACACACCGGCGGAACCGATGAGCGGGTTGATCGGGGTCTTGCTGACCATGTTCATCAGCTTGGCCATCAACACGCCGGTGGCGGTCGAGACACAGAAGGCGATGACGCCGAGCACGATGATCTTCAGGGTCGCCGGAGCGAGGAAGCTGTCGGCTCGCATGGTGATACCGACGCTGGTGCCGAGGAAGATCGTCAGCACGTTGATGATCTCGTTCTGGGCGGCCTTCACGAGGCGCTCGGTCACACCGGACTCACGCAGGAAGTTGCCGAGCATGAGCATACCGATGAGAGCGGTGGCATCGGGCACCAGCAGCACGCAGATGACCATCACCCCCATGGCGAAGACGAGTTTCTCGAGCTTTGAGACCTTGCGCAGCGACTTCATGCGGATCTTGCGTTCCTTCTCGGTGGTGAGGAGGCGCATGATTGGTGGCTGGATGAGTGGCACCAGTGACATGTAGCTGTAAGCGGCCACGGCGATCGCTCCGAGCAGCTCGGGGGCGAGCTTGTTGGAGAGGAAGATCGCGGTCGGTCCATCGGCGCCGCCGATGATGCCGATCGAAGCCGCCTGCGCCGGCGAGAAGCCGAGCAGGAACGAGCTGAAGAAGGTGAGGAAGACACCGGCCTGGGCCGCAGCGCCGAGCAGCAAGGTGCGCGGCATGGCGATGAGCGGTCCGAAGTCGGTGAGCGCACCGACGCCGAGGAAGATCAACGGCGGGATGAGCTCGAGTTTGATGCCTTGGGAGATGAAGTCGTAGAGACCACCTTCCATCTTGGTGACGTGCAGCGTCTGGGTGACGGTGCCGTCGGCAGCAGGTTCTCCGGCCACAGCCTCACCGTGCTGTTCCACCCGTGCTTCCAGACGGAAGGTGGCGGGATCGACCGGGTCGATCATGCCACGGGTGGGCAGGTTGGCGAGGACGGCGCCAAAGGCGATGGGCACCAAGAGCAAGGGTTCAAAACCCTTGGCTACAGCCAAATAGAGCAGGACTGCGGCGATGCCCCACATGATGAGCATGCCCACGGAGACCTGGCTGAATCCAGTGGTGCTGAAGAAGTCGATGAGGTTTTGCAGCATGGTAGTGCTTTCTCGTTAGCGCACGCGGTGGGAGGAGAAGTGATCGCGCCGACCCTCGGCAGCCCAGTTGGTCGAGCCTTCGATGGCCTTGATGGAGGCGATCCGGTGGGGACGTCCCTTCAAGGTCACGTGGATGGCTGCGGTGATGGCTGCGAGGAGTTCAGGCGTGGGGCCGGAAGCCGCGACCGGAGCCGCCGCTGCCGGAGCTGCAGCAGGAGCTGCGGCCGGAGCGGGGGTGGTCGGTCGATTGCGGAATATGCGGCCCAGCACCTCCAAAAACACCCAAATCGCGATGAGTGCGGAGAACACAACCACCAAGCCAGTGACTTGAAACTCCACCAAATCGGTGACGGTTGGGTTCTCGGACAGGTTGGCGAGGGGGAGTGTGGTGAGCATGGTGCGAATGTTGGCTGAAGATTTAGCCGAGTTGCAGAATGACGGCACCCTCTTCGACGCCGTCGCCCGGAGCGACCGCCACGGAAGAGACGGTGCCGGCTTGTTCGGCGTAAATGAAGGTATTCATCTTCATCGCTTCGACGGTCGCCACTTGGGCACCGGCTTCGATGGTGTCGCCGACTTTGACGTCGACGGACACGATCTTACCGGCCAGCGGGCTCACGATGGCACCGGCACCGGCGGCCACGGGGGCGGGAGCCGGACGCGGAGCGGCGGGAGCCGGGGCGGCGACAGGCGGCGTCGCAGCCGGAAGAGGAGCCGCGGCGGAAGCAACGGCCGGAGTCTCGTCGAGGGTCTCGACGACGACGTCATACGATTTTCCGTCTACGGTGACGCGAAGTTTTTTCATAGCGATTTATCAGCGGGAAGGGTTCGGTAAGGATTTGGTGGTGATGCGGTCAGGCCGGGCCATTAGAGCGGGATGTTACCGTGCTTCTTCGGCGGGCGGGTCTCACGCTTGGAGAGCGTGTTGCGCAGGGCCATGGCGACGATGCCGCGGGTCTGGGAGGGTTCGATGATGTCGGTGATCATGCCCTTGGCCGCGGCGCGGTAGGGAGAGGCGAACTTGTCGCGGTAGTCGGCGGCAAATTCGGCGGAGGCCTTGGCGGGATCCTCGGCGGCGTCGATTTCGCGCTTGTAGAGAATCTTCACGGCACCTTCGGCACCCATGACGGCGATCTCAGCGGTCGGCCAGGCGAAGACCATGTCGGCACCCATGTCGGCACTGCACATGGCGAGGTAGGCACCGCCGTAGGCTTTGCGCATGATGACGGTGATCTTCGGCACGGTGGAGGCCGCGTAGGCGAAGAGCATCTTGGCGCCGTGGCGGATGATGCCGCCGCGCTCCTGGGCAACGCCGGGCAGGAAGCCGGGGACGTCGACGAGGGTGACGATCGGAATGTTGAAGATGTTGCAGAAGCGGATGAAGCGCGCGGATTTGTCCGAGGCGTCGATGTCCAGGGTGCCGGCCTTGACGTTCGGCTGGTTGGCGACGATGCCCGTCACGATTCCTTGGATACGGCAGAAGCCGACGACGATGTTCTTGGCGAAGAATTCCTGCACCTCGAGGAAGTCGCCGTCGTCAACGAGGCGATGGATCACCTTCTTGACGTCGAGGGGGGACTTCGGGTCGGCCGGGAGAATGTCGTTCATCTCGTGGTCGGGATTGAGCACGAGATTGGGCGGCGGACGGTGGGGCGGATCACCGACGTTGTTGGACGGCAGGAAGGAGAGGAGTTTCTTCGCGATCTGCAGGGCGTGCTGCTCGTCGTTGGCGATGAAGTGCACGTTGCCGGAGATGGCGGCGTGCGCATCGGCGGAGCCGATCTCTTCCATCGTGGTGGTCTGACCGGTGGATGCCTTGATGACCTCGGGACCGCAGATGAACATCTGGGCGTTCTTGCGGGTCATGATGAGGAAGTCGGTCAGGGCGGGGGAGTAGGCCGCACCACCGGCGCAGGGGCCGGCGATGATGGAGACCTGCGGAACCACGCCGGAGAGCAGCACGTTCTTGAAGAACACCTGGCCGTAGCCGGAGAGGGAATCCTCACCCTCCTGAATGCGGGCGCCACCGGAGTCGTTGATGCCGAGAACCGGCATGCCGGCCTGACCGGCATATTCCATGATGTCGCAGATCTTCTTGGCGTGAATGCGACCGAGGGCGCCACCACCGACGGTGAAGTCCTGGCTGAAGGCGGCGACCGGACGGCCGTCGACGTAACCGACGCCGGTGACGACACCATCACCAGGCATGGACTTCTTTTCCATGCCGAACTGGTTGCAGGTGTGCTGCGCGAGCTGGCCAAACTCCATGAAGGTGCCCGGCTCGAAGAGGGCCGCGAGGCGCTCACGGGCGGTGAGCAGGCCTTTTTCGTGCCGCTTGGCGATTCGGGCTTCGCCGCCACCGAGTTCGGCGACTTGGCGAGCCTCCTCGAGGCGTTTGAGGTGTTCGGGTGCGATAGGCATCGGAGTGAAGGGGAAATGAAACGTGAAGGTGGAGGCGGACCGGACTTATTCCTTGGGCGCGCAGAATTCGGTGAGCACACCGTGGGTCGACTTCGGGTGCAGGAAGGCGACCATCTTGTTGGCGGCACCCTCGAAGGGGGTCTCGTGGATCAAGCGCACACCGGCATCGGCCGCGCCCTTGAGCTGGGCCTCGATGCCATCGGTGGCGAAAGCGACGTGGTGGATGCCCTCGCCGTTTTTCTCCAGAAACTTGGCAATGGGGCTGTCGTCGGCCGTGGGCTCGAGCAGCTCCAAGTGGACCTCGCCGCAATGGAAGAAGGCGGTGCGCACTTTTTGCGACGCCACCTCTTCGGTGTGTTCGCACTTAAGGCCGAGCGCCTTTTCGTAGTAAGCAATGGCGGTATCTAGGTTTTTAACCGCGATGCCGAGGTGATCGATTCGAGTAATCATGGCTCCTTGTCTGAGTTGTGCGGAGCAGATCATGCCGCAGATTTTGAGGGGTGGCTCGGCATGGATTGCGTTTGGGTGGGCATGGTTTGCGCAATGCCCCCGGTGATTGCGGTGGGAACGGGTATGCTTTGGCAAAATGTGCGCAGTCGTATGGGCCCGGGCGCGATAACATCATCCCGCAACGTCCGAACAACCATGGACCAAAATAACAGCCCAAAGAATTCTCCAGAGGAACCCTTGGCCGAAGCGCTCGCCGCGTGGCGTGCGCAGGTCGAACGAGACTTGAAGGGAGCACCGTTTGAAAAACGGCTGATCACTCGCACCCCGGAAGGTATTTCTCTCAATCCGCTCTATACGCGCGCTGACCTGCCGGCCGGTTTCTCGGCCGAGGAAGCGCCCGGAACCGGCTCTCGGGTGCGTGGCACTCGCGCGCCCGGCGACACGAAAGTCTGTCGCCGGCTGCAGGCGATCAATCGCGCCGATGCCGATGGCTTCAACACCGCCTTGCGGGCGGCCCTCATGGCCGGCCAGGACGCGGTGGTGGTGCCGGGAGCCGACCTGGCCGCTCAAGGCGGCTGGGCTCCGGCCAAGCTCGAGGAGCTCACGCAGGCCCTGCGCGAGGTCGAGCTCACCGCCGTGCCGGTGCATTTCCCGGTCGGCGCCAGTGCGCTGCCGGCCATCGCGATGCTGGTCGCTTACGCCGAAGAGCGTGGCCTGAGCCTCGAAACCCTTTGCGGCAGCGTGGCGGCCGATCCGATCGCCGCCGCTGTGCGCGAAGGCGCGATGCCGGCCGATATGTCCCCGGTGTGGGATGATGTCGCCAGCAGCGTCAACTGGTCCGCCGAGAAGGCTCCGGGACTGCGCACCGTCGCGGTCGACGCTTCGGTTTGGTCCGACGCCGGCGCCAATGCCGTGCAGGAGCTCGGTCTCGCCCTCGCGGCGATCGCGGAAAACGTCCGCGGTCTCGAAGGCAAGGACGTCGCGCTCGAGAAGCTCGCCGCCGCCACGCTGGTGCGTTTCGGCATCGGACCGCGCTTCTTCATGGAGCTCGCCAAGTTCCGCGCCTGGCGCGTGGTGCTGGCCAAGCTGATGGTCGCGCTCGACGGTGATGCCGCCGACGCCGCCGCGGTCGAAGTCGTCGCCCAGACCGGGCGTTGGAACAAGACCCGCCTCGACACGCATGTGAATATGCTGCGCACCACCACCGAAGGCCTCTCCGCCATGCTCGGCGGGGTCGACGGCCTGAGTATCGAAGCTTTCGATACGGTGACCGGCGCCAACAGCGCGGTGGGTGAGCGTATCGCCCGCAACCTGCACGTCCTGCTGAGCGAAGAGTTCGGCTTCAGCGTGCCGGCCGACGCCGCCGGTGGTTCCTGGTATGTGGAAAACACCACCGACCAACTCGCCCGCAAGGCCTGGGCCTTCTTCCAGGAGGTCGAGAAGCAGGGCGGTCTCGTGGCCGCGCTGAAGGCCGGTTGGGTGCAGACCCAGCTCGCCGGCACGGCCAAGGGCCGCGACCGCGACTACGCCGTGCGCCGCAGTGGTCTCATCGGCACGAACCTCTTCCCGAATGCCAAGGACGTCATCAAAGACGCCGCCGCTGCTCCGGCTGCGGTCTCGGCCTTCATCGCCGCCGACACCAGCATCGCCTGGTCCAACCGCCTCAGCAACGCGGTCGACGCCCTGCGCGCCGGTAACGCCGTCGCGACGGTGGTCGGCGACACGCCGATGGCGACCGAGCCGCTCACCGAGCTGCCGGTTTACAAGGCCGCCGCGCCGTTCGAGGCCATGCGTCTCGCCGCCGCGGATCTCGCCACCAAGCGTGGTCAGGCCCCCACGGTGTTCTTCGCCAAGATGGGCCCGGTAAAGCAGCACAAGCCGCGCGCCGATTTCTCGGCCGGTTTCCTCTCCGTCGGTGGATTTGCGCTCAACTCGAAAGCCGCCTTCGCGACGGCCGAAGAGGCTGCGGCAGCCGCCCTCGAAAGTGGGGCCGACGCGCTCGTGATCTGCTCGACCGATGATACCTACCCGGACCTCGTCCCGCCGCTCTGCGCGGCCGTGAAGGCCGCCAAGCCCGACATGCAAATCGTGCTGGCCGGTCTCCCGCGTGACGAAGCCGTGCAAAAGCAGTTCACCGACGCCGGGGTGGATGAGTTCATCCACGTGCGGGCCGACGTGCCTGCCACCCTGAGCCGCATGCTCAATCGTATCGGAGCCAACCTCTAAAGACCTTGCCGAAATGAAAGACCTCTCTCAAACGGACTACGACGCCATTGCAGTCGATACCGAAGCGGCCGAACGCCCCGAAGCGAAGACCGTCGGTGAGACCTACGAGCAGATTCCGCTGAAGAATCTCTACACCGCGGCGGACCTTCCCGCCAACGAAACGCTCGACACCATGCCGGGCATCGCGCCCTTCACGCGCGGTCCCTACGCGTCGATGTATGTGATGCGCCCCTGGACGGTGCGCCAATACGCCGGCTTCTCCACCGCGGAGGAGTCCAACGCGTTCTACAAGCGCAACCTCGCCGCCGGTCAGGCGGGTCTCTCGGTCGCCTTCGACCTCGCGACTCACCGTGGCTACGACAGCGACCACCCGCGCGTGGTTGGTGACGTGGGCAAGGCCGGTGTCGCGATCGACTCGATCGCCGACATGCAGACGCTGTTTGCCGACATCCCCTTGGACAAGGTGTCCGTCTCCATGACCATGAACGGCGCCGTGCTGCCGGTGATGGCCTTCTACATCTCGGCCGCACTCGAGCAGGGCTGCGACCTGAAGGACCTCTCGGGCACGATCCAGAACGACATCCTCAAGGAGTTCATGGTGCGGAACACTTACATCTATCCGCCCACGCCCTCGATGCGCATCATCGGCGACATTTTCCGCTACACCTCGGAAAACATGCCGAAGTTCAACAGCATCTCGATCTCCGGCTACCACATGCAGGAAGCGGGTGCCACCGCCGACCTCGAGCTCGCCTACACGCTGGCCGACGGTCTCGAATACCTCCGCACGGGTGTGGCCGCGGGCCTGAGTGTCGACGCCTTCGCGCCGCGCCTCTCGTTCTTCTGGGCCATCGGTAAGAACTACTTCATGGAAGTCGCCAAGATGCGCGCCGCGCGCACGCTCTGGGCGGAAATCGTGGACCAGTTCGAACCCAAGAACCCGAAGTCCCGCGCCCTGCGCACGCACTCGCAGACTTCCGGTTGGTCGCTCACCGAGCAGGACCCGTTCAACAACGTGGCCCGCACCTGCCTCGAGGCGCTCGCCGCCGCCTGCGGTCACACGCAGAGTCTGCACACCAACGCCCTCGACGAAGCCATCGCGCTGCCGACGGACTTCTCGGCCCGCATCGCCCGCAACACCCAGCTGCACCTGCAGCAGGAAACCGGCGTGTGCGAAGTGGTCGATCCGTGGGGCGGCAGCTACTATCTCGAGTCGCTCACCAACGAACTCATCAAGAAGGCCCGCGAGCATCTCGCCGAGGTCGACAAGATGGGCGGCATGACCAAGGCCATCGAGGCCGGCATCCCGAAGCTCCGCATCGAGGAAGCCGCCGCGCGTCGCCAGGCCAAGATCGACTCCGGCAAGGAGATCGTGGTGGGCCTCAACGCCAACCGTCTCGAACACGAAGACCCGCTCGACATTCTCGAAGTCGACAACACTGCGGTGCGCCTCGCGCAGATCGAACGCCTCAAGCAACTCCGCGGCGAGCGCGACGAGACCGCTTGCCAGGCTGCGCTGTCGGCTCTGACCGACGCCGCCAAGAACGAGACCGGCAACCTGCTCGAACTCGCCGTGACCGCCGCGCAAGCCCGCGCGACCCTCGGTGAAATCAGCGATGCGCTCGAAGTCGTTTACGGTCGTTACCAGGCCCAGATCCGCTCCATCTCCGGCGTCTATCGCGCTGAGTTCGGTGAGGATTCCGTCGTGACCCAAGTCCGCGAGAAGGTCGCCAAGTTCGAAGAGGTCGAAGGCCGCAAGCCCCGCCTCCTCGTCGCGAAGCTCGGTCAGGACGGTCACGATCGTGGCGCCAAGGTGGTTGCCACCGCCATGGCCGACCTCGGGTTCGATATCGACATCGGTCCGCTTTTCCAGACCCCCGAAGAAGCCGCCCGTCAGGCGGTGGAGAATGACGTGCACGTGGTCGCGATGAGTTCCCTCGCCGCTGGTCACAAAACCCTGCTGCCGCAGCTGCGTGATGCCCTGGCCGAACTCGGTCGGGACGACATCATGATCGTCTGCGGTGGTGTCATCCCGGCGCAGGATTATCCTTACCTGCTCGAGAATGGCGCCAGTGCGGTGTTCGGCCCGGGCACGGTCATTCCGAAATCGACCCTCAAGGTGCTCGATCTCCTGATCGAGCGCATCGAGCCGGCCGAAGCCTGAAGCGCCATCACCGGGTAATAGCTTCCCGCATCCAACCCTGTAGGGCCGCACTTGGCGTGCGGCCGCGACAGCGCGATCCATTCTCGATTTGAGAAATCGCCATCGCGGCTCGACGCCAGGGCGAGCCCTACATTTGGATTGGGGCAGCTCGGAACGCCGAGAAAGTCAGACATGAGCGACGACGACCATCACCACCATCACCAAGACGAGAGCTGCCCGCCGCCGAAACCGGCTACGGAAAAGAAGCCGCCCGTGCAGCGGCACGACGGCTGTCCGCAACCGCGCCCCGATTGGGTGCCGGAGGACGCCACGGGGGGCTTTGCGACCTGGTTGGTGGAAGGCGTGCGCACGTCGGGCGTGGCGGGCACGGCGCCCAAGCGGCCAGTGCCGCGTCGCCGTCAGCTGAGCGTCAATGACTACGTGGAGGGCGTGCTGGCGCGCAATCCGATGGTGCTCGGTCGCGCGATCACCTTGGCCGAGAGCAATTCACCGGCGCATCGTGCGCTAGCGCAAGAGGTGCTCACCAAACTGCTGCCGCACACTGGCAAATCGCGCCGGGTCGGCATCACCGGTATCCCCGGGGCGGGGAAGAGCACCTTCATTGAATCGCTGGGATTTTCGCTCACGTCCAATGGCCATCGCGTGGCGGTGTTGGCGATCGATCCATCGAGCACGATCCACGGCGGCAGTATTCTGGCCGACAAGGTGCGCATGGAGAAACTGGGCCGTGAGCCCAACGCCTTTATTCGCCCGTCTCCCTCCGGTGGTTCACTCGGCGGGGTCGCCCGCAAGACCCGTGAAGCCATCCTGCTGTGTGAAGCGGCTGGATACGACGTCGTGATCGTGGAAACGGTCGGCGTCGGGCAAAACGAGGTCACGGTGCGCTCGATGGTCGACATGTTCCTCGTGCTCATGATCGCCGGTGCCGGCGACGAAATGCAGGGCATCAAGAAGGGCGTCATCGAGCTGGCGGATTTGTTGGTGATCAACAAAGCCGATGGCGACAACGTGCCGCGCTGCATTGCGGCGCAGGCGGAAATGAAACGGGTGTTGCACTACCTACAGCGGCCCACCGAGGGCTGGGAACCTCCGGCGGTGTTGGCCTCGGCGCTCACCGGCCGCGGTGTCGACGACGTGTGGCGGACCACCGGCGAATTCTTCAAAACCGTCACCTTAACTGGCGGGCTGCAGTCTCGTCGCCGCGCCCAGGCGGTGGAGTGGATGCACTCGCTCATCCTCGAAAGTCTCAAGGAACGTTTCTACGCCCGCGACGACGTGAAAGCACGTTTGTCCGCGATGGAAAACGCCGTCGCCGACGGCCGCCTCCCCCCGCTCGCCGCCGCCCTCGACCTGATCGGCAACGGCTGAGGTCCAGACTGCTCCAAGGCTCGGACGCGTCTGAAGAGTATTATGGGCGCGGGGGCGGGATCGCCCGCGCGTCTTTTGATCGTTGAAATGCGACTCGCTTTCGACGCCTGGCACCGTTCGATCGCTTTTTGCGATGCGTCGTGTAGATCCCCCAGCAAATCCTGTGCGCAGGAGCCCGTCCATCCTCCTCCGTCCGGAGCTTGCGATCGGGTGCGTCACGTTGTTGGCGGTCATCCGGTTGGTGGGGTTGATCGATGCCAATGCGGTCGACGTTCTGTATCAGGATCAATGGGATTTGTTGCGTCCGCTCTTCGCCGGCGAGGGGGCTTGGACGTCGTTCACGTGGCAACACGGCCCCCATCGCCAAGGACTCGGTGGGCTGCTGCAATGGTGGCTCTACCCATTGACGGGTTGGAATGTGCGGGCGGAGTCGTGGAGTTGTTTGGCGGTGTTGTTGGCGGCGTCTGCGATCGCGGTGGCGGTTTCCCAACGGCTCACCAAGCGTCTGGGGTGGCCGGCGGTCCTGCTCCCCGTCATTATCCTTAGTCCGGTTTATTGGGAGACGATGCTACTGACTCCGAACATAGCGCACGGTTTGATGCCGCTGCTGCTCGTCATGGTTTTGGCATGGGGGTGGGCTGGAGAGGGGAGTCGGCGCGATGTCGTCGTTTTGGTGTTAGGGGGCTTCTGCGCTCAATTTACCGGCTTTGGTTTCTGCGTTGCGCTCGTCTCGGCGGCACTGGCGACATGGTTTTGTATTTTTCCCTCGGCGGAGGGATGGACCCGGGCGCGCGCGGGTTTCGTCGTCGTAGCTTATTTGGCCACGGTCGCTGTATTCATGGTCGGTTACCGGTGGGATCCGGCGGTGCCGGGATGGCAGTTTCCGGTGGCGGATTGGTGGAACTATCCGCGGTTTGTTGCCCTCATGTTTTCGAGTTTGCTGGGCCTGCGCTCGATGGCCTGGTGGGCGTTGTTACCGGGCGTGGTGGTGGTGGTAATGGTCATCGCGGCACTTGGTCAGGCCTTGATGACGCTGGCCACGCCGAGGGGGCGGGTGGTGGGAGTGCTCGCGGGCACGAGTTTGGTCTTTGCTGCCTTCACGGCGGTGGGCAGGCTCCCGGTGAACATCGAGGCAGCCTTTATGTGGCGATACCTCCCGCTGCTCGCGACGGGCTGCTGTGCGCTCGTGATGGCGTTGGGTTTTCCAGCGCTCCGCGAGCGTCGGCTTCTACCGCAAATCGTGACCGCGATCGTGGTGCTCTTCGCGGTGCGGGTGTGGTTCAACTTCGTCCCGGAGGGCTACGCCGCGGCAATCGCGGAGGCCAAGCGCGAGTGGGTGGCCGCGTATTTGGAAACCCGTGACATGAAAATGGCGAACGAACGCTCGGGCTACTTTGTCATGCGGGCAGACCCTGAGTCGGCCTTGATTCAAAGTCGGTTGGAGTGGTTGGCCGAACGGGAACTTTCCCTCTTTCGCGGTCGCTAACGCTCAGGACCCTGCCGAAACGTCCGGGCAGAAGCCGTAGAGGGCGTCGTCGCGGCCTTTGCCGGGCCAGTTGACTTGGTCGACGCCGAGGTGGCGCATGACGGTGAAGACGAGGTCGTTGAGGGCGGCTTCGAAACCGAAGATCGAGAGCAGGGGCGGGGCGTCGATTTGGACGACGTAGGCGCTGGCGCCGACGCCGCGCAGCATGTCGACGCTGCGCTGCACGAGTTCGGCTTCGCCGGGTCCGTTGCCCTGCAGGATAATCGCGGGTTTCGGGTGCGCGGTCATTTGCTGGAAGGGGCCGTGGGCGAATTGGAGGAAGTCGGAAATCGACGGGCAGTTCCAATATAGGCCTTCCATGAACTTGCAGGCGAGGTTCTGCGAGTAGTCGGAAATGGGCGCGGCGGTGATGAGGTTGAAGCCGTGAGCGAAGGCGCTGGGCAGTTCACACATGGCGTCGCGCAACCGGGCCGGCGCGGTAGCCGCGAGCAGCGGCGCGAGCGTGGCCGAGTCGGGCACCTGGAACCGGGAGCAGGAGAGCTGCGTGGCGAATTGCAGGCAGGCAAGGTAACCGGCGAGCGGACCGACGAAGCGGATGAGCGTGGTGTATTCCTCGGCCAACGGGAATTCGACGAGCTCGCCGCCGGCTTCGAGCAGTTTGCGCAGCAGCTGGGCACGGTCGGGTTTGCCGGCGGCCTCGGCGGCCTCGGGCGTGGTCGCCGTGAAGAGAATGGTGTGGGCGAAGTCCTGGCCGCGCTGGAGTGCGATCTGCGCGTTGGGCGAAACACCTTGGGAGAAGACCACGAGGGTTTTGCCGGCGAAGGTGGAGGCGGGGGCGTCGACGAATCCGGAGAGCGGCAAATAGGCGGCGGCGCGATCGCTGTGCAGGTTCAGCAGCGTGGCGAGGTAGCGCGCGTGGGCCTCGGAGCTGCCGGTGCCGGTGATGATGAATCGCTGACTGGCGAGGGAGGCCGGTTTGAGCGGTTTGGGTCCGGCCGCCAGCATGCCGTCCAGGACGGACGGGATCATGGCTAGACGTTGGGCGAGCAGCTCGTGGCCGTGGGGATCAGACATGGGGAAAAACGCTGAAAATCTAAAAACTGAAACGCTGGAATGGGCTGATACTACTCTCTCTGCTTTCCGTTTTTCCTCCTGTAGGGACGGTGCGCGAGAGTGGCTTGGTTCCCTTCGTTGCCTTCTGTTGAAATTACGGTGCGCGATCAGTCGCGGTGGGCTTCGTCGTCGAGGAAGATCCAGCGTTCGACGTCGAGGTGGTGGCGTTGCAGGGCTTGGGCGTATTCGGTCTTTTTGACCAAGCTGGACGGCGAGTTCATCACCATCTGGATGGTGTTGTTGGGCACGTGCTGTTTGAGCAGCACCATCGAGGCGTCGTAGTCGCGGCTGTCGTAGTGCACGCCGAGTCGTTTGTAGGCCTCCTCACTCGAGAGGGCCTGGCTCGACTGCGTGAGCATGAGGTCGGTGGCGTAAGCACCAAAGCCGGCACCGCGGCCGTCGTTGTAGATGAGTTGGATCACGCCCACGCCGTATTGCACGATGTGTTTGACCGACTGCTTGAGTTTGTCGCGGTTGCCGAGTTGGCGCAGCGGGAAACGGTTGAAGAGCGACTCACTGTGCAGGCGCACCACCGGGATGTCGTAGGAGCGGGCGTTGCCGTGGGTGAGGATGACAAACTCCTGACTGGTCACGATGTCGTAGTAGACGTGCACGCGGAACCAGTAGGGCGTCGTGAGGAGATCCACGATGGGGTCCTCGGGATTGGCCTTTTGAAAAGCTTTGAGGTTTTTGGTGTCGATGGTGACGAAGAAGCGATTGCCCCGGATGAGCTTGTAGTCGCGGATGAGCGGCTGTTCCTCGGCCATGTAGTCCTCGATCTTTTTGTCGGCGAAGATGGTTTTGAACTCCTCGGCATTCAGCAGCACCTCGTCGTCGACCGGCTTCATCGGCAGGAAGTAGCTCGCGGAGTAGATGAAGCGAGTAGCCTCAGGCACGGCGTGGGGTTTGAAGGGCACGACGGGCTCGGGCGGGAGGGCGCGTTTGACGAGGGTTTCGGCCGGACGGTTGAGGATGTGGCCGCTGGCGGCCTTGGACGTCAGGTAGGCAAGGTTGAAGGGCGAGGGTTCAAACTCGAGCGTCTCGGTATCCACGACCTTGATACCTTGGTCGCGGAGGGCGGACACTTTGTCGGGATTGTTGGTGAGGACGATGAACGGTGCCTTGATGCCGAGCAGCAAGCAGATGTCGGAAATGTTGTCGTAGTTGCGGTGGTCCTTCTTGAGGCCCATCGAGGCGTAGGCCTGGAAGGTGGAGAGCTGGTCGAGGGAGGCCTGCACCATCATGCGGTCGCGGGATTTGCCCACGTAGCCGACACCGCGGCCTTCCTGCATGAGGTAGAAGAGGATTCCGTTGCCCTTCTCGGCGATGACCTTGAAGGCGCCTTCGAGCTGCTGCACGCAGTCGCAATCGCAGCCGCGGAGGGTCTCGCTGGTCACGCAGGAGGAGTGCAGGCGAGTGTAGAGCAGCTCGGCATCGGCAATGTCACCATGCGCGAGGGCGATGATGTAGTGCTTGTCGATGATGTCTTGGAAAATGTGGGTGCGGAACGGGCCGAAACGGGTCTCCAGATTGCAGGTCGCGACATAGAGCGTCGTGCCATGCAGCGGGCGGTCCTGGGTGGGCTCGCTGTCGTGGGCGACCGCGCCGAAGGTATGCTGCATCTCCGCAACCAGACGCTGAAACTCGTCGGGAATATTGGCAAAGGTGGCGGTCGGTGCGGTGGTTTCGGTGGACATGATGGAAGAGCTAATATGCTAAAAGTCGGAAAGGCTAAATGTCGGGCTGTTTTTACAGGTGGATACGCTGTCGGGCGTGAAGCCCGACCCACTTGCTGGTGGAGGGGCTCGGTTTCGACTCAGCCCGAGAACGGAAAGATCTCGAAGAACTGGAGGAAGAAGATCGCGGCGATGATGTAGCCGACGGTGGGGAAGGTCTTGGGTTTGCCGCTGGCGAGAGCGAGCAAGGCCGCGCTGATGAGGCCGAAGCCGATGCCCTCGGCAATGCTGAAGGTGAGCGGAATGCAGAGGATGATGAGCATGGCGGGAGCCGCGACGCGGAAGTCGTCCATTTTGATCTCTGTCACCGATTGCAGCATGAAGATGCCCACCACCACGAGGGCAGGCGCCGTGGCCGCGGCGGGGATGGCGAGGATGATGGGGGTGAGAAAGAGGGCGAGCAGCATGAGCACTCCCACGGTGACAGCGGTAAGGCCGGTGCGGCCGCCGGCTTCAACGCCGGAGGCGGACTCGATGTAGCTCACGACGGTGGAGGTGCCGAAGAGGGAGCTGAGGATGGCGGCGATGGAATCGGCGACGAGAGCGTTACCGGCTTTGGGCAGGTTGCCGTCTTTGTCGAGCAGACCGGCGCGTTTCGTCACGCCGATGAGTGTGCCGATGTTGTCGAACATATCGACCAACAGGAGCGTGAGGATGAGCGGCAGGGCGACTTGAAAGGCCGACCAAGACGAGAGGAAACCGAACTCCAGTTGCAGGAACACCGGACTGGGATCGGACGGCATGGCGAACCACGACTCGGGCAACGCGGTGACTTTGCCGCCGTTGCCGTCGGGGATGAACAGGCCGATGATCGAGGTGACGACGATGCCGATGATGATGGCGGCGGGCACCCCGCGGGCGACGAGCAGGATCGTGAGGGCGATGCCGATGAGGCAGACGAGCGCGGGGCCCGAGGTGAAGTCACCGTGCGTGACATAGGTGGCCGGGCTCGCGACGATGATGCCGCCGTTTTTTAAACCGATGAAGGCGATGAACAGGCCGATGCCGCAAGTGATCGCGATCTTAAGCGAGTAGGGGATGGCGCGGACGATTTTCTCGCGCACGCCGGTCACGGAGAGGGCGAGGAAGATGAAGCCGTTCACAAACACCATGCCGAGGGCCTGTTGCCAGGGGACGCCGGCGCCGATGCAGATCGAGTAGGTGAAGAAGGCGTTGATACCCATGCCCGGAGCGAGCGCCAACGGGAAGTTGGTCAGGGCCGCCATCAGGAACGTAGCGACGGCGGCGGTGAGCGCAGTGACGGTGACCAGGGCGGCGCGGTCCATACCAGCGTCGGCCAGAATGCTGGGGTTCACCGCCAGGATGTAGGCCATGGCGGCGAAGGTGGTGAGGCCGGCCTGGAGTTCGCGGGAAACGGTGGTGCCGTGGTCGGTGAGCTTGAACAGTCGATTCAGCATGGGAATGAGCGGGAGCGGAACGAAGCGGAAGAGGGACGGAAATGAAACGCCTCAGCAATGACGGTGCCAAAGGGGCCGCAGGATTGCGGGTTGCGGCGGGACCGGCAACGCATGATTTTGAAGGTGTGCGAGTTATCGACGCTCATGTGCATTTATATCCACCGCAGATAAATGCGGATCCGGCCGGTTGGGCGGCGGCGGCCGGTGAGCCGCATTGGGCGACGCTCTGCACACGGGTGCGGCCGGGCGGGCGCGCGGTGCAGGGGTTCCCGTCGGTGGACACCCTGCTGCGCGACATGGATGCGGCCGGCGTCGATGAGGCCGTGTTGCTCGGCTGGTATTGGCAAACGGTGGCGGCGACGGAATTGCAGAACCGGTTTTTTGAAGAGGTGGTGGCGGCGCATCCGGATCGGCTGCGGGCCTGCGGGACCTGGCATCCGGCGATGGGCGTTGGGCCACTGGCGAGCTTTCGGGAGCGCGGGTTTGTCGGGATCGGCGAGCTGTCGCCGCACAGCATCGGGTATGGCGAAGGCGACGTCGCGGCTTGGGCGGAGCTATTTGCGGCGGCGGGCAAGCTGGGCCTGCCAGTCAATCTGCACGTGACGGATCCGCGGTCGCGGCCATTTCCCGGGAAGGTGGAGACGCCGTTGCGGGACTTCGTGGGCTGGGCGCGGCAGTTTCCGCAAACGACCTTTGTGTTGGCCCACGGTGGGGGGCGGATGCCGTGGTTTAAGCCGGACGTGCTGCGCCTGCCGAATGTGGTGTTTGATATGGCGGCGTTTCCGCTGCTGTATCCGCCGCCGTCGTTGGATGCCTGGGTGGCGCAGTGCCGACCGGGGAAGCTGTTGTGGGGCTCGGACCATCCGCTCAACTTGTATCCGCGGAGCGGTGACGACGAAGCCGCCAGCCTGGCGGCTTGGCGGCGGGAGATGGTCGAGGCCGGGTTTGGCGACGAGGTGCGCGACGCGCTGCTCGGAGGCAACGCGTCGCGGGTGTATGCGCGGCGCTGAGTCCTAGCGCACCAGCGTGATGGCGATGGGCTCGGGGACGGTGGCGGCGACGACTGCGCGGTAGCCGTCCTGGTCGGAGAAGGCCGACTTGGCGATGGTGCGGCGCGGGAGCTGGCAGTTGATTTCGTCGGTGGCAAAAGGCCAGGGCGAGATGCGCCAAGTGGTCGGACCGAGGGGAGTGCAGGTGAGGGGATGCAGCTTACCGTCGCGATCGGGGTGCTGATGGCGCAACTCACGGGGGGAGTCGTAACCGGAGCAGACGATGAGCGAGAGGTTGTCGCAGCATTGCAGGAACTCGAAGCCGCGTTGCATGGCGGCCGGATCCGCACCGTGTTCCTTGATGGTGGCTTCCTGCCACGCGCGTTGCGCGGCGATAAAGGTCTCATAGGCCTCACGATGCTCGGGTCGGATGGAGTCCACGTCGGCTTGTTCGGTGAGCAGGTTCACCGTGTGCATGGACACCATCACGGCGGCGAGGGGATCCTGTTTGGCGACGGCGGCGGTGGCTTCGGCGCGCACGTTGAGATAGGACGGCAGATCGATTTCCTCGAAGGCGGAGTAGGCGCCGACGAGGTCGCGGGTGAAGGCCTCGGGTTTGCCGGCGGGCGTGAGGCTCGGCTTAGCGTCGCGGGCGATCCAGCCATCGTCGTGGTGATACACCGCGTGGCGAATCGGGGGAAAGGGGGCGGGGCGGCCGAATTGGTCGTTGCCCCACGCGTCGGCGAATTCACCGGCGAGTTGGGCGTGATCGGGATGGGTGATGAGCACCCATGAGTCATCCGTTTCTGCGCGAATCATGGTTGGTAAAACGTGGTCGATTGAAGGCGGGTGGGTCTCAGCAGCTTTCGCACCGGCTCAGCACCCAATCCAGCGCGGCGCTGTGGCGGCTGGGGAAGACGATGTGCACACCGAGGCTGAAACCATTCGGCAGCGGCACCGGCACGGTGAGCGCGGGCAGGCCGGCGAGAGAGACCGGGGTGGTAAAGTCGAGCAACGCGTCGCGCAGGCTTTGATCGAGCGCGCCGGTCGGCGGTGAGGGTTGGGTGGAGACGGGGAGAATGAGGAAGTCGTAGTCCTCGAAGGTGCGGGCGAAGGCGAGGCGCACGCGCATCGCTTTAACTTGAGCGTCGTCGACCTGAGCGGCGGTCCAGCGGCGCCCGCGATCAATGCGGCCCCAGACCGCTTCGCCGTAGTCGTCGCGGTGGCGGTCGAGGTCATCCTGGTGGACAGCGTAGGCCTCGGTGCTTTGCAGGATGCTGTAAGCCGCGTTGGTGCCTTTGAAGGTGCGGCAGAGCAGGTCGTCGGCCGCGAGGGTTTCGCTGGTGAAGCGGGCGGCGGTCTCATCCAGCGCCGCCGCGTAATAGTCTCGCGGTGTGACGCCGAAAACGGAGGGCGGCACCCAGGCGCCGCGCGGAGTTTGCGCACTGGTCGGAAACGTCCCCCGCAGTGCGGTGTGTAAGGTCCGCAGATCGGTCGCGCTACGCGTGAGCCAACCGGCGGTGTCGAAACTGGGCGCGAGCGGAAAGGCGTCGGCGATGAAGGCGTGATGCGGCGTCTCGCGCCAGCTGTAGAGACCGCAGAATGCGGCCGGCACGCGGAGCGAGCCGCCGGTGTCGGTGCCGAGGGCGAAAGGCACCAAGCCGGCGGCGACGGCGGCAGCGGAGCCACTGGACGAGCCGCCGGCATCGTGACCGGGAAAGTGCGGATGCTCCACCTGGCCGTAGTGCTGGTTCTCGCCGGTGAGGCCGTAGGCGAATTCGTGCAGGTGGGTTTTGCCGACCGGGATGGCGCCGAGGGCGCGCAGGCGGGCGACGAGGGTGCCGTCGGCTTTGGGGCGACGCGGACGTAGGATGCCGCCGCTGCGAGTGGGCTGACCGGCGAGGTGAAAGAGGTCTTTGATGGCGAACGGCACACCACGCAGCGGCAGTGCGGTGTCATCGATTGCTGCAGCCGCGGCAGTCCAAGCGGAGGAGTCGGGGGGCGTCGCCCAGATGGCAGCTTGTTGAGCGGTGGGGAGCGCGGCACAGCGCTCGCGAAAGATGGCGGCTGGGGCGGAGGGATCGGTATCGAAACGGGATTGCCAAGCGGCGAAGTCCATGGGGGGCAGGTTCGGCGCGATTTGGGGCGCTTGGCAATGTTGCGAACAGAGAGTGCCAGATTGTTCGTGGCATTTACCATGCATTCGGGCTGGCGACGGCGATGGGTTCGGGTCTACGTGTCCCTCATGGATCCTGAAGCCAAACTTGCAGAACTCGGTCTGGAATTGCCGCCTCCCCCGGCGGCCGGTGGCAACTACCTGCCCTATGTGCGGACGGGTAACTTGGTTTACTGTGCCGGCGCCATTTCGGTGCGCAACGGCGAGATGACTCACACGGGTCAGGTCGGTGCCGAGCAGACGGTCGAAACCGGTTATGAGTCCGCCAAGGTGTGCGCGCTCAATACGCTGGCGGTGCTCAAGTCAGCCCTCGGTTCGCTGAGCAAGGTCAAGCGCCTCGTCTACGTGGGCGGCTACGTGAACGGCGTGTCCGGTTTTGCGGACAGCCCGGCCGTGGTGAACGGCGCCAGCGACCTCTACATCGAGGTGTTTGGTGACGCGGGCCGCCATGCCCGTGCGGCCGTCGCGGTGGCGGGTCTGCCCAAGGACTCCACCGTGGAGATTCAGATCGTGGCCGAAGCTGCGGAGTAAATGCCGCAGATCGTTTCTTTCAAAAAAAGGCGCTCCAAATCGGAGCGCCTTTTTTGTGGGAGAGTTTTGAGAAGGAGAGCCGGTCGGCGCTCGCTCAAATCATCGGGCGATGCGGCTCGGTGTCGGCCTCGTAGTCGATGCCGGGCAGGCCGAAACCAAACATCTTAAGGAACTCTTCGCGGTAACCCGCGATGTCGGTGAGCGCTTCGAGATTCTCGGTAGTCACCTGCGGCCAGATTTCTTTCACGCCGGCTTGGATGTCGTCCTGCATTTCCCAGTCGTCGACGCGGATGCGGCCGGCCTCGTCGAGGTCGAGCGCTTCGCCGCTGTAGAGGCGGTCGGCGAAGAGACGTTGCATCTGCTCGATGCAGGCCTCGTGCGTGCCCTTGGCCTTCATGAGTTTGTAGAGGATGGAAATGTAGAGCGGGACAACCGGAATGGCGGAGCTGGCCTGCGAAACCAACGCCTTGTTGACCGAGATCAACGCGCGGCCGTAGCCCTTGGTTTTCATGAGGGCGTCGATGCGCTTGCAGGCGGCCTCGAGGTCTTTTTTGGCGAGACCGATGGTGCCGTTCTTGTAGATGTCCCAGGTCACCTCGGGGCCGATGTAGGTGTAGGCCACGGTGGTGGCGCCATCGGCGAGCACGTCGGCATCGTTGAGGGCGTTCATCCAACGCTCCCAATCGTCGCCGCCCATGACGGCGATGGTGTCGGCGATCTCGGCCTCGGAGGCGGGGTCGATGGAAATGTCGCTCACGACGCCGCGGTCGGTATCCACGGTGCGGTTACTGTAGGTCTGGCCGACTGGCTTGAGCACGGATTTGTGCACGGTGCCGGTGTCGGGATGGGGGCGGCGCGGCGAGGCGAGGGAATAGACGACGAGGTCGACCTGACCGAGATCCTCTTTGATGGCGGCGATGACCTGTTCCTTGGTCTCGTTGGCGAAGGCGTCGCCGTTGAAGTTGCGGGCGTAGAGCCCCTCGGCGCGGGCCTTTTCAGTGAAGGCGATGGTGTTATACCAGCCGGCGGTGCCGAGGCGGTCCTCTTCGGACGGGCGCTCAAAGAACACGCCAATCGTCTTCGAACCGGCGCCGAAGGCGGCGGCGATACGCGAAGCGAGGCCGAACCCGGTCGACGAGCCGATAACGAGCACGTTCTTGGGGCCGTCCTTGATGGAGCCTTTCGACTTCACGTAGTCGATTTGTTGCTGGATGTGAGCTGCGCAACCCTCGGGGTGAGAGGTGACGCAGACGAAGCCGCGAACACGAGGTTTGATGACCATGGGCTCGCAAGCTGCGGGTGGCTCCGCGGGCTGGCAAGTGCGGAAAATCGGTCGGATTAGGGCTGTAGCGAGCCACCAAAACGGTGGACGGTGGCGCTCGGAGCGTCTGTTGCCAGCTCCAGGGTGAAGGCCGTCACGGTGGCCGGTTCCTCTGGCTGAAAGGTGAACAACCCGCGCACAAACTCTGCGGGCGGAGCCGCGGCGAACACCTGATCCTGCACGAATCGATCGCTGGAGGGACGGCGGGTCGCCGTGAGGGTGAAGCGGACGTCCACCGGGAGCGGTTTGTTCGAGATGTAGAGCAGGACCCCTTCGCCGCTGGTGGGCGACCAGATGACGGCAAAGGAGGGCGCAGTTGCGGCGTCGGCCGGCGAGAGCAAGGCAAGGCGGGCTTCCCCGAGATCGACCGAATCCTGCGCCAGTCGTTGGCTGATGACGCGCTCCATGGCCAGTTCCTGCTCGGCGGCTTGGAGGGCGGTTTGCGCGAGCAGGGCCTCTTGGCGGACGAGCTCCGTCTGGTTGTGTTGGCGATAACTGACCAGCGCTACCAGCAACAGCGCGGCGAGCGCGAGCAAGCTGATGAGAACCACCGCCGCCGTCGCCGCCCGTTGTGGCCGCGCCGGGCGCGAGTCAGGTCGGGAGGTGTGGGCGGAGAGGGAAATCATGCTAGAGGACGGCGAAACCGATCACGCCGAGGACGATAAAAACCGCGAGCCAAATGAGCGCATGGCGCTCGCGCGTGGTGAGTTTGAAGAGCATGACGTGACGGCGCGGGGCGGGTTACGAGGTCAGAGGCCGAAGGGTTGCAGTCCGGCGAAAAACTCCTGCAGCAACGGCTCGTCGCGAATCGTTTCCCAGGGCTGATTGCTGGAAAGGCGCACGAACATCTGTTCGCCGTCGCTGCGGATGCCGTAGTGGAAAACCGAAGACAGGAGCTCCAAGGGGCGACGCGGATTAAACTCCCGAATGACGCGGCGGTCGTAACTGTGCCAGAACCAGACGTGCTGCGGCATACGTTGGTTGTGGAAAAGGCGGTGTTCGGCGACATGCAGTTGCCGTTCGCCGAGGTCGAGGCGGGTAGTGGTTTCGGCAATCGGCTGCGGACTCCAACCGGCACCGGGCCAGCAGGCATCAGGGGTGTGGGAGGCGACGGTGCTGACCGGGGCCTGGCCCGGGGCCCAGTAGGCGATGTAGAGTGTGACTTGGAGCAGCTCGCCGTTGGGGCCCTCTTTGAGGTAGATGCGCTGGCCGAGGTTTTCGGTCTCCAGGATGTCCGAGAAGCGGTAGAGATCGGTGCTGGTGGCGACGCGCCACCCGGCCGGAGCAGGCGGCATGAACGCGAGGACATCGGGCACGGGTGATTCATTGCCGGTGGTGGCGGGGCGCGTCATGACCGTGAAAAACAGGACCACGGCGAGGCCGGCGGTGTAGCCGGCGAAGTAGATCGGTCGAACCCGGCGGGCGGGCGCGAGGGCGGTGAGATTGTCGGCTTCCGGCGGAGTGGCGACCGGTTCGGCTGCCGGGGAAACGTCTTCCAGCTTTTCCAGTAGCAAGGCCAGCAGTCCGAGCAGCACGGCGGTGATGCCGAGGATGGCGAAGCCGGTGGCGTCATGCCAGAATCCGGTGATGTCGACGCCGCGATTGGCCAACAAGGTGAGCAAAAGCGAGCGGACGAAATTCATCCCGATGGCCAGCAGCGGGGCGAGCACCAGCAAGGTGATGCGGCTGCCAACCTTGCGCACAAACGCAGCGGAGAAGAAGAGACCGGCAAACACGCAGGACAAGAGACTCCGCACGCCGCTGCAGGCTTCTTCGACGCCGACCGAGGTATTGGCTAGCTCGATGATGTTGCCGTTTTGGATGGCCGGAACGCCGAGCAGGTGGAGCGCTTCCAGCACTCGATCCGAGACCCAGAGCTGGAGGGTGAAGGTGAGGGAATGGTAAGTTCCCGGCGGCAGCGGCAGGGAGAAGACCCAGAGGAGCAGGGCGGCGACCGTGATCCAGTTGGCCGGCACCAGACGGACCTGCGGGGTGGCGGCGAGGAGCAACAGGGCGGCCAGCGCGCCGGTCGTGCTGAAACCGAGGAGGAAAAGCACGAGCGTGTGCGTCCAGTCGAGCGCGGCGGCAAATAACGACGCGATGATCAGCAGGCCGAGACTGGCGAACAGGCCGAGGCATACGACGCTTATCCAAAGTTTGGATACGTTCCACCAGCGCAGCGGACCGCGTTGTCGACTCTCGTGCAGCAGGACGGCGAAAAGAATCGGGGTGAAGAAGCCGTGAGACAGGTCGGGGTTGGCCGACCATTCCGGCACGATGCGCCAGAGCCAGGCGACGAGCAGGACGGCGAGGCTGCCGGGAATCCACCACGAACCCGGCCCGAGGGCCCGCAAGAGCCCGGGCACTTCCCGCCACGGTCGAGTGGGCGTTGGGTTCATTGTCGGGGCATTTCGAAGCGTTCGAGCAGGGCGTAGGTCATCTCCAGGGAAAGCGGCTGGAGGCTGGGGAGCACGCGCTCGATGCGCACCTGGCGAGGAGAGCGCATCATCGCGGTGATGGCGTCGAGGGCTTTGAAGGAGGTGCCGGCTTCCTGACGGAGGATGTCGCCGAGGCGGCTCTGGCGGGGGAAATCGCCTTGGGCGCCGGAGAGGGCAAACATCGCGACCAGCGCGGAAAGGCGTTCACCAGGGGCGGAGAGTTTCATGGGGTCGACGCGATTGCGGACCATTTGATAGAGCTCTTCGTCGGGATTGACAATAAGGTGTGCGCACAGGAGTTCGACCTGCACGAGGCTCGGGTCGAGCCGAGTGAGGCGGTCGAAGAGGCCGAGTTGGTTGGCGCGAGCGTTGGCGCGGGCAAAGGCCTGCAACTGCAGCGAGATGCGGTCGCGGTCGCCGAGGCGGTCGTTGAGCTGGTTGAGCAACTCGACGGCGCGGGCAGGGTCGCCCAGTTCGATGAGTCGCCGCAGTTGGTAGTAGATCACGAAGCTCGGCACATCGGGGGGCGGCGGATGGCCCAGCAGTTCGATCGAAAAGGCGGCAGGCCGGGCGCGGACCTCGGTCTCCAGAGTGAGCACCTCGCGCACGCCGGGCTGCATGGCTTCGGTCTGTTGCAGGATGCGGGTGAGTAGATCGGTGTTGCCGGTGCGTTCGTTGGCAAAAAGCAGGGCATGCGACCAGGCCGCGACCATTTCGGGGTCGAAGGCGAGGGCGCGGGCGGAGAGCTTTTCGATGGCGCCGTAGTCGGCGCGAGGAAGCAGAGCCCGGAGCCATGTGCGAGCGGTGCGCGCCCGCTGCTCGGGGTGGTCGTTCATCAACTGCTCGTATAGGTGGTTGGAAACGTCGGGTCGCGTGGCTTGCCATAGTTTGGCGAGTGAGAGGCCGGCTTCGTAGTTGCCCGGGTCGTATTCGTAGGCGAGGGAGAGTGACATCACCGCCGCGTTCAGGTCGCCCGTCTGGTAGGCGGTTTCGGCCTGTTCCAAGTAGTAGGCGGCACGGGCTTCGTCGATCTGACTCCAGTTCGGCGGCCAGACGATCATCTTCAGTGTGACCGGAAATCCGATCAGGCGCAGGCCGCCGTAGGCACCAAAAATGGCGAGACTGAACAGCAGCACGGTGCAGGTCCCGTAGAACGCGATGACGCGGCCCCAGTAAGGACGCACCTCGGCGGCATTGACGCTACATTTGAGTTTACCGTCGGCATTAGGTTGGAGGAGTGGGCAAACGGTGCGAAAGCGAGCCGGTTTGGAAAAATGCAGCGCGGCATCGCACCCCGTTTCACCGGCTCGACCGGAATCCGAGAGGTTCTGGCAAGGGCATGCGGAAGACCCCCTACCGGAACGATAGAGGGTCTTGCGGGTATTCCAGTAGATGAAACCCCAGCAGATTCGGAAGATATCGGCGATCCAGCCCAGCACAGGTCGGCGAATGTGTGATGCAAATGGGTGGTCGGCAACCCGTAAGGTTGAGGCAGGGTATATAAGGAAAACACCCGAGGCGCGGAATCGGCGTGTGCCGCTGGAATTACGGGGAAGTCGGGTTAGGGTTCGATCGCCGAACCTTTACCTGATGCGTATGAAATCGACCCTACGATCCGTCCTCACCGCCACGGTTTTCAGCGCGGTGCTCGCCCTCCCCACGTTCGCTTCCCAAGCGTCGGTCGGGGAACAGGCTCCTGACTTCACGCTCACCTCCATCGACGGCCAAACCCACCGGCTGAGCGACTTTAAGGGCAAAACGGTGGTCCTCGAATGGGTGAATCCAGAGTGCCCGTTCGTGGTGAAGCACTACTCCAGTGGAAATATCCCCGCGCTGCAAAAGTCTGCCACGGATGACGGGGTGGTCTGGCTGGCAATCAATTCGGGGTCGCCGGGAGCCCAAGGCGACTATGACCCTGAAAAGGCTGCAGGTTGGATGGAATCAAACGAAGCCGCTCCGACCGCGTATTTTCGCGACCAAGACGGCAAAGTGGGGCGTCTCTATGGCGCCAAAACCACCCCGCACATGTATGTGATCAATCCGGAGGGGGAGCTGGTTTACAACGGTGCGATCGACAGTATCCCGTCGGCGAGCAAACGCGACTTGGCCAAGGCGCAGAATTACGTGATCGCCGCGCTGGCCGCGGTGAAAAACGGACACGAGCTCGAACGTGATCAGACCCAGCCCTACGGCTGTGGTGTCAAATATTGAGCGTTTTCAGCGCCGCCCCTGATTCTTTTCCAGACCGATGCTCACGGGCATCGGTCTTTCTTTTGGGCGCGCGCGAAGCCGGAGCTAGGGTAACCGAGGGAAGGTGAATAAATCCGCGTCGATGGTGCCGTCGGCGACGCGGTTCACAGAACCGGTGAGTTGGACGGCGTAGTCGGGGTCGATGGTGATTTCGATTTCGCCCCCCGGCATTTCGACGGTCAGCTGGTCGTCCACCAGTCCGAGCCGATGGGCGACGGCGGCGGCCGCGCTGGAGCTCGATCCGGAGGCAAGGGTGTAGCCGGCGCCGCGCTCCCAAATCTCGATGCGAATGCGACGACGGTCGATCACCTGCAGAAACTGGAGATTAATGCGTTGGGGAAAGAGCGGGTGGTTTTCGATGGCGGCGCCGTAGCGATGCGCGAGGTCGGCGGAAATTTCCGGCAGCGGGACCACGCAGTGGGGATTACCGATGCTGGCCGCGCAAAAAGTGAACTCCTGGTCGCCGGCTGTGAGGGTTTCGTTGATCACCTCGCGGTCGGGGCCGGTGACCGGAATCTTGGGGCTTTGAAAGGTGACGCGGCCCATGTCGACGGTGACGCGAGCGGCACCGTCGTGCACGGTGGCGACCACTTCACCGCCAAGCGTTGAGATGGGCAGGGTGGCGGACTCGGGTTGATGGGTGTCCCAGAGGTAGCGGGCAAAGATGCGCAGACCGTTGCCGGATTTTTCGGCTTCAGATCCGTCGGGGTTGAAGATGCGCAGGCCGTAGGGGGTATGCTCAGTCGGAAACGGCCCCCAGAGAATGCCGTCGGAGCCGACCCCAAAATTGCGGTGGCAGATGGCGCGGATGGCGGCGGCGTCGGGGGGAGAGGATTCGGGCCACTCGGCCGGATCGATGACAATGTAGTCGTTGCCGAGCGCGTGATACTTGTGAAAAAGCATGAGGAGGCGGGTGTCGCCAGAGATTGGATACGTGGTTCCGGTGGGTGGGCCGCTCAGGCGTCGGTGGCCGGCTCGGTCTCGTCTGCCGCGACGTAACCAAACAATCCCTTGGACTTGATGGCCTGAGCAACCGGCGCGGGCACCATGTTTTCCCAACTGGGGTCACCGCCTTGGAGGCGGCGCAGGACATCGCGGGAGAAGATGTCCAGGATGTCGTTGTTATAGCCCACGGTGCAGTCGATGTAATGGTTCTCCATCAAGTGGGCGTAGAGGTTGCGCAGGTGCGGTGAGACCTGGAGGTTGCGGGCGGTGACGAGCACGTCGGCGGCAAAGGCGTGACTGGCGAGCGCGGGGATCGGCGCCGAGGCGGCGGCGACGCTGCCGGTGGCGGCTTTGATCTCCTGCACGTAGTTGTCGTAGGCGTTGCGCCGCATCGGGTAGACGTAGAGTTTGACCGCGTTGCGGAAGAGACGGCCGAACGCCTCCAGAATGCCGCCCTGCAGCGACTCGTAATACTTCTCGTTGAAGATCTCGAGGAGGTTGTTGATGCCCATCGCGACGCCGATCATTTCCGAGGTGTAGCGGCGGAAGTAGGAGGTGAGGCGGTAATATTCCGGGTAGTTGGAGATGAGCACCGTCATGCCGATGTCGCCGAGGACGTCGACACGGGCTAGGAAGTCCTCCGCATCGATGTCACCGGACGCGAGCAGGTTGTTCATGGTGATTTCCATGAGCACGATGAGGTCCTTCCCCTGCACGGCGGGCTCCTGCATAAACTGGGCACAGGCGCAGTTGAGCATGTCGACGTTGACGTGAGTGACCGGGCGGAACGAACCGCGTTCCACCATGATGGCTTTGCGGCGCAGCACTTCGGAGGGTTGCAACACCTCCTGTTGCGGGCCGAAGAGCACGGCGTTGGTCAGGCCGAACTGCACGAGATGCAGCGACATAAGACGGTTGTCGACGTCTTCAAAAGCCGGACCGCTGAGCTTGAGCATGTCGACCTCGATGCGGTCGTTGCCGACGTTGTCGGTGAGCGAGGAGATGAGTTTGGCGGGTTCTTCGCGGTAGGCGAAGGCGCCATATATCAGGTTCACGCCGACGATGCCGAGAGCCTGCTGTTGGAGCAGGTTGTCCTTATCCCACATGCGCACGTGGATGATTATATCGGAGGGCTCGGAGTTAGGCTCGGCCTGGAAGCGGATGCCCATCCAGCCGTGGCACTCGTTGTTGCCGCGGTAGGCCTTGGCGGCGACGGTGTCGGCGAAAACGAAGAAGGTGGTTTTGTTGCCACGCTGGGCTGAGAGGCGCTCGTGGAGCAGCGAATACTCGTGGTCGAGCATGGTGACCAGGCGCTCCCGGGAGACGTAGCGGGGGGCTTTGCCGTAAATCTCATCGCTGAAGGTCATGTCGTAGGCTGACATGGATTTGGCGATGGTGCCGGCGGCGCCGCCGGCTTGGAAAAAGAGCCGCGAGACCTCTTGGCCGGCCCCGATCTCGGCGAAGGTGCCGTATTTTTGCTCGTCCAAGTTAATGGAGAGAGCTTTGCGGTTGGTCGTGAGAAGCTCGGAGCCGTTGCTCATGGCGCGGGAGGTTAGGTTTTCAGGGAAGGTGCGCAATCTTCTGCTCAGGAAACCGCCGGTGGAGGTGAGCGACCAATCAGCCAATTGCACTGGAGGAACTTGGGATTGGCTCTACGGTATCGGCACACATGAAGACCTTCTTCGCATCTTTGTTGGGCACGGTGACTGGTTTGATCCTCTTTGTGATCGGCGGCACCCTGATGATGTTTATCGGATTGATGGTGATCTCCAAGCTGGGTGAACCGCCCAAACCGCAAGTGGAGAAGGGCGCGTATCTCGTTTTTGACTTGTCGAGCAACATCTCGGATGCGCCGCAGGAAATTGATAACAACGCGATCATCGCGGCGTTCAGCGGGCAGGACTTGCCGTCGCAGCTGCAGACCCGTTTGGTCACGCGGGCGCTGCGAGCCGCGGCCAAGGACGACCGCATCGAGGGCGTATTGCTGAAAGGCTCCTTCGCGCCGGCCGGCTACGGCACCTCGTTTGCGACGCTGCAGGAAGTGCGACGGGCGCTGGAGACGTTTAAAGAGGAGGGCAAACCGGTGCAGGCGTTCCTGCAGTATCCGGACACGCGTGACTTTTACGTGGCGAGTCTGGCCGACGACATCGCCCTCGATCCGCAGGGCATGGTGCTGATTCCCGGTCTGGCGTCACAACCGACCTTCTACGCGGGCGCTTTCGAGAAATACGGTATCGGCGTGCAGATCACGCGCGTGGGCAAATACAAGTCGGCGGTGGAGCCCTACACCCGAGGGGACTTCAGCCCGGAGAACCGCGAGCAACTGACCTCGTTGCTCAACTCCCTGTGGGGCGAACTCCGCGACACGGTGGCGGAGGCGCGCGACATCAAGCCGGCGGACTTGCAGGCGCTGATCGATGCGGGTGAGGCCTTCGTGCCCGCGGATGCCTTGAAGGCGGGCCTGATCGACCGTCTGGCTTACACCGACGAGATTTTGAGCGAGCTCAAAGAGAAGACCGATGTCGATGATCCGAAGAAGCCCTTCAAACAGGTGAGCCTCGGCGAATACATTGCCCAGATGGGGAAGGTGCGCGCCGCGCCGGAAGAACAACCGAAGGACGATGGCGACGAGGATGGACGCGTCGCGGTGATTTATGCGGAGGGCGCGATCGTGGACGGGCAGGGCACGCCTACCGATGTGGGCGGCGCCAAATTCGCCCGGGAAA
Source organism: Actomonas aquatica (assembly GCF_019679435.2). Classification (NCBI taxonomy): domain Bacteria; kingdom Pseudomonadati; phylum Verrucomicrobiota; class Opitutia; order Opitutales; family Opitutaceae; genus Actomonas; species Actomonas aquatica. The sequence continues at coordinate 430,166 of NZ_CP139781.1, forward strand.
TCCGCCGCTTGCGGCAGGATCCCAAAGTGAAGGCGATCGTGTTGCGGGTGAATAGCCCGGGCGGATCGGCCGCCGCTTCGGAACACATTCAGCGTGAGCTGCGTCTCGCTGCGGAAAAGATGCCGGTGGTGGTGTCGATGGGCGGTTACGCGGCATCGGGCGGCTACTGGATCTCGGCCTACGGCGATCGCATCTTTGCCGAACCGACGACCATCACCGGCTCAATCGGCGTGTTTGGCATGATCCTCAACATCGAGGAACTCGGTAACAGCTTTGGCTTCACCTGGGACACGGTGAAGACCGGCGAATTCGCCGACGCGCTCTCGATCGCCCGACCCAAGACCGACGAAGAAATGGCGCTCGCCCAACGGGTGACCGACTCCATTTACGCCGACTTCATTCAGAAGGTGGCGGAAGGCCGCGACCTCGATCCGGACCATGTGCGCGAGATCGCGCAGGGGCGGGTTTGGACGGGCGAGCAGGCAATTGAAATCGGTCTGGTGGATGAACTGGGCGGTTTGGCCGATGCCATCGCCTTCGCCGCCAAGGAAGCGGACCTCGAAAGTGATTTTATGGTGACCGAGTTCCCGCGTCCGAAGGAGTTGGCCGAAGTGATCGCGGAAGCGATGCAGCGCCTGTCGCCGACTTCGGTCGAGGCGCCTTCGATCCTCGAGGAAGCCGCCCAACGCCTCGAAGCCGATCTCGGCCAATTGCGTCAATTCAACGACCCGCGGGGCGTGTATGCGCGCCTCCCGGTCGAGTTGATTATCCAATAACCCGTCGAGTCGGAGCTTTTCAACGCGCTCCGATTCCCGTCTGAATCGAACCATGTCTGATCACGTCCTGAATCGCGCTGTCGAAGCCACCGTCATCCCCGCCGGCACGCCGGTCACGCTGCCCGAGGGCCTGTCGGTCCACATCGTGCAGTCGCTGGGTGGCAACGTCACGGTGCGCACCGACCAAGGTCTGTGCCGGATCGCGGAGAGCGATGCGTCGGCCATTGAGGGCTACCAGGCTGCGGCCGAAGCGGCGGCGGAGTCGCAAGTCGCGGAGTTCAGCGAGCAGGCGGTTTGGGACGCGTTGAAGACCTGTTTCGATCCGGAGATCCCGCTCAACATCGTCGACCTCGGTTTGGTGTATGACCTGTTCGTCGAAGACCACGGCGAGAGTGGCCGCACGGTGGAAGTGAAGATGACGCTCACTGCGCCGGGCTGCGGCATGGGGCCGGTGATCGCTGAAGATGCGCGCAAAAAAGTGGCGGCGCTGCCGACGGTGGCGGACGCCAAAGTGCACATCGTGTGGGATCCGCAGTGGACGCCGCACATGATTTCCGAGGAAGGCCGCACCGTCCTCGGGTTGGATCAGTAATCCGCGCGCCGGGATCGTTTCAGAGCGAGCAACCGTCGACGTCGGCGGTGCTCGTCGGCGCCTCGCAGTTGGGCCGAGCGATGACGCCCGGGTAAGGTTCGTCGACGAAGAGCCGGTCGGGTTCGGTCAGGAGGTGCCGATCGCATACAGCGAAGAGTTCGGCTTCGCTCTGAGTGCGGCGCATGTCGTGCAGGAACGCGCCCTCGGGGTCCACGCTTTGGCCGACAAAGTTGAGGAACTTCTTCATGCGGTTCACGTGAGCTCGCTCCGGGATTTTGGGATCCTGCGTGGCGCGGAAAAGTCGGGTCGCGTAACCATGCACGTCGGCCAACGTGGGTTGGAAAACCGCGCGTCCGGCGAAGTGATCGCGGCATTGTTGGAAGAGCCACGGGTTGCGGATGGCGTGACGCCCGATCATGACGCCGGCGGCGCCGGTATGCTCGACAATGCGGGCGGCGGCGGAGGCCGAGGTGACGTTGCCGTTGGCGAGGACCGGGCAGGGCACGCGCCGCACGGCGTGGGCGATGAGGTCGTAATCGACGGCGCTGCGGTAGCCGCCTTTGACGGTGCGGCCATGGACGGTGAGTAGGTCGACGTTGTGGCGGGCGACGGAATCGAGGACGGCGTCGTAGGGGGAGGCGTCGTCGAAACCGAGACGCATCTTCACCGTGAACAGGCCGGGGCAAGCGGCGCGGAGGGCGGCGAGGATTTCGTCGACTTTGGCCGGGTCACGGAGGAGGCCGCCGCCGACGTTTTTTTTATACACCTTGGGTGCTGGGCAACCGAGATTGAGGTCGATGCCGGCCACGGGGTGTTTGAGCAGGAGGTCGACGGTGCGCTCGAGGTGCTCGATGGATTCTCCGATGAGTTGGGCGAAGACGGGGCGGCCGGTCTGATTCTCGTCGATGGAGCGCACGATGTGGCGCTCGGGGCGCGAGGTGTCGTGGACACGGAAAAACTCGGTCACGAAATAGTCGGGCGCGCCGTAGTGGGCGACGACCGCCATGAAAGCGAGGGTCGTGACGTCCTGCATGGGGGCCAGCGCCGTGAGCGGCTGGCCCGGTTCGATGGGCGGGGGCAGCTTAGTCATCCGTGCCGCCAAAGGACTCGTCCTCTTCCTCTTTCTTGCGCAGGACGCGCTCGAGGATCTCGGTCATGTCTTCGACGGAATCGAGGACACTACGGGCCACGTAAATCGGGCGCTGTTGCTGCAGCGCGAGCACGGTGGAATCACTGGGACGGGCATCGATCTCGACGATCTTTTTGCCGATCTCGTTCTCCATGCGCAGGAGGATGCGGGCGTAGAAGGTGCCCTCGTTCACGTCGTTGATGATGACGTGCTCCATCTCGACCCCGAGGCCGAGGAACATCTGGCCAATGAGGTCGTGCGTTAGCGGGCGCTCTTTGCGAATCCCGTCGAGGGTCATCTGGATGGCGTTGCCCACCGAGTGATCGACGTAGATGACGAAGGTCTTGTCGTCGGTGCCCAAAAACACCGCGCAACCATTGGCGGTGGGCATCACACCCCGGACGGAGACTTCAACGACATCGGACTTCATGAGCGCAAGGTGATTGGGGCAGGAGCGCAGCGCAAGCGGTCACCGCGGGCTCAGGCACGAAAACCGAGCAGCGAAATGCCCCACTCGGCGGCCTGTTTTTCGACGGCGGGGCGATCCAGCACGATGACGTTGCCTGCCTCCAGGGCGGCCGCGCGCAGACCGGCTTCGCGCATGGACTCGAGGGTGCGTTGGCCAAAGCAAGGCACATCGAAGCGAAAATCCTGACGGCCTTTGACGGTCTTCACGAAGAGGGCGTCCTCGGTCTTGAAGGTGCCGGCGCGGCGGATCATCTCATCGGTGCCTTCGAAGGCTTCGACGGCGAGCACCGTGCCTTTGCGCACGACGCAGCCCTGGCCGATATCGAGGCGGGCGCACTCGCGGGCAATCTGGATGCCGTGAGCCAGGTAGTCGTCGGGGATGGGGAATTTGCGCCCGGCGAAGAGTCCTTCGGGCGCGAGGTGGTCGTCGAGGAAGGCGCGGGCGTCGAGCAGGTGGATACCAAGTTTTTCGATCTCGGTGGCGATGGCGCCGAAGATGGTCTCGGCGTTGCGGCGTTTGAGGGAGAAGAGGATGCGGGTGGCTTTGAGGTCGGGGTGCAGGCCCTTGAACAGACGGCGCGGCGTGATCTGTCCGGCCATGAGGGCGTAACCGGCGCCAAAGCGATCGAGGGCTTTGAGCATGTGGCCGAGTTGTCCGACTTTGATGCGCACGCGGTCGGATTCCGGCACGGAGTCCCAGAGCTCGGGCGCGGTTTCCTCCTCGAAGGCGATGAGGCGCAGGGGCACGCCGGCGGCGCGAATGGCATCGGCCACCAAGCGCGGGTAGAGGGCTTGGCCGGCGATGAGGGCGACGGGGCGCGAGGCGTCAAAATCGGAAGGCAGGTGCGCGGAGAGCATCGGGCGGAGCGTGGGTGGCGGCGGGCGAAAAGAAAAGGCCGCATCGCGCGGGGGCGATACGGCCAAAAGGCTTGGATCGGGAGTCGGTGGGAGCGCGAACGCTCAGGACTCGGCGCCGTAATATTTCTTGTAGCTCCGGTAGTAGCGGTAGTTGGAGTAATACTCGATGCGTCGCGGGGAGAGACCGTTGAGCACGATGCCGAGCATCTCGCGTTTGGCGCTTTGGAGCGCGTTGATGTATTGGCGGATGTGTTTGCGGTAGGCGCGGTTGAAGCGGCACACGTAGATCACCTCGTCGGCGTGCTCGGCGATGAGCAGGGAGTCGGTCACGGCGCCCACGGGCGGCGAGTCGATGACGATGAGTTCGTATTCCTTTTGCAGGCGATCGAGCACCTGGACGAAGCGCTCGGATTCGAGCAGTTCGGTCGGGATGCGGGAGCGGCCGCCGGAGCGCAGGAGAGAGAGGTTCTCGCCGACCTTCACGATGCCGAGGTCCGGGTCGTCGGCCATGACGCCGTCGAGAGAACCCTTGTTCTCGAACCACGGGATGAGGCCCTTGTCGTTCTCCATCTGGAAGTGGCGATGGAGCATCGGGCGACGAAGGTCGCAGTCGATGAGCAGAGTCTTGCGGCCGTGGCGGGCGAAGCCGCCGGAAAGGTTGCAGGAGATGAGGGTCTTGCCTTCACCCGGGATGGTGGAGGTGACCAGCAGCGATTTGGGGAAGTCCAACTTGGAGTTGATCTTCACCGCGCTGTAGACGCTGAGGAAGGATTCCGTTCCCGGGACTTGGCGGTTCTCCAGCACGAGCGAATACTTCTCTTCATCCTTGAGTGCAGAGAGGTCGGGGATGATGCCGAGCAGGTTGACACCGATGAAGTGTTCAACGTCCCACGCGCTCTTGATGCGGTCGTCGATGAAGCTGAGGCCCACGGCCACGCCGACGAAGACGAGCACGAAGACAAGCACGGAGGACTTCACGATGCCGGAGATGTTGGGGGTAAAAGGCGCTCCGGCCGGGACGGCCGCGTCCAGCGGATGGACGGGCACGCTCTCCATGCGCTCCTCCGTATCCACTTCCTGAAGACGCGAGACGATTTGCTGATAGTTGGCGCGTTTGATCTGAGCTTGGTCGCGCAGGCTGTTATGTTCGGCGGAAAGTTCGTTGAGGCGGCGCTGCTCCTGCTCGGCCTTCACGTATTCGGCCTGCATGGAGCGCTCTTGGGTGCGGGCCTTTTCGACGGTCGTGCGCAAGTCGGCGATCGCGAGGTTGAGGGCGTCTTGGAGCTGGCCTTCGACCACGGCGATCTCGTTGGCTACGTCGATCATGCGGGGGTGGCGCTCCAAGTAGCGCTCGGCCAGGATGGCCTCGTTACGGCGCAGCTCTGCGAGTTGGAGGCTGAGGGCGTTGACCGATCCGTGACTGCTGATGTAGCTGATCTCCAGCAGGGAGCGACCTTGGTCGCGGAAGCTTTCGACTTGCTGCAGGAGTTCCTCGATTCGAATGCGTTCGAGGCGGGCGTTGGTCACGGCTTGGTCGGCTTGGACCAAGCGGTTGCGCACCAAGTTGGTGGAGTTGTCGAGGTCGACGAGATCGTGTTTGCGCTGGTAGTCGCGGAGGCGGCGCTCGGCATCTTCAGCCTCGAGGCGCAGGGCTTCGGCGCGTTGTTCAAGGAAGTCACCTACGCCGGCCACGGTGTCACCGCGACGATCGAAGATGTAATCCATGAACTGGTCGACGTAGCGATTGGCGACGAGGGCGGCGGCTTCTGGATCCCGGTGGACGACGGAAATCCGAATGATGTAACTGTCACGCACGTCGCCAACGTTGAGTTGGCCCAAGGCGGCTCCCGCCGAGGGGGGCTCCTGACCGGGCTGGAGGTCCTGCAGGTAGGGGCGTTGGAGGATGCGGGCTTCCTCGGGGGTGAGGGAGTTGATCACACGCTCGCGCATCGAGGCCGAGCCGAGTTCCTGCAAATAGGTGTTGAGGTCGACAAAACCGCGCACGGATTCGTCGGTCACGTTGGGGCCGCGCCCAACGACCACAGCTGGCTTCTCGAAGCGCATGGTGGCGGTGGACTGATACAGAGGCACCTGTCGCGCCTTCATGTAACCCAAGCCGATGGAAACGAGCAGTGCCAGTGGAAGCGCGATCCAAAAGCGCTCGCGGAGAATGATCGCGTAGTCCCGCAGGGTGCGACGCTCGCTCATGGGTTCGTCGGCTTGAGCGTCGCCGCGGGCACGGGAGGGAGTCTTGGAGGCTGTGACCATTACTGTAGATTGAGAGATCCGTGATCAGAGGAACCGGATGGGCACGAAGACGATGTCGTCGGGCAATAGCAACATGGAGGAATCGGTGTCGGTGGATGAATCGCGACCGCGCAAAATCGAGGCGACGTCGACCGTGGTGACGGCTTTGGTGCCGTCGGGCAACTTGCGCGTGACGGTGACTTTCTCACCGCGAGCGACATCGGTGAGGCCGCCGGCTTTGGTGATGGCGTCGAGCACGGTCATGCCGGATTCGATGGGGAGCGGGATACGCCCGGGTTGGAGCACCTCTCCCTGGACGATCACTTCGCGAGCAGCGTATTCTTCGACCGCGATGGTAACCTGCGGATTGCGCAGAAAACGCTGGTCACGGTAGGCATTTTGAATCGCTTCCTGCGCACCTTCGATGGTCATGCCAACGACTTCGATCGGGCCTACCAGAGGGAGATTCACCCGGCCTTTGGCGTCCACACGGACGATGGTGGAAAGATCCTCTTCCTGGAAAACGGCGACGCGCAGACGGTCGGTCAGCGCGATGTAGTAGGTGATCGCCCGGCTGTTGGGTCCGGGGCGGAAGGCTGGTGGGACGGGCTGGGGATACGCCACCTGACCCACCAAGAGGAGGGTGAGGAGAAGCAGTCCGCGCCTCAGCCAGTGTTTATTGAAAACCGTCATGGGTATTCCTCCTTAAAAGCGTGTGCTCGCGTCAAAAGTGACAGAATGGCGGTCGAAATCTGAAAAAGACGAGGTCGACCAGTTGCGATAGTAGGAGTAGATCAGGCCGAGGCGCAGACGTTCCGAGAAAGTGTAAGCGACGCGGCCGTAGGCGGTGAGGAAGGTATCCTCACGATTGGCGCCCTCGAGTCCCAGGAACTCAATGCGACCGGCGCCCACGCCAGCGGCGAACAGCAATTTGGCGGTGCGGGCGTATTGGGCGTCGAGGTTACCGCTGAGCGTGTCGGTGGAAACGTTGCGGGAGGTGATCGAGAAGTCTTTTGAGACTGAGCCGGTGAGGGCGATCTTCCGCGTAAAGTTCCAAGTCGCAGAGATGGCGGCGTTGTAGCCTTCGTAAGTGGCATCGTTGCCGGTGAGGGCCTCACGGATTTGGTAGCCGACACGGGCGTTGCCATTCAGACCGGGAAGGAGGCGACCGGAGACACCCACACTCACGGAGTGGTCGGCAAACGAGGTGTCAGCCGCAGTCTCCAGCAAGCGAAGACGGTATCCAGCGAACACGTCGCGCTGCGTTGAGAGCACGTAAAACCAGTCGGCCGACAAGCTGTAGGTGTCCAAATCGACGAAGACGTCGTTATCGGAGTAATCAATGCGCGACCAGCGCACGCCGCCAGTCACGGAGTGGCGCTCTGAAATCGGGTAGCGGAAGTTGAGGTCACTGCCGTAGCGCCAAGAGTCGGTGCGGACGCCTTCCGTGGGGTCGGCGCGATTGGAGCGCACCGCGTTGAAACCGAGGGTGCCGGTGGTGCGGCCGGTGTCCTTGGTAAACTCGAGCCGGTAGTTCGGGTTGATGGAACTCTCGCTCGAGTTCGTCGAAAACTGGCTGTCGGTGATCGAGACGTTGGCGTTCACGCCGATGAGGCCGGCGTGGCGTCGGTATTCCGCTCCAATGGTGTAGGAGTAGATCGTATCCGACTCGTTGATTGACGACGCGTAGATGTTGCTGTCGACCGCGACCGAAACGGAGCCGGTGATAAAAACCTGATCCTTACCTTCGTTCCAACGCACCAAGCCGTGGGCCGGCATGCAGGGAAGCATGAGCGCGACGCACAGCGCGACTGTTTGGGAAGATCGTCGGGGGCGAAGGGACATGCAGATCTTGGAAGGGGGGGGCGGAATCTGGTGTTGAGTTTTTAGATGGAGGAGGCGCTAACCGGGGTTTCTTGCACGGGCTCGACCGGGGTCACTTCAACGACGACCACTTCTTCGCCAGCACCAGCCGTCTGGTCTTCGTCGTCGAATACATTGGCCCAACCTTCGCCATCGTCGTCCATTTCGGCACCGGTGGCTTCGTCGATGATGTCGCCTTCGCCGGGCGTTTGGCCGTCGCCGACCTCGGGTTTGCCCTTGGCGTCGAAATACACCGTGCGGCGTGCATCGCAGGCGAGGGTGACCTTGTCTTCCACAAATTCGAGTTCGTCGTCCGGAATGGGGCGAATTTCGATCTGCGGGGCGCGGCCGGGGAGGCGCTTGATGATGGCCTGCTCGCCGCCGTTGATGACGTAACCACCACCATCGTTGGGACCGCCACGGACGGTGACTTCACCCTCGATGGACGATACCTTGGTTTCGAAATCTTCGGACTGGATGACCACCTTGCGGCCCCGAATGGCCATGGCACTGTGCGGGGTGGAGTAGACCATGCTGCTACCGGCAATCATGCGGGGCGTGCAAAGGCCCACCGTGCCGCGGGGAATGAAGGCATTGGTTTGAGAAATGGAAGGCTCCACTTCCAAATCGCTGCGGTCCGGGGTGAAGGGCTCCTGCACGAAGCGTTTGATCTCCATGCGGGTGTCCGGGTCGAGGTAAACGCCCGTGCCGTTGGAGAACACCATGGCGTTGTGCGCGTCGGCGTTGGTCTGGATGACTGTGCCCTGAGCGTTGTGGACCGACTTTTCGGTCAAGTCTTCGATACGCTCGCCGGTGTCGATTTCCGACTGACCGTCGAGATCGGCCACGTAGAGTTTGCTGGTCGGGTTCTTCTTCGCGGCGTGCGCGGCGGGCGCGAGCGCCAGCGCACAACCCAAGGCAGCCACGAAGATCCCTGTGGAAAGGCGGAAATTATTCATGTTTCGACTATGGTTGGCGTTATGGGCGTCTGCAATGCTGCGAGGGCGGGTATTAACACCTATCGGGTAGATCGGCACCCGCCCTGTCTGACCTGAGGACAATACCCTAGTCGATGAAATTGCGGGCTTATGCAACCACAATATTCAGGATGCGACCGGGCACGTAGATGACGCGGCGGATTTCTCCGGCGTTCAAGTGTGAAGCTATCGCGTCGTCTTCCCGGGCGGCGGCGAGGGCGGCGTCTTGGTCGGCGTCTTTGGCGATCACGATTTCGCCGCGCCGCTTGCCGTTAACTTGCACAACAAGTTTCTGGGTCTCTGTGACGAGTAGCGCCTCGTCGTAGTCCGGCCACGACGCGGCCTGCACCGGGGCGGCGCCGCCGAGCAGTTTCCACAATTCCTCGCCCAAGTGCGGAGCGTAGGGGGCGAGTAGCTGAACGAAGCTGCGGGCGCTGGCCGCAGAGATGGCCGGGGCCTTCTGCAAGGCGTTCACAAAGATCATCATCTGCGAGATCGCGGTGTTGAAGCGCAGGTTCTCGGTGTCTTCGCCGACCTTTTTGATGGTCTCGTGAAGCAGCTTGGTGAGCTCAGCCGATTCCTGGCTGGCGTCATCGACGATCTTGGCGGCGGGTTCACCGTCGCGGCCGACAAATTCGCGCCAGACTTTGAGCAGGAAGCGATGCACGCCTTCGATGCCGCGCGGATTCCAAGGCTTCATGGCCTCAAGCGGTCCGAGGAACATGAGGTAGAGGCGCAGGGTGTCGGCGCCGTGGGAGGCGATGATGGTGTCGGGGCTGATGACGTTGCCGCGGCTCTTGGACATTTTTTCGCCGTCCTCGCCGAGGATGATGCCTTGGTGGAAGAGACGCTTGAAGGGTTCGTCCTCCGGCAGGACACCGAGGTCGAAGAGCACCTTGTGCCAGAAGCGGGCGTAGAGGAGGTGGAGCACGGCGTGCTCGGCGCCACCGACGTAGAGGTCCGGGGAGCGCCAGTAGTGGAGCGCTTCGGGGCTGGCGATCGCCTCGGTGTTTTTGGGGTCGAGGTAGCGCAGGTAATACCAGCAGGAGCCGGCCCACTGGGGCATGGTGTTGGTCTCGCGGCGACCGCGCACCCAGTCTTCGCCCTCGGGCTGCGCTTCGGTGGCCGGCACGGCGGCACCGGTGGTGGGTTGATACCAAATGTCGACCCAAGCGGTGGCGTTGGCCAGCGGGCTTTCGCCGTTATCGCTGGGCAGGTAGGATTCCACGTCGGGGAGCTCGAGCGGGAGGGCGGTCGCCGGGACGGGCAGGGCGTAGTGCGTCGTGCCGTCGGCCTCGTAGGTGATGGCTTCGGCGGGAAGTTGGACTTCGCCGGCGGCTTTGATGGCTTCGTAGTCGGCGGCGTTCACCCAGACGATCGGAATGGGTTCACCCCAATAGCGTTGGCGAGAGAAGAGCCAGTCGCGGAGCTTGAAGTTCACGGTCGCCTTGCCTTTGCCGCGGGCGGCGAGGTCGGCGGTGATCTTCTGCTTGGCCTCGGCCCACTTCAGACCGCTGTAGTCGTCGGAGTGCACCAGCACACCGTCGCCGGTGTAGGGCAGCTCGACTTTGCCGGAACCGTTGCTGGAGTGGTCGGAGGGCTCGATGACCTGGACGACCGGAATCTGGTATTTTTCGGCGAACTCGAAGTCGCGTTCGTCGTGCGCCGGCACGGCCATGATGGCGCCGGTGCCGTAACCCATGAGCACGTAGTCGGCGATCCAGATCGGCACCCGCTGACCGTTGGCCGGGTTGATGGCGAAGGCACCGGAGAAGACGCCGGACTTGTCCTTGGCGAGGTCAGTGCGCTCGAGGTCGCTCTTGGCGGCGGCCTGTTTGCGATAAGTTTCGACGGCGTCGCGCTGCTCGGGCGTGGTGAGTTTGTCGACGTAAGGGTGCTCGGGCGCGATCACCATGAAGGTGGCGCCGAAGAGGGTGTCGGGGCGGGTGGTGAAGACGACGAGGTCGTCGAGGCTCGGGTCTTCGAGGCCGAAACGCACCTCGGCGCCTTCGCTGCGACCGATCCAGGCTTCCTGCATGCGTTTGGTGGAGTCGGGCCAGTCGAGGCCCTCGAGATCCTTGAGCAGGCGGTCGGCGTAGGCGGTGATTTTGAGCACCCACTGGCGCAGGGCGCGGCGCTCGACCGGGTGGTTGCCGCGCTCAGACTTGCCGTCGACGACCTCTTCGTTGGCGAGCACGGTTTTGAGGGCCGGGCACCACCAGACGGGGCGTTCATCGACGTAAGCGAGGCCGCGCTGGAAGAGTTGGAGAAAGATCCACTGGGTCCAACGGAAGTAGGCGGGATCGGTGGTGTTGATTTCGCGATCCCAGTCGTAGGAGAAGCCGAGGGCTTTGATCTGCCGGCGGAAGTTATCGACGTTGGCCTGGGTATTGGTGGCCGGGTGGGTGCCGGTCTTCACGGCATGTTGCTCGGCGGGCAGGCCGAAGGCGTCCCAGCCGATGGGGTGCAGGACGTTGAAGCCCTTGGCGCGCTTGTAGCGGGAAAGGATGTCGGTCGCGGTGTAACCCTCCGGATGGCCGATGTGCAGACCCGCGCCGGACGGATACGGGAACATGTCCAGCACGTAGTATTTGGGTTTTGGAGACGACGCCTCCGCCCGGAACGAGCCGTTTTCTGCCCAGAAGGATTGCCAGCGGGGTTCTATGGAGGAAAAGTCGTAATCTTTGCTATGCGTTGCCATCGGAAGGAATCGGCCACTGTGACACATTCAAACCCCCGGTCAATGGCGCGACTTTGGTGCGGGATTTTTGCTTTTGCGCTCGTTTTGCCGAGCCTCTTGCCGGCGCAACAATCGGAAGGATTTCGCCGCCTGCTGGACGCGGTGGTGAGGATCGATGTGCGCGAGTTTGCCTATGAAGCGGGCGTGAAGCGCTTCCGCAGCGGAGTCGGTTCAGGCGTCATCCTCTCGGAAGACGGACTGATTTTAACCAACGCGCATGTGGTCGGTCCGCGGGCGGTGGAGATCAACGTAACGCTGGCCAACCTCGAACGCGTGAGCGCCGAGCTGGTGGGCTGGGATCACTGGACGGACCTCGCGTTGCTGCGGCTGGACGCCGACGAGATTGCCGAGAAGAACTTCACTTTTGCGGTCGCAGAGTTTGGTGACTCCGAGACGCTTTTTCCCGGGCAGACGGTCTTTGCGGTGGGCACACCTCATGGCCTCACGCGCACGGTGACACGCGGCATCATTTCGAATCCGCGGCGGTTTTTCTCGGACTCGCGCGGCGTGCGCGGTCACGAAACCGGTATGTTCAACACGTGGCTGCAGACCGATGCCGCGATCAACCCAGGCAACAGCGGCGGGCCCTTGGTTGACGAAGACGGTCGGGTGGTGGGGATCAATTCCCGCGGTTATCTCGGCGCCGACAATCTGGGTTTTGCCATTCCGGCAGCGACGGCCCGGCAGGTGATGGCGGGGTTGACGGCGGACGGAAGTATCACGCGCAGCTACATTGGTATCGTGCCGGGGGCGCTGCAGGATCTCGAAGATTTCTACGACCTTGAGCTCAACACGGGCATGTTGATCAACAGTGTTGACCCCGGCTCGCCGGCGGCCGAAGCGGGACTGCGGGGCGGCGACATCCTGTTGGCGATCGATGGCGAGGGCGTCGACGGGCGTTTCCCGGAGCAGTTGCCGCCGATCCAAAACCTCATCGCGTTGCAGCCGCTGGGTCGGGAAATGGAGCTGTTGGTCAAACGCGGTGATGCGACCGAAACCTTTACGGTGACGACCGAACAATTGGTCAGCCGAGTAGGCGAGGAAGGTGTGCTCGAAAACTGGGGCCTGAGTGTGCGGGAAGTGTCGCGCGCTTACGCTCGGGAAAATCAGCTGCCCAGCGCGGACGGGGTGCTCGTCATCGGCGTGCAGCGCGGTTCGCCCGGGGCCGAGGCGGGTTTGGCGACGGGTGACGTGATCATGAAAGTCAACGATGCGGAGGTCGATTCGCTGGCGGTCGTCCAAGCGGCGGAGGAGGCCTACCGGGAACAACCGGACCGCGTATTGATCGAAGCACGACGCAAGTTTCGCGTTTCCCTCTACGTTCTCAAACCATGATATTATCCCATCCCCGACTTCACCGCGTCCGAGTAATCTTCGGTGTCGTGGCGGCGGCGTTCGCGCTGTCGTCTGCCGTCGACGCAGCCGAACCTTCGTTGGCCGATATGATGGAGGAGCGCCTCGCCTCGACGGTGGCGGTGCAGTTCACCATCGAGCACGAGATGGATCGCACGGTGAACTACGCCTATGGGTTGGTGATCGACCGGGAAGGCACGATCATCCTCGAATCGGGCGCGATCAGCGAACGGGCCACGCCAGAGCAGTTGGTGGACTTTCGGGTGCACCGTCCGGATGCGCCGACAACGGTGTATTCAAAAGCGGAATACCTGGGGCAGGATGCGTTTACGTCCTGGCATTTTATTCGGGTAGAGCCCGAGGGCCGCTCGGGGTTGCGGCCGATCACCGATTTTCTGCCACCAGAAGGGCAGGTGATTCCGGAAGTGGCCGAGCAGGTCTGGGGCATCGGCCTGCGCAAGAAGGACGAAGATTACCGGCCTTACTTTTTGAGCGACCGCATCAGCATGATCACCGAGTTGCCGCAGATGACGGCGATCGCGCTCGGTGATGTGGCGGGGCGATGCTTGCCGGTGTTTAACATGGCCGGTGAGTTTGTCGGCGTAGGCGTATCGGGTTTTGGCGAGAGCCGAGTAATTTACTCGCAGCGCCGGCGCGGGGAGATGTCGGTGATGGTGAATCCGGATGAAACCGGCGCGTTTCGACTGGCCTCTGAGGTGTTGCTGGCGGTGGACCGCGTGCCGACCAATCCTTATGGGCGCCCGATGCCGTGGTTTGGCGTCGATGGCGTCGATCCGGTGGACCCGGAAGTGGCTGAGTTTCTCGGCTTGGATGGCGGCACCGGTCTGGTGATTTCCGAAGTCTTGGCGGGCAGCCCGGCGGAGGACGCGGGGTTGCTGCCGCGCGACATCATTGTGGCGCTGGATGGCCTGCCGTTGCCGCGGCTCAAGCCGGACCAAGTGGTGGTGGTTTACCTGCAGCGTGATATTTTGCGGCGCCTGCCGGGGTCGCAGATGACGCTGAGTGTGCTGCGCAATCGTGAGGAGATCGATTTGCCGCTTACGCTGGGGGACGCGCCGAAGACGCCGAACGAGGCGGAGCGCCAGTATTACGAAGGGCTCGGGCTGACGGTGCGGGAAATCGTTTATTCCGATGCGGTGGACCGTCGCGCCGACCCGACGGATTTGCATGGCGTGATTGCGCACTTCGTGAAACCGAGCAGTCCGGTGGCGACGGCGGGACTGCAGTTTGATGACTGGATTCAGGAAATCGACGGACGGCCCGTGACGACCTTTGCGGATGCGACCGAGATCATCGACGATGTGGCCGAAAGCGGCCGCCCGGAAGTCGTCATGTTGGTGAGCCGCAACGGCGAAACTGCGGTGCTGCGGGTGAAGCTCAACTGACGTGGATGTCCGGACTTGCTCCGGGGCGGTCGGGCGCGTGCAGTGAAGCATCATGTTTACGGGCATCATTGAAGAGACCGGTATCATCCAATCGTTTGCCGCCAGCGACAAAGCGTGGCGTCTGGTGGTCGCGGCCCGCGTGGCTCTCGAAGACGTCGCGTTGGGCGACAGCATCGCGATAAACGGCTGCTGTCTCACGGTGGTGGATCACGACGAGAGCTCCCTGAGCTTTGACGTGCTGGCGGAGACCAAACGCCTCACCACCCTGGACGATCTGGGGGAGGGTGGGGTCGTGAACCTCGAGCGCGCGGTGCGTTTTAACGGCAAGATGGGCGGGCATTTTGTGAGCGGCCATGTCGATGGTCGCGGCACGATCGACGTCATCGAAGCTCGCGGAGCCGATACCTATTTACGGGTGCAGGCCCCAGCCGGAACCGGACGATATTTGATTCACAAAGGCAGCATCGCGATCGACGGCATCTCGCTGACGGTGGCCGAAGTGGAAGGCGATACCTTCGCCGTCTGGCTGATTCCGCACACCATGGCGCACACCAATCTGCACACCAAGACGGTGGGAGATCGGGTGAACCTCGAGTTTGATCAACTGGGCAAATACGTGGAGAAACTTGTCGCTCCGACTTTGAGCTGACACCGTCCGCCTCGCTATGCGCGCCACCCTCCACGCCCTGACTGAAGAACTTCGCCGCCTGAAGACGGCGGGGGTGTCGACGGTTTCGGTGTCCGAGGAATCCTTGGCAACGCTACGCAAGATCGTGGCCGATCGCGCCGCGGCGGTCGCGCCAGCCCAGGCCCCGGCTCCTGCGGCGACGTCCGCTGGCGAGCCGGCGGCGCCTTCCTGGACGCCGTCCAGCACGCCACGCGCCGCCTCGAAACCGGCCAAACCCGCGGCCGCCACCTTGCCGCCGCCACCGGCGGTGAATCTGCCCGACGGTGACAAACAGACGCGTTGGGATGCGTTGTTGGCCGCAGTGAAGGATGATTCGGTGTGCGCCAAACAGCTGCGTCCCGGCAAACAGGTCGTGCTCGGCGTCGGCAGCCTGGACGCCAGGATTTTCTTTTGTGGTGAGGCCCCGGGCGCGGAGGAGGAGTTGCAAGGGGAGCCCTTCGTGGGCCCGGCGGGCCAGTTGCTCACCAAAATGATCGCGGGAATGGGGCTGAAGCGGGAGGACGTTTATATCGGCAACATCATGAACTGGCGCCCGCAGTTGCCGACGATTGACGGGGTCGAGCAGGTCGGCAATCGGCCGCCGACGCCGGAGGAAATGGCGTATTGTCTGCCGTATCTGCGCGCTCAGTTGGAGATCGTGAATCCCGACGTGGTGGTGGCCCTCGGCTCGACGGCGGCGAAAGGTCTGTTGGGGCCGGAGAGTTTCACGACGCTCGGTGAGATCCGCGGCAAGTGGCAGACCTTTGCGGGCAAACCGGTCATGGTGACCTACCACCCGAGCTACATTCTGCGCAATCAGTCCAACCGCTCCAAGCGCATGATCTGGGAGGATTTGTTGCAAGTGATGGAGAAAACCGAGCTGCCGATAAGCGACAAGCAGCGCGGGTATTTCCAAAGCCGCTAAGCCAAATCGCGAACAAAAGGCGGCTCGACGCCGGGCGGTCCGACTGGTGCGCTGGCCAGTCTCATGAGTTTTAAGCCAGACTTTGCGTGGGGCGCGGCGACGTCCGCTTACCAAATCGAGGGTGCTGCAGCGATCGACGGTCGGGGACCGTCCGTGTGGGACCGCTTCTGCCGGCAACCCGGCAAGGTGTTTGAAGGCCACACCGGCGACGTCGCCTGTGACCATTACCATCGTTGGCCCGAGGACGTCGCGCTGATGCGCGAGATCGGCCTCAAAGCCTACCGCTTTTCGCTGTCGTGGTCCCGCATTCTGCCGGAAGGCACGGGCAAAGTGAACGAGCAAGGGCTCGCGTTCTATGACCGCTTGGTGGACGCGCTCCTGGAGGGCGGGATCGATCCGTGGCTGACCTTCTTCCACTGGGACTACCCGCTCTTTTTGCAGCGTCGGGGTGGCTGGCTGAATGCCGATAGCTCGAAGTGGTTTGCTGAATACTCCGCCGTGGTGGTCGACCGTCTCTCGGACCGCGTGACCAACTGGATGACACTCAACGAGCCGCAGTGCTTCATCGGTCTCGGCCACGGCACCGGCATGCATGCGCCCGGCGATCAGATGGATCTGCCGCATGTGCTCGTCGCGGTGCACAACGCGTTGCTGGCGCATGGTCGCACGGTTCAGGTGCTGCGGGCGCAGGCGAAGAAGACTCCGCATGTCGGCTGGGCGCCGACCGGTGACGTGGCGGTGCCGCTGACCGATGATCCCGCCGACATCGCGGCGGCGCGCGAAGCCTATTGGTCGATCCAACCCGGCAGCCTGTGGAACCAACGCTGGTGGGCGGATCCGGTGCTCACCGGCAAGTATCCGGAAATTGGATGCGAAGCTTACGGCGACGCGTTGCCGGTGACGACGGACGAGGAGATGAAGATCATTTCCAGCCCGATCGATTTCTACGGCATGAACATCTACAACGGCTACTTCGTGCGCGCGGGCGCCGACGGCAAGCCGGAGCATGTCATGCGGCAGCCGGGCGTGCCGACCAGTCACTTCCAATGGCGCGTGACGCCGGAAGCGCTCTACTGGGGTCCGCGGTGGGTGCATGAGCGTTACGCCAAGCCGATCGCGATCACGGAAAACGGCATGGCCAGCCACGATTGGGTGGCGCTCGACGGCGCGGTGCACGATCCGCAGCGCATCGACTATGTGAACCGTTACCTGCGGCAGCTTAAGCGTGCCGCGGAGTCGGGCGTCGATGTGGAAGGTTACTTCCACTGGACGCTGATGGATAACTTCGAGTGGGCGGAAGGTTACCGCTACCGCTTCGGCCTCATCCACGTAGATTTCGAAACGCAGAAGCGCACGCTCAAGGACTCCGCCCGCTGGTATAGCGAGGTGATCAAGCACAACGCCGAGAACCTGTAAAACCGGCGAAACCCGTCCCGCGGTGCTTTCTGCGGGACGTGCAAGCGCGGGCTTGCGCCGGTGATGGGCGCGGTCGTTAGTCAGCCTAACGATGCACGCCTATTTTACCGAGACCTTCCGCGACATTCGCTCGTTGCCGCGAGCGGTCTGGGTGCTCACGGCTGGGCAGTTCATCAATCGCTTCGGCTGTTTTGTTTATCCGTTTCTGGCGCTGCATCTGACGCAGCGCGGTTTCGCGGGCGGTGAGGTGGCTTTTGTGCTGGCGGCGATGGCGGCGGGTAATCTGGCCGCGCCGTTTTTGAGCGGCTACTTGTCCGACGGGGTGGGGCGGCGCAATACGATCGTCGTGTCGTTGGTGGGCGGCGCGCTCACGATCCTGGCGTTGTATTATGTGCATTCGCTGACGCAGACCGCCTTGATGGCGTGTCTGCACGGCCTGCTGGCGAACACCTTCGGACCCGCCTCGCACGCGCTGATGAGTGACGTGGTGCCGGACGAAAAGCGGGTCACGGCCTATGCGGTGTTTCGCTTGGCGCTGAACGCGGGCTACGCGGCGGGGCCGGCGGTGGCGGGACTGCTCTACACGCGGGCGCCGGAACTGGTGTTTTGGGGCGATGCGGCGACGACCTTGCTGTTTGCGTTGTTGGCCATCGCGTTTCTGCCGCACGGCCTGCGCACGATTGCGGGGCGTATCTCGTCGCCGACCCTTGCGTGGCAAAGCTGGGTCGATGCGGCCAAGGACATCGCGGGGAATCGACCGGCGTTGCAGCTCGTTGCGGGCAAGTTATTCATGTCGCTGTCGTTCATTCAGATTTTCCATGTGCTCGTGCTGCATGCGACCGGGCGGGGATTATCGGAGGTGGAATACGGCATCGTGATGGGCTCGAACGGAGCGATCATCATGTTCATGGAGCTGCCGTTGGTGCAGTGGATCAAACGCTACGCGCCCAAGCCGGTTTTGGCGGTGGGGTTCGCGTTGGTGGGCTTGGGCTGCGCGTCCTTTGCGTGGGCGGAAACAATGACGGGGTTCTTGTGGGCGATGGGCCTGTTTACGCTCGGCGAGATGATCGCCTTGCCGGTCAGCGCCGCGCTGGGAGCGCGTTTGGCGCCGGAGAAATTCCGCGGGCGCTATTTCGGGATCTACGGCATGGCTTGGGGCTTCGCCGGGCTGGCGGGCAGCTCCGGGGTGTGGATGTTTCAAAAAGTCGGTCCGGTCTGGTGGCTGGTGGGCGGTAGCTTCGGGTTGCTGGCGGCGGCCTGCATGATGTGGCGACCGCGGCCACCCGCCGCGCCGGTCGCGGAGGTGGCCGAACCCGAAGTAAGCGGTGGCACGGGTTGACCCGGCCCGCTGCGGCGCGGACCGTTGGGGCATGACCAAACACGCATTCTCCGGCACACGCGAATCCACGGCCGCAGGGCTGCAAGAAGGGGTCACCCTCAACACCGGCGCGTCCATGCCGTGGCTCGGGCTGGGAGTCTTCAAAATGGGGAGCGACGCCGAGACGGCCGACGCCGTGCGCCAGGCGGTGAAGCTCGGTTATCGCAGCATCGATACGGCGGCGCTCTACGGCAACGAACGCGGGGTGGGCGAAGGCGTGCGCAGCTGTGGCGTGGCGCGGGACGCGTTGTTCGTTACTACAAAACTGTGGAACAGCGACATGCGGGAGGATCGGCAGCGCGAGGCGTTTGAGCGGAGCATGGAGCTGCTCGGTTTGGACTACGTGGACCTCTACCTCCTGCACTGGCCGATCGACGGCAAAAAGGCCGCATCCTGGAAGGTGCTTGAGGAGATCGCCGCAAGTGGTCGCGCCAAAGCGATCGGCGTGAGCAACTACATGGTGCCGCACCTGGAGCGCTTGCGCGAAGTGAGTGGCGTCGTGCCAGCGGTGAATCAAATCGAATACCATCCTTACCTGCAGAGTCCGGAACTGCTGGCGTATTGCCGGGAGAAGGGGATTCAGGTGCAGGCGTGGAGTCCGCTCATGCACGGCGGAGCGTTGCTGACCGATCCAGTGCTGGCGGAAATCGCGGCGCGCCGAGGCAAGACCATCGCGCAGGTGGTCCTGCGGTGGGATCTGCAGACGGGTGTGGTGACGATCCCCAAAACGGCGAAGGCGGCGCGCCTGCAGGAGAACGCCGACATCTTCGATTTCGAATTGGACGCGACGGAGATGGCTGCGATCGCCGCGATGAATCGCGATGAGCGCAGCGGGGCGGACCCGATGAATTTCTCGTTCTGAGGGGGGGGGGCGGGCGCGCGGGTGCGTGGGCCGTCAGGCGGTGATGAACTCCAACACCTCCGGTTTCACCAATTCCTCAAAGTCGGCGTAGCGCATCTGAATGACTTCGGTGTGCGTGCCGGCGTTGAACGCGATCTCTTCCTCTTCGGCCAAGGGACCGGCTACATATACCGGCAGGTTGTAGAGGTTGCCGAAGGGCGGCATGGCGCCGAGTTCGCAATCGGGGAAAGTCGCGCGAAACTCGGACTCGGTGGCGAGATGCACATCGAGGGTGCCGAGCATGTCGCGCAGCTCCGGCAAGTGGATGCGTTGATGGGCGGGGAGGACGACCATGGCCATGTTGCCATTGGCAAACACGATGACGGTCTTGGCGAAGTCGCGGCCGGAGATGTGTGAACGGGCGGCGATCTCTTGGGCGGTGTAAGCACGCGAGTGCTTGAGGGTGATGTAGCGGACGTCTCGGGAATCGAGGAAGTCCTGCACTTTTTGAGCGGGCATGGCGGGCTCCTTTCTCGCCTGCGTGCGGGTTTTGGGGGAGGGGCGGGGAGGAGGCTGGCGGCGCCACCGACGCAGGCTGGGGCGGCTGCGTCGTCAGCCGATGGCAGAAGGGTAGGCGGATTGGGGGGGCGTGCAACTCCCATCGGCCGCGTGACGTTTTCCACCGGAAATCGACCCGGCGGACTCGCATTGGCGTCCGGTTGCGCCTACTGCCTGCGCATGACGTCCACTCAGAATGGTTCTGTGCGCCTGTTTCGGTTCGCGGGTATTGATGTATGGCTGCACTGGTCCTGGCTGCTGGCTGCCTTGTTCCTCTTCCAGCTGCGCAGCCGCGCCTATGATTCGCCGGTGTGGGTGGGCATCGAGATCGTGGCGCTGTTTGGCATCGTGCTGCTGCACGAGTTTGGCCACGCGCTGGCCTGTCGGCAGACGGGGGGGCAGGCTAACAACATCGTGCTCTGGCCGCTGGGCGGGATCGCGTTTGTGAGTCCACCCCATCGCGCTGGAGCCCAGCTGTGGAGCATCGCGGCTGGGCCGTTGGTGAACGTGGCTTTAATCCCGATCATCTACTACGCCGGACGCCTACTCATCATGACCGATACCTTTACGGGCAGCGGCTACGGTGAGTTTTGGCGGTGGATGGCGTTCATGAAGGAGCTGAATATCAACTTGTTGATCTTCAACCTGCTGCCGATTTACCCGTTGGATGGCGGGCAGATTCTGCGGTGCTTGCTCTGGTTCGGTGTAGGGGACCGCAAGAGCCTGCTGTGGGCATCGGCGCTAGGCATCGTGGGAGCGATCGGGCTTGGGGCCTACGCGCTGATGATCGGACAGCTCTGGCTGGCGCTGATCACCGGCTTTCTTGGCATGAACAGCTGGCGCACATTTCACGCGGTGCGTCAGGCGACTTGAGGGGACGCCAGGAGGAGGGGAATCAGAGCGCTTCGAGCGCGGTCTTAGCTTCGAGGAAGGCCGCGTTGAGCTCCTCGATGCGCGGGGCGAGACCGTTGAGGTGCTCACGAGAATCGGCTTCAAGGTCCTTGGCCATGGCTCCGAGGCGCTGGGCGCCGACATTGGAGGAGCTTCCCTTTATGCTGTGGGCGGCGCGCGTGAACGTGGTCTGATCACCAGCGGCCAGCGACGTGCGCAGTTCGGTCAACCGCACCGGGGTGTCGGTCACAAAAATCTCGATGACCTCTTTGAGAAACGAATCGTCGCCCTCCTCGTCACCGAGCATGCGCAGGTTTTCGATAGCTTCTTGGTCAATGATAGGGAGGTCAGGCATGATCGCGGGG
Organism: Actomonas aquatica; assembly: GCF_019679435.2. Classification (NCBI taxonomy): domain Bacteria; kingdom Pseudomonadati; phylum Verrucomicrobiota; class Opitutia; order Opitutales; family Opitutaceae; genus Actomonas; species Actomonas aquatica. The sequence goes on from NZ_CP139781.1 coordinate 451,616, forward strand.
GTAGGTCAGAGTCAGACTATTGCAAAATGACGGGAGACTTCGTGGAGGGGCGAGGATTTTTAACCTAAGAGAATGGTGGGGAATCTACTTAGGGGTCGAGTGGCAGAACCCGACGAGCAGGCATGCTTTCCCGGGGTATTATCCTAATGCAGGAGGCTGTTTAACGACATATCATCGAATTTCGATGCGATGATATTAAACTTGCGACGGGTTTGTGTCGTAGGTTGCGTCTTCCGCGTATCCCTATGGCTAATTCATTCGTTTTTTCCTCTGAGTCGGTTGGTGAAGGCCACCCGGACAAAGTTTCCGATTTCATCTCTGACAGCGTGCTCGACGCTTGCCTCAGCATCGACCGCAACAGCCGTGTGGCTTGCGAGACGTTGGTGAAGTCCAACGTCGTGGTGTTGGCCGGTGAGATCACCATCCCGAAGCTCAAGGGCGCTCCGCTGGAGTCGGCCATCAATCTCGGGGAAATCGTGCGCGGGGCGATTCGCGAGATCGGCTACGTGAACGACGACGACGGTTTCCACGCCGACAAGGTTTTCATTCAGAATCTTCTCACCAGCCAGTCGGTCGACATCGGTCAAGGCGTCGACGCCCGTGAGGCCGAGGGTAAAACTCACGCCGAGCAAGGAGCCGGCGACCAGGGCATCATGTTTGGCTACGCCTGCAATGAGACGCCGGAGCTCATGCCGACCCCGATCATGCTTGCTCACCGTTTGGGCCGCGAGCTCACCAACCTGCGCAAGTCGGGCAAAGCCAAGTGGCTGCGCCCGGACGCGAAGTCCCAGGTTTCCGTGCGCTACGTCGACGGCAAACCGGCCGAGGTCGTGAACGTCGTGATTTCCACGCAGCACACCGAAAACGTGAAGCGCGCTGAGATCGAAAAGGTGCTCATTAACAAGGTCATCAAGAAGGTCATCCCGAAGGGACTGCTGACCAAAAACACTGAGTTTCTCATCAATCCGACCGGCCGCTTCGTCATTGGTGGTCCCGAAGGCGACTCCGGTCTCACCGGCCGTAAGATCATTGTGGATACCTACGGTGGCTGGGGCCGCCATGGTGGCGGTGCCTTCTCCGGCAAGGATCCGTCCAAGGTCGACCGTTCCGCCGCCTACATGGCGCGCTGGGCGGCCAAGAACATTGTCGCCGCGGGTCTCGCGCCGATCGCCGAGGTCCAGTTGGCGTATGCCATCGGTCATCCGGAACCGGTAAGCGTGTTTGTGGACACCTTCGATACCGGCACGGTGCCTGACAGCGTGATCGCCGATGCCGTGAAGGAAGTCTTCAGCTTCAAACCCGCCGCCATCGTAAAGCAGCTCAACCTGCTGCGCCCGATTTATCGCGAGACCACCAACTATGGCCACTTCGGCAAGGACGGTCTCCCGTGGGAAGCCACCACTAAAGCCAAGGCGCTCAACGCCGCGGTGAAGAAACTTACCAAATAAACCTCTCCCAAACACACCGCACTCAGAACCCATCTTAATCCATGTCTGAATCCACCGACTACAAGGTCCGCGACATCGGCCTCGCCGACTGGGGCCGCAAAGAAATCGCCATCTCCGAGCACGAAATGCCGGGTCTCATGGCCATCCGCGAAAAATTCCCCAACAAGCCGTTGGCCGGCGTGCGCATTACCGGTTCGCTGCACATGACCATCCAGACGGCGATCCTCATTGAGACGCTCGTCGACCTTGGCGCCACGGTCCGTTGGGCCTCCTGCAACATCTTCTCGACCCAAGACCACGCCGCTGCCGCCATCGCCGCTGCCGGCGTGCCGGTGTTTGCCTGGAAGGGCGAGACCCTCGAAGAATATTGGGACTGCACGTGGAAGGCTCTCGTCGGCCCCGACGGTCTCGGCCCGCAGCTCGTCGTCGACGATGGTGGTGACGTAACCCTGCTCCTGCACAAGGGCTACGAGCTCGAAAACGGTAGTGACTGGGTGAATACCGAGTCCGGTTCCGACGAAGAGGAAGTCATCAAGAAGCTCCTCAAGAAGGTTCACGCCGAGACCCCGACCATTTTCCACGATATCGCCAAGGAGTGGAAGGGCGTCTCCGAAGAGACCACCACCGGCGTGCATCGCCTCTACGAACTGGCCGAAAAGAACCAGCTCCTCGTGCCGGCCATCAACGTGAATGACTCCGTCACCAAGTCGAAGTTCGACAACCTCTACGGTTGCCGCGAGTCGCTGGCCGACGGCCTGAAGCGCGCCACCGACGTCATGATCGCCGGCAAGGTCGCCTGCGTGTGCGGCTACGGCGACGTCGGCAAGGGCTGCGCCCACTCCCTCAAGAGCTTCGGCGCTCGCGTGATTGTGACCGAGATCGACCCGATCAACGCCCTGCAGGCCGCGATGGAAGGTTACGAGGTTAACACCATCGAGAGCACGCTCGGCACTGCCGACATCTACGTTACCACGACCGGCAACAAGGACATCATCACCCTCGATCACATGAAGGGGATGAAGGACCAAGCCATCGTCTGTAACATCGGTCACTTCGATAACGAGATCCAGGTCGCCAAGCTCTACAAAGAAGCCGGCGTGACGCGGACCAACATCAAGCCGCAATACGACATGTTCACCTTCGCCGACGGCAAGAGCATCTACCTGCTCGCCGAAGGCCGCCTCGTGAACCTCGGTTGCGCCACCGGTCACCCGTCCTTCGTGATGTCGAATTCCTTCACCAACCAAGTGCTGGCTCAGCTCGACCTCTGGGAGAAGCGCGAGACCTACGTGCCGACGGTGATGCGTCTGCCGAAGCACCTCGATGAAGAGGTTGCTCGTCTGCACCTCGATCGCATCGGCGCGAAGCTCACCAAGCTCTCCCCGGCACAGGCCGCTTACATTGGTGTGTCGGTCGACGGTCCCTACAAGCCCGACCACTACCGCTACTAAACGGCGCTCACGGGCGGTCCTCGCTCGATTGTTCCTATTTTCCAAAGCCGGCCCGATCTGGGCCGGCTTTTTGTTGGAAGGCATGCCTTCCTAGATAACCTTACTAAATTACCTAAATTACTAAATCACACTTGATGGCGGGAGGTTCTCGGCTCAACTTCGCCGTTCGCTCATGAGCAACGACCAAGACGCCCCCCAGCCACTGTCTGCCAACGAAGGCATCAAAACTGCCTCCAACTTCCTGCGCGGAACCATCGCGGAGGAGCTGTTGGATGAGTCCACTGGCGCGATTTCCGAGGATAATCAGCAGCTCACCAAATTCCACGGTCTCTACCTGCAGGACGACCGTGACCTGCGCAAAGAGCGTCGCCAGGCCAAGCTGGAGAAGGCGTTCTCCTTCATGTTGCGCGTGCGTCTGCCGGGCGGTCGCTGCACCCCGGCTCAGTGGCTGGTGCTCGATCAGCTCGCCGATGAGCGCGCCAACGGCTCTCTGCGTCTCACCACGCGTCAGACTTTCCAGTTCCATGGCCTGTTGAAGGGCAACGTGAAGCCGCTCGTCCAAGGCATGCATAAGGCTTTGCTCGATTCCATCGCGGCCTGCGGTGACGTGAACCGCAACGTCATGGCTCCGCCCAATCCGGAGCGCAGTGCCGCTCACGGTGCCATGTATGAGCACGCCAAGGGCATCTCGGAGCACCTGCTGCCGTCCACCCGCGCCTACCACGAGATCTGGCTCGATGAGGAAAAAGTGGCGGGCTCTGCGCCGGAGGAGGAGCCGATTTACGGCAAGACCTACCTGCCGCGTAAATTTAAGATCGGTTTCGCGATCCCGCCGTCGAACGACGTCGATGTGTTTTCGCAGGACCTCGGTTTCATCGGCATCGTCGAGAACGGTGAGCTGGTGGGCTACAACGTCACCATGGGCGGCGGTCTGGGCATGAGCCACGGCAACGAAGCCACGCATCCGCGACTGGCCGACGTGGTGGGCTTCATCACGCCGGACCAGGTCAACGCCATCGGTGAAGCCGTCGTGACCACCCAGCGCGACTACGGCGACCGCACCAACCGCAAGCACGCCCGCCTCAAATACACGATCGAGGATCGCGGCATCGACTGGTTCAAAGCCGAGGTCGAGAAGCGCTCGGGCATCACCTTTGGTCCGGTGCGCGACTACACTTTCACTACGATTCAAGATCCGCACGGCTGGCACGAGTGCGCCGATGGTTCCTGGTTCTACGGTCTGCACATCCTGAGCGGACGCATCATTGATCGCGACGACTGGAAGATGAAGACGGCGCTGCGTGAGATCGCCGAGATTCACCAAGGGGACTTCCGTCTGACGCCGACGCAAAACCTCACCATTTCCGGTGTCTCCGCCGATCAAAAGGCCGCGATCGAAGCGATTCTGGCGAAGCACGGTCTCGACAAGGAAAACGAGCGTTCGCTGCTGCGTCTCAATGCCATGTCCTGCGTGGCGCTGCCGACTTGCGGACTCGCCCTCGCCGAGAGCGAGCGGGTGCTGCCGGAGGTGTTGGAAAAGTATGAAGCGGTCTTTGAAAAAGCGGGACTGGCCAGCAACGCGATCAGCCTGCGCATGACCGGTTGCCCCAATGGCTGCGGTCGACCGTATCTCGCCGAGATCGGTTTTGTGGGCAAGGGCCCGGGCCGTTACGCGCTCTACATCGGTGCGAAATACAATGGCACCCGCCTCAATCGCATGCTGGCGCCGCGCGTCACCATCGACGAATCGATCGAACTGCTCACGCCCATCATCGAGCGCTATGCCAAGGAGCGCGCCGAGGGTGAAGAGTTCGGCGATTTCTGCGACCGCGTCATCTTGCCGGCCGACGCCACGGTGCACACCGTCGGTGGCGAAGCCTGAGTGCTGTCATACCCTGTCCAATAACGAGGAGCCGGCTACGCAGCCGGCTCTTTTGTTTTTACAGAAGCAGAGCGGCTCTGTTGCCCTCCGTTGCCTCCTGTAGAAGAAACCACTTACCGGCGCACGGGGACGTTGTGCTCAGCGAGGTAGTCTTTGACCTGCGGCACGGTGAGTTCGCCGAAGTGGAAGAGGCTGGCGGCAAGCACGGCGCTGGCGCGGCCGGCGTCGAGGGCCTCGGCAAAGTGGGGGAGTTCTCCGGCGCCGCCACTGGCGATCACGGGCACACTCACGGCGTCGCTGATGGCGCGGGTGAGGGCGACGTCGTAGCCGGTTTTCATGCCGTCGCAGTCCATGCTGGTGAGCAGAATCTCGCCGGCACCCAATTCAACCGCACGTTGGGCCCAAGCCACGGCGTCGAGCTCGGTGGGATTGCGACCGCCGTGGGTGTAAACACGCCAGGATTTGCCGTCGGGCTCCCGTTTGGCGTCGATGGCGACCACGATGCACTGCGCGCCGAATCGTTCGGAGGCGGCGCGGATAAGCTCAGGATCTTTGATCGCGGCGGTGTTGAGCGACACCTTGTCGGCGCCTGATTTGAGCATGGCCTCGATGTCTGCGACGGTGCGCAGGCCACCACCGACGGTGAGCGGCATAAAGCACTGCTCGGCGGTCGCGGCGACAACGTCGTGCATGATGGACCGACCATCGCTGGAGGCCGTGATGTCGAGGAAGACCAATTCGTCGGCTCCTTGGGCGTCGTAAGCCTTGGCGCATTCGACGGGATCACCGGCGTCGCGCAGCTCTTGGAATTTCACGCCTTTGACGACGCGACCATTGGTCACGTCGAGGCAGGGAATGATGCGACGGGCGAGCATGAAGCAGTAGCGAGTAGATGGTAGTGAGTAGCGAGTAGGTAGAGCGGCAGCATAGGCTACTCGCTACTCTCTACTCGATGCTCGCTACTTTAATCCACTTCCGCGATGTCGGGCTCGAAGCTGATCGCGACGCGGTAGACGTTGCCCGGACGCATGATCAGCGGGTGATCGCGCTCGAGGGTCTGCAGGTAGTGGATCTTGCCGTAGTTGGTGCGGTAGGTCGGGTCGTTGGTGACCACTTCGGTCTCCTGCCAGATGCCCTGGAAGTCGTCCTTGGTGACGGTGCAACGGTGGCCTTCCGGACCGAGCGCGAGCGAGCCACCCACATGGTATTTGGAGTGGGGGGCGGCGATCGCCAGCATGAGGCGGAAACGGTCCAACTGAACCTGTTGCTTCACGGTGTAGGCGAACTCGGCGCTGATTTGCGGACCAGCGAAGTTCCACTGCACCTTGACCGAACCCACACCCTTGAGCAGTTCCTGCTCGGTGGTGATGAGTTCCGGCTGATCGTAGCGGAAGAAGAAGCTGCGGCGCAGACCCAGACCGGTGACGCAGTTGCGGCCGTAGAAGGCCGGCACGGTCACCTTTTCGCCGAAGGTCAGCTCGGGGATCATGATCGGCGCGTAAACGTTGTTCGGCCAATCGAAGATGCCCGGGCAATGCGGGAAGGGCAGGCTGTCCGAGGTCGCGGCACCGCCGGCGGCGATGAGCGGAATCTGGAAGTGCAGGCCGCTGCCGGCATCGCGGTAGAGGAAGACACCCTGCTCCTTGCGGTTGGACTTGTCGAAGATGACGAAGCGACCGGTGGTGCGGGGCGGTTCAACCTTGGCCGGGCCAGTCGGCAGTTGCACGGCCTTGGCGAGGCGGGACCACTGGCAGAGGTAGCGGGCGGCGTCGAAGTTGGACAACCGGGTGGTGTGGCCAGCGGACGCGGTGCGCTCGGCGTCGCGGACGTCGAGGAAACCGTGTTCCTGATCGAGGTAGGTCTGGTAGAAGAACAGGAAGAGGCGGCGCAGGACGTCGAAATACTTCGGCTTCTGGTCTTCGTTGATCCAACCATCGCGCAAGCCTTGGAGGATGAGGGAGATGCAGTGCATCTGGCCGTAGGCACCCGAGGCGCGGCCGAAGGCCCAACCGAGACCGTCGGCGCGGACGAGGTCCGGCATCATCTTGATGTATTTCTCGGCGTAGGTGCGCAGGGTGGGCAGCTTGCGGTCGCGCACGCCGCTGTTGGCGTGGAGCTGCAGGGCGGAGCGCATGAACACGAGGGCCATGACGCCGTAGAGATTGAAGTTACCGCCGATGCCGCCGGTGGCGTCGTCGACGAAGCCGTTGGAGCTGGTCTGGTTGACGCGGTCGACGAAGCGCTCGATCAGGCGGGAGGTTTCGTCCTTCTTGGAGAGGCCGAAGGAGAAGCGGGCGACGGCTTTGGCGACGTTGAAGGCCTGCCAGTGGTTGTCGTAGTCCGAGCGGTGCAGCAGGGACTTGTCGATGCGCTCCTGGGTCTCGGGGACGAGGCGTTCCCAGACCGGGTTGCGCTCTTTCGACGGGCCGAAGCAGAGCAGGCCGAGGGAGGCGTAAGCGAGGCCGTTCTCGGCGGCCGGCTCGGTGAACATCTGCGCGGTGATGGTGCGGGCGGCGAGGTCGACGATGTCGTATCCGTCGAGGGTCGTCTCACCGGTGGCGCGATAATACTCGCCGAGGGCAAAGGCAACGTGGCCGGGTTCATCCGCGCGGGACGTCTCGCCGTCGATCGGCTTGATGGTGCCGTCAGGCTGAATGGAGTCGAGGTTGTGGCCCAGGATGGAGCGGGCCATATCGAGACATTGCTCGGAAAAACTGTGCATACGAAACGAGTTGCGGCGTGGAATCCGCCGACGCGCCGGCGACGGGCGGAAAGGGAGTTTGTTCAGGGTTTTTGGTTCGTGCGCAAGTGGGAAAACCGCGCGCCGCCAAATCGGGTTTAAAAACAACGCCGGGACATGGGCCCGGCGTTGTGCAAGGGAGCATCGATGCGGCCGCGGGGTGGCCGCATACTCATTGTGAATCCTTAGCGGGAGATCAGTTTGAGGAACTCCGCGTTGGTCTTGGTTTTGGAGAGGCGTGAGACCATGGTCTCGGTCGCTTCTTCAATCTTCTGCTGCACGAGGGCGCGGCGGAAAAAGTGGATGCTGTCGAGGTCTTCGGCGCCGATGAGGAGTTCTTCCTTACGGGTGCCGGAGCCCTGGATGTTGATCGCGGGCCAAATGCGCATCTCGGCGCACTTGCGGTCGAGCACGAGGTCGCTGTTGCCGGTGCCCTTGAACTCCTGGAAGATCACGTCGTCCATGCGGCTGCCGGTTTCGACCAGAATGGAAGCCACGATGGTCAGGGAGCCGGCTTCCTCGGTGTTGCGGGCGGCGGCGAAGAGCTGGCGGGGCTTCTCCAGGGCGCGGACATCGAGACCGCCGGAGCCGGTGCGACCGGAGTTGCGCTGGGTGTTGTGGGCGCGGGCGAGGCGGGTGAGGGAGTCGAGGAATAGCACGACATCCTTGCCGCACTCGACGAGGCGCTTGGCGCGCTCGATGGCCATGTCGGCGATGCGGATGTGGTTACCGACCTGCTCGTCATTGGAGGAGGCCCAGACTTCGGCTTCGGTCACGCTGCGTTTGAAGTCGGTGACTTCTTCGGGGCGTTCGTCGACGAGGAGGATCATGACGTGGCACTCGGGGTGGTTTTCGATCACGCCCTGAGCCATGTCGCGGAGAAGGGTGGTTTTGCCGGTGCGGGGCGGGGCGACGACGAGGCCGCGCGTGCCTTTGCCAATCGGGCAAAAAAGGTCGACCGCACGGCAGGTCATCCGACCGTCCTTGGTCTCGAGCTTCAGCTTCTCATCGGGAGAGAGGGTGGTGAAGCTGGTGAAGTCCCACTTGGCCTTACGGTCGTCGATGGAGAGTCCGTCGACGGACTCGATGAACTTCATCTTGGGGTTGGGGAAGCGGCCCTCGGCGGGGAACGCGGTGCCGGAGATGAGGCTGCCGTGGCGAAGCTTAAAGCGGCGGATCAGCTCCTTGGGGACAAAGACATCGGAGGGACGGCGTTTGCCGAAGCGCTTGAGGTCGAGGAGGGTGCCGTTGCCGCCTTTCTGCTTATCAATATCGAGGACGCCCTCAACTTGGATGAGGTTGTCGTCCTTTTCCGGAGCGGAGGATTGAGCGGCGTTATCGGTGGAATTTTCCATATTCAAATTGGTCTCGTAGCGGCACTTAGTCCGCGAACAGGCAGGGTATAAAACGTGGCAGGCGCTTGACGCTCGTGACAGGCAGCGGGATATATCGCGTTCCCCGCCCCGGTGTTTTTATGCCGCGGCTTTTAGTTATCCCAAAACCACAACGATCCAAACGTGACGGACCAAACGATTACCTCAGTGTCCCGTGAGAAGCGGGTATTCAAGCCATCGGCCGAATTTGCGAGCCAAGCCAATCTTGGCAGCATGGCGGCCTATAAGAGACTCTACACCGAGTCTGTCAACTCCCCAGAGAAGTTCTGGGAAAAGCAGGCAAAGGAGTTACTCGTTTGGCGACGGCAGTTTAAGAAGGTGCTCAAGTGGAAGGCACCGCATGCGGAGTGGTTTGGCGGTGGCGCCCTGAATGTCTGCGAGAACTGCGTGGACCGCCATCTCAAGACCGAGCGGGCCAACAAAGCGGCGCTCATCTTCGAGGGCGAACCGGGGGACGTGCGCACCGTCACCTACAAACAGCTATATTTTCACACCTCCCGCCTGGCCCACGTCTTCGAAAACATGGGGATCGGCCAAGGCGACCGGGTGGCGATCTATATGCCGATGGTGCCGGAAGCGGTGTTCGCCATGCTCGCCTGCGCCCGCGTGGGCGCGATTCACACGGTGGTGTTTGGCGGTTTCAGTGCCGAGTCGCTGAAGGATCGCATCAACGATTGTGGAGCCAAGCTGGTCATCACGGCCGACGGCAGCTGGCGGCGGGGCAAGATCGTGCCGCTCAAGCAGACGGTCGACGCTGCGATCGAGAAAACGCCGACGGTGCAAACGGTGCTCGTGCTGCGTCGCTGCGGTAACGACATCAAGATGCGCGATGGTCGCGACGTCTGGTGGCACGACGCCTGGCTGGGCGCGCCGAATCATCACAAACCGAAGGCGTTTCCGTCCGAGCACCCGCTCTTCATCCTCTACACCTCGGGCAGCACCGGCAAACCGAAGGGCGTGTTGCACACCAGCGCGGGTTACCTGTTGGGGGCGAAGTTGTCGTCCCAATACGTCTTCGATCTCAAGGAGGACGACCTGTATTTCTGCTCGGCCGACATCGGTTGGATCACCGGGCACAGCTACGTGGTGTATGGTCTGCTCTCCAACGGTGCGACGGTGTTCCTCTACGAGGGAGCGCCCAACCAGCCGGGACCGGACCGCTTCTGGCAGATGATCGACCGCCACGGTATCACGATTTTCTATACAGCACCGACGGCGATCCGCGCCTTCATGCGCTGGGGCGACAATTATGTGCTCAGCCACCACCTCAAGTCCTTGCGCCTGCTCGGCTCGGTCGGTGAGCCGATCAATCCCGAGGCGTGGATGTGGTATTACCGCATGATCGGCAAAAAGAAGTGCCCGATTGTGGACACGTGGTGGCAAACCGAAACGGGCTCGATCATGATCACGCCGTTGCCCGGTGCGACGCCCTGCAAACCCGGTTCGGCCACGTTACCGTTCTTCGGCATTTCGCCCAAGGTCGTCGACGACAAGGGCAAGGAGGTGCCGAAAGGCTCGGGCGGCAAACTCATCATCGACAAGCCCTGGCCCTCGATGCTGCGCACGCTCTGGGGGGATGATGAGCGCTTCAAGAACACCTACTTCAGCGAATACCCTGGCGTCTATTTTACCGGAGACGGTGCCCGCCAGGACAAAGACGGCTACTTCTGGATCGTGGGCCGCATCGACGATGTGCTGAACATCTCCGGTCATCGCCTCGGCACGGCCGAAGTCGAGAGCGCGCTGGTTGCGCACCCGAAGGTCGCCGAGGCCGCTGCCATCGGCCGTCCGGATGAGCTGAAGGGGCAGTCGCTGGTGGTGTTTGTCACCCTCAAGGCCGGCAACGAGCCCAATGACGACCTCAAGGAGGAGTTGCGAAACCATGTGGGCAAGGAGATCGGCGCGATCGCCAAACCCGATGTGGTGCGCTTCGCGGCGGCGCTGCCCAAGACCCGCTCCGGCAAAATCATGCGCCGCATCCTCAAGGAAATCGCCGCCGGCAAGGAAGTGAAGGGCGACACCACGACCCTTGAAGACTTTGCAGTCGTGGCCGCCCTGCAAGCCGACGACTAAACGTCACGAATTAATAGTCGCCCCCGCACGACTCGGAAGGCACGAAATCTGATCTGAAGTTTTTCGTGTCACACCTGCAGCGAAACCCTGCTTTCCGAGTCGTCCGGGGGCCTTTTTGTGTCCGTGGCTTTACCCTCATAGAGCTGTTGGTGGTCATCGTGATCATCGGCGTGCTGGCGGGTATTACACTGAGCGTGTCGGCCGGCGTGAGGGCGCGAGCGGCCCGCGATCGGGCGGCGGGGGAATTGGCGGTGCTGTCGGTCGGGTTGGAAGACTACCGACGGGTGTTGGGCGAGTATCCACAGGGGGAGGACGCCACCGGGCTACTCGCGGCGCTGGCGGGGCAGGCGCGGCCAAATGGCGAGGCGCTGAACCGTCGTCCGTTTGTGGCCTTTGAGGCGCTGACTTTGGCCGATCCCGACCCGACGCTGGCCGGCAATGTGCTGCTGGACCCGTGGGAACAACCGTATGTTTATCGCTCATTTCGCCAAGGGGCCCGCAGTGGCTATCGACTCTATTCCATCGGTCCGGACGGGCTGGACGTGCCGCCCTCGGCGACTGGGGCGCTCGATGAGGATGCCGCGCCCAACCGGGACAACGTGTATGCGCATCGCTGACATTGCAGGGCCGGGGCGCGACCGGCGTGGTTTCTCGCTCATCGAGGTGCTGACCGTCGTGGTCATCATTGGCATTTTGGCCGCAATCACGATTCCAGTGCTGAGCGGCGCGCGGGCCTCGGCCGATCGGGCCAAAACCAAGGCACAGTTCAGTCAGTGGGCTTCGGCCATGGAACTCTATCGGCAGGAGTATGGATTTTATCCCAACATCGCCACGGGTGGCAAAGTCGACCCCGAGCGCTTCGCGGCCGAGCTGACCGGCCGCACCTTGAGTGGCGCAGCCATTGGCGAAGGGTATGGCAACCGCAAGGCGCTGCGTTTTTACACGCTCTCGGCCGACGAGCTCGACGACGACGGATTGTTGCTGCTCGACGGTTTCGGCAACGACGACATCGCGGTGCGGGTGGACAGCAACCGTGACGGCTTGATCAACGCCAGCGACAGCGGTTCGTGGGTGAGTGTGGTAGGGCTCGAAGCCGGTGGCGGTAGTGCGCCGACGGATTTGCCGGAGGCAGTGCCGACGGCGGGCGTGCGGGCCGGGGTGGTGTTTTATTCGGCCGGACGCGGACGCGACGAAAACGATCTCGTCCTGAGCTGGCGTTAGCGTGAGGTTTTGGCGGATCGCTCATGCCCATGCCCACGACGCCGCGCGCCTCCTCCGCCGCCTACACGCTCATCGAGCTCATGGTGGTGATCGCGCTCATCGCGGTGCTCACCGCAGCCGTGGGATTGGGATTGCGTGGAGCGGGAGAAACACAGGCTTTGGCGGCAACTGGAGACATTGTGCGGGCGCAGTTCGAGGCAGCCCAAGCGAGGGCGAGTATTCAAGGCGCGGCGGTGGCGGTCGTGGTGAACGCCGATGCGGCCGATACGGAAAATTACCTTAAGCAAATCGCGGTCGCACAGCAGCAAGCCAGTGGCGCGTGGGTGGGCGTTGACGATGCGTTGCAGCTGCCGGGCCGGGTGCGCATGCTGGTTCCCGCGGAGGGGAACTCGCTGTGGCAATCGGAGGTGGATGTGCAACTTGAACCGGGTGGTGTCAGCATCCCTTGCTATTTGGCTGAATATGGCGCGGCGGGGGCGTTGGCCGTGCCGGGGGGCGGCTCCGTATGGTGGGAGAATGAAGACGGCGTCAGGGCGGGCCTGCATATCAGTCGCTACGGCGCCTTTACGGTCATCGAGGGAGGAACTCCGCCGTGATCGCGGACCGATTTGTAACTCCGGGATGCTCCCGTCCCGACTCCCGCGGCTTTTCGTTGGTCGAGATCGTTGTGGCGATTGGTATCTTTGTGGTGGGCGTGCTCGCTATGGTGGCCTTGTTGTCCAGCACCACGAATTCGGCGGCGAACACGTTGGACACAAACGGTGCGGTGCGGGCGGGTGAATCGGCCGCGGTGTGGGCTCGCCAGCTCACGTGGGCGGAGGCTTTGCAGGCGCTGGGCGCCGACCCCACCGACGCCGCGATCTATGCAAACCGTGACGGCGAATTGAGCGAGTGGGATGGAGTTGCGGAAGCCGATGCGTTCTATGCGGTTTCACTCGAGCGCAACGTCGACCTCTCGCCGTCCACCGAAGATGAGGTTGCGGGATTTCTGGCGATGCGGCTGACGGTGAGCTGGCCGGTCTGGCAATCGCCGACCTCACAGATACCGTTCGAGAATCGGGACACGATCACCTTCAACGTGGCAGTGCGGCGATGAAGCGCCGGGGCTTTTCGTTGGTCGAATTGATCGTGGCAGTCGGCATCACCGCGGTGTTGGCCGCAGTGCTTTTGGTCATTGTGAGCAATACTTTGGAATGGTGGAGCCGTTCGGCGGGGGCGCTGAAGCTCGACAATGAGGCCAACCGCATTCTCGAGCGTATGGCGACGGATCTTCAGAGTGCCTACGCGCGCCGCGACGGCATAGAATGGCTGCGCGTCCCCACCGATTCGTCCGATGTGTGGGTGCTTCGTTTATTCGGAAACCTTGCCAATACCTCAGGGGCCACGGACGATCCCGCAACCCTGCGAGAGGTTTCCTATCGCTATGCCGATCGCGCACTCTACCGCTTCGAAAGCACGGCCAGTCAGGCTTTAAATTCAAACTACGGTTGGCGGGACTGGTCGGATGTGTCGGACGCGGAATATCTCCTGGGGAACCAGGTTGAGGACCTATCAGTGAGTTTTAGCGCGGCTGACGATCGAGCAGTCGTGAATCCATCTTCGTTGGATTGGCCGTCACGAGCACGATTGGAACTGACATTGATCAACGAAGATGGTGTGCGCAGGCTGGCCGCGATCGCAGCTGGGGCGTCCAACGAATCGATTCAGCAGGTGCGAACAGAAACCACCCGGCGGTTTGTCCGGTGGGTTGAAATCATCGGGAGGCCGTTGTGAGCACCTACCGCTGGACGCAAAAACGTGATGGCCTCGCGCTCCTGTTGGTGGTGTCGCTGCTGGGATTGTTGACCCTGCTGGTGGTGAGTTTGGCGCTCGCGACGCGGGTGCAAACCCAAGTGAGCAGCTCGCTCGTCGCCCGAGCGCAGGCCCGTCAAAACGCCCTGTTTGCCACGAGCGTAGCAACCGGGCAACTACAGCGTTACGCGGGACCGGACACGCGAGTGACCGCACGGGCAGATGGGCAGGTGTCCGCCGCTGCGCCTTACGCGAACAACCCGATGTGGAGTGGGGTGTGGACCACGGAGCGGGGGCCGCAAGTGGATCCAATTGTCTGGCTGGTGAGCGGATCCGAATGGACCGGAAGGTCGGTTTCACCGTCCAACGACCTGTCGCGCATGACCAATCCCAACGAAGCCACCGTTGGAACGGTGTTCGCTGACGTTATCGAAGAGGGTGTGGCGTCGGTGGCCGCTCCGAAGGTGACGCTCGCTCCGTCGTCCCAGTCCCTCTCCGGAATGGAAGGGCGCTACGCCTGGTGGGCCAGCGATGAAAGTCAGAAGGCGCGAACGCCGCTAGCGAACGCCGACGCCGAATGGGGCGCCTACCTGCGACGGGACGAGATTGAGATTTTGGCCCAGAATGCTCCCCGGCGCACGGATCTCACCGCTTTTGAAACTTCCCTCACCGCGAGTGATGACGAGCTCGCCCGGGCTGGAGATTTTCGGCAGCTCGGTATCCTAGATCCGGTGCTGCAGCGACCGTCGCTGGCACATCAAATCACTGCGGTTGCGAGAGGTGTATTGAGTTCTACAATACCGGAGGCCGATGGAGGGCTCCGGACGGATCTGGCGATCGCGGCATCCGTGGAAGGCGTGGACCTGTCTCGCTGGAAGGATCTGTCACGATCCATGCAGTCGCCGGGTAGCTTGGAACTCACTCGTATTTACGATCCTGTTCCGGGTAGTGGAGGCTCGAATACAGGAACTGTGATCGACCATATTGCGCCCGTTTTGACGGACTTCGCCGTGGGGGTTTATGTGTTTTCCCCGAGCTCCCGAAACCAAGACCTCACGGTGCGGCTCCAGTTGCACGTGGAGTTGTGGAATCCGTATTCGAGTGAACTCGAAGTTTCTCCGCTGCGGGTGAGAATTCACGGGCTGCCAACGGTCACGATTTCCTGTTCCAATGGCGATCAGGTTGATGTCGATCTGGATGCGCTGCTCGGTGGGTCGCCTGAAGTAGATTTGGTGCCTCTGGATGACGACCTGTTCCGTTTCCTACCGGGACGGGTGCTGAACTGGGTCGGTTTTGGAAACCGGGTCAACGGACGATGGCAAGCGACGCCAAACTCCAAAACGGGCAGCGATGGCCAAGTCGATTTTGCCGGGGCCGTGAGTCTGCCAAATGCGATGAACTCGAGCGCGCGGCTGGACCTTTCGTCAAGCGGGTCCGCTCAATTGCGGGTGGAGCTCATCGAGCCGGGCTCCGGGGATGTGCTTTCGGAGTCGGAGAGCCCGACCTTTGAGCCGTTGGTTAAGGCTTCCTATTCCCACACCTCGGTCAGCGGTCGCGTCGCGTATCGCTTTCGCCTCGCAGATCGTTCGGACTATGTTTTGGGCGACCCGGAGGGATGGTTTTTTGAATGGGATCCCCGCAGCCCTGTGATGGACGAAACTCGGTTCGTGGTGGATCAGCCGCAGCCCGGCGGATTCACGAACTTTCGGTATGTGTCGATCGGTGATCCGTCGTTCTCGATTTTTGATCGTTCAGCGAGCACGCAGCCGGACGCGACTTCGCTGGAAATCAAGAACGATGTCGTATTGTTCGAGTTGCCGCGGATGCCCTTGGTGGCAATGGGAGATCTGCAACATCTTGGGTTTGTCGGCGTATCGCCTTTTGCTTTGGGCAACCGTTGGCAGGACCAATCTCCGATCAGCCCATCTGTCTACGATCGCTATTTTGCGTCTGGTGAAGATGCGGTGAGCGCCGACTTTGGCGCGACTCGCAACGGGAAGCTGCGCCGCTTCCTGCCGCCCGCTGAAAATCGCCCGAGTTGGGCCGAGTTGGTCGCGCTCAACGGCGCGCGATCTTCTCGTTACCTGTTGCAGGAGGGGCCGCTGAATCTGAATACGACGGACGCCGATGTGTGGGCGGCATTCCTGGGCGCGAATGACCTGCCAGATTGGCGCGAGGTAAATGTCACCAATCAGTGGGGTGCTCAGAGTTCAGTCGCCGGAACCGACACGGCGCTGGTAGGGCTGCGAAATGCGCAGTTCCGCTTTGGTCAATCAGCTCCGGAAACCTTCCGGGTCGAGACGGCGCTCGGGGGATTTGAAGTGGAAGAGAAGTCGTTTTACCGGCGGGGAGTGACGGAACTCACGGCGGACGAGTTACAGCGCTTGGCTCGCGGAATCGGACAACGCGTCGGCGAGCGTTTGGCAGCTACCGGACCCTTTCAGTCGATCGGCGAGTTCGTGGAGTCTGGCCTGCTTCAGGATGCCATCGATGCGGTCGCGGCTGAGCCGCAAGCAACCCTGAATACAGCCGCGCGGCTCGGCTTGCCCCTGGCGACAGCGTCGGCAATCGACCCACATGCACCGAGCTATTTGCAGCAGGCTGATGTTCTTAACACGATTCTTCCGGCGGCGACGGTGCGTGGTGATACCTTCATTCTTCGACTACAGGGGGAGTTCGCTTCGGTCGGTGAAGACGAAGCCGTCGCAACGCGATACGCCGAAGTTGAGGTGCAACGCACCGTCGCGTTCACCGACCCGTCCGACCTACCGGAAAGTGATCGCTCCCGTTTAAACGCACTGAATTTTCGCTTTGGGCGGCGGTTCATCATCACTCGATTCCAATGGTTACCTTCACCCGCAGACTAATCATCGTCGCAGCAGCGGCGTGTTCCTTCACAGCCACGGCCATCGCTCAGCAGCCCAAGCCGGCGCGGCAATTCGAATTCTCGGTCTTCTGCATCGCGCCGGTGAGGCAGACTCTAGTTTACCAGGCCAGCCCGGGCGAGGTGCGCACGCTGGAGTTCAAACCCTACCAACGTTCGGAGCCCTATCGTTATGCCGGTCCGGCGGCCATGGCTTTTGCTGAGAGAGTCGCCGAAGCGAGTGCGCAAACCCCAGCGCAATACAAGCTGCAGTCGCGGATCGAGGTGACACCCGAGTTGCAGCGTCCGTTGTTTCTCTTCCTGCCGTCTTCTGATCCGAACGAACCTTTTGACGTGGTCGTGATGGAGGACGATCCGAGTCGATTTCCGGCTGGCTCCTTGGTCGTGGTCAATCAATCCGGGCACAAACTGCTTGGTCTTTTGAATGGCCAAAATGTGAGCCTGGAGCCGGGACAAAGTTCGACGTTGCACGGCACCGTCGTGGGTGACGTGAAACTCGCCTTGAGCCATAACGACCGACTCTTCCCGTCGTTCGATCAGAAGGTCGCCTTCGAAAAGGATGAACGCACTGTTTTGCTGCTACTGCCACCGCAGCGAAAGTCGTCGCCGATCGTGCGATGGATCGTGCTCACTGATCGGCCGGGCTGAGGCGCCACTGAAGGCTAGGAACGCGAGGAAGGGGGGGCTCACTGGGCGCGGGATTTGAGGAAGAGGACGACGCCGGCGAATCCGAGCAGCACAAATACGCCGGGGGCGAGGGCGCGCCAGGCGGGCAGGTCGCGATAGACCTCGATGTCGACATAGTCGCCTTTGATCAGGCTGACCGTGACGTGGAGCTCGCTGGCACCGAGCGGCACTTGCAGGGTCTTGCCGGTCTGGGCGCGTTTTACGCCGCCTTTCTCCGCGCTCTCGGAGGCCACGAACCGATGCGCGGCCACCGTTGTGCCGGTGTCGTCCAACACGGTGACGCTGGCATCCAGGTCCGCCCATTGATAACCCATCTCCTCATCGACCGCCCAGACTTCCACGGTGTGGGGGCTGGCGGATGAAATGGCGGCGACCCAAGGACTGGAGGTGGACTGGGTGAAACGTGCTTTGGCCACTCGGTGGAGCGTCTTCATTTCCGAATTGGCGATGAAGCCGACCACGGCGGCGGCGATGATGATGAGCGAGAGGCGCCGCATCCGAGCGACGCGCGCGGTAGGTTGAGTGCTCATGAGGGGGAGCGGGTTGGTAGGATGGAGCGTGGCTCAGGTTTCGGGTTCGGTGAGACCGGCAAAGAGGTCCCAGATCGATGCGCCGCCGCGCCAAGGGGCACGGCGGTAGAGCACGTGGCCATCGGGCAAGTGCCGGATCAGCGCAGTATGATTGGTCGCGAAGGCGGCGAGGTTGGTCAGGTGCACGGACGGCGTGGTGGCGATGAGCCGTGCGGGAATGCGGGTGACCGACAAACGTCGCCCCGGCGCGAAAAGATCGCGTGACACGGCCAGCCCATCGGCAGTGAGGCGGTAGCGTGGCGTCCCGTTGAGCAGCTGCCGCCGCAGCAGGCCGCGTTGTTGCAGGGACGTGAGTTCGATGCTCAGCAGCATCGAATTGCCCGCAAGGGTCTGCACCTCCCATTGGGCGGGTTCAGGCAGGACGTCGATGAAGCGCAGCATGCGCGGACTCGCAAAGACGGTCATGATTTCCTCGGTCGGGTAAGCGGCGAGATCGGCGGTATCCTGGCCGGCGAGGAGGCGCGTGGATTCCTGCAGTTCGAATAGGGTCCGGAGCACAGCGAGACGGACGGGAGAGAACTTAAACTCGAGCCGGCGATGTTCTGCGCGTGGTTGGTTCAGTTTGAGAAACGCCGCGCAGGCGTTGGGGAAGCTCTGTTTGAGGGTGATGACGGGTAGATGAAAACCGTCCTCAGTCTCGGCCACGACCGCCGCCCAATCCCCCTTGGCGTGCACGAAGACCGTGGCGCTGAAGCCGGCCTGTTCTTTGGTCAGCATCAGACGCAAATCGGGATCGAAGAGGAGGCCGAGCAGCGTTGATTTTTCGAACGCAGGGGCAGGGCCGGCCGGTGGACTCGCCAGTTGCTCCGGCAGGTTGAGAGTGATCGCCGGAGTTGGTTCAGGCACGATCGTGATGAGACGGTGCTGGACAGCGAGCTGTGCCACCTCGGTCGGCTCCAGGCGCACAAAACGGCCGTCGGCTGGCGGAGGTGGTGTCGGCGGTGACGGCGGAGCGGCTGGAGGAGTGGCTGGCGGAGGTGAGGGCGGCGACGACGGCGGCGGGACCGATGCCTTCGCGGCGGGAGCCGATGCACGATAAGCGGCGACCGTCAGCAAGCGTGGTGGCACGGTCGGCTGGAGGAAGGCGTCGCGCACGCGGGTTTTGAGCCACGTGTCCTGCACCGCTTTGGCGAAGGTTTCGGTCGCGGACAATTGCGCCGGGCGAATGAAACCGGCGTCGTCGGCGGCACGGGCAATCGCGAGGAGAATCGGGGTGATTTCGCGATCGAGCGAGGTGTGGAAAAAGTCGGCTCCGATGTTGCCGTTTTGCGGCAGGTTGAGCCGGAGATTACGTAGGCTGATCACCAGCCCGAACTGCGCTTGATCGGGCGGGAGCCACGCGATGCGGAGATGATCGATCTTGGCGAAGGCGTCGGCGTGGCGCTTTTCAACGCTTAGGGCGACGCAGGCGGATTCCAGACCGAGACCCGGGAAGAGCCGTTCGTAGGTCTCGCTCTGGGTGGCATAGTCGGACTCGTCCTTGTAGTCGGTGAAGCGGTGTTCTTGGAGCGGCTGGTGCGCGCGCAAGTGCCCGCGAGACAGTGGCGCGTTTACGGGATTCATCACGACCTCGACGATGTAGTCGGGCTCCATCCAAGTGCTGCGGGGCAGGAAGAACGTGGTGCTGGTTTGGCTCTCGTTCCGCTGCACTTTCATTTTGGCGAGGTTGTCGCGACCGACGACCGACAGGTCGTTGTAGAGGCGCTGCTCGATGAGGTTGCGGGCAAACGTTTCGGCGTCTTCGAGCGTTTGCGGCAGGGCGGCGAACAGCGAGATTTGGCCGAGCAGTGCCAGGCCCAGCGAGCGCGAGACGAGGGCAATATGGGCGGGGAATGAGGCGGCTTTCATCGGCGGTCGCGGAGGGTTTGGCGAACGTAGGCGCGGGCCGTCATGAGCTTTTGGCGCAGCGATTCGTCGGTGGTGGTGGCGATGCGTTCCTCGAAGGCGGCGAGGCGGGCCTCGAGGCGGGCGCGTTCATCGGGGGTGAGGGGCGGCAAGCGCTCCTTTCGTTGGGCGTGGATCTGCGACATGTCCTCGATTCCCGCGAAGGTCACGCTGGTGCCGATGTCGACCAGGGTGGAGGCGTTGTATTGGGTGGGATCGATACCGAGTTCCTCCCAGTATTCGGGGCCGAGCGATTTCAGCAGATGGCCACTGACGGTCATGGTCAGGTCGGCCGCGCCGATGAGCGGGTTGCCCAGGACCAGTTTTTTGGCGCCCCAATTGCCGGTTTCCTTGCCGATGGCGGTGGCGAAATCTTCGCCGCCGTTTGTGCGTGCGAGCACTTTTTCGGAGAGGTCGTAGAGCGACCAGATTTCGCCCACGTAGGAGAGCGAGTTGCCTACGGTGCGGGCGGCGCGACTCGCTCCGAGAACTTTGCCGGCGCGTTGCTGGAGGGTTTTGGCCTGTTCGATCATGCCCTCAAATTTCGTAGCCTGACCGGACAGCTTTTTGATGGCGTCGCGGAGAACCGGGGAGTCGACGACGTCGAGGTTTTCCTGGGCGGCGCGCAGGATCACTCGCAGGTCGGTGATCTCTTCACTGAGGGCGTGGACGGGCAACTGGTTGTTGCGGACGGCGGCGATGAGATCGTTGCCGGCGCGGCGCAGTTCCCGGATCGCCTTTTGGGTAATGGCGTCGGTGGTGGCGTCGTCGAGATTGAGGAGGCTGGCGGTGTTGAGCGCCGGAGTGATGACGGGTTCAAATTCGCGGTATGCCTGCGTATGGCCGGACTTGTCGTTGGGATCGGCGAGCAGCAGCGCCTGCACGGCACCGGGGTTGTTTTGTTTTTCTTCGATTGCGCGGAAGATCTTCTGGCGAGCGACCGCGACGCTGCCATGCACCTGCGCGTTTTCGTCGATGTAGACGGTGTCATCGAGGATGCCGATGAGATCGAGGTGGTGGATGTAGCCCCACTGGAACGCGAGGTTGCGCAGGCTGCCGTAGGCGGCGAGCTGCTGCGTGTTTTTGGCGGCAGCGGCCTCTTGGCGGATTTGTTCGAGGCGCGCGGGGTCGTAGAAGCGGGCCAGGTATTCCGCCTGCATGGCTTTGCGTTGGGCGGCGATGGCTTCGCGCTCGAGCGTGCCGAGTGCTTCGGTGCGGCCGGCGCGGTAGAGGGCGATGAAGCGGCCCAGGCGATCCGGCGTGAGCGGGAAGTAGTCGGGACACGGATTGTGATCACGCAGTTCGGTGATGATCTCTTCGTCGGTCTTGGTTTCTTCGTTCCAGTTGATGTTCAGGTTGATGACCTCCTGCGGCAGGACTTCTCCATTGTAGACGAAGGGCTCGAGGTAGGCATAGCCGCCGAAATTGAAGTCGCGGGGCGCCGTGAAGCGCAGGACGTAGCGCGCTGTTTCGCCCGGCGGGAGGGACCGACGCTTGAGCTTGGCAACGTCGGTGTTCTCGCGGTGGTAGTCGCACAAGCCGACGTCGAAAATGGCATCCGCGCCAGCGGTGGCGGTGTTGCGCACGGTCATTGTGACCTCGACGGTGGTGCCCGGGTCGGGGAATTTTGGATACACCGCGGTGTTGACGATTTGCAGATCGTCACCGCTGCCTGAGGCGTTGAGCGCGGCTTCCTCGGCGGCGAAGTCGGCCATGACGTCGGCCGGATCTTGGTCGGTGAGGGCGGCTTCGGCGAGGATGGCGACCTCGGTCTCGCTCAGACCCTCGGCGGAAGGAATGGATTGGTCGACGATGGCGGCGGCGCGCTCGGCGCCCTGCTCGCCGAGGGTTTGCAGGGCCTCGGTGAGGGTAGCGGGAGGGCGGGGAGAGTCGGCAGGCGACTGCACCAGGCCGGCGTCGAACTGGACTCCGGAGGAGGGCGTTTGGGGCGGTTGAGCCGGTGGAGGTTTGGTCGTGGCAGTCTTGGTATCTGCGCCGGTGGGCGGCGCGGGTTGCCATTTGGCGAGCCGCTGGGCGGCGGCCTGATTGATCGGTGCGCCATCGATCGCGGGGGCGTATGCGAGGGCCGCTTCGGTGAGGAGTTCGATCAGCGATTGGCCGATGTCCTGTCGCGCCTTTTTGACGGCGGCATCAAATTGCTCGTTGATTTTACGTCGCTCGGACGGCGGCAGGTTGGGCGGCACGGGGAAGAACCGGGCGCGGATCCGTTCCAGCTCGGCATCGGGGAGTTTGAGCGGGCTGCTGATGTAGAAGCGATGGAAGGGCGAACCGGCGGCCCAGCCCCGCACGTCGATGCTGGGGCCGAAGGCGGTGCTGATCGCCCAACTGGCTTCGGCGTGAACGTGCGCGTCGCCGCGATTGAACTCCAAGGCGGGAGGGCGGGGTGGTGTGTCCGGACCCGGCTGCATGCCCTGGTATTTGACATCCCAATACAGGAGATTGGACTGGGCCGGGCGTCGCCGGATGTCCCGCCATTCCTGCTCGCGACGCTGGATCTGCGTGAGTTCCGCGTCGCGCTCGATGTGGCGCAGGTCGGGGCTGACCATGAAGTGCTCCACCGTGATATAGAGTTCCTTGGTGAGTCGTTGGCCGTTGTTGATCTGGTAACGTTGGGCGAGGCCGATCGCGAGGGGCGTATTGCTGGGTGCGGTGAGTTTGGCCGGGTCATACGGAACGTCCAACACGCGGCACAGCTGCCGGGCCCATTGCTCGCAGGCGTCGCGCATCCACTTCTGTTTGCGTTGGCTTTGTTCGAGGTAGGACAGTTCGGGCGCGGGCGGCGGTGGGGTTGCTGGCGTGGTGGCGCTACCGCCACCCCCGGCGGAGGTGAAGCGGATGGAGATCGGCTCACAGTCGATGGATTTGGTTGGCTCACCGCGGCCCAATGGGATGCCGCTGCAGCGCAAGGTCAGGGTGTGCTCTCCGGCGGGCAGGTCGGGCATTAACCCCAGCCGCAGCGCAAAGCTACTTTGAAAGGTTCCCATGCGATCGCGGAACTCGAGCGTTTCGGCGAGTAGGGTCCGCTCGTCGACCTTCAGTTCCAGGCCAACTCGTTCATAGGCGCGACCCTCCCATTGCGCCTCAAATCGAATGACGATGGGGTAACCGGCGGTGATACCGGGGACCTCCTGCCAGGCGTTGTGCTTAATCTCGAGCCCGCTGAGAATGAGGCGGCGAGGGGCCGAGGAAATTTGCGCGGGGCAAGCAGCAGCAAGGATCGCTAGGAGGACGCCGAATACGCCTCGCCAACGACGGAAGGGGAAGTTCATGGCGGTGCCTCCTCAGCGAATGTCGCACATCCAGCGGCCCTTGATCCGTTTGAACCACAGGTAGTTTTCACCGCCGTTGGTGCGTTGGGTCATCACGAGGACCATGTCGGGGTTTTCGACGCGTTGACCGGTGATGGTGCGCGAGGCCTCAAACAAGCGCGCGAGGTCCTCGCGCGGGTAGCGCCAGTTGAGGTAGGCGCGGAAGGTGCCGCTAGGGTCGTCGATGGCGTCGGCTTCGGTGTAGTCGGCGTCCGGGATGTTGTTGCGGAAGTTACGGCAGTAGTTGAGCAGGGTCTCGTCGGTCAGGTGGGCAGCCACCCAGGACCAGTCCTGCGCGGCGACGGCGTCGGCGATGGCGTAGTAGCAATCCTGCGCGGTGGCCGGTTCAGGACGGGGGGCACGGGCTAATGAGGCTGGCGGAGACGAGGGCGGCGGAGAGGCGGTGCGGCCGACGGCCTGGATGGTGCGCAGCACCTCGGCGAAATGTTGCTCGGCCATCGCGTTCTGCGATTCCGGCGCGGTGAAACTGATGGTGCCGACGTAGTCGTTGGGCAGGTCGAGCACGAGGAAGCGGAAGTGCTGGGGCTCGCCCCCGCGGTTGAGGGTGAAGTGCAGTTGATGCGTCTTCATGCCGTTGAGGGTGGTGCTGTGCTGGCTGACCATACTCGCGGCAGAGGAGTTGTTGACCTGGCCCACCAGATCGTCGCGGACGGAGTCGACCGTGTTGCCGGCGTTACGGAACATGGATTGGAGAACCATCACGATTTTGGGGCCGGTGATGTTTGGATCGGCCCACTGCGTTTGGCCCTCGGAACGCTGCGCGAGTTGGAAGGACTTGGGTTTGTTGAACTCGTAGCCGGCGTCGTCCACGACGAGCGCTTCGTAGGCGCCGCTCGGGGGCACCGACGAAATGGCGGTGGGCGGCGGGTCGCCCCAGCCGGTGCCGGTCGCTGCGGATGCGGGGGGCGGTGAACCCCAGCCATTGTTGGCGGAAGCCGTTGAGGGCGATGAGGGTGTGGTGGGCGGTGAGGTGGGTGATCCCCAACCGTCGTTGGCCGGTGGCGTGTGGGAAGGCGTGGCGGAAGTGGTCGGCACGGGAGGGGCTGCAGCCCCGCCGGCGACGCTCAGGATGGCTTGCCGCATGGCGGGACCGGCACTGTCCCGGCCGAGTTCGGCGAAGTAGCCGTATGCGAGCACGAGAGATTGGCCGTCGGTGACGCCGAGGATCATGAGTTCAGCGGCCTGGTCGCCCAGTTTGCCGCCGTAGCGCTTGAAGAGCACATTGGTATTGCCGGTGCGGTTGGGGGAGCGTTCGCGCTCGTGCCAGCCGGGGCCGAAACTCGACTCTACTTGGGTGAGGGTTTGGTCGAGGAAGGCGGGCGCGTCTCCGACTTGGCCGCTCACGTCCAACCAGGTGAGTTCCAGCGCTGCGCCTTTGTCAGGCAGGTTGAAAGCGAGGCCGGGTTGTTGGCAGGCTTGGGCAGGAGTCCAACCGGGGGGCGGCACAAATGAATAACTCGTTTGGCCGATGGGTTGGCGGCCGCCGGAGGACGCGGCGCGGCTTGACGGTGGTGCGGCGGAGTGCGGGGCCTGGAGACTGAGGAGGGCGCGCTCAAACTCCGGCGCGCTGACGGCGGTGTCGATGGAGTGGAGGATGAAGCCTTGGTTGGCGTCGGCGTAAAACACGGCCTGCACGCGAATTTGCATGCCGTCTGCAAAACTCTGGTAGCGGCGGTAGGTGCAGGAACGTCCGGCGACCGTGCGCATGTTTTCGGTCTGCAGATTCAGGCTTCCGAGGGCCTGCTGCATCTGGGCCTCGTAGTCGGCGATGAAGTCGGTCGCGGATCCACCGCCGGGGCGACGGACGACTTGTATGGTGCCGTTGCCATCGGGGCGATCCGCCTGGAGCAAGATATCGGGGGCGCCGGCCGGGCGATGGACGTTGAAGGTGTCGGGGACCTCGAGTTGGTAGCCGGTGTCGGCGATCGAGGCGGTCTTGGCGACGAGCTGCCCGGGCAGGGCGAAAGCGATCAGGCCAAGGGTGAGCAAAAGCGACGACGTCGTCGCGGCGACGTTGAGTCGGGCAAACGGGGGTATGGACATGGCGGGGCTCCTTTCACTGTTCCGATCTCGCGACGCGGGACCGTGCGCCGGAACAGGGTTTGGGAGCGCCTCGAAAGGCCGCCGTCAGGCACGTCGCAAACCTATGGCGAACGCGTAGTGAGGCCAAGCCTCGCGTCTGCGCATATCTTGCCTAAAGACATGCATATGAGGGGAATAGGTCCGAATGGATGGGGCCGCGAGGTGGGTGGCGCCGGCGGGACCGGGTCACCCCGGCGGTTGCCGCCGCCGACTCAGGCCGGTAGACGCAGGACGGCGATGCAGCCTTCGGTGTCCTCGCGGTTCTTGAGGTAGAGTTCGCCTTCGTGGTTTTCGGCGATTTGGCGGCAGAGCACGAGGCCGATGCCTGAGCCGGTGGCCTTGGTGGTGTAGAACGGCACGAAGAGGTTGGTGGCTTTGGAAATGCCGTGGCCGCTGTCGGTCACACGGAACTCGATGAAGCGTTCGGTCTGCTCCCAGGTCACACTCACGGCACCGGCTGGCAGCGGCGGAGGCGGCGGCTTGGCGGCGGCGTCGCCCTCGAAGCCGTCGTCGTCATCATCGGTGTCGGGCTGCTGGTGTTCGAGGGTGGCTTCGACGGCGTTTTTGATGAGGTTGATGAGCACCTGCTCGATTTGCGGACCGTCGCAGGGCACGGTGATGTCGGGGCCGTCGATCACTTCGACGGGCAGGCGCAGCTCGAGCTTCACGACTTGGCGCACGAGCGGTTTCACCTCGCAGGGCGACTTCACCGGTTTGGGCAATTTGGCGAGGCGGGAGTAGGCCTGCATGAAACGGCTGAGGCCCTCGGCGCGTTTGCCGATGATTTCCAGACCGCCGCGCAGATCGTCCTCCCAGTCGTCGGCGCGTTGTTCGCGTTTGAGCATGCTGCCGAGGCTGCCGGCGATGGATTTGATGGGGGCGAGGGAGTTGTTGAGCTCGTGGCCGAGGACGCGCACGAGGCGTTGCCAGGCTTTCAATTCTTCCTCGCGCAGAGCTTCGCTGAGGTCGGCGACGACGACCAGTTCGTGGGGCAGGCCGCCCTCACGGAACTGGGTGCGGCGCATGCCCCAGCGGCCGGTGCCGCCCGGAAATACGGTGTGTTGCAGGACGCCGTTGGGCGGAGCTTCGACGCATTCGCCGAGCCCGATATCGTGGGCCGAGCGGCCGAGAATGCGTTCGGCGGGCGAGGCGAGGAGCTCCTGGCCGGAGCGGTTGACGAGACGCAGGATGCCGTCGCCGTCGAAGGCGAAGATGGCGACGTCGATTTCCTCCATGACGGTGCGCAGGAGTGCGGTGGCCTCCATGGCGCCGAGGCGTTGGGCGCGAAGGATGGAGCCGAGGAAATTGATCTCGGTCATGACGTCGCCCATCGGGTTCTCGCGATTGGCCCCGCGGGCGCGGATGGAGAAGTCGCCCTCGCGCAGCGCCGAGAGCAGGTTGGCCATGGTTTGCAGGGAGCGCACCACGCGGTTCTGCACGGAGAGCGCGAAACCTAGCCACACGCCGAGAATGAGCAGGGTGAGCGTCCACTGCACCTTGGGCTCCTGATCGCCGGCGAGCCACAGGTGATACATGGATACCACCACCGCCGGCGCCCCGCCAAGAAACACGCCGAGCAAGACGTGTTGATCGTGGGTGAAGCGGCTACGTTTGTGGGGGGAGGGCATACTTTGTGAAGCTATCAGTGATCAGCTTTCAGCATTCAGCTGTTGTCGCTAGACGCGGGGCGCAGGCGGCGGAAGAGTGAACCGAGCATGCGTTTGATTTGCCCGACTTCGTCGGCGAGTGACTCATGTGCACCAGCTTCGAGGAAGCCTAGGTCACGGGCGAGGAGTAGGTGGTATTCAGTTTCGCTGGCGGATCCGTGGGAGATCTCAACGTAGCGCGCCAATTCGGCGTCGGAGTGGCGTCCGCAACCTTCGGCGAGATTAGCCGGAATCGACGCCGCGGATCGACGCAACTGAGAGGTGAGACCAAAACGTTCGTCGTTGGGGAAGCACTGGGAGGCCCGGTAGACGGCGAGCACCAAGTCGTGACTACGTCGCCAAACCTCAAGATCCCGATAGTCCTTCAACGTGGTTCCTCAGAGCTGATAGCTGAATACTGATCGCTGAGTGCCGTGGGCCTTACAGCCCATACTTTTCGAGGCGGCGGTAGAAGGCGGAGCGGGAGAGGCCGAGTTCTTCGGCGGCGCGGCGGGCGTTGCCGTCGCAGCGGGCGAGGGTCTTCTTGATGAGGTAGGCTTCCACTTCCTCGATGCTCATGTCCTCGATCTGCGGGGTGGTCTGGCCGGCGTTGAGGCCGAGGTCGGCGGCGCGGATGACTTTTTCCCGCGCCATGAGGCAGCCGCGTTCGACGGCGTGATCGAGTTCGCGCACATTGCCGGGCCAGGAGTAGCTGCGCATGGTGTCGATGGCCGATGTATCGAATCCGCTGATACCCTTGTTGTAGCGTTTGACGTGAGCCTTGAGGAAAAACTGGGCCAGCAACTCGATGTCCTCGCGGCGCTCGCGCAGCGGCGGCAGGTGGAGGTGAATGGTGTTGAGGCGGAAGAGAAGGTCCTGGCGGAACTTGCCTTCGGAGACCTGTTGCTGGAGGTCGGCGTTGGTGGCGGAGATGAGGCGGACGTTGGCGCGGTAGGTGCGGGAGGAGCCGACGCGCTCGAATTCACCGGTCTCGAGCGTGCGCAGGATCTTGGCCTGCTGGGAAAGCGGGATGTTGCCGATTTCGTCCATGAACAGGGTGCCGCCGTCGGCGAGTTCAAAGCGGCCGGCGCGGTCGGCCTTGGCGTCGGTGAAGGCACCGCGCACGTGACCAAAAAGTTCACTCTCGAAGATGCCTTCGGGCAGGCCGCCCATGTTGACCGAGATGAAGGGATCGGCTTGGCGGGAGGACACGGCGTGCAGGGCGCGGGCGACGACGCCTTTACCGGTGCCGTTTTCGCCGGTGATGAGGATGTTGGCATCGGAGGGACCGACGCGGGCGATGACGTCGAGCACCGGGCGCATGGCGACGGACTCGGCGATGAGCGTGGGGCCACCTTCCTTGCCGCGGAGGATTTGGTTTTCCTGCTCGAGGCGGCGGTAGGCGCGAACGGCGCTGCCGAGTTCGACTTGGTTCTTAACGATGGCAATGAGGCGTGGGTTGTCCCACGGCTTGGTCACAAAGTCTTTGGCGCCGCGGCGCATGGCTTCGACGGCAATCTCCACGCTGGCCCAAGCGGTCATGACGACGACAGGCAGGTTGGCGTCGACGTTCTGCAGCTTTTCGAGGAGTTCGAGGCCCTCTTCGCCGGAGGTCGTGTCGCGGGCGTAATTGAGGTCGATGAGGGCGAGGGCGAAGTCGCGGCTTTCGACGGCGCGGAGCACGGCGGCGGGGGACTTCACGGCGTCGATCTGGTAGCCTTCGCCTTTGAGCAGGAGGCGGAGGGCTTCGAGCACATCCGGTTGATCGTCAGCGATAAGGATACGAGGCGCGGCTGAAGGCATGGTGCGATAGTGACCGTGGAGGAGGGAGGCGTGTCAAGCGGTGCGGTGTGCGCTCCGCGGGTTTCGATGAGGGTGGTGGCTCAGGCGCGGGCGACGGCGCGGCGGGTGCGACGATGACGAGCGGTCCAGGAGACCGGGGTTTCGGCGGTGACAGCGCTCGGCTTGGCGGCGGTGAAGACCTCGTCGGCCGGCAGCAGGATGGCTTTGGCGCGACGCGGCTCATAACCGCGGGATGCGGCGGAGTAGTCTTCGCGGAAGGTCGAGACGAGCAGGCCGAAAACAAAGGTAGCGAACGGCACGGCGTAAGGCAGCGGCGAGGAGACGGTGCCGCCGGCGACTTCAAAGGTGGCCGTGGCCACCAAGGCAGCGACGGAGAGGAGAGTGGTGTAGTTGAGCAAGTTTTTCATGATTCAAAAGAAAAGTTGCCCATTCCATTGCACTGCGTGTGCCAAGTTACGTGGAGAGTTGTTAGATGCAGGATAGCAAAGAGATAGGGTTTTGGGGCTATTTCTTGGTAATCTCATTTGCGGAAAGATGAGGCGGGCGCGGGAACCAATATTCCCATTTTCGGAACAGTAGAGGATTGCCACACAGGCTTCACAAAAAAGGGACTGCGCCGCTGCGCGGAATCGGTCCAATATCGGCAACAACCCCACCATGAGTGATCCCCATTTGCTTCTCGCGCTGGACCAGGGCACGACCAGTTCACGCGCCATTGTATTCAATAAATCAGGACAGAAAGTCGCGGTGGCGCAGCGTGAGTTTGCGCAGCACTATCCGCGGCCGGGTTGGGTGGAGCACGATGCGGAGGAGATTTGGGCGACGCAGCTGGCGGTGATGACCGAGGTGCTGGAGTCGCCGGATGTGACGATGAGCGCGGTGGCGGCGATCGGGATCACCAATCAGCGGGAGACGCTGGTGGTATGGGACCGCGCGAGCGGTCGGCCTGTGGCGCCAGCGATCGTGTGGCAGGACCGGCGCACGGCCGATGACTGTGCGCGGTGGCGCGAGGCGGGTCACGAGGAGCAGGTCACGGCGCTCACGGGGCTGCGGTTGGATCCGTATTTTACCGGCTCGAAACTGGCGTGGCTATTGCGAGAGACGCCGGGACTGCGGGAGCGGGCGAAGCGCGGCGAGGTGTTGGCCGGGACAATCGACACCTGGCTGTTGTGGAAACTGACCGACGGCGCGGTGCATGCGACCGATGCGAGCAACGCCTCGCGCACGCTGCTTTGTAACATCGATACGGTGGCGTGGGACGATGCGTTGTTGGCCTTGATGGAGGTGCCTCGGGCGATGTTGCCGGAGATCCGCGATTCGGCGGGCGATTTCGGGCGGGTGGCTGACGGTCTGCCGGGCGCGGGTTTGCCGATCGCCGGCGTGGCCGGAGATCAGCAGGCGGCGTTGTTTGGGCAGGCGTGTTTTGAGCGCGGCATGGCCAAGAACACTTACGGCACGGGCTGTTTCCTGCTGATGCAAACGGGCGCGGAGCGGGTGGCGTCGGCCAACAATCTGTTGACGACGGTAGCGTGGCGCTTGAGGGGCCGTCCGGCGTATGCGCTGGAGGGGTCAGTCTTTGTCGCGGGTGCCGCGGTGCAATGGGCGCGCGATGAGCTCAAGCTGGTGAGCAGTGCGGAGGAGTTGAGCGAGTTGGCGGGCAGCGTGCCGGATGCGGGCGGCTCGATTCTGGTGCCGGCGTTCGCGGGGCTGGGCGCGCCGCATTGGGATCCGTATGCGCGCGGCACTTGGATGGGACTGACGCGTGGCACGGGTCGGGCGCAATTGTGTCGCGCGGTGCTGGAGAGCATTGCGCTGCAGAGCGCCGATCTGATGCAAGCGATGATGCAGGACAGCGGACTGGAGCTGAAGGAGCTGCGGGTGGATGGCGGCGCTTCGCGCAGTGACGTGCTCATGCAGATTCAGGCCGATCTGTTGGGCTGCGAGGTGGTGCGTCCGCAGGAGACGGAAACGACGGCAC
Organism: Actomonas aquatica; assembly: GCF_019679435.2. NCBI lineage: Bacteria > Pseudomonadati > Verrucomicrobiota > Opitutia > Opitutales > Opitutaceae > Actomonas > Actomonas aquatica. Next base: position 482,520 of record NZ_CP139781.1, read on the forward strand.
TGGGCGCGGCATACTTGGCGGGGCTCGGGGTCGGTCTGTGGTCGGACCGGGAAGAGATTGCGGCGCAGTGGGCGCAGGAACGGGTCTTCGTGCGCGAGGGCGAGCGATTCCGCCATGATGCGTTGTGGAAGGATTGGCAGCGGGCGGTAAGGCGGGCCAAGGCCTGGGCGCGGGAGGACGACGCATGAGCGCTGCAAACTCCTCACGGGTTTGGCGGCGGGAAGATGAAATGGCCGCGCTCTCCGCCGGGGATGAATTTGACGTGCTCGTCGTCGGCGGTGGCGCGACGGGGCTGGGCGTGGCGGTGGACGCCGCGAGTCGGGGGCACCGGGTGGCGTTGGTGGAGGCGATCGATTTTGCCAAGGGCACTTCGAGTCGGTCGACCAAGCTCGTGCACGGCGGGGTGCGTTACCTGAAACAGGGCAACGTGGCGCTGGTGTTGGAGGCGTTGCGCGAACGCGGTCGCATGGCGCGCAATGCGCCGCACTTGGTGCGAGATCAGGCCTTCGTCATCCCGGCGTATCGTTGGTGGGAAGGTCCGTTCTACGGCATCGGTATGAAGGTTTACGACGGGCTGGCGGGGCGACTCGGACTGGCACCGTCGCAATGGCTCTCGAAGGAAGAAACGCTGGCACGGATCCCGACGGTGGAGCCGGAGGGTCTCGATGGCGGGGTGGTGTATTACGATGGGCAGTTTGATGACGCACGCATGGCGGTGCACCTCGCGATGACGGCGGTGGATCTCGGGGCGCGGGTGGTGAACTATGCGCGTTGTGTTGGGTTGCTCAAATCGGCCGACGGCCAGGTTATAGGCGCCACGATCCGCGACGAGGAAAGCGGCCGGGAGTTCGCCGTGAAGGCCAAGGCGGTGGTGAACGCGACGGGCGTGTGGGTGGATGAATTGCGGCAGAGCGACGACGCGGCGACGAAGCCGGTGGTCGCGGTGAGTCAGGGCGTGCACTTGGTTTTGCCGCGCCGATTTTTGCCGGGGGATGCGGCGGTGATGGTGCCAAAAACGAGCGACGGGCGCGTGTTGTTTGCGGTGCCGTGGCATGACCGGGTGGTGGTCGGCACGACCGACACGGCGCGGCCGGCGGCGGCGGTGGAACCACGGTCGCTGGCCGAGGAACGGGATTTCCTGCTCGAACACGCCCGGCAGTATCTGGCGGTGGATCCGACGCCGGAGGACGTCTTGAGTGTGTTTGCCGGGTTGCGTCCGCTGGTCAAAGGCGGCGAAGGCGAAAGCACGGCGGCATTATCGCGCGATCACACCGTGATGGTGAGTCCGAGTGGTTTGATCACGGTCACGGGCGGCAAGTGGACGACCTATCGCAAGATGGCGGAAGACGTGACGGATCACGTGGAGATGGTGGGCAATCTTCCGGAACGGGCATGTGTCACGGTCGACCTGCGTATTCACGGAGCGGGCACAGACGACGCGCGGGACAAAACCGTCGTCGATGCTTACGGAACGGACCGGGCGGCGATCGATCAACTGGCGCGCGACATGCCGGGTGGGGCGGAGCTGTTGCACGAGGACCTGCCTTACTCGGAGGCGGAGGTGTGCTGGCAGGTGCGGGCCGAGATGGCGCGCACGGTGGAGGATGTGTTGGCGCGGCGCACTCGCGCGCTGTTGTTGGACGCACGGGCGGCGATCGCGTGCGCGCCGCGCGTCGCTGCGATCCTGGCGGAGGAACTGGGACGCGACGAGGCGTGGATCGCGGCGCAGGTCGAGGGCTTCACGACGTTGGCGCGCGGCTACGTGTTCACCGATCCGGCCAGCCAAGCCGCGGAAGAGTGAACGATAAAGCCGCGCGGAGACTGGTCGGATGGCGAAACGTGGTTACGGTGCGCCGCATGATTACCCGCCCCTGTCTCCGCCTCGGTCTTGTCGTTTGCTCGCTCCTGTTCGCCGTCGCGTTGCCGGCCCAGCAGGATTGGGAGGCGGTGAAGATGAAACTGACGCCGTTACGCGGCGGAGTTTTCATGCTGGAAGGGCGCGGCGGTAACATTGGTGTGATGGTGGCCGACAACGGTGTGCTGATGGTGGACGACCAATTCCTGCCGCTGGCGGGGAAGATAGAGGCCGCGTTGGCCGAGGTGTCGGATGCGCCGCTGCAGTATGTGCTCAATACGCACTACCATGGCGACCACACCGGCTCCAACGAGCACTTCGGGGAGCATGCGACGATTCTGGCGCACGAGAAGGTGCGTGAGCGTTTGGCGGCGGCGGAGGGCAAACCGGCGGCGGCGCTGCCGGTAATTACCTTTGATCACGGGGCTTCGGTGCACTTTGGCGGTGAACACATCTCGCTGCTGCATCACGGGCCGGGGCACACCGATGGGGACAGCGTGGTGCGCTTCGAGCACGCCAATGTGGTGCACATGGGCGACCTGTTTTTCAGCGGTCGGTTTCCGTATGTGGACCTGAACAGCGGCGGTTCGATCGACGGTTATTTGGCTGCGGTGGAGGCGGTCGCGGCGGAGGTCGATGAGGAGACGTTGATCATCCCGGGGCACGGTCCATTGTCGGACAAGGCGGCGTTGATCCGCTACCGGGATATGATTCGCGAAACGGTCACGCTTGCCCGCGAGGAGTTTGCCCAGGGCCGCAACATCGGTGACATCCTGCGCAGTGGCGTGATGGAGCCCTGGGCCGAGTGGGGCACGGGCTGGATCACGACCGAGCGTTGGCTGCAGACGATCTACGACGACGCTCAGTAACGAGCGAGAGTTGCGGCCTAGACGCTTTCGCCGAGGATCTGGCGAATGGTCGCGAGCAGCACGGACGGCGGGCAGGGCTTGGCCAGGGTCGCCTTGGCTCCGGCGGAGCGGGCAAGCTGCAGGTAGTCCACGGCACCCACATGACCGCCGCCGGAGATGGCGATGACGGGAAGGTCCGGCGCGATCGAGCGTAGCTCGAGGATGGTTTCCACGCCTTCCTTGTCGGGCATGAGCACGTCGGTCACCAGCAGGTCGATGTCGTCATTCTCCCGGATGAGCCGCACGGCTTCGTCGCCGTTGGTGGCGGTGAGGACGTTATAACCGTTTTCGTTGAGGAAGAGCCGCTGGAATTCCAGCAGCTCATCGTTGTCGTCGGCGATCAGGATGCGCGGCATCGCGGCGGTGTATCCGAATTATGGGGACGTGGAGGGTTATTTCGACCAGGTGTCGCGGAGGGTGATGGTGCGGTTGAACACCGGCTTGCCCTCGGCGCTGTCCTTCGGGTCGACCGCGAAGTAGCCCATGCGCTCGAACTGGAAACACTCGCCGGCTTGGGCGGCGGCGAGGGCGGGTTCGAGTTTGGCTTCGACGGTGACGAGTGACTCGGGGTTTAGGACCGTCGTGAAGTCCTCCTCGGCGCCGGGTTCGGCGACGGTGAAGAGGCGATCGTAGAGACGGACAGTGGCGTCGATGGCGTCATCGGCGCTGACCCAGTGCACGGTGCCCTTGACCTTGCGGTCGGCGTTGGGTTCGCCGCGGCGAGTGGAGAGGTCGGCGGTGCAGTGCACCTCAACGACGTTGCCGTCGGCGTCCTTCACCACATCGGCGTAATCAATGATGCAGCCGTATTTGAGGCGGATGGAGCCACCGGGCTTGAGGCGGCGGAACTTGGGCGGCGGCACTTCGGCGAAGTCATCGGCCTCGATGTAAACCTCGCGCGTGAGTTGGAGCGTGCGGCTACCGAGGGCGTCGTTCTGCGGGTGGTTGCCGGCCTCGCAGGCGTAGGACTCGCCGGGGGCGATGTTGGTGAGCACGACCTTGAGCGGGTTGAGCACGGCGAGGCGACGCTCGGCGTTGGTGTTGAGCTCATCGCGGATCGCGCCTTCGAAGACGGCGGCTTCGGTGACGCTTTCGAACTTGGTGATACCGATGCGGTAGGCGAAGTTGCGCACGGCGGCGGCGGGCACGCCGCGACGGCGCAGACCGGCGAGCGTGGGCATGCGCGGATCATCCCAACCGGCGACGTGCTTCTCCTGCACGAGGCGCATGAGGCGGCGCTTGCTGAAGAGGGTGTAGGCGAGGTTGAGCTTCGCGAACTCGTATTGGTGCGGGACGTGGCGCGGGAGTTCGAGGGCCTCGAGGATCCAGTCGTAGAGCGGACGGTGGACGACGAACTCCAGGGTGCAGATGGAGTGGGTGATACCCTCGAGGTAATCGCTCAGGCAGTGGGCGAAGTCGTAGAGTGGATACACGCACCAACCGGCGCCGGCGTGGTGATGCTCGACGTGGCGAATGCGGTAGAGCAGCGGGTCGCGCAGCCAGACGTTGGGCGAGGCCATGTCGATCTTGGCGCGGAGGGTGCGGGCGCTGTCGGGGAACTCGCCGGCGCGCATGCGGCGGAAGAGGTCGAGGTTTTCCTCGATCGAGCGGTTGCGGTAGGGGCTCTCGCGGCCGGGCTCGGTGGGCGGACCACGGTAGGCGTCGGTCTCCTCCGGCGTGAGGTCGCAGACGAAGGCTTTGCCCTTGAGGATGAGCTGCTCGGCATAGGTGTAGAGTTGCTCAAAGTAGTCGCTGGCGAAGAACGGCTCGATGTCGGTCGGAGCGCTGTCGGCGGCGGCGGGTTCGGCGAGGAAGTCGGGTTTGCCGTCGATGTCGCGCGGGGTGGGTTTGGCGCCCTTGGGCTTTTCGCCGAGCACCTGATCGGCCCAATCGCCGATGAGCCAACGCACGTCGGTGGTAATGGAATCGACGTATTCAACTTCCTCCTTGGTGGGATTGGTGTCGTCGAAGCGCAGATTGCAGCGGCCGTTGTTTTCGAGGGCGATGCCGAAGTTGAGGCAGATGGACTTGGCGTGACCGAGGTGCAGGTAGCCGTTGGGCTCCGGCGGGAAACGGGTCACGATTTGGGGCGTGCGGCCGGCCTCGATGTCGGCGGCGACGATGTCGCGAATGAAATCGGTGGGAGTCGTAGGTGCCGGAGTGTCGGCAGAGGTTTCGCTCATGGCTGTGGACAGAAAAAGGATCGGAAAGTCGTTTTCGGCGACGCGCGCGGATCAGTTGGTGGCGGGTTCGAAGGGCGCTTCGGTTTCGCCGCGGGCGGTCGGCATGGCGCCGTCGGCCTGCATCTCCTTGAGGATGCTGCCGAGGTAGGGAATGAGTTGTTTCTTGCGGCTGACGATGCCGGGCATGTCGAAGATCTCGTCCTTCTCGACGTGGGGGTGATTGATGCGCGCGATGAAATCGGGATCGCCTTTCACCAAGAGGAGCGAGTTCTGCGTGTTGATGTCGGTGACGAGCAGGCAGGAGAAAACGAGTTTCTCTTCGCGGCAGAGCGCTTCGAGGGCATCGGCCAAGGGACGATGGTGGTCCCAGAAGTTGCCGAAGCCGAGTTCCTCCACCTGCGACACCGAGAAGCGCACGCCGTCCTCTTCGTAGATCTTGTAGTCGGAGCGGATGACGTCTTCGGGTTTGGACGACAGGATCACGGAACCGGAGGCGAAGATCTCGTCGGCGAGTTGCTGGGAGTTTACCCCGGCGACCTGGGAGAGCCATTCGAGGAGCTCGGCGTCCTTTTGGGTCGAAGTCGGGCTGTGGAGGTGAAGGGTGTCGGAGATGATGCCGCTCATCATGATGCCGGCGATCTCGGGTGAAGGCTCGAGGTTGGCGCGACGGTAGAGATCGGCGATGATCGAACAGGTGGAGCCGATGGGCTCGTTGATGAAGAAGATGGGGCGGGCGGTGTTGAGGGAACCAAGGCGGTGATGGTCGATGATCTCCTCGATCTCGACCTGGTCGGCGCCGGGGACGGCTTGGGTCATCTCGTTGTGGTCAACGAGGATGAGGCGACGCTTCACGGGGCGCAGCATGTCGGTCTTGGTGAGAATGCCGGCGAGGCGTCCGTCGTCGTTGAGGACCATGAAGGCCTGGGCGTTGGAGGCGGCCATCTTCTTGCGCAGGTCGCTCAGGCGCGTGTCGGGTGAGAGCGACGAGAACTTGGACTGGACGAGGGGCGCGATGCTGGACGCGGTGCGGATCGACCAGGACGTGGTGGCGGTGTCGTGCGGGCTCACGATGATGGCCACGCCGGCTTCGCGGGCTTGGGTGACCACCTCATCTTCGACGGGCAGGTTGCCGGTGATGATGATGGCGCGAACGCCGTTTTGGATGGAGCGTTGTTGGATGTCCCAGCGGTCGCCGACGATGACGAGAGAGCGGTCGGCGGGGATGTTTTCGTCCTTGGAGACTTTCCAGAAGGAACGCACGTCCATCGCGCCGATGCGGATGAAGAGTTCCTCGCTGTCTTCCATGCGCACGTCGTTGAGGACGCGGGCATTCAGGGTGGTGGCGATGTGGTCGAGGCTGGTGATGACCTTGCGCATCTCGCGCGGGGCGCTGATCTTCGGCACGAAGAAGCCGCCGAGGTCGAAGATGGAGAGCTGACCGCGCACGTAGCGTTCGTCGGTGATGACCGGCAGGACGCGCACATCGTAGCGGTCGACCAGCTCGAGGGCCTGGGCGCAGGTGCCGTTGACGTTCACGGACACCACGTCCTCGATCATGACGTCGCGCACGCGGGGGGTGACGTCGGTAATGTAGGTGGGGGCGGGTTGGTTGAAGCGCTTGAGGATGGTGTCGATGCGGGCGTTGGTATTGCCGCAACGGGCGGGCACGTAGCCGGTGTGACCTTGAGCTTTTTTGAGGGCAGCGTAGGCGATGGCGGAGCAGACGGCGTCCGCGTCAGGGTTGCGGTGGCCTACGATGTAAGTTTGGGGCGCGTTGGGAGCTGCGGTCATGTAGTTGTTTTAGCGGGGGATAGTGGCTCGGGGGTTAGGGGCAGTAAACGGTTAATTGTAAAACGAAGAAGCCCGGTCGCGTGGACCGGGCGGACTGACAGTTGGAAAGGCGAGGGAGGCGGTGTCAGGGCCCTTGGAGGGCGCTGGTGCCGTTGGGGCTGGCCACGCCGTTGCCGGAATCCATGCCAAGGATACGCACGGTGCTGCGGTTGGGCACGGCTTGGCGCAGGTTGGAGGTGGGGCGGCCGGTGTTGCTGACCAGGCGATCTTCGATGGAGGCGAAGAATTCGACGTTGCCGCCGAGAAAGACGATGAAGCCGCCGGCGTCGCCGTAGGGCCCGCGGTTGGGGTCGTCATCGGCGGTGCCTTCGCCGGACCAGGTGCCATCGGTGCGCAGGCCGCGGGTGAAGGCGATTGGGGTGGTGGGCGGATCGCCGGCGCGTAGGCCGGCAACGACATTCCAGGAAAGGGTGGGGAGGGCGGTGAGATCGGGGTGCAGGGTCGGCGGCGTCGTCACATCCGGATCGAGCACGGTGAGAGGCAGAGCATTCGGATCGATGGCGTCATCGAGTTTCGAAACGAAAAGCGTCGGGTCGTTCAGACCGCCGAAGCGGGCGATTTGGCCGAACCATTGCCAGTAGGCTTGGTTGGTGCCGCCGATGGTGCGGCTGGTCTGGGTGGGGTTGGGCAGAGCGTCGCGGTTGGCGGTGGAGTAGAGCATGGCAGCCTTGCCGATTTCGCTCAAATTACTGCTGTCGACCGCGCGTTGAGCCGAGTCCCGGGCGCCGCCCATCGAAGGGATGATGATCGCAGCGAGAATGCCGATGATGGTGATGACGGTGAGCAACTCGATGAGCGAGAAGCCCGCGGTGGGACGGGGAGAAACTTTCATCTTAGGCGGAAGACCGGTGCGTCACAGCAGCTTACGCGCCCATGCGTAACACAAGAAGAAAGTCCCCGCCGAGCTGGACAATTGTGTGACGGATTTCCTAGCGTCCGCCCCTCTATGAAAGTTTTCCTCGACGGCCAATTGGTGGATCAAGCTGACGCGAAAATCTCCGTGTTCGATCACGGTCTCCTCTACGGTGACGGCATTTTTGAAGGCATCCGCATCTATGACGGCAATGTCTTCCGCCTCGAGGAACACCTGGAGCGTTTTGAATATTCGGCGAAAGCCATCCTGCTCAAGATGCCGTGGTCGCGTCAGGAGATCAGTGACGCGGTCTGCGACACGTGCCGGGCCAACGGTCTGAAGGATGGCTACATCCGTCTCGTCGCCACGCGCGGTGTTGGTGATTTAGGCCTCTCCCCGTGGCTGTGCCCGAAGCCCTCGCTCTTTGTCATCGCCGACAAAATCAAGCTCTACCCGCAGGAGCACTACGAGAAGGGTTTGGCCATCGTCACGGTGCCGACGCGCCGGATGAACCCAGCGGCGTTGAGCCCGGCGATCAAGTCGCTGAACTACCTCAACAACATCATGGCCAAGATGGAGGCGCAGCAGTTTGGCGCGCTAGAGGCGATCATGTTGAACGACCAGGGCCTCGTGGCCGAGTGCACCGGCGACAACGTTTTCGTGGTGCACAAGGGCAAGATTTTCACCCCGTCCGCTCAGCAGGGCGCCCTCAAGGGCATCACCCGCGATGCCATCTTCGACCTCGCCGCCAAGCTCGGCCTGCCAATGGAAGAGCATGAGCTGACCCGTTACGACATCTGGAACGCCGATGAGTGTTTCCTCACCGGCACGGGCGCCGAGGTGATCCCGGTGGTGAAGCTGGACGGCCGCGAGATCGGCAACGGCACTCCTGGACCGATCTTCAAGCAGGTGCTGGAGGCGTTCCACCAGCTGGTCCGCGAAGACGGCACCAAGCTCTGATCCGCCCCCAGCTCCACGTTCGGCGCGGCGGCGCTTTCGCCCGCGCCAAGCGTGCCAGTCCGTCACACCCGCTGTGCCACGCGGGCTCGGCTTGTCTCAGCCCAGACTGAGCGCGATTAAACTCACCCCGGGGTCTTGCCTCTAATTCACGGGGTGGCATGATGTGTGCACTCGGAGGGGGATGGCCTTGCGGTCGTTTACCCGGCCCGAAACAGCCCGTTACACTTTTCCAACGTTTTCTCATCCATGGCTAGCCCGCTAAAATGTGACCTCTGCGATAACCCGGCGACGGTCCATCTCACCCAAATTGTGAACCACAAGGTGCACAAAGTAGACCTGTGCGAATCCTGTGCGCAGGCCAAGGGTGTCACCGATCCCAGTGGTTTTTCGCTGGCCGATCTGCTGCTGAAGGCGTCCCTCAACCCAGAGCCCACCGCACCGGCGGGTCTGCGTTGCGAGCACTGCGGCTATGCGCCGGATGACTTCAAAAAGTCGGGCCGCTTTGGCTGCCCGCAGTGCTACGAGACCTTTACCGATCTGCTCGAGCCCATGCTCGACAACATGCACAAAGGCACCGCCCATACCGGCAAGATTCCGGAGCGGGCCCTGCAACGTAAGCAGCTCCACGACCGTTTGCACGAGTTGGAGTCCGAGCTCCAGAGCGCGATCAAAGCCGAACGTTACGAAGACGCCGCGAAGTTCCGCGACGAGATCGTCCAAGTCCGCCAAGAGGCGGGTCTTTCCACCGCCAGCTGATGCCCCTCGACATCGACAAATTACTCTCCACGCCGGCCGAGCTGACCGACAACTCGACCGCGAAGTGCCCGGTGGTGCTCATGACGCGCATCCGCTTGGCGCGCAACCTGTCCACGCATTGCTTCCCGGGCCGGGCTGACGACGGTGAGCGCAAAGAAATTTTCAACCGCTGCCGCGAAGCCATCATGGCGACCAGCAGCATGAAGCGCGGAATGAGCGTGGCCGTGGACGAACTCGCGCCCTTGCAGCGCCAAGTCCTCGTCGAGCGCCACCTGATCAGCCGTGAGCTCAGCGCCGCCAAGTCTGGCGCAGGTGCGGCGATCAACAAGGATCAGAGTGTCTCGGTCATGATCAACGAGGAGGACCACCTGCGCATTCAAGTCCTGCGCAACGGTTTCCAACTCAAGCGCACTTGGACGGCCATCAACGCGCTCGATACGGCGCTCGAAAGCTCGCTCGACTACGCGTTTTCGCCGCGCCTCGGTTATGTCACGGCCTGCCCGACCAATCTCGGCACGGGCATGCGCGCCTCCGCCATGATGCACCTGCCGGCGCTCGTGATCGCCGGGCAGATGGAAAAGGTCGTCCGCGCGGTCAACCAGCTGGGCATGGTCGTCCGCGGTCTCTTCGGCGAAGGGTCCGACGCCAGCGGCAGCATGTTCCAAATTTCGAATCAGACGACCTTGGGCGAATCGGAGCCTGATATCGTTAAACGCTTGCATAACGTGTTGCAGTCCATCGTCGATCACGAGCTGAACGCCCGGGCGAAGCTGCTGGAAACCGATCCCGCGAAGTTGCCGGACAAAATTGGCCGTGCTTACGGTATTTTGAAGCACGGGCATGTAATAAGCTCATCCGAGGCGATGAATTTGCTCTCGCTGGTGCGTCTCGGCGTGGATCTGGGCTACTTGCCCGATGAGTATCGCACCGTCGTCGACCGCCTCTTCATTGAGGCGCAACCCGGACACATCCTGCACCGGGCCGACAAACCTAAGTTAGAATCTGATGAACGAGATCGTCTCCGTGCCGATCTATTGAGGTCAGAGTTTGCCAATTTCCCGACTCCCGGCTATCCCACAGCTGGGAATAACTGAATTTCCAAAACCCTTTCATGTCTGAGCCGATGAATAATTTCACTCCCCGCGCCCAACAAGTCCTGGCCCTCGCCAGAAAGGAGGCCGACCGCTTCAACCACAACTACGTGGGCACGGAGCACATCCTACTCGGTTTGATCAAGCTCGGGCAGGGCGTGGCCGTAAGCGTGCTGCAGAAAATGGGGCTCGACCTGGAGACCGTGCGCGGCGCGGTCGAGAAACAGGTCGGCACTGGCACCGAGTCCAAGACCCAAGGCAGCATCCCCTACACGCCCCGCGTGAAGAAGGTCCTCGCCCTCGCCGGCAAGGAAGCCAAGGCCCTCAACCACTCTTACGTCGGCACTGAGCACATCCTGCTCGGCCTCCTCCGCGAAGGCGAAGGCGTGGCCGCCCGCGTGCTCAAGTCGCTCGACATCGATATCGAGCGCACTCGCAACGAGATCCTCCGTGAACTCGACCCGCAATTCTCCGGCGGCGAGAACGATCCCGGCGCCGAAGAGGCCGCCGCGCCGTCTCCCCGCGGTGGCGGTGACGACAAGAAGGACGTCAAGACCCCGGCCCTCAAGGCCTTCGGTCGCGACCTCACCGAACTGGCTCGCAAGGGCGAACTCGACCCGGTGGTGGGCCGCAAGCACGAGATCCGCCGCGTCATCCAGATCCTCTGCCGCCGCACCAAGAACAACCCGGTGCTCATCGGTGAAGCCGGCGTTGGCAAAACCGCCATTGTCGAAGGTCTCGCCCAGGAAATCTCCAGCGGCATCGTCCCCGAGATCCTCCTCGACAAGAAGGTCATCACCCTCGACCTCGCCCTCATGGTCGCCGGCACCAAATACCGCGGTCAATTCGAGGAGCGCATCAAGGCCGTGATGGACGAGATCAAGCGCGCCAAGAACATCATCCTCTTCATCGACGAGCTCCACACCATCGTGGGTGCCGGCGCCGCCGAAGGGGCGATGGACGCCTCCAACATCTTCAAGCCCGCTCTCTCTCGCGGTGAGCTGCAGTGCATCGGCGCGACCACCCTCAACGAGTATCGCAAATACATCGAGAAGGACAGCGCCCTCGATCGCCGCTTCCAGTCCGTGAAGGTCGAGCCGCCGTCCGTCGAGGACACCGTTACGATCCTCAAGGGCATCCGCGGCAAGTATGAGGATCACCACAAGGCGATCTTCACCGACCTGTCCCTTGAGACCGCCGCCAAGCTTTCCGACCGCTACATCACGGGCCGTTTCCTCCCGGACAAGGCCATCGACGTGATGGACGAAGCCGGTGCTCGCGCCCGTATTTCTTCCCTCAACCGCCCGCCGGAACTCGAAGATCTCTCCAAAGAGATCGACGAGGTCTGCGCCAAGAAGGAAGAGGCCATCGCTGGCCAACACTTCGAGGAAGCCGCCCAATTCCGCGACAAGGAGAAGCAACTCCGCGCCAAGCTGGAAGAGGTCACCGAGACCTGGAAAAAGGAACGCGAAGAGAACAAGATCACCATCGATGACGAGATGATGATGCAGGTCGTCGCCGACTGGACCGGTATCCCGCTCAACCGCATGGAGAAGAAGGAGACCGAGCGCCTCCTCAACCTCGAGAACGAGATCCAGAAGACCGTCGTGGGTCAGGAAGTAGCCGCCGTGGCCATCGCCCGGGCGCTGCGCCGCTCCCGCGCCGACCTCAAGGACCCGCGTCGCCCGATCGGTTCCTTCATGTTCGTCGGTCCGACCGGTGTCGGTAAGACCGAGACGGCCAAGCAACTCGCCGCGCAAATGTTCGGTAATCAGGACGCGCTGGTGCAGATCGACATGAGCGAATACATGGAGAAGTTCGCCGTCTCCCGTCTCGTCGGTTCGCCTCCCGGCTACGTCGGTTACGAGGAAGGTGGTCAGCTTACCGAGGCCGTGCGCCGCAAGCCTTACTCGGTCATCCTCTTCGACGAAATCGAGAAGGCTCACCCGGACGTGCTCCAGCTCCTCCTCCAGATTCTGGAAGACGGCCGCCTGACGGACTCGCTTGGTCGCCAAGTCGATTTCCGCAACACCATCATCATCATGACCTCCAACGTGGGTGCGTCGCTGCTGCAGCGCCAAACCTCGATGGGCTTTGCCGCCGCCACCGGCAGCTTCAGCGACATGGAAATGATGCGTGAGAAGGTGCTCGAGGAAGCCAAGCGCGTCTTCAAGCCGGAGTTCCTCAACCGCATTTCGGACATCATCTTCTTCCGTCCGTTGGAGAAGAAGGATCTGGTCCAGATCGTGGAGATCGAGGTGAAGAAATTCGCCACCCGTCTCACCGACCGGAACATCACCCTCGAGTTCACCGAAGAGGCCAAGCAGCTCCTCATCGACAAGGGCTACGACGAGAAATACGGCGCGCGTCCGTTGCGCCGGGCCGTCGAGCACTACCTCGAAGACCCGCTGGCCGAAGCGATCATCCGTGGCACCGTCAAGGACGGCGAGCCGGTGCGGGTGGTGCGCAACGGTGATGCGCTGGAGTTCGAAGCGGTCGAGCCCAGCGAGCCCACCTCCTCGGCCGATGCCGAAGTGGGATCCTAAAGGCCGCGACCCGACCTAGTTTTTAAAACAAGAGCCGCCCCGATTTTGGGGCGGCTCTTTTGTTGAGTGATTGGTTGGGGCGGGAGGAGACTGGCTGAGGGGCAGGGCGGAATGCCGGCTGAAGCCGGCACTACGGTCGTTCAGCGGCGGTTGTGCTTGGACTTGTATTCCGGACTCTTCCGCAGGGCGTCTTCGACGCGGGTGAAGGTCCAGTCGGCGCGCACGACGCGGTCGGTGTAGAACTTGAGTCCGGCGGGATCTGGTTCGCGCTTGAGCAGCTCGCGATAGATTTCGGTGATGCGGCGCGGCACCACGACGGTGCGGTATTCTACACTGCGGGTAAGTTCACGACGGAGGCGTTCTTCGGTCCAACCGCGGTCCTCGACGATGCCCACGTAAGTGTTCAGGCCCTGGGCATCGGGTTCGCGTCCCAGCACATCCACGTAGGCGCGCTTCACAACACGTTCGGTTTGGCGCCGCTGTTCGATCCGGTCGCGTTCACGGTCTCGACCCCAGCCGTCGTTGCGCCAGTCGTTGCCGCCCTGACCGCCGTCGCCGCGACCATAATCGCGGTCGTGGTCGTCGTGCCCGCGGCCGCGATCGTCGTCGCGCCCAGTCCAGCGGTCGCGGTCGCGGCGGCCGCCGGAGGCCTCGCGGACGATTACTGAAGAGAGGTTGTTGTCCCAATCTTCGACCCCGTCGGAGAGAGAAATGTCTTCCAGGTCAGGCGAGCTGCGGGTGAGGGTGATGTGTTCGCCCTTGAAGTCCCGGTATTCGTAGAGCGTGACTTCGACGCGACCCTGCACCCAGACGGAGGAAACGCGGTTGTTGGCGTTGCGGCCGGAAGGGAAGCTCTGGAAGCGGAAGTCGTCCACTTGATCGCCGACGGAGAGCACGATGCGTTCGCCGGTATAGTTACGGCCCGAAAACAGCACGATGCGGGCTTCCTCTTCTTCCGGGCGGTCCCGGTTGCGGCCGCGATCGTCGTCCCGGTCATCGTGGCGGGACTGACCGAGCAACGCGGAGGGCAGGGTGAGCGCCAGCATGGCGGCGCCGGTGAGCACGGTGCGAAGGGTCGTTTTCATGGGGAATGTGACGCCGCAGCGGGGCGGCGTATTCAAAAACTCATGCGCCGGTCGAAAGATTGGCGGCCGGGCGCCGTTTCTTACCGCAGCCTCAGGCCCACTCCGGAGGATTCTGCAGGTCGGGCTTCAGGACGCCGATGCAGGGCAGGTTGCGGTAGCGCTCGGCGAAATCCAGGCCGTAGCCGACGACAAATTTGTCGGGGATTTCAAAGCCCACAAACTCGGCATCGAATGGGACTTCGCGGCGGCCCTTTTTGTCGAGCAACACGCAGGTCTTCACGCTGGCCGGGTTCAGTTTGCTGATGACGTTGGTCACCATCGCCAACGTTTTGCCGGTATCGAGGATGTCGTCGATGAGCAGCACATGACGGTTGGTCACGTCGAGGGTGAGGCTGTGGAGCAGCTTCGGTTTGCCGATGGATTTGGTCTCGTTGCGGTAGCTGGAAATGCGGATGCAATCGAGGCGCACTGGATTGGGGATGGCGCGCAGCAGATCGGCAGTGAAGAGGATGGCGCCATTGATGATCGCGATGACCGTGATCTCCTCATCGCCATAGGTTTGCTGAATCTCTGCCCCCAGTTTTTTGATACGTCGTTTGATCGACGTTTCGGTGACCAAAATGGTCTCGAGATCTGCGTGGGCGGGATGGATCTTCAGCGAGCTAGCCATTGGCGGATGATGGAGCAGCATCGAAGGCCGCTGGGCAAGGGCAGAGGCGTTACGGCAGGGTTATTTACTTTGACTAGGCATGGGGGCGCTTCTTGCCTGCCCCGCAGCTCTGCGCGGCATGATTTCCATCCAAGTTGACCAATTGACGAAGCGGTTCGGCACCACAGTGGCTCTCCACCAGTTGAACCTGCGAATTGAACCCGGTGAGTTGTTTTTTCTGCTCGGCCCCAGCGGTTGCGGCAAAACGACCCTGCTGCGCAGCCTGGCTGGCTTCTACATCCCGGAGGAGGGCAAGATACACTTCGGCGAGGAAGAGGTCACGCGCCTCGAGCCGCACAAGCGGAACACGGGCATGATGTTTCAAAGTTACGCGCTGTGGCCGCATATGACGGTGGCGCAGAACGTGGCCTTCGGTCTTGAGGAACGCCGCGTGCCCAAGGCCGACATCAAGCGCCGCGTCGGCGAGGCCCTCGAGTCGGTGCGCATGAGCGCCTACGCCGAGCGTTCACCCAATCAGCTTTCCGGCGGACAGCAGCAACGTGTCGCGCTGGCGCGAGCACTGGTGATTCGCCCGCGCTGCCTGTTGCTCGACGAACCGCTCTCCAATCTCGACGCCAAGCTCCGCTTGGAGATGCGCACGGAGATCCGCCGCGTGTGTAAGGAGTTTCAACTGACGACGGTCTATGTGACCCACGACCAGAAGGAGGCGCTCTCCATTTCCGACCGCATGGCCATCCTCGAGAACGGCCACATTCTGCAGGTGGGCGCGCCGCAGGAGGTCTACCGCCGCCCGCGCCGCAAAACCGTGGCGCACTTCATCGGCGAGACCGATCTCATCCCCGGCAAACTCGTGGGCGTGGAGGGCGAGAACGCCATCGTGGATACCGCGGTGGGCCGTTTCCACGGCGTGTTGGGCGATCCGACCGAGAAGCCGGCCACGGGTAGCGACGTGACGCTTTCCATCCGGCCCGAGTGCTGGGCGCTTAAAGACAACGGGGCCGACATCAACGCGGTGCCGGGACGCATCGGTGATTCGGTTTATTTGGGCGAAGTGGCCCAATACGATTTTGTGTCCAACGGGCAGAACCTGAAAGTCTACGAACTCAACCCGCGTCACGTGGCCGGAGCCGGCGAGGGGGCTTTGCACGCTCATGTGGAGCCGCAGGACGTCGTGGTCCTGACGGCCTGAGGTCGATCGTCGCGCTCCTATTCGGGACATGAAACGACTCGTTATCATCCTCGCCCTGGCGCTCGTCATTGCCGTCCCCTTCCTCCTCCGTCCCGAACAGGATGCTCGAGTGGATGCCGACGATGAGCTGGTCATCATCACGCCGCACAACGAAGCGATTCGTCATGAGTTCGGCATCGCCTTCGCCCGTTGGTATCAGGAACGCACCGGCCGTTCGGTGGCGATTGACTGGCGCGTGATCGGCGGCACCAGCGAGATCGCGCGCTTCCTCGAGGGCGAGTATGTCGCCTCATTCCGTAACCATTGGACGAATACGCTCGACCGCTCCTGGAGCAACGCGGTGCAGTCGGCCTTTCACAACGGTCGCCTCGGCGACGATGCGACGGCGGAAGAGCGGGAAGCGCGGGAGGCGTTCATGGCCTCCAACGTCGGCTGCGGCATCGACCTGTTCTTTGGCGGCGGCACCTACGACTTCATTCGCCAGGCGCGCGCGGGTCGCCTCGTGCCGACGCGTATCTTCGACACGCATCCCGAGTGGTTTGCTCCCGAGATCATCCCGCAGGAGTTTGCCGGTGAGGAGTATTGGGATTTGGGCCACCGTTGGTTGGGCACCGTGCTCAGCAGCTATGGCTTGGTTTACAACAATGACGTGCTGAAGAATCGCGGCATTGAACAGGCCCCGACGCAATGGAGCGACTTACAGGACCCGCGTTTGATGGGCACCGTCGCGCTGACCGATCCGACCAAGAGCGGCTCCATTGCCAAGGCGTTTGAGAACGTGATCCAGCAGCAGATGCAGCAGCGCCTCTATGCGCTGGAGGGCACGCCGGGTCTTTCGGCCGAGGAGGCGGAGACCCAGGCCGTGCATGCCGGTTGGACCGATGGGCTGCAATTGCTGCAGTTGGCGGCCGCCAACGCCCGTTACTTTACCGACACCTCGCAGAAGCCGCCCATCGATGTGGCGACGGGCAATTGCGCGGTCGGTATGTGCATCGATTTCTACGGCCGGCAACAGGCCGAGGCCGTGCGTCGCCGCGGCGACAGCGTGCGAGTCGACTACGTCTCTCCTCCCGGCGGGAGTGTGAGCTCGGTCGATCCGGTCGGCATTTTGCGCGGGGCCCGAAACTTGGAAGTCGCGGAGCTTTTCATCGAGTTTGTGATGTCGATGGAGGGGCAAAAGCTGTGGAATTTTGAGCCCGATGCCCCGGGCGGCCCCGAGTTGTTTGCCCTGCGGCGCCTGCCGGTGCGGCGAGACTTCTACGTCGATGAGTTTAAGACCCACCGCTCGGACCCCGAGGATGCGCCTTACGAATCGGATGAGCAGTTGATCTATCGCTCCAGTTGGACCGGCGGCCTGTTCCGCGAAATGTCGCTCATCGTGCGTATCATGGGTTTTGATACACACCCGGAGTTGGTGGAGGCGTGGAAGGATATCGTCGCGGCGGGACAGCCGCCCGAAGCCATGGCGGTGTTTCAGAACATGGACGCCGTGAGCTACGACATCGCTTTCGGTCGCATCAAGTCGACGCTCGGCGCGCGCGATAAGGTGGAGGAGTTGGAGCTCGCGAAGGAGCTGGGGCAGCATTTCCGCGAGCAATACGCCCGCGCCGCCGCCATTGCGCGCGGCGACATCAAGCCTTGAGCAAGTCGCGGATCTGCTCCGCCAGTTGATCCATCGCGGCTTCGAACCACCGCTCTCCCTTCTCGGCAGTGGCGGCGGTGGCGTCGCCCATGACGCCGTCGGGGGCGATGTCGCGGGTCATCCACGAGAAGATGGCCGGTGCGCTCTCCGGACGGAGTAGGCCAGGATCTTGGAGCGTCGCCGGGTAGTGACAGAGGGCCTTGTCCATCGCCACGAGGTGCGGGGCGATGTGGAGCATGATGGACGTTTCCCATTCGCCGGCGTGGAAGCCCCATGTTGCTTCCTGGGCGGAAAGCTCGTTGGTCGATGGCACCTTCAGCATGCCGGCGCGCACACCCCAGCGCTGTTGAATCTCACGCAGGGTGTAAACGAGCACCGCGCTATTGCCGCCGTGCGTGTTTAAAAGCGCGAACTGACGAAAACCGAGCGCCACCAGCTTCTCGATCTGCGCGAGCAGAAGCCGGCGCAGGCTGCGGGCGCTGAGCGAGATGGTGCCGGGATAATCGAGATGCTCGTTGCTTTTGCCGAGCGGTAGCGGCGGGCCAAACCACACCGGTGCATCGGGCAAGCGAGCGGAAAGGGCCGCGCACGTGGCTTCGCCGATGTAGGCATCCACGCCCACGGGGAGATGCGGCCCGTGCTGTTCGATCGCCCCTACCGGGATGATGATCAATGCCTGTTCTTTGCTGGGCATCGAGGTCAGCTCCGAAGTGTTCAGAGCTGGCAAATAGCGGGAACGTCGGGGACCGGGAAACGGTGGGCATTCGGGAATCTTTACCGACGTCGGAGCAATCCAAGCGGAGGCTTCCGGCCGGGGGTTGAGTCCCGGGCGCACCATGACCTCGGTCAACAGCGCGGCGAGTCGGGCGGCGGCTTCGGCCAGGATGGTATCGCCGGACAGCGAAAGGTCAGGCTCGACCGCGGGCACGGAGCGCCAGTTGCCGGGACGAAAGCTCAAGTCGATCGGCGGCGGCAGAGTGGTCGGAGACGGCGGGCACGGCGTTTGCCCGAGCACGCTGGCAGCCACGGCTTGAGCGCGGGCACGGTCGGGCGAATTGGGGTGCAGATGCAGGTCGAGGCCGCCCAACTCGATCACGAAGGTTTGGAGCGACAACCCCACGCGCACATCGCGGGACGCGGCGTCGATCCACTCACCACTCCAAGGGCTGGTGCAGAAAAAGAGCAGCCGCTCGTAGCCCGCTTGCTTCACGCCTGCTGCGATCTCGTGGAGCACGTCGTGGGCGGTTTCCGGATCGAGTCCCCCGAGGTCGGCGAGCCCGGGATAGGGGGCCAGCACTTGGCGCCACGGTGGCAGCACACGGACCACACCGGGATGTGGCAGCGCGCGCAGGGCGTTGGAGAGCACCGCACCGCCGATCACTTCCTCGACGTCCTGCCCGAGTCCGAGGCCGTGGTCACCCCAGCCGTGCAGCGGCAGGATGGCGAGACGTCCGGCGCTCTGCGCGAGGGCGTCCGCGCCAAAGTCGGGCGACGGGCTGTCGGCCCAGGCGGTCGGGCCGGAAAGAGTCGAAAGCGAGAGCGGCACGTTCAGGGCGTCGGGGTTTTGCCGGCGTAACGATGATCTGAATACGAAATCGTCATGTCGGAATCGAGGGATTTGAAGAAGAAGGCGCGCCCGCGCACGGTGACATGAATGTGCTGCAGGAGGGAGGGCGTGTCTTCTTCCGGCAGGGAGTAGTCGATAACGGTGCGAGCGAGCGCCACCTTTACGCCGAGGACGGGAGAGAAGGGTTCAAAGCTGGCCAGCTCCACGCGCTCGATCGTTTGGGTGGGCGTGTGGAAGGTGAGGGTGACGCGCATGTGTTCGGCCGAAGTGTCGTCGTCGCCACCGGGCACCAGGTCGAAGAGCCAGATCTCGCGGGGGCCGTTGGTTTCGGTCAGACGGGCGCTGGCGAGGTCGAGTTGTTCTTTGATGTTGGGCGCGGTGAAGCCGCCGCTGCGGCGCGTCTGTTGCTCGCGATAGGTGCGCAGCTCTTCGGGAGTCGGCGGCTGACCATTCTCGCTGACGAGGGTCATCTTGAGGTGGTCCGGCTGCAACGGATCGAAGGTTTCAACCCGGCTGCGCTCGGCCGTCGAAACCGTTTGGGTGAACGCCCAGCCTTTGGGGCCCTCGGTGCGAAACGCGTCGAGGGCGGCCTGCAGTTCAGGGGAAGGCGCGGCGGAGAGCACTCCGGCGAGGAGGAGGAAACAGGCGAACAAAAACGGCGACCGACGACGGGACATATCCGCCAGCGAACCGCGCCCGCGCCTAGTCGTCGAGAACGTAAACCTCCACCAGCGCGACGCCTTCGGCTCCGTCGACGCCCGACACCACCGCGGTGTAGGAGCCCGGTTCGAGCGTGACGAGCAGGGCGGCGTCGGTGGACGCGATGCGAAGGTCAAAGGCGCCGATGCGGTCGGCCGCGGTGGCGATGGCGGTCGCGGAGGGGCTGAGCGACCAGTCGTCGTTTTCCGCCACGAGCTCGCCGGGGCTGCCGCGGAAGAGCTGCAGGGTGGGATCGGCCAGGGGGCCGCCGACGTCGAAGTCGGCCAGGGTCGGTCCCACGGCGCGCACCAAGCAGCGGCGCGGGCTGTTGCCCTCGAGGATAAAGCCTCCCACCAAGACGCGTTCGCCGGTCGAGACGAGGGCGCGGGTGGAGAGATTGAGGAGGCGGGCGGTTGCCCCCGAGCCGGTGTCGCTCAGATACAGTTCCGCGAGGGCCACGCCGCTGTTGGGACCGGAGACCACGGCAGTGGTGGAGCCGGAATCGAGCGTGGCCGATAGTGCTGCATCGAGGCTGTCCGCGGGCAGAGCAAAGGCGCCGACGGCGTTAAAGTCCTCCGCGGTGGCGCCGCCGTCGCGACCCCAGTTGTCGTTGCTGGTGAGAGCGGAGAGGGGCGCGGGAGACAGGGTGAGGGTCGGGTCACTCAAGACGCCGTTGACGTTGAAGGGAATCAAACCGGGGCCGATGCCACGAATGAGGGTATCGAGCGGGCCGTCGCCGACGACGAAGCCGGGGATGAGTTGGGCTTCGGCGGTGCTGCCGACGAAGGCGCGGGAGGAGAGGTTTACCAGGCGGGTGTCGCTGCCGAGCGTGGTGGTGTTTGCACCGATCACGTCAGGACCACCCGCCACCGCGACGTGGCGGCGGACCCAGAGCGGTCTAGCGGAGGGCAGATCGGTAAGCTGGATTTCGCCCGCGGGATTTCTCCCGGCGGGGGAGACGGGGGTCCAGGTGGCACCATCCGTGGAGTGTTCCCAAACGTCGGTGCTCAAATCGGTCCGGCCGGCAAACCGGGGCTCAGCGATGGCGCTCGCGCTGATAGTGAATGCGTCACCACGGTCGGCGACGAAGGGGTCGAGGGCGTAAAGGTATTCAAACACGTTGGCGAAACCATCGCGGTCGACGTCGCCTTGGGGACCGCTGAGGTCGTTGGCGTCATTGCCCGCGGGCATGAAGTGCGCCTGTCGCCACCCCTCGTAACTGGAGTTGGGAATGGGGTGGAAGCGCGTGGCCACGGGGTCGGCTTCGCCCGCGCGGGTGTCGACCCAAACCGCGACGCTGGGTTCAGCGGGCGTGCGGCCCGCAGCGAAGCCAAAATAGTCACCAAGCATGTAGCCTCGGGGCGTGGACTGGGCGCGGCGCATGTCGGTGGTGCGATCAGAAATCCGGGAATCAGCCGACCACGACAGGCCGCCGTCGGTGCTGGTGGTCGCATACATGTCGACCCAGTTGCGGAGGTCGGGGGCGTTGCGATTGTCCATCCAAGTGACGGTCACGGTCTGGCCGTCTTCGGAGGCGCCCACGGTGGGATTGAAGGCGGAACGGCCGGTCGCCGATTCGTTCACTTGGATGGGGGCGGACCATGTGGCGCCGTTGTCGAACGAGCGCGAGAGACGCACGCGGGAGGAACCGCTTTGGGCTTCGGTCCAGGTGACGAACAGTGTGCCGTTGGATTTGGCAAGGGTCGCGGAAACGAGAAACACGCCGTCCCGCGCGACAGGGTCGTCCCAAGCGGAGAACACCTCGTGGATCACGGTTGCGGGGCTGGGCCAGGACGCACCGCCGCTGGGCGATCGTTTACACTCGATCCGAAAGGCCTGCGTGGACGTGGTGAAGGCAATATAGACGACGAGAGCCGAACCATCGGCGAGGAAAAGCGGCTGGGTGGCTTGGTTGGAGGTGCCGAGTGGTTGGATGAAAACGGGCGGAGACCAGGTCTCGCCCTGATCGTCACTGAAGGAGCTGCGCAGGTCGGCCCCGGTGGACTGGCCCTGGGCGTTGCTGGTAAAACCGGTGAAGGTGACGAGGAGGCGGTTGGCGGAGGAGGCCCCGGGATGGTCGTTGACGGCCATCCAGTTTTTGTCGGGGAAGATCTGGGCGCTGGGCGCGGCGTAGATCAGGCGCGGCGTGGTCCAGGTTTCGCCACCGTCGGAGGAGCGCACGATGGTGAGGTCGGCGAGCCCGAAGTCGGATGTGCGCGCATTGAGCGTATTCAGAAACATATTACCATCGAGATCGATGGCCGCGACCGGGTCGGTCGCGCGAAAGTAGGTGCCGCCATTCACGCGGGTGAGGGCGGGAATCAGGTCACGGCGCCAAGTGCGGCCTCCGTTGTGACTGACGGCGTAACCGCAAGAGGCGGCGCCGCCATCAGAAAGTCGACCTTCCTGAAATGTCGCCAGCAGGACCGCCGGATTGGTGCGGCTACGAAAGACATGGGGCTCGGCCTGGTGGCGTTGGGTGTTGGAGAGGTCGGCCGGGTCGTCTCCGAGGCGTGTATTGGCCGCCACCCAAGGCGCGGTAACATCGGGGGGCGTTCCCTTGGTCGGACTGCCGGGCGGAAGCGCTTCCGCGGCGACGGTGTGGGCGCTTGGCGCGGTGGTGATCGAATCAAAATGCCCGTCGGCGGAGAGGGCGGCAAAGACGCCACCGGAAATCCGATCGGGGTCGACCTCGCGCAAAGCCAGTGGCGGTGCGGCTGCCACCCAGAGGGCGGGGAAGGTAATGATCGCGAGCAGGTGCAGGGGGAGGCGCGAGAGGTGGGGGCAGCGGTCGGGTCGCATGGGGTGGCCAGAGACAAGCACCGTCAATGAAACGAGGAAAGTGCTAAGAAACTCCGCACCGGTGCGTTGTAGAAATAACCCCGTTTCTAACTCATGAAAAACGCTTTCCTGATTCCTGCTCTGACCGCCGCGGCGCTGCATGCCGTGTTTCTCTTCTCTTTCAATGAACCTTCAGTCGTGCTTGGCGACGATGGTATTTTCATCGATCCGCCGAATGAGGATTTCCCGGAATGGCCGCCGATGGAAATCGCGGTGACGACACCCGACGAGGTCGTCGACGTATCCACCGATACGGATACACCCGACGACACGCCGTTGCCCGTGGATGACATCATCGATCAACCGGCGGAGGACTTGCCTCCGGTAGAGCTGGAGACGCCAAGTCCTGTCCCCACGGAGGTGATACATCGGATCGCGGACAGTGATTTCACTCACGTCGTGCGCCCGGGGAAGGAAACCAGTCATTGGCGCGAAAGCGCGAGTGATCGGTTCAGTGCAGCCATTAACTTTGGCCAGTTGGACCGTATTCCGGAAACGCGACTGCGCGTGTCGCCGCGCTACCCGGAGCGGATGCGGCGCGACGGCGTCGAGGCCGAAGTGATCATCACCTTTGTGGTGGATACGCAGGGGCGCGTGGTGGAGGCCCGGGCGGATGAGCGGGCGCCGTGGGAGTTTGCGCGTGAAGCCGAAAAAGCAGTGCTGCGATGGCGCTTCGAACCCGGCACGCGCAAAGGGCGGCCGGTCTCGTTTCGGATGAGTGTGCCGCTGCTGTTTGCGATCCGCGACGCTTGAGAGCATCGGCGCATCGCGAGGGGCGGCATTAGGCCGTCTCCGCGATGCGGTGGGCCTGCGGTTTGCCGCGGGCCACGAGGTAAACCGTATCTCCCTGCTTCTTGCCGAGCAACAGGCGCCCCAGCGGGGAGGCCGGCGTGATGACGGTGAAGGCTTTGCCCTCGTAGGTGAAGTCGGTGCCGCCGGCACGGGAACCGATAAAACACCACAGGGGTTTGCCGGGGCGCTCGACCTTGACCACGGAACCCACCTCGATGGCGGCGGGGGGGCGGGAGTCCGGCAGCTTGAGCGAGCGGTAAAAGGTGATCGCATCGCTCAACTCGGTGGCGATTTTGGCCTGGCTTTCGGCGAGGTAGGCGGCCTCTTGCCCACGGGTGTCGTATTTGCCTTCGGCGCGGCTTTCCTCGTTGGTCGCTTCATCGCGGGCCAGGAGGGCGGCACGGGTTTGCAGCTCATGGTCCTGCTGCAGCTCCGCCAGGAGCGCGTCCATTAATTGGCCTTTGTTGATCGTCATCCGGCCATTTGCCGCAGACGACGCCGCTTGATCAAGCGCTGATGCGCGGGTGCGGGGCGCGCTGGCCGAGCAGTTCGTTCACGCGATTGACCAGCGCGCGGGGGCTGAACGGCTTGTTGAGAAAATCGATCGCGCCGAGTTCGAGGCCGAGATGGCGGGAATCCTGTTCGCTCCACGCGGAGATGATGATGACGGGCAGGGCGGCGGTCGCCATGTCGCGGCGCAAGATCTCGCAAATCGCGAAGCCGTCGATGTCGGGGAGCATGAGGTCGAGCAACAGTAGGTCGGGACGACGCCCTTCGATGGAGGCGAGCGCCTCACGCCCGGTCGCGGCGGTGCCCACCTCGTAGCCATGCTGGCGCAGGTTAAACGCGATGAGATCGGAGACGTCGGTTTCGTCGTCCACACTGAGGATGTAAGGCACGGGCATGGTGGGGGGGGGGGGGGGGAGGCGCAGTGAATTTGCGGGAGGCAGGTGCCGGGCGAATGGCGATTGCGCGACCATTGTGTGACAAGTGACTTCGCCCGTGGAGCTTGCGAATATTTGGTGAAATACGACCGGCCGTCTTTTTGACTGGGCTTGGGCAAGGGGCCGTCGCATCGTCAAGTCCTTGCGTTAGCGCGCCTTTGGTGCTTTCCCGAGAATACTCCGCATGGCTCGAAAAATCGCTTTCATTAATTACAAGGGTGGCGTCGGTAAGACCTCGCTGCTGGTCAATGTCGCCGCTTCGCTGGCCAAGCTCGGCAAACGAGTGCTGATCTGCGACTTCGATACTCAATCCAATGCGTCGATCTGGCTGCTGCGGCTTGATCGGTGGAATAAGATCAACGCCACGGGAGCCGGTGCGGTCTTTTCGATTTTCGATCCGGGGGAGCAGTCGGTGAAGGATATCGTGGTGAAGGATGTTGTGCTCAACAAAACCGGCGAGCCGGTGCTGCCGGGCCTCGATATCGTGCCGACCACCTTCAATCTGGTGGACCTCGAGAACGAATACCGCGGCGATCCGTCCCGGCCGCACTATGTGGTGTTTCGTGACCAGCTGGCCGAGATCGAGGGCAACTACGACTTCATCCTCTTCGATTGCCCGCCGAACATCCTGCGGGCATCGCAGTGCGGGATTTTTTGCGCCAACGAGATTTACGTGCCGGCCAATCCCGATGCGCTGAGCTTGATCGGCTTCACGCTGTTGGTGGAGAAGCTGGGCAAGTTCCACCAGCTGAGCGCCAGTTTCCGCAACGGTGCCCAGGGGCATCCGGCGCGCGTGGAGGGCATCATTTTCAACTCGATCAAAACCGGCGTGGACATCGATGTGCCGCGCATGCGCATGCAGTTGCGTCTTAACCAATATCGCAGCGCCAAGCGCGTGTCGCCCATCGCCAAGCTCTTCAATCAGCAGGTGCGCGATGCCATGGTAGTGCGCCGCGCGGTCACGTTGGGCCTCCCGGTCGCGCTGGTGAACGCCTCGGCCGACGGCAGCGGCGAAAAGACCGTGATCGACGATTACCACGGCGTGGCCAACGAGCTCATCCGCCACGGTGACTCGCTGGTGGCCTGATTCACCGTCCCCGCGTGCGCCGTGCGCGCCGCGCTCAGTTCTCCCTTTTCTCGACTCCTCCTCTGATTCCCTGCCGCTATGTCTGAATCCACCTCTGCTCAACGTTGGGACGAAGCCCGCACGGCCTTTGCTTCTTCGATCATGGTTGATACCGCCCTTTCCAGTTTGGCGGAGAATCTCGACGGCCCCGAGTGGCCGGGGCAGGGCAAGGTCGACAGTCCGGCTGACTACATCGATTTCGACTACAACGAGACAGTCGCGGCACTGGATGAGCGCGGTTA
The DNA here is from genome assembly GCF_019679435.2 of Actomonas aquatica. Lineage (NCBI taxonomy): Bacteria > Pseudomonadati > Verrucomicrobiota > Opitutia > Opitutales > Opitutaceae > Actomonas > Actomonas aquatica. The sequence goes on from NZ_CP139781.1 coordinate 508,320, forward strand.
TCCGCCAGGCACGATCGAGACGCTGATCACGATCCTGCAGGAGACCCTCGCGTTCGACGATCCGTTTGGCGAGATGGTGGAGCACAGCGACGCGGCGGCTTCGGCCGAAAATCCGCTGCTGGATAATATGAAGAAACTCGGGTTGCCGCCGACGTTTCCAATCCGCTTCACGACGCTGTCGAGCGATACACTGGAGTTCTGCTCGCTGGAGAAACTTGAAACCCTCGAGGCCTTTGCGGTCTTCGCCCAAGGCATGTCGCAAAACGTGATTGTCGGAGGCGACTTCCGTAGTCTGCTCAACGCTCTCTCGCATATCGACGAACAGATGTTGGCGAGGTTTTTGCCCTTCCGTCCCGGCGCGAAAGGCCTGCACCTGGTGGAGTCGATCGGTGGGCTGGTGCGCCAGTTGCGTCCGCTCGAGCGCGAGAAGTTGGCGCAACGTGGCACGGAGCCGAGTGCCTCGACGGCCGGCGAGGTCGCTGCTCGGGTCGGTTATTTTGCCGAGGACCGGCAGGCCATTGAGCAAAAGGTCGCTGAGGGCGTGCCCCTGAGTCGGATTGTGATGGTGCTGCAGGACCCGGCGGTGGAAACCCTTACGGCCAAGTTGCTCGAAGGGCATGTGGCCGGTGCGGTGCCGGAGAAGAAAAAGAAGACAGGCTGGTTTTCGCGCCTCTTTGGGGGTTAAGTGCTGGCATGAGTTCCTCTCAGCCGCCGCCGCCACCGTTCGATTCGGACAAGCTGCGTATTCCTGGTCGCCCCCCGGGGACGAAGTCCGGACAGCTCTCGCTGCGCCGGCGCACGCGGTCGCCGTTGGCTCAGACCGAGGAGGCCGCTGAGACTCGGGAGAAAATCAACCGTATCGTGGCGGCGACCCGCGCACCGTGGGGCGAAACAGAGACCCGAATACCGGCGGAACAATCGGCTGAGTTGGAAAAGAGCCTGCGTGAGCTCGAAGCCCGCTTGGAGGAACGCGAGCGCGCCTGCGAAGACCTGGAGATCAAGCTGGCAGATCAGGCCCGGGAGATGGCGGAAGTGGAGGCGCTGTTGGCCGCCCGCGAACAGGTTTTGAACGCCGCCCGCAAAGCCGCTCCGGCGCAGGTCGGAATGTCCGCCGAGGAAAAGGCCGCCTTGGAAACGTTGAAGGCCGAACTTGAGCGGCAGGAGGCCTCGCTCAAAGATCAACGGACCCAGCTGAAGGAACGGGAGGCGTTTCTGGAGGAAAGTGAAAACAAACTTTTCGAGAAGGTGCAGGAGCAGCAACTCACTGAAACCGAACTTGAACAACGCGAGGAAGACCTGCGCGCCCGCGAACGACGTTTAAAGGAGCGGGAAGCGGCGATCGACCCGGAGGCTGCGGCGGCCCTGGCCGCAGAGAAGGCCAAGGAGAAGGAATTCGACGAATTCACCGAGTGAGCGCGTGAGGCGCGATACACCGGTTCACGCCGCGGAAACCCGCGGTTGGGGCAAGAAAGGGCTGGCCTTGCCTCAAAACGAAGCAACTTTAGCGGTTTCTACGCGTCCAATACGCCCTCATCCATGGCTTATCCCAATCTTGTTCGAATCCTAGCGATCGGCCTCACCGCCAGCATTCTCGCGACTCCCTCCTTTGCCCAAGCAACCGAGGAGGACGAGACCGCCAATGTGGAAGTGCCCCCGGGCTTTGTGCTGCCCCCCCGCCTGCGCCAGATCGCTTTCCGCGACGCCAATCCGTGGACGTTTCACGTCAGCGCCCGCTTTAACACCGGCAAACCCTCCATCGAGTTTGGCAACTTGGGCAACGTGCCCGGCCGCCAGATCCCCGGCGCCGACGTTACCGATGTTTCCCGCGCCTATGACGACGGTGCGGTGGTGCTCGACGGACCGCGGACCAACGAAGTTGACGATGACGGCAACCAGACCTCAACGCCGGGCGGTCGCTATCAAGTGCCGGTGGAGGGCCAGGACGGAGTCTATCTCGATTTGTTGGCCTATACTCCCGGCCAAACCCGGACTTGGGCCTATGCGCACGATTCCCAAAACTTGGGTAATGGTCGTATCGCCATGAGCGCATTTTCGGCTGAGTCCACCGGTGCGTCCTACGAGATGGAACACGACGGAGGCTCGCTGGGTTTTGAAATGTCGGTCGGCCGTCGTCTCTTCAAACTTGGGCCGAAGACGGAGATCGGCTTCAGCGGCTCCATTGGCATCACCGACGTCACCGCCGAGCGGGAGGAACGGGTGGTGTCCAATCTCATCAAGCTGACGGATATTTACCAAGTTTACGGCGCAGTGCCCGACGCTTTCTATCAAGCGCCGACCTTCGAGGATCTGTTCGACGATATCGGTAATGCGATTGTGGAAAATGGCGTCGAAACGACGGTGCCACTCCAGCAGATCACGGCCGACCGCACCATCACAGTCACTCCGAACGGCGCTTTCGTGGATGGCAGCTACAAGGTCAAAGGTGCCTACTATTCCATTCGGTTGGGACCGGAGATTCGCACGCATCTGAGCGAGAAATTGGCCGTTCACGCTGGCGTAGGTTTCATCGGGGCTTACGTGGGCTCTGACTTCACCGTGAATGAGGTGCTCGATATGAGCGGTTACGAAGTGGCCTCCACGATTTCGGTATCCGAAAGCAATGAATACAAGGAGTTGATCACCGGCTTCTACGGCGAGCTCAACATCGAGTATTGGCTGTCCCCGCGCACCTCGATCTTCCTCGGTGGCGTGTATGAGTCGCTCGACGATTTTGTGCAGAACCTCGGTGGGCGCACCGCCTCGATCGTGTTGGGCAACAACCTGATCGTGCGCGTCGGTATCATCACTCGCTTCTGATTGCGCGACCTCTGCGATCGACTCGCTCTCGCTCGTTTTCAGAAAAAGACGGCCTCCGCGGAGGCCGTCTTTTTTTGCCCTCGGGACGAGGGTGATGGTCGTGGCGCTAGGCGCGGGGTTCGGCCAGATCGGCCAACACGGCATCAATGGAGCGCAGTTGATCGGCGGGGAAGAAACTGTTGAGCCGCGTGATGACCTGCTGGATCAGGCCATCGGGACAGGACGCGCCACCGGTGATCAGGACGCGCCGCCGGGCCATGGCTCCGGGCCAGAGGGGTTGGGATTCCACGTGGCCACCGCTGGCCGGGCCCTGCGAGGGGAAGACGTAGTGCTCGCAGGCATCGAGTGAGAGGATGTTGCGTTCGCTTTGGATGAAGAAGGCTTTGTCGCCGAGGTTATCCGCGCAAAGGCGATAGAGTTGGTAGGTGTTGGAGGAGTTCTTGCCGCCGATCACGAAGGCGGCGTCGAGCGGTTCGGCGAGGGCGCGGCCGAGGGCGTCCTGGTTCACCTGCGTCGCGTAGCACAAAGTGTCGCGGCGTCCGCCGCCGCCCACCCGTTCGACGCCGGTCTCGCCATAACGCGCGACGAATGCGCCACGGAGGCGTTCGATGATGGCGAGGGTCTCATTCATGAGCAGGGTGGTTTGGTTGACCACTGCGACATGCTGGAGGTGCTGTTCGACATCGAAGCCGTCGGTGAATTTGCCGGCGAAGGTGTCGTAGAATGTTTGGCGATGGCCGGGGTCAGTGCTCGTGATGATGTCGGCCAGTTGTTCGACCTCGGCGAGGTTACGCACGATGACCGCGGGCGCATGGCGGCGGGTGTTGGAAAATGTCGCTTTGGTTTCCTCGTGCTCCGCCTTGCCGTGAATGATCACGGTGTAGCCCTCGCGACCGTAGCTGCGGGCGGCTTTCCAGACCTTCTCCACCAGCATGCAGGTTGCGTCGTGAGGGAAGACTGCGATTCCCTTCTGCACGAGGCGGGCCTTGTCCTCGTCGGTTGCCCCGAAGGCGGGAATGATCACAACGTCATCGGGGGTGAGCGTGTCCCAGATGAGCTCCTCGTCGGCGGCACCGGTGGCGGGAGTGCCGGCGGTGGTGTAGGGGATGCCTTTGTCGGTCTGCAGATAGCGCAGGCCGCGGCGGTTGAGGTCCTCGTTGACAAAGGGATTGTGGATCAGCTCGGAGAGCATGAAGACGCGACGTCCCGGATTGGCGGCGAGGGTTTCGTAGGCGCGTTCGATGGCGTTTTTGACGCCGAGGCAGAAGCCGAAGTGGCTGGGGATGAGGTATTCGACCGCGCCGAAATCGAGGCTCACCGGGCAGGTGGCGCGACGCTCGTGCTGGCGGGCGAGGGCTTTGATGGCGGCGCAGAGTTTCGATTGGTAGAGGCCGCTCGAGACCTCGTCGTCGGCGTAGATGGCGGGGTTGCGTTCCTTCTCAGGTCGAAACTTGTAGATAAAATCATTCTCTCCGAGATGCAGGTAGGGCAGCCGCACGAGGTGCGGTTCCAGTTCCGCCAGGATGGCGGCCAGCGAAGGGGCCAGGGCGTCGGGCTGGCGCTGTAACTCGTCGATGGATACACAACGCACTTCGGCGTCGGCCGGAGTGCCGCGCACCTGGGCGGCTACGACGCGGTAATGGCGACCGCCCGTGGTCAGCTGGAACAGCTCGCGCGGTTGGCTGTGCTCAGCGAAGGCGCTCTCCAAGCGTTCGATGGCCATGGCGTCACCCAGACCGGAAAACGCGAGCCCGGCTTTGGAACCGAGTTGGCGCACCGCCAGGCGGTTATTGCAGTCAAAGGCGAGCAAGGCGCAGAGCGTGGGAATGGGAGCGGAATCGATCGTCATGACGAAACGGGGCCGGTCGCCGCGAGGGGATGGATCGCGGAGAAGTCGGGATGAGCACTCCGATGCTTGTATTGCGGTGTCGCAAGCGGAATGCTCCCCGGCGTCGCATGTCTATGGCGGTATGGAAACAACTGACGCTTGTCTTCGGGATGGTGGCCCTGCTGGGCGTCGGGCCGCTTTCTGCCCATACCCCTTTGCCGGACACGGAATTCCTGGGTCGCACGTGGGAGACGGAGGAAGGGTTTCCCGACATCGCCGGGGTATCGTTTGCGCAGACGCCGGATGGCTACCTGTGGGTGGGCACGTTTTCACAATTGCTGCGATTTGACGGCAATCACTTCACGCGGATCACTTCGCCGGATGCGCCAGGGTTGGACGCCGGACTGGTGTTGGCGCTGCATGTCGATACCCGCGGTGCGTTGTGGGTGGGCACTCAGGCGGGAGTCGGTCGGCTCTTTGCCGGGAAGTGGACGTGGTGGGGAGAGGACCGGGGGGTGGCGCCGGGAATCGTGCGTGACATCACGAGCGACTCCGGCGGACGGGTTTATGTGGCGCGGGAAAACTTCCTGCTGACGAATGATGGATCGGTGGCGGACGATTTTCGCAACGTGGAGCTCCCGCGTTCGTCAGAGGGGCGGAGCGCGCCTTTGCGGGTGGCGATGGACGAACACGATCGCGTTTGGTTGATGGATCACAGTTGGCTCGCGTTCGGTCGCGAAGGGGAATGGGAAGTTATTTTGGAGGAGAAGGTGCGGGATCCGGGCGACTCCAACCTACTCGGGCTCACACGCGCGCGGGCGGGAGGAATGTGGATTGCGCGTGATGATGTCGTGCGTCGATGGCATGGCGGGGAGTGGCGCGAAGTGGTGCAACGACCGGCGGCCAATTTACCGGGTGCGGTGCGGATGATGGAGGATACGTCGGGTGGGCTCTGGATGGGCAGTTACGTTGCTGGAGTCGCCCGGGTGGATCTCGCGACTCGGGAATATTGGGTGGCGGGGCCGGACGTCGATCTGCGCAATCCCTCGATTTTGGCGCTCTTGGAAGACCGGGAGGGTAATATCTGGATCGGCACCAACGGAGGCGGCGTCACCCGATTGCGGCCGCGGCTGGTGTCGCTGCACGGCGTGGGGGAAGGGCTTACGCAGCCGGTGGTGAACAGTTTCCAACCCGACGGTGACGGGTTCTTGTTGGCGACCCATGGCGGTGGTTTGGTGCGTTGGACGGGCGAAGGTTTTGTCCCGGCGCAGTGGCAGGGCCAAAAACTGGATCCGGGGTGGCCTCAGAGCTTGGAGCAGGATGGCCAGGGCGGATGGTGGGTGGGCACGTTCAACGACGGGCTGTTTCACATCAACGCTGCGACTGGCATGATCAATCCGCAGCCAATCGCGGGCGAACAGAAGCATCACGTGGCGGCGCTCAAGCGGGCCGCCGATGGCAGATTGTGGGTGGGCTACGACGGCGGTTTGGCGTGGCGAGATCCGGACGGCGAATGGAGTTTATTTGATCCCCGGTCGGAAGGGGCGGGGAGCGCGAGCATTCGACACTTGGCCTTGGATGCAGAGGGGGAACTCTGGTTCGCTGGGGTGGGAATTGGTCTGTGGGTCTGGCCACGGGAGGAGGATACACCGCGCTATCTCGGCTACGGCCTCGATCCAGAGGAAGAAGCCGAGGACGGCATGCCTCATTTGGTCATGGGTCTGACGGCGACGAGACGAAATGGGGTGTGGGCGTCTTTTGCGGATGGGCGGATCGAGCAATGGACGACGGAGGGCGTCTCTGTGATTTCGCAAGAACATGGTTTGCCTACCGATATTTGGGGGGCTTTGTCATGTGACGGTGAGGGCAATCTGTGGTTGGGCGGCAGTGAGCTATTGGTCCGCATCCCGACAGAGACGCTGCAGGCGTTTCTCACGGGAGAGGCCGCGCAGGTGCGGGTCAGTGTGATCGATCATAATGATGGCTTTCCGCCGTCGGGAACACGGGCGGGATTCCAGCCCGTGGTGCAGCGAGACGCCAAGGGAGATATCTGGTTTGCCACCTACAAAGGGTTGGCGGTGGTGGATTCAAGCCGGGTGTCCAATCGGGTGGAGATGCCCAACGTGCACATCGAGCGCATCGATGCCGCCGAGTTGCAGGTGCCGGTGAATGCGGCGGTGAACGAAGTGCGACTGCCGGCGGGCACCCGCCGTGCCACCGTGCGCTACACCGGAGTCTCGCTGGGCACCCCCTCACGTGTGCGCTACGCGGTGCGTATTCTGGGCGTGGATGATGATTGGGTCGATGTCGGGGCCACGCGCGAGGTGCAGCTGTTGGATTTTTCCCCGGGGCGTTACGTGGTGCAGGTCAGGGCGTGGTTGGATCACCAACAGGCGGACGCCCGCAATACCACCGAGGTGACCGTCATCATCGAAGCCGCGTGGTGGGAAACCTGGTGGTTCCGTATTCTGGCGGGGGTGGCGGCGCTGGCGGCGATCGTGGGTTTGGCTTGGCGGGTGATCCATGTGCGACGCCGCCACATGCTTGAGCGCATGGCGCAGTTGGAGGCTCTGGAGGCGGAACGACGAGAGACGCGCGAGGCGCGGGTGGCCACCGAAGCGGCCGAAGCCGCCAATCGAGCCAAGAGCGATTTCCTCGCCAACATGAGTCACGAGATTCGCACTCCGCTGATTGGTGTGATCGGCTCGGCAGAGTTGCTCGAAGGCTCTCAACTCGACGACGAACAGCAACTCCACTTGCGCACCCTGCGTGCTTCGGCGGATTCCCTGCTGAGCCTGATCAGTGACATCCTGGACTTTTCCAAAATCGAAGCGGGCAAGGTGGACATCGAAGCCGTCGAGTTCGATCTCTGGCAGATCCTGGAGGATGTGGCGGGAATCGGCGCCCTGCGCACGGCCGGACAGGATGTGGAGCTGGGGTTGGTCCTCGATCCGTCCGTGCCGCAGCGCGTCATCGGCGACCCGGCCCGGCTGCGGCAGGTGCTGCTCAATCTCCTGAGCAACGCGCTGAAGTTCACCGCCCACGGGGAAGTGCGATTGGTCGCGCGCGTGGTGAACCCGTCGGATGTGGGCCGGGCGCAACTTTGCTTTGCGGTGCGCGACACCGGCATTGGCATCAAGCCGGAGGTGCAAGCGCGCATCATGGAACGCTTCACCCAAGCCGACGCTTCGACAACGCGTCGTTTTGGCGGCACCGGGCTCGGTCTGGCCATCTGCCAACGGCTGGTCGATCTGATGGGCGGCGCGATGTGCGTCGAAAGTGAAGAGGGGCGAGGATCCGAGTTTAACTTCACGGTCGATTTTGAACTGGGCGCGGTGGCTGCCCCCCTGCCTGAGAACGTGCCCTTGATCGTTGTTCTGGACACCACGCGACTGGGGGCGGAAACCGCTGCCTGCACGGTGCGGCGATTGGGGCTGCGAAGTGTCATCGCGGAAGACGCGGATCACGCGCTACGTTTACTGCAAGCGTCGAGCGAGACGGTTCCCGTATTGTTGCTGCGCAACCCGGCGGTGGCCTGGTCCGACGCGATCGCGGCGCAATGGTCGGAGAAAAACACCTTATGGGTGCAGGAACAGGGGGCTCAACCGCGGCTCACGGGAGCACTGCGCAAGCCGCTGCTGGCTCCCGGCGATATCGCCGAAGGGCTCATGGCTTTGGGCTTGGATTGGCTTGCGGTGGAGGGGTTGCACAAACCGATTCAGACTCCACGGACCACCCCGCAGAAAGAGGCGCCGGAGACCCGGTCCCGCTTCAAGGTGCTGCTGGTTGATGACGAGCTCACCAGTCGACGTATCGGTGAGCGCTTGCTGACCCGCTTGGGCTACGCCTTCAAGTCGGCGCAAAACGGTGCCGAGGGCGTGGCCTTGGTGCAGGCGGAGGCCTTTGATCTGGTCCTGATGGATTGCCACATGCCGGTCATGGACGGTTACGAAGCCACCGTGCGGATTCGTTCTCTGCCGGGCAAAGCTCGGGCGATTCCGGTGCTGGCGCTCACCGCCAATGTTGTTGCAGAGAGTCGCGAGCGCTGCCTGAGCGTCGGCATGAACGACTTCATCTCCAAGCCCGTGCGTTTGGCCGAGCTCGATGCAGCGTTGAAGCGTTGGCTGGTGGTGCAGGCCGAGGCGTTCGACCCAAGCCGCTGATGCGACTGATTCAGCCGCGGCCGCCAAAGGCCGTGTAGTCGTCGAGTTCGAGGCGATCGAAGGTCGTAACGATGTCGAGCCGCCCGGGGGCCATACGTTCGATTTCGGTGGCAAAGTTGCCATGGCGACGCGGGTCGCCGGGAGCGAGGTTCTCCAGCCAGTCGGACCACGCCAGAATCTCGTGCGGCAGGCGCGCCGGGCTGAGGTGCTCCATCAGCCAAGCGAGCATCTCGGTGTCGGATTTGCCGCATTTGACCGCGTCCAGAAAAGCGGTGGCGTCGACTCCGGCGAAGGCGAAGAGGCGCTCGTCCATGGGGCACGGGTAGATGTAGTCGCCGTGTTTGCCGGCGGCGAAGGCGCGGGCTTTGTCCAATAGGCGGGGCAGGTGCACGAAGCCGCCGAGACGCACCCGCGGGCTGCGGGGCGGGTGTTGGGTGAGGTCGGGAGCGCTGTAGTCGATCATGGCGACGACCAGCGTCGCGGCCTCTCAGTCGTCGTCAACGTTGCCGTGCCCGCGGCGTTGGGGCACGTCGTCGTAGTCACTGCCGAAGAAGTCCTCGCCTTCGAGAATTTCCAGCACGCCGTTGATCACGACCGTCTGTTCCTTGCGGGACAAATCGGGGTAGTTCTCCTGCACGTGATCGGCAACGGCATCCCGGGTTTCCTTGCGGCCCACGACATCGGACAGAAACGAATCCGCGTTGTCGGCGACTTCATCCACCAAACGGTTCAGGTTCATGGTGCTTTCAGATAGCAACGGGAGGCCGTATCGGCAACCGGAGCCGAAACTCTCTGCGCCGCTTTTTTTGTAATCCGTGCGGGACTCAGCGTCGCAGATCAAAGCCGGTGCGGGCCAAAATCTGGCCGTTGATCTGGAGCTCAATGCGATGGTGGCCGGCGTAGTGGCGACGGGTGGAGAAGTCCTGGATCGTTTGCCGTTTACGCAGTGATAGGGTTTCCCCGGGGGCGAGTGATAATTCCTTCCACTTGAACACCTTGGGCGAGGTGCTGCCGTTGGCTTTCACGTAATGGACAATGTAGTCGACGATCAGCTGTTGCGTCTTGCGGCTGGTGGAGCGCAGTTCGGCTTCGAGTTGCAGGGGCGTGCCCAGCGTCAAGCGGGTGGGGGCGGCCGTGAAGGTGGCGACATCCAGTTTCGGGGCTTGGCCGGCGCCCATGAGCTCCAGCGCGGCGGGGTGGCCGTTTTTGACCAGAGTGCGCAAGCCACGTTTCACGATCCACGCGGTGAGCGGATTGTCGCGGTCCCAATCGCGCACCAGCGCGACCACGTAGTTGGGGTGATCCTTGGCGATGTCGTTGAGGTGATTGGCCACCGACTTCCGGACGTAAAGCGAGGGATCGGCTTTGAGGGCCTCGAGAATCGGCCTGGTGGGCGAAGGGTCTTCGACGAGAAAGCCGAGCCGGAGCCCCCAGGGAAGTCGCGGCCGGCTGCCTTCGCTGGCAAGGCGGCGCACGTGTTCGTTGTCGTCTCGCGTCCACTTCAGCAGGGTGGCGAGCGTCGTCTTGGGGTCGTTCTGGATATAAGGCCGGATCGCAAACTCGGCGGAGCCGAATTGTGTGAAATGGCGCATCGCGGCCAGCGCCCGGGTCGGATCATCCGTGCCGTAGCGGCCGGCGAATTCGGCGAACCAGATACCGACGAAGTTGTGGTCGGAACGGGCGGCGAGTTTTTCGAGCACCTGCAGTTTTTCCGCGTAGGAACCGGGCAGAGCGGCATGGGCGGCGACGGGAGTTTGTCGCAAACGCTCCATGAGCGAGCGCGATTCCAGTCCCTCCAACGTGAGTTGCAAAAACTGCTTCCGGTCGAAAGCGGGGCAGACGCTGGCAAGTTGGTCAGCGATCTCGCGGTATAGGGTGGGGTTAAACCAGTCCTTGAACGCTTCGGGCTGGGTTGTTTCCGCGGGCGGGGGCATGACCCGCAGGCTGGCAGACTCAGGCGGCGCCTTGCGATTCGATTTCGCGGTGGACCGCGGCTTGGGAGCGGTGCTTCAGGGCGGTGAGTTTTTTCCCCGCGCGGTCGGCGGCGACGGCGCAGTCCTCGTGTAACAAGCGCGAGAGCGCGTGGGCGCCGATGACCTCGGCGAGTTGCAGAGCTTCCTGGCGGAACAGCGCGGCTTGCGGCGCGAAGGAGGAATCGATGCGGGAACGGTCCTCGGTGATGCGAGCCCGATGAAGCATGGCTTCGGCTTCGGTGCGCCGGTCGCCGCCGATCGCGGCCAGCGCGGCTGCTTCGTCGAGGAGGTCGAGCGCGTCCTGCCATTCGTTGCGCCGGCTGCGGATGCGGCCGAGGTTGATCAAGACGGCGGGTTCATCGATGCGATCATCGATGTCGCGACAAATGCGCAAAGCGGTGGAGCAATGGTCGAGCGCGGCCTCCACTTCGTCCATCTGCAGGAGGCAATCGCCGAGGTTGTTGTGGGTGCGCGCAGCGAAACGTTGGTCGCCGGTATGTTGGCAGATCGCCAGAGCGCACTGGTAGTGCGTTTTGGCTTCGGGCAGTCGGTCGAGCGCGGTCAGAATGTTGGCCACGCTGCCCAGAGCTCCAGCGTGAGCCGGGAGGTCGTCGAGTCGCTGGCGGATCTCCAGGGCGGACTCGTAATAGGACAGCGCGTCAACCAGGAGTCCGCGGCTCCACGCAATGTTGCCAAGCGCTACGCAGGCGCGGCCGACCCCGGCTTCGTTGTCGAGCAGCTCGTAGCGTTGCATCGCATCTTCGCCGGCGGCCTGGGCGCGATCATACTGGCAGAGGATGCGTAGGGCGATGGCCCGGCGTTCCTGCACGCGGGCGATTTGGGCGGAGTCACGGCGGTCGAGCGTGTTGAGCAAAGACTTAAATTCCGCCTCGGCCAACAAGGGCTCTCGATAGAGCTGGTCGTTGGCGCGCTGATACGCCGACTCGAAATCGGTGGAGGTCGCTTTGCCCTTTGCTGGTTGTGCTTCGCCCATGTTTTGCAAACCACAGGCTGCAGGACCGGTGCCAGTCCGTCTACGGAAAGGCACCGGGGATTATTACGCAGCGCCGCAGGGCGGAATTGCGGGGGCGGGGGGCGATCAGAGCTTGAGCACTTCGGCGAGCTTCTCGGGCTCGCGTCCGCCACCCATGGCGAAGTCGGGTTTGCCGCCGCCTTTGCCGCCGAGCGCGGCCGCCCGTTCACCAATCAGCTGACCGGCTTTCACGCCGGCCGCGATGGCGGCGGGTGAACAGAAGGCGACCAGCGAGGACTTTTCGCCGAAGGCCGCGCCGAGGACGACGACACCTTCACCGAGCTTGCTGATGATCTGCGAACCAAGCGCGCGCAGGGTGTTCGGGTTCTCGGTGCTGACGACTGCGGAGACCCATTTGATGCCGTCTTTCTCGACGGCGTTGGCGACGAGTTCATCGGCCTGACCGGCGGCGGCTTTCTGCTCAAACGCTTTCAGCTTCTTCTCCACCTCGGCCTTCTGGGCGAGCAGTGTGTCGAGCTTGGCGGCGACGTCGGCCGGCCCGGCGCTGAGTTTGCTGCTGACGGTCTGCAGGGCGGCCTCGTGATCGGCCACAAAGTCGTAGGCGGCGGAGCCGGCGACCGCCTCGATACGGCGGGTGCCGGCGGCGATGGCGCCTTCGGACACGATCTTGATGAGGCCGATCTCACCGGTGGTGAGCACGTGGGTGCCACCGCAGAGTTCACGGCTGTAACCACCGATATCGACGACGCGCACGATGCGGCCGTATTTCTCGCCGAAGAAGGCGAGGGTGCCCTCGGGCTTCTTGTCGAAGTCGGCTTCGTAGGTTTCGACCGGCGCGTTGTCGATGACCTGCTCGTTGACGAGGCGCTCGACGGTGGCGATCTGCTCCGGGGTCATGGCCTCGAAGTGCGCGAAGTCGAAACGCATGCGTTCCGGGGTCTTCGACGTGCCGGCCTGATGCACGTGGGTGCCGAGCACCTTGCGCAGCGCCCAGTGAATAAGGTGGGCGGCGCTGTGGTGGCGCGAGATGGCGCGGCGGCGCGTCATGTCGACATTGAGAATCGCACTGGCACCGGACTCGACGGTGGTCTCGCCCTTCACCTTATGGAGGAAGCGGCCGGACTTGTCCTTCACTGTATCCACAATCTGGATCGTGGTGTCGCCGGTGGTGACGGTGCCGGCGTCGCCGGCCTGGCCACCCATCTCGGCGTAGAAGGGGGAACGGTCGAAGACGAGATAGGTGCCTTGGTCGGAGCTGATGACGTCAACGACGGTGGCGGCGAAGTCGATGAGGTTGGCGCGGTCGTAACCGGTGAACTCGGTGGCGGTATGCTCGACCTGCTCTTCGCCCTCGGTGGCGGCGACGATGACTTCCTTTTTCTGCGCGGCGCGGGCGCGTTCGCGCTGCTGCTCCATGCAGGTGTGGTAGCCGTCGCCGTCGACGGTGAGACCGCGCTCGGTGGCAAGCAGCTGGGTCATGTCGAGCGGGAAGCCGTAGGTGTCGTAGAGTTGGAAGGCGGTGGCGCCATCGACGTTTTTGCCGTCGGCGGTGGCGTCATTGAAGATCGCCAAGCCGCGGTCGAGTGTCTTGCCGAAGCTTTCCTCTTCGCTGCGGATGACGCGGCGGATGATTTCCTGTTTCTCGACGAGTTCGGGGAAGACCGGGCCGAGGGCTTCGACGACGGGCTGCACGAGCTTTTCGAAGAAGCCGGTGTCGAGACCGAGCTTCTTGCCGTAGAGGATGCCGCGGCGGAGGATGCGGCGGATGACGTAGTTGCGACCTTCGTTGCCGGGCAGGATGTTGTCGGCGATGGCGCAGCTCACGCAGCGGGCGTGGTCGGCGAGGACGCGGAAGGCGATGTCGGTGTTTTCCTGTTCGCTGAGGCCTTCGCGTTTGGTCGGCACGGTGGCCGCGTAGGTCTTGCCGGAGAGTTCAGCGACCTTGGCGAAGAGGGTGGCAAACATGTCGGCCGCGTAGTTGGTCGGCTCGGCGGAGAAGTCGGTGAAGCCCTTGGTGCAGGCGTGGATGCCGGCGACGCGTTCGAAGCCCATGCCGGTGTCGACGTGCTTGGCGGCGAGAGGGGCAAAGGTGCCGTCGGCGTTGGCGTTGAACTGGATGAACACGTGGTTCCAGATCTCGATGCAGCGCGGGCTGTCGTTGTTGACGAGGGCGCGACCGGGCGCCTCGTCGTCGGACGGGAGGAGGTTGAAGTGGACCTCGGAACACGGGCCGCAGGGGCCGGTGTCACCCATCATCCAGAAGTTGTCCTTTTTGTTGCCGTTGACGATGTGCACGGCGGGGTCGAGGCCCTCGGCTTCGAAGATGCCCTTCCAGATGTTGTAGGCTTCCTGGTCGAACTCGGACGGGTCGCCTTCGCCGGGCGAGTAGACGGTGGCGAAGAGGCGTTTGGCGGGGATGCCCCAAACTTTGGTGAGCAGCTCCCAGCCCCAAGTGATCGACTCCTTTTTGAAGTAATCGCCGAAGGACCAGTTGCCGAGCATCTCGAAGAGGGTGTGGTGGTAGGTGTCGTAACCGACGTCCTCGAGGTCGTTGTGTTTACCGCCGGCGCGGATGCACTTCTGGGTGTCGGCCGCGCGGGTGTCGGCGGCGGGCAGGGCGCCGGCCCACGACGAGACGTTGGGCGCCTGTTCACCGAGGAAGATCGGCACGAACTGGTTCATGCCGGCGTTGGTGAAGAGCAGCCCGGGCGAATCGGGCATGAGCGACGCCGACGGCACGATGGTGTGCTGCTTGGAGGCGAAGAAATCGAGGAACGACTGGCGAATTTCGGCAGAGGTCATGGTAGAGAAAAGTAGCGAGTAGCGTGTAGTGGGTAGCGAGTAGATTCGCGGCGGGGCATGCTCGCTACCCGCTACTGACTACTCGCTACTGCGAATCAAAGATTCGCAATGATGGCGTCGGCCATGGCGGTGGTGCCGACGGGGTTGCGGCCGAAGGCGATGTCGCCGGTGCGGAGGCCGTCGGCGGTGACGGTCTTCTTTACGGCGGCTTCGATCTTGGCGGCGAGTTCGTTTTGGCCGAAGGAGTAGCGCAGCATCATGGCGCCGGAGAGGATCTGGGCGCAGGGATTGGCGACCCCCTTGCCGGCGATGTCGGGGGCAGTGCCGCCGGCCGGTTCATAGAGGCCGAAAGGATGGCCGTGGCTGTTGTTGCCGGTGCCGAGGGAGGCGCTGCTCATCATGCCGAGGGAGCCGCAGATGACGGCCATCTCGTCGGAGAGGATGTCGCCGAACATGTTTTCGGTGAAGAGCACGTCGAACTGGTTGGGATCGCGGGCCAGCTGCATGGCGGCGTTGTCGACATACATGTGGCTGAGCTCGAGCTCGGGGTGGTGCTTGGCGAAGTAGGCGGTGACGGTCTTGCGCCAGAGGACGGAGGTCTCGAGCACGTTGGCTTTGTCGACCGAGCAGACGCGGCCACCGCGGGCTTTGGCGGTGACGGCCGCGACCTCGGCGATGCGTTCGATCTCGGAGGTCTTGTAAACCATGGTGTCGAGCGCCTGGAACTCGCCGTTCTCAAGCTCGGTGGTGGTCTTGGGCTGGCCGAAGTAGATGCCGCCGGTGAGCTCGCGGATGCAGACGATGTCGATGCCGTCGGGGATGCGCTCGGTCTTGAGCGGGGAGGCGTCGGTGAGCTCGCTGTAGAGCAGGCCGGGGCGGATGTTGGCGAAGAGGGAGAAGGCCTTGCGCAGCGGCAGCAGGGCGGCGCGCTCGGGTTGGTCCTTGGGCGGGAGGGTTTCCCACTTCGGACCGCCGACGGAGCCGAAGAGGATGGCGTCGGCGGAGCGGCAGACCTCGAGGGTGGAGTCGGGGAGGGCTTTGCCGTGGTTGTCGATGCCCGCGCCGCCAACATCGGCGATTTGATACTCGAGCTCGAGGCCGGCCGGAGTGGCGGCAGCTTGGAGCACGCGGAGGGCCTCGGTCATAACCTCGGGGCCGATGTAGTCACCTGGGAGAACAGCAAAGCGGAGTTTCGACATGGGAAAAGGGAACAGGTCAGCGTTCGCGGGCGGTGGACGCAAGCCGCCATTAGATGCGGAGGAATTGGCGTTGCACCCGGGTGGGGTAAGCCTCTGTCCTGCAGGGAATGAAGTTGTATGTGATTCCGGCGGGGCCGATCCAAACCAACGCGTATTTGCTGACCGACTCCGACCGCGGTGAGGCGATCCTGATCGATGCCCCGGGAGGCATCTGGGCCAAGATCGCGCCGCAGCTGCAGGCGGATGGCGTTGCCCTCAAGGCCCTGTGGATCACTCACGGGCACTGGGATCATACCCAAGGCGGCGCCGAAGTCGTGCGGGAGGCGAATCCACACGTGGTCGCTCACGCGGACGACAAGGCGTTGATCGAAACGCCGGAGATCATGGAAGGCTTCATGGGCGAGAAGCTCGGCCTCGAGCCCATCCCGGTCGACCAGTGGGTCGAGCAAGGCGACATGTTGGAGGCGCTGGGCGTGAATTTTGAGGTCCGCCACGTGCCGGGACATTGCCCGGGCAACATCATGTTTGTGCTGGCAGCGGCGGGGGCGGCGTTTGTCGGCGATGCCGTTTTCGCCGGCAGTGTGGGCCGCACGGATCTGCCGGGCGGTTCGCTAGACGTGCTGACGAAGTCGATCCGCGAGCAGATTTACACCCTCCCGGACGAGATGGTTCTTTATCCCGGCCACGGCCAAGCGACCACCGTCGGCAACGAAAAACAGAGCAACCCCTATGTCCGACCCGAATAAGCACGAATCCTTCATGCAGCAGGCGCTCGCGCTGGCGAAGCGTGCGTGGGGGCACACCCATCCCAACCCGATGGTCGGCGCCGTGATCGTGGAGGACGGTGTCGTCGTCGCGGAAGGGTGGCACGTGAAGGACGGCGAAGCCCATGCCGAAAGGGCAGCCCTGTCGGCGCTGGGACGAGCGCCGAAAGCAGGTGCAACGCTCTACGTGACCTTGGAGCCGTGCTCGACGCCGGGGCGCACGGGCGCCTGCTGCGACGCGATCATCGCCGCCGGCATCAAACACGTGGTGGTGGGCGCGACGGATCCAAATCCGGATCACGCGGGCAAGGGCTTTGCCGTGTTACGCGAGGCTGGCGTGGAGGTCGTGACGGGCGTGCTGGAGGAGGTCTGCACGGACCTCAATCTGATCTTCAACCATTGGATCACGACCGGACACCCGCTGCTGGCGGCGAAGACCGCGGTGTCGATCGACGGTCGCATCGCCACGCGCACGGGCGACTCCAAGTGGATCACCAACGAACAGTCGCGGGCTGATGTGCATCACTGGCGGCGCTTGTTTCCCGCGATCGCGGTGGGCGCGATGACGGTGTTGCAGGACAACCCGCGGCTCACGGCGCGCGCGGCCGATGGCACGGAATGGTGTCCGCGGCGATTTGTATTCGATGGGCTATTACGGTCCGTCGTCGATCGTTACATGCCCGCGGTTTACACCGATGAGTTCAAGGATCGCACGGTGGTGGTGACGACGCCGCATGGTGGTCTCGGATATGTGCGCAAACTTCGGGACCTCGGCATCGAAGTCTGGGTGATTGACTCCGACACGCAGCAGGTGGCGTTTGAAGATTTTAAACAACGTTGTGCCGCGGAGAAGATCACGGGTGTTTACGTGGAAGGCGGGGCGCGCCTGATCGGCGAGATGCTGCGCACGCGCGAACTTGATTATCTCTTTAACTATCGGGCGCCCGTGCTGATGGCGGACGACCGGGCGAGGGCGGGGTTCGTCGGTTTGCGCACCGAAAAGCTGGCGCATGCCCTGCGGCTGCGCGACGTGAAGCATGCGGCCTTTGGCGACGATCAGCTCATGCGCGGGGCGGTCGTCTATCCGGAACGGGTGCAGGTGGACGAAGCCCTGATCATGCGCTGATTGAGCCGACCTGACTCTATGAATAAACCCAGCACGCTGTTTCTCGCCTCTGGCAATGCGCACAAAGTGCGTGAGCTGCAGGAGCTGGCCGACCTTGCCGGTTTGCCTGTATCCATAAAATCAGCACGCGAAGTCGGCGGCATGCCGCCGGTGGTGGAGGATACGGGGACGTTTGAGGGTAACGCCCACAAGAAGGCGGTGGCGTTACTGCCGCTGTTGCCGGCGGGCGGCTGGGCGCTGGCGGACGACAGTGGCATTTGTGTGGACCATCTGGAAGGCGGCCCGGGCGTCGAGTCGGCCTACTTCGCGGGTCCGGAGGGGGACGATGGGGCAAACCTGGCCAAGCTCATCGACGTGATGCGGGGCGTGCCGGCGGAACAGCGCGGTGCCCATTACGTGTGTGTGCTGGTGCTGCTGGGGCCGGATGGTGAGCGGTTCGACTTCATTGGTCGCTGCCACGGGCGGCTGCTCGACGAACCGGCGGGCAGCGGTGGCTTTGGCTACGATCCCTTCTTTGCGCCGACCGGTTATGATCGCAGCTTTGGGCTGCTGCCACCGGAGGTGAAACAACGCCTGAGCCACCGGGCGCAGGCGTGGCGGGAGTTGGAATCCTGGTTGCGGGCTGAGTAAGGCGTGGGGCCTACAAACCGACGCTGTTGAGCACGGCGTTGTCTCCCGCGTTGCCTTGGCGAAGGAACCGGTGGTCGCTGGGGCGGAAGATCATGGCCATGGGGATGCCGGGCGGGAAGGTGCCGTCGACCAAATCCTGGTGAAAGCGGACTGACGGGATGGCGTAGGCGCCGTGGGCGTGCCAGTAGTCTTCCGTGAGGTTGTTGCGGTTGCGGCCGTAGGCCTGTTTCACCTCCTGCACCTCGCTTTTGAACATGCCCACGACAGAGCCTTTAAAAACAATGGGCGGACCGCTGTTGTAGAGCGATTGGTAGTGCTCCACGGCGTGGAAGAAGAATTCAAAAATCGGATACTCGCCGGTGGCGATGCAGGCGGCGATTTCGACGCGGGCGCCGGCGGGACGGCTGGAGGAACGATTGTCGTGGCCGAGGAAGCTCTTGGCGCGATTGGAGGGCCAGCTAGCCGACATGACGGTAAAGGTATCGCAGAAGATGGCGGCAGGCACCTCGCCGAACTCACGGGTGGCGTAGGCGTCGGGGTTGGTGCTGGCGATGTTGGTGCCGGAGTAAATGTTTCCGTCGCAATTGTAGGAGCCGAGCATGTAGAGCGGCATGTTGGTCGCGAGGGTGAAGCCAGTGTTGTTGGGGTCGGGCAGGCTGCCTCCATTGATCAGTTGCAGCCCTGGGATGGCCCATTCCGGGCTCTGCATGGCGCTGTCGGTAAAGCTGGTCGGGTAGCGGCGCAGTTCCGGGGCGAAGGGGACGATACTGTCGGTGCGGTTGGCGCGGCCCAGGTTGTCGGCTTCGGACCATCGGTCGGGGTGGCGCAGCTCGGCGGAACCGACGTTGAACGGTTGCGAGGGGATGACGACGCCGGAGGCTTCGGTCGTGTTGGCGGCGACCGCCGTGTCGGGGGTGAGGGAGGTGGGCATCTCAATGTAGAGGATGCCGTTCCACTCGGTGGCGGGATCGAAGTCGCTGCGGAAATCGACTGCGGTGCTGTCCATGGCGGTGCCTTCGAGCACGGCCTTCAGGCGGCTGATATCGAGCGTGAGCATGTCCACCGGGCGAGCGAGTCGGGGGTCGTGCATGGCACTGAGCACATTGGTGCCGGTGCCGGAACCGGAGTAGGTGACTTCCTCGAAGTGGGGACGGCCGGAGAGCACGGCGTTGATGCTGGCATTGGCCTCCCCGATGAGGTTGTCGGGCAGGCGGACGGGAGCGAGCACCGGCTCAACCCCGGCGGAAGCGCGGGTGGTGTATTTGTAGGCTTTGACCACAAATCGTTCGCCGCGATTGGCGGCCCGCCATTCGTTGGACGGGTTGTAGTAGTTACTGCCTGAATACCGATAGTAGCGGCCGGTGGCGGGGTATTGATAAGCGCCTCCGCCGGGATTGGATGAGCGGGAACCGCTGACCGGCGAGGGCACCCAGTCGTTGTTGCGTTCGATGCGCAGAATCAGGCCGGCGCGGGCCGCGAGTTTGTTGCCGCGGCTGATGTCGTTCTTGCGGCTTGCGTGCAGCGGCGGCAGGAGGGGTTCGATGAGAGAGTAGGTGCCGTTGCTGAATTCGTTGACCGCGTTGGTGGCGGGGACGTCGGGTCGGTAAGCGACCGAGCCTTGGGGGGTAAAGGTCGGAACCTGGTGCGCTTTGTCCTGCAGATGGCCCTTGTAGGTTTGCAGGGCCCAATTGCGCCAATCGGAGCGGCGGCTGTCTTGGCCGCTGTTGTTGTAAGAGAGGACGTGATTGGGGCTGCCCCCGCTCATTTGGGTTTCGACGAAGATACTGATGCGATTATTGCCCGTCGCGACGGGATTTACGCGTGGGCTGCGGGCGGCGGAAAAGTCGAGATCGCCGTAGGCGTCCACCGGCGTGTAACCGTAGGGATCGGCGCCGGTGCCGCCGACGTCATTGGTGGAGCCACGATAGAAGTGACCGGAGGAAGTCAGACCGCCGGCGTAGACGGAGGTGTCACCGTTCTGGGCGTTGAGTAGCAGCGTGCCGTTGGTGTGCACCGGGCCGACCACGCGGTAACTGCGGTGAAGCTGGAGCTGGCCCTGGAAGAAAATGGCATGCTGGAACATCGGCACTTGGCGACCGACGATGCTTTTTTGGAGGTAGGCGGTGTAGCTCTCGCCCGACTGGGACGCCGTGACCGAGGCGATCATCGGGACTTGCGATTCCCAGACCCATTGACCGCGATTGGGGTCGTCGTCGTTGGCGGGATCGGCGGGATCGATCCAACGTCGGGCGGCAAGGGATACGACGGGTTTCACGCGCACGGTGGGGGCCGAGAGCGAGACGTAGCCGGTGTCGCCGTCGTAGCTGCCGGCCGGCATGGCGATACCGCCGGAGAGAAAATTGCGGACGTTGGCGGGCAGGGCGTAGTTTGAGTAGGAAACGTTGGGGATCTCGCCGATGTTGAAGCTGCCGACAGTGTTCACCTTGTTGATGAGCGACGAGTAGGCGTAGTCGATGGTGGACTCGGCGGCATTCACCGCATGCATCTCGAGTTCCTTGCGCAGCGACAGGCGGCGCTGTGTGGACATGAGGGCAAGCACCGAAGCCGCGGTGATGGCGGCGATGGTGGAACAGATGATAACCGTCAGCAGGGCGGAGCCGCGGCGGTTCGCGGGAAAGGCTCGGTTAACTGCGAACATAGAAGGTGGCTTCGATGGTTTTTTCTTTGGCCAGCGAGGCGTCGTTACCCGTGCTGCTGGTCACGACGCAGGAGAGGCTGGCGGCGGTGCCGACGGCGCGGCAGATGAAGAGCCCGTCGTTGTTGGCGAGAGTGATGTCGGAGGCGACGGCTTGGTAGGTGGCCATGATGGCCGCGCGGCGATCGGTCAGAATGGCCTCCAAAGGCTTGGCGGAGGCTTGGTCGGCGGCCGGAACGGGGTAGTCGAATCGGAAAATCTTATCTTCGTCGGCGTCGTAAACGTAGCCGCTCAACTTGGAATACACGGTTTGATTGCTGCCGTTTACAGTGGAGAGGGAGAAGACGATGAAGTTGCCGCGTTGGTCGACCTGCTTGCGCAGCCATCGTTCCAGGGAGTTGGAGGTGTCATCGGTGTAGATGCTGATGCCGTTGGCGACGCGCGAATCGATCCATAACCGGCTGGCGATGCCCCATTGGGTCAGGTCATTGACAGTCGCGTTGGTGGTCCGAGCGGAGGATTTTACGCCTTCCAGCAGCAACCAAAGGCCGGCGGAGGTGACGAAACCGGAAACGGTGAGGGCGACCAGGATTTCGGCGAGGGTGTAGGCGTGACGGGCCCGGGCACGCAGCCGACGGGAGAGAGGCCGGGAGGAACGGGGCAAAGCCGAGAGTCGGGAGGAGTGCCGGGTCATGAGGGGAGGCCTAGATGGGGTTGAGGTTGGGGACGACGAGGCGCACGTTGCTGGTTTCCCACTCGTCGTTGTTCTCGGCCGAACGTCGCCACTTGAAGAGTAGGATGACTTCGAAGACATCCATCTTGGTGCCGGAATTGGAGTAGTTGCGCTTGAGCATGAGGAAGAACTTCATGGGCAACTTCGTGTTGGAGTCGGGGTCGACGGTGATGTTGGCCGTGGTCCAATTGGGACTCAGCTCCGTGTTGTCGCGGATGTTCACGGGGATGATCACGTCGCGATAGCCGTCGGCTTCGGCGGGGTCGGCCAGACTTACGGTGACGGAGCCGGCGGCCCCGGCGTTGTAGACATCGGCGATCTCGGCATATTGGCGGAAGCGCAGCTGCTCGAGGATGGAGAGGCTGGTGGTGATGGCCTGGCTGCGATAACCGAGAAAGTAGCTGAAACGTTGGTTTTGCAGGAAGATGCCCACCATGGTCGTGGCAACGACCGCAAGGATGCCGGCGGCCACCATGACTTCGATCAACGTCATACCTCCGGTGCTGGTGGAGACGCTACGTCTTGGAGGAAGGGGGGGCGGCCGTTTCATCTGAGGCCATATTACCCCTGATGCCTAGGTAATTAAAAGGGCCCCAAAGTCGAAAAATGGCCCTATTGAAATAGGTAGGAAAGGGCCTATTACCACGGAAGCTCATCCAGCTCGGTGGCGTATTCTGCCGGGGTGAGGTCGGTGAAGTCGACGCGGCGGTAGGTGCGCACGCGGGGGGTCTGTGGCGGGTAGCGGCCTTCAGCGAGAATGTTATTAAAACCCCAGAAGCGGCCGGGGGCGTTGTAGTAACGAATGCTCCAGGGTTCATCGGCTACCCGGCTTTCGAAGAGGGCGACCATGGAGCCGCGAATGGCGAGGTCGCCGTCCCAATACTCGAGCAGGCGGGGGAAGTTGTGGGCGCCACCGCTGTTTTGGCTGTTGTTGTTTTTGTTGGAAGGGACGATGCCCGCGAGGAAAGCGGCAGCTATCTCAGTATCGCTGCCTTCAAGCTTGGTGCTCCGGGAGGAGGCCCACGAGCCCGGAGAGGCATCGGTCGGGTAGTTGCCGGGACGAATACTGCTGTCGTATCCCTCGCGCATATTGTTGGAGCTGGGGGAAGAGACCGCCCAGTAGGAGGAGTGGCGACTGTTCAGGTGGCGGGTGGCACTCATGGCGTCGTTCCAGCCGCCCACTTGAATGCCGCTGCTGTTGAACACGGGCTGGGAGAGCACGGTAATGGCGTCGGCGGCGAGGGCAGTGGGCACCTCGTTTACATCCTCCGGGAAGCGGGAACTGTTGGTGAGACTGGAGGCGTTGGTATTGATGTTGCCGTCGGCGTTGTAGTGGCCGAGCACATACATCGCATCGTTGGTGGCGATGGTCAGTCCTTCGGTGGCGGAGCCGGTGGCAGTGCTGGCGACGCGGCCGCGGCCGTTGATCAGACGCACGCCGGAATCCCGCCGGGTTTCGGCATCCACTGACTCAATGTAAACGAGCCCATTCCAATCGGAGCTGCTGTAATTCACCATGTTGTAGGCCGCGGTGTTGGTTACCGAAGAGGGGGACGAGGCGCGGTAGGCAGAATCGGTGGAGGAGTTGTCGTAATCGTAGATGAGGCTGGAGGAGGAGCCGTTCACGGTCCAGTCGACCGCGCGCTTGAGCGCGTTCATGTCGACCTCGATGATGTCGAGCGTCTTGGGGTCGTAAGCGTTGCTCCAGCTCCGGTTGGCGTTGGGGTTGAAATTGGTGAATCGTCGCAGGTCAGTCATCTGGTTGGATTTGACCTGGATGATCGGGCGGGCGCCGGGAGTGGGGTGCACGGATCCGGCGGTGCCGACGGTGGAGCCAGGTAGGATGACGGCGGTGCCATCGGCGCGGAAGGCACGGTATTCTCCGGCGGGGATGGACACATCGGCGCCGGTCGGGGATTTGCCGGTGCGGGTGGTGCTGCTGGGATTGACGGTGATGTAGAGGCCGGCTTTGCGGGCGAATTTCTGGGCTTCGACTTGGGCGTTGTAGCCGGCATCGCCGGAGGCCAATGGTCGCTCGATCATGGCCCGGCCGGTGTTCTGGGATTGGTCCACACCATCGGCGGGTGTCGGGTCCTCGACGTAGTCGCCGAAAGCCACGGGTTTGTAGGACTCCACGCCATGCACGGAGGTTTGCAGGTATCCGTTGTAGGTGTTGGAGGAATGGACGCGGAACTCGGAACGCGTCTCGGTCGTTTCGGCGGCTTCGCCCATCTTGTGGTCGTGCCAGAAGGAGTTACCCTGACCGCGCAGGTTGATCAGGCTGCCAGCCTTGTTGGTAAAGCGAATAGCCTCCTGCGTTTCTCCTTCGATGGATCCGTCGCCCATGATCGGGGCGGTGCGATAGCCCCAGTAGACGCCTCCGGCTACGGTCACTGGGCCGCGGAAATCAAGGGAAGAGCCGTTGTTGGCCTGGCCGACCACCCACAGGTCGCCGTTGGTGTGCACGGGACCGAAGATCGTCATGTCGGCGCCGGGCGCGATCTCCAGATCCATGTTAAAAAACAGGGCGTGGGCGAACATCGGGGCTTCGCGCATGGAGAGAGTCTGGCCGACGTAGGCGGTGATGTCGCTTACGCCCGGAGCGCGCACGGTGGCCTTGCCGAGGATGAGCACGTCGCGCCGAAAGATACGTTTACCTTTGTGCGGGTCGAATTGGTTGTTGGGGTCGGTTGGGTCGACGAAGAAGTGGGTGCCGGAGAGGTCGTTGGTGATGCTGCGCACGACACCGCCGGTGACCTCGACCGAAGAGGTGACGACGTTGCTGCCAGCAAAGATACTGGAGGGGGGCGGCTCCAACGGGTCGGGGCCATCGGGGTCGAGCATGGTCACCGGGAAACTGGTTTGGTTGTCCATGCGGTAACGCACCTGGGCGAACGCGAATTCGGTGGCGGCCTCGGCGGCGTTGCGCGCCTCCAGGCGGAGGGCGTGACGTTCATTCAGTCGCCGCTCGGTCAGGGACCAGCGCAGGATGCTGGCCACCGCAATACCGAGCACGGCCGCGATCATGATCGCCATGACCATGACCGACCCCCGCTGGTTTCGATGGTATCGCCCGAAGATCATGGGGAACGGCTTCAGCCGCGGGGCGAAACGGTGAAGTTGTAGGTGTTGGTGGCGCGCCGCATGAGGTTGCCATCATGAAAGATCTTACCCTTCACCATGATGCTGCGGTCGCGGAAATTGTAGAAGAGCTTCCCGTCGGCGAGGCCTTGGGACAGTTCAATGACTTCGGGGTGGGTGTTGGCGGTGGTGGTCGCTGGCAGCAAATCCCAAATGTCGCCGGAAGCCCCGTTGGTGAAATTGGTCTCAAAGCGACGGACGGGGCCTTCACTGGCTGGGTCGTCCGGGTCTGCCGGAGCCCGGTAATAACCGACGAGACGATTGATCACGTTGCTGTCGTCAGGATCCGTGAACACGAGCAGCAAAAAATCGCCCGACCTGCCGTCGTTGACCGAAGCGTCAACGGTCACGGTTTCGAAGCCCAACTGGGAATCGCCCACCTCCACCGTCGTAGTGCGAGTGGTGAAGGAGGGGAAGATCATGAAGTAGTTCGCGTAGGCCGCGTTCTCCGTCATCTCGCTGGTAAAAGTGCGAATATCCCGGTTCACCATCAGTTTACCCATGTCGTAGTGGTAGGTGTTCAGGCTCTGCATCATGAATGAGAGCGAACCGACCGCGACCACCGAAGTGAGCGAAAGTGTAAACAGAACCTCAAAAAGGGTGAATCCGCGGCGGCTGGCCGGACGCGATGAGCGGGCGCGCGCGCGTCGTGAAAACGGAGCGCGAAGGACGGGAGTAACTGAAGTGGACGACTCCCTCATCATCAAAACGTCGGAACCACCGAGCGCACGGTGGTGATGGAGTCTACGTTCGCACGGCTAATGCCGCCGTTATTGAAACTCCATGTATAAACAATGCGGATACAACGGCTGGGCCCCACGCCGCCCGCCGTGTTGTCGAGCGAAGAAACCCATACCCAAAGGTGCATGCGCAGGTCATCTTGGGTGGTGTCCGGCGTGTCGTTGATGTCGATCACCTTGTAGTTGTCGACGAGGCCCGCCGTCGTCGGCACCACGCCAGGTGTGACATTGGCCGGCAGGATGGGGGCACAGGAGGAAATCTGCAGCGTGTCCATCGTGACCGAGTCGAGCTGGGTGTAGATGGTGGCATCCGCCGTGGTCACCGATCCCCGGTAAAGGGTGCCGCCGTCGTAGTAAGGGATCTCCCAAAAATCCATGTTCTTGATCTGCTCCAGATACCCCTGAATCACGGTGGTAGCTGAGTTCTGGAAGACGCTGCCCTCGGTCATACGACGGGATTGCACGAAGGCGCCCAGGGTGCCCGCAAACACCACCGACATCACGGTAACACCGAGGGCCAGTTCGATTAGCGTCGAACCGCAAGTGTTTCTCAGTAGGGACGACCCTATTTTTCTAGGCCCATTCAGTTTCATTGGCTAGGGGATCCTCCTTAGTTTTCGTCGGAAACAAAGCAAAACTTATTGCGTGCTTAGACGCCGGTGGGAGGGGTAGTTCTACCTAGGTGCGGGACGCGGCTTGGGCCTGCGCATAGAGGGCAGCGGCCTGGGTGCGACGGGTCACGTGAAGCTTTTCGAAGACGGTGCTGAGATAGTTTTTTACAGTTTTTTCAGCGAGCCCCATCTCCATCGCGACCTCCTTGTTGGTCTTGCCTTCCGCGATGAGTCCGAGCACCCGGGATTCCTGCGCGGAGAGGCTGTCGACCAGAGTGCGGGTTGAGGGGGTGTTGGATCGCATGAGCGACAGCACGCGGGCAGTGATGGCCGGATCGAGGATCGATTTGCCGGCAGCAATCGAACGAATCGCATCGATCAATGCGGTGCCGTTGATTTCCTTGAGCAAGTAACCGTGGGCGCCGGCACGGATGGCGTTGTCGACCATTTCCTCGTCCTCGACCGAGGTGAGGATGAGCACGCGCGTTTCGGTATTCGACTGACAAATACGGCGGCAGGCGTCGAACCCCGTGCCATCGGGCAGGCGGATGTCCAAAATGACGACATCGGGACGGTATTGCGCCACCGCGGCCAAGCCCGAAGCCACGTCGCGACCTTCGCCGAGAACCTCGATCAGCGCGGAGGCGCCCAACAACGCGGAAAGTCCGGCGCGAACGACCTCGCTGTCATCAACGATAACGACGGAAACAGGGCGCGGCGCGGAGGACGTGGGGGAGTCGGAATTCATGATGCGTTAACGGTGGGCCAGGAGACGCGAATGGCGGTGCCGCCGCCGAGCGAGCTCACCATTTCGAATGAACCGCCGGCGCGTTCGGCGCGAGCCTGCATGTTGGCGAGGCCGTGGCCGCGGGGTGAATTCTGCTGGTTGAGGTCGAAGCCGATTCCGTCGTCACGCAGCGACAATTCGGCGCCGGTATCGACTGCGTTCAGCGCGAGCCAGAGTTTTTGCGCGCCTCCGTGCCGGAGCGCGTTGCTGACTGCTTCCCGCACGATCTGAGTGGTTTCGGTGAGTTGGTCGTCGGAGAGAGCGGTGGAGACGCGTTCGTCGATCTGGCATTCCAGTTCGAGCGGACGACCAGCACGCAGCTCCTCCACGATTTCGGTGAGGGCCTGGTGCAGGCTTTCGCGGCGCACTTGGCGAGGTGATAGGCCGGCGATGTAGGAGCGAATGTCGGCGATGGTGCGGTTGATGAGTTCCAAGGCGCTCTGCAGGCGGGTGCCGGCTTGGGCGGAATCGGTCGTGGAGAGTTGTTGTGCGGCCTGCAGCGTGAGACCAGCGGCGTAGAGGGACTGGATCACGCCATCGTGCAGATCGCGGCCGATGCGGATTTTTTCCTCGAGGGCCCGATTGAGCAGTTGCAGGCGGTGGCGGGCGTCGGCCTCCGCGCGGATGCGTTCGTCGCGCTCCTGGTCGAGCTCGGCTTGTTGGCGCAGGGAAGTGCGGGCGAGTAGGGACAGGCTGCGCATATCGCGTTCGCGAGCGGCGAAGGGGGAGCGCGTTTCGCGATCGCGCAGCGGGCGCATGCCAACGGTCACGACCAGGGCCGCCATGATCAGGAGTGCAAACACGCCCAATGCCAGCACGACGCGCTGCAAGAGGCGGTGGATGCGAGTGCCGGCGGGCGCGGGATGGGCCGCCACGAGCCAGCGTTCGCCGGGTAGCTCCTGGAAAAATTGAAACGGACCCAACTCGTCGTCCGCGGCGGGCGGCGGGCGATCGAGCACGCTCAAACTGGTGCCGGTCACCTGCGAGAGGCGCGTCAGGCGGGCCTCGTCCCACGTGGCGTCGACGCCGCCGGTGAGCGTGATCCCAGCCTGCAATTGCTCGGCGAGATCCGCCTTGGCGGAGCGCAGGATGTGCACCTCCTGCTGGCGCAGCCAGGCCTGGGCACCGAGCGTGACCGTGATCAACACCAGCAGGACAACGACCGAGAAGGTGAGCAGGCGGGTGAGGGGAGACATGGCGGAGAATCGCGGGGGCGCAGTTGCAAACGGTTGCCGATCAACCGTCCTATGAGCTGCCAGCCGAATCCGGACTCGTCAAAACCTTCGACAAGCGGGCCCCGGAGGCTTTGGTTGGCTGACTCTCCTCATGAAGACCTTCTACATCTCAACCGCGATCGACTACGTGAACGGTTCGCCGCACTTGGGCCATGCCTACGAAAAGGTGCTGACGGACGTTATTGCCCGATTCCGCCGTATGATGGGAGACGACGTCTATTTCCTCACCGGCACCGACGAGCACGGTCAGAAGATCCAGCAAAGCGCCCGCGCCAAGGGCATCGAACCGCAGGCCTTCGTCGACTCGATCGCGCCGCAGTTTGAGGAGATGTGTGCGAAGCTTGAGATCTCCAACGACGACTTCATCCGCACCACCCAGGACCGCCACAAGCAGGTCGTCTGCGAGCTGCTGCAAAAGCTCTACGACAAGGGCGAGATCTACAAAGCCGAATACAAGGGTTACTACTCGACGCGCCAGGAGCAGTTCCTGCAGGAGAAGGACCGCAACGAAGACGGCACCTGGCCGGAAATCTTCGGCGAGGTCTCCGAGATCACCGAGTCCAACTACTTCTTCAAGCTGAGTGCCTACCAGCAGTGGTTGATCGATCACATCAAGTCGCACCCGGATTTCATCTTCCCGCGCTACCGCGCCAAGCAGGTGCTCGAATTCCTCTCGGAGCCGCTCAACGACCTCTGCATCTCGCGCCCGAAGGACCGTCTCGAGTGGGGCATCCCGCTGCCCTTCGATCCGGAGTTTGTGACTTACGTCTGGTTCGACGCGCTCACCAATTACTACTCGGCCGTGGCCGACAAACCCGGCATCTGGCCGGCCACCTTCCACGTGATCGGCAAGGACATCCTCGTCCCGCCGCATGCCGTGTATTGGCCGATCATGCTGCAGGCGTCGGGCATCGAGCTCCCGCAGTCGATCCTCGCCCACGGCTGGTGGTCGATCAACGGCTCCAAGATGTCCAAGAGCACCGGCAACTTCGTCGAGCCGATCGAGTTTGTGGACAATTACGGCGTCGACGCGCTGCGCTATTTCCTCATCCGCGAGATGAGCGTCGGCCAGGACAGCGACTTTTCCCTCGATCAGTTCCTCGTGCGCTACAACAGCGAGCTCGCCAACAACCTCGGCAACCTCGTCAACCGCACGTTGAACATGACCAACCGTTTCGCCGACGCCACCATTCCGGCCGTCGCCGACGAGGGGGAGCCCGAAGCTGCGCTGCGTGCCCTCTGGCCGAAGACCCGCGACGAGGTCATCGGGTTGTTCGAAGAGTTCCAGTTCAACATGGGCCTCGAGCGCGCCTTCGCCTTCATCACCGCGACCAACGCCTACATCGAGCAGCGCGCGCCGTGGAAACTCGGCAAGTCCGAGGACCCCGTCGACCAAGCCCTGCTGCGCACCGCCCTCGCCACCATGGCCGAGGCGCTTCGTCTGGGCGCGTCGCTCCTGCTGGCGGTCATCCCCGGCTCGGTGGCCAAGATCCATGGCGTGCTCGGCTACTCCGCCGAGGGCGACTGGAAGAGCCAACTTGAGTGGGATCACCGCCTCACCGGCAACGCGGTCGAGAAGACCTGCATCCTGTTCCCGCGGCCCGAGAAGAAAAGCTGAGCCTTTCGGCGTGTCTGCCGCGACCGTGCGATGAAAGTCCTGCCGCTCCAGCCTGCTGATCACGCATCACCGGAAGCGCTGCAGGCTTTCCTCGCGCAATGCCAAGCCGCCGCGCAGCGCGACGGCCGTGAACGGCTCGTGAGCATCGGCATTACTGTCGATGCGCTCGATCCGCTCGCGGTGCTCGAAGCGATCTACGAACCGGGGCACCCGCACTTTTACGCCGAGCATCCTTCCAACGCCACGGCCATCGCCGGCGCCGAGATCGCCGCCCACTTCACGGCCGAGGGGGCCGACCGCTTCGCGCAGCTGCAGCGTTGGACCGACGACCTCTTCGACCGCACCATCGCGGTGGGTCCGGTCGACGCGCCGTTTGGCGGTCCGCACGTGTTTGTCGCGGCGGCCTTTGGCGACCAAGCCGAAGCGGGCGAACCGTTCCCGTCACTCACCGCCTTCGTGCCGCGTTGGCAGGTTGCACGGGCCGGCGCCGTCACCACCGCGGTGGCCAATGTGCCGGTCGCGCCCGATGCCGATCTCGCGGCCCTGAGCGAACGCGTCTGGCGTGCCCATGCGCGCTTCGGGGCGTTCAGTATCGCTGGCGCCGATGCCGCTGCGCCGCGCGAACCGCGGCACTGGACCCGTTGCGAATCGACCGATTATCGCAGTGCCGTTTCCGCCGCGGTGGAACGAATCAACGCGGGCGAATTTCAAAAGATCGTGTTGGCGCGCGCGCTCGATTTGCAGGCCGACACCGCGCTGCATCCGCTGCAGGTGCTCGACAGCCTGCGCCAGCGTTTCCCGGACTGCTTTGCGTTCTCGGTCGCCAACGGCAAGGGCCAGAGCTTCATCGGCGCGAGTCCGGAGCGGCTCGGTCGCGTAAGCCAGGGCGTGCTCGAAGCCGATGTATTGGCGGGAACCATACGCCGCGGTCGTGGCGCCATGGACGATGCGGCGGCCGGGGCCAGTCTGATGGCCAGCGAGAAGGACCGGCACGAACATCAGGTCGTGCTCGATTCGGTGAAACGCCGACTCGAGACGCTGGGCCTCGCCGTCGAACACGCGACGGAGCCGGTGCTGCGCAAGCTCGCCAACGTGCAGCACCTGCACACGCCCGTGCGGGCGCGCCTCCCGGAAGGTGTGCGCCTGCTCGACGCGGTTGCGCAACTGCATCCCACGCCGGCCGTCGGCGGCTCACCACGCGAAGCGGCGGTGGCGGCGATTCGCGATCTGGAAGGCTTTCCGCGCGGCCTGTATGCGGGCGCGATCGGTTGGATGAATGCCAAGGGCGGCGGTGAGTTCCTGGTCGGCATCCGCTCGGCCCTCGTGGAGGGCGACCGGGCGCGGCTGTATTCCGGCGCGGGCATCGTGGCCGGATCGGAGCCGGACAAGGAGTTTGCCGAAACCGAATTGAAAGCCCAAGCCTTGCTCAACGCCCTGCAGCCGCCGCAATGAGCCCGCTCGATTTTCGCAACCCCAACAGCCTGTGGAGCTCCGTGCTCGTGGAGACGCTGGTGCGTTGTGGTCTGCGCACCGCGGTGGTTTCGCCGGGGTCACGCTCGACGCCGCTCACGATGGCGCTCGCGGCGCATCCGGCAGTGGATGCTGTGCCCGTGCTTGATGAGCGTTGCGCCGGTTTTTTCGCGCTCGGCCAGGCCCGCGCCCAACATCGTCCAGTGGTGCTGGTCTGCACCAGTGGCAGTGCGGCGGCGCACTATTTGCCGGCGGTCATCGAGGCGCATGAGTCGGGTGTGCCGCTTATCGTGCTGAGCGCCGATCGTCCGCCGGAGATGCGTGATTGCGCGTCGGGCCAGACCATCGACCAACATAAACTTTTTGGCCGCTACGCCACGTGGTATCATGAACTGGCCGTGCCGGAGCCGCGGCTCGAACTGCTGCGGTATCTGCGGCAAACGCTGCGCCAGGCGTGGACCCGTGCCAGCGCCGGTGGCGTCGTGCAACTGAATGCGCCGTTTCGGGATCCGCTGCCGCCCCTGCCGGATGATGGCGCGACGGCGGCTCTGGCCGAATCGATCGACGACACGTTCTGGGCGCAACCGGAAGCTCCGGCGCTGCGCCCGGCGGGACTGGTTTTGCATCAGCGCGGCACGCCGAGTCGGGGCGTGATCGTAGCCGGCCCGGCCCAACCGGCCGATCAGGCCGCCTACGTGGAGGCGATTGCGAACATCGCGCGTCAGACCGGCTGGCCGATTCTCGCGGATGCGTTGTCACCACTACGGCACTACGCGCCGGACGACGTATGCGTGGTGTCGGCTTACCACGGCATCCTGCGCAACGAACGCCTCGCCCGCGAACTCACGCCACGCATGGTCATCGCTTTCGAAGCCTGGCCAACGAGCAAGGAGTTGCGTGCATGGTTGGAGCAGTCGCAGGCCGAGATGCTGATGTTGAGCGAACGCGCGGGCAGTCACGACGCCATGCACGGCAAGACCCGCGAGATCCAGGCTCCGGCGACGGCGCTGGTGATCGATGGTCGGCCGCCGGTGGATCCGAGTTGGGCCGCGGCGTGGCGCGAAGCGGAGGAGCGGATGCGGGCGGCGTTTGACGGCTGGTTTGGCGAAACGCGTGACACCTTGTTTGAAGGCGAAGTGACGTGGCGCGTGGCGCAGGCTTTGCCGGACGGCGCGCAGATGTGCGTCGCCAACAGCATGCCGGTGCGCGACCTGGAGTATTTTTGGCCGGCGTCGGCGCGCGGGCGACGCGTCTTCTTTAGCCGCGGCGCAAACGGCATCGACGGCACCTTGTCGACCGCGCTTGGCGTGGCGCATGGCGTGACGGCGCCGACGGTTTTGCTGACTGGTGACCTGGCTTTTCTGCACGACAGCAATGGCCTGCAGATCGCGCACGAGTTGAAGGGCAGTCTGACGGTGATCGTCATCAACAACGATGGCGGCGGCATCTTTGGGCACCTGCCAGTAGCGCAATTCGAGCCACCGTTTGAGCGCTATTTTTCGACTCCCCCGCAGCTCGATCTGGCGGCGTTGTGTGCGGGTCACCGCGTGGCGCATCGGTTGATCGCCGATGGCGCGGAACTCAGCGCGGCGCTGAGTGCGTTGCCTGCGGCCGGGATGCAGGTGCTGGAAGTGCGCACGGATCGTCGCGCCGATGTGGCGACACGCAAACGGCTGTTCCGCGAGCTGCCGCGTCAGCTTGATTGAGCGTGATCGCACTGTTTAAGGCGCCCAGCGATAGGCGCGCACGACGTCATCTTTCATCAGAGGCAGCACGAGCAGTTGCTGGTCGATAAGGTAGTCGTGATCGGCGGTGCCGGGCGGGAGCGTCATGAGCAGGGAAGGGTGACCGTCGGACGTGACGTGTTTCACCTCGCCGGTGAGCCAATCGGTGACGGTATAGCCACCGCGACCGTCGGGCTCGACGCCATCGATGTGGGCGATGGGCGTGGTGCCGATGCGCTGTAGTTGGCGATCCGCGTAGGCGATGGCGGTGAGGTGACCGAGTTGCTCAACGCCCTCCGCGTCGCGCCAGGACCAACCGCCGACGAGCAGGCGTTCGGCCTCGGCGCGCAGACCGTTGAGCCCGCCGGTTTCGCTCATGTCGATCTCGACCCAAGGATCGAGACGCCCCGCCTGCAGTCGGAAGATCGTCGCGGCGGCGTAGCTGAAAACAAACACGTTGCCGTCGGGATCGGCGGTGCAGTCGTTGAAGCCGGCTTCGGCACCGTTGGATGGCGTGTGGCGGGCCACAATCGCGCCGGCGTCGGGATCGATTTCGATGAGCCCGAGATCGTCGCCGACGTAGAGCCGGCCATTGGCCAGGGCGAGTCCCTTGGGGTTTTCGAGGTCGGTGATCCAGTGCAGATCTAGCACTTCGCCGGTGGAACTGAGTCGACTGATGAAGCCGTCGTGCGGGGTCTGACCTTCGCCCCAGGTGCCCATGTTGGAGGCGTAGAACACCTCGCGTTGGTGGTCGTAGAGGACCGACTCCGGACCGGCGAGGCCGCTGGTTTCCCAAAGCAGCTCGGGTTCGGTCGCGGTGGTGAGGTGTGCCGACGTGAAGACGCAGGCAAGGAGGGCGGGGGAAAGAAAGCGCATCGAGGGGGCGGGGCGGAAAGCGACGGATCAGCAGAGGTCCTGCTGAAACGCCACCAGATCGACGCGCTCGCGCCAGTGGGTCGACGCCCAGAATGCTTTACCTTCATCATTGGCGGCGTAGACGTGCGCGGTGACGCGGGTGATGCCGTTGCGGCGCAGGCGACCGAGCGCGGTCTCGGCCAGCAGTCGCCCCAGACCGTGGCGACGATGGGCTGGTGCCACGGCGAGGTGGTAAAGAAAACCGCGGCGGCCGTCGTGGCCGCAGAGCACGGTGCCGGCGAGGGATTCGGATGCGTCGATGGCGACGAAGCTACAGCCCGGGTTGCGCTGGAGGAACTGGCGGAGTTGATCCGGCTCGTCCGATGATGTCAGGCCGATTCCGGGTGTTGCCCGCCAGAGGGTCAGGGCGGCATCGATGTCGGCGGAGATGAAGGGGCGAAGCTGCAGCGAATCCATGTAGCGGATACGGCTGCACGCCCCTTGCGCGCAAGGGGTTTGCTACAACTGCACCGGCAGGCCGATCTCGATGATCTGGGTGGGCAGGATTTGGTAATAGTCCTTCACTGGGCGGGCGTTGCGGCTGAGGAAGGCGTAGAGTGCCTTTTGCCATTCGAACATGCGGGCGGTGCCGCCGCCGATGATCATCTCGCGATTGAAGTAGAAGGTCGTGCTCTGCGTGTTCACGTCGACGCCCTGCGCGCGGATGCGTTCGCACATGTTGGCGACGTTGGGCGACTCCATGTAGCCGTAGCGCCCGATGGCGCGCCAGACGCCGTTGCCGCGGCTCTCGAGGGTCATGCGATCCTCGTCGTCCACGGTGGGAACCTCCTCGGTGACAATGGTGAGCAGCACGACCGTTTCCTGCAGGCACTTGTTGGCCTTGAGGTGATGGAGCAAGGCGAGCGGGGTGCCGCGCGGGGTGCCGACCATAAACACGGCGCTGCCGGGCACGCGCACGATGTGGCTGCTCTTGGCAATGTCGCCGAGTTCGATGCCGCCGATGGCCTCGCCGTAAACCTTTTCCTGAATTTCGAGGCGCCCCATTTTCCAGGTCACCATCACGGCGAGCAGCGACAGTCCGATCGCGATGGGCAGCCAGCCGCCGTCGAAGAACTTGGGCAGGTTGGCGAAGAAAAACCCGAGGTCGACCGCCCAGAACCCGAGGCACATCAGGGCGGCCGGCAATGCGCTCCATTTCCAGCTGCGAGTGGCGACAAAGAAGAGGGCAAAGGTCGTGACGGCCATGGTGCCGGTCACCGCGATGCCGTAAGCGGCGGCGAGGGCCGAGGAGGAACGGAACAGCAACACGGTCGTGATGGCGCCGGCGGCGAGGCCAAAGTTGGCCAAGGGCACGTAGATCTGGCCGCGTTGTTCGGCATTGGTGTGCAGGACCTTCAGACGCGGGAAGAAGCCGAGCTGCATGGCCTGACGAATGAGCGAGAAGGTGCCGGAAATGAGCGCCTGACTGGCGATGACCGCAGCCACCAGCGAGAGCAGGAGCAGGGCGCCGCGCAAGACGCCTTCGGGGGCGAGAGCGAGGAAGGGGTTGTGGGTCTCCGTCGGGTGGGCGATCACGTAGGCGCCCTGGCCGAAGTAGTTGAGGGTGAGCCCGGGAAGCACGAGGCCATACCAGGCCTTGAGGATGGCGGAGCGGCCAAAGTGACCCATGTCGGCGTAAAGCGCTTCCACACCGGTGATGGCCAGCACGACGGAACCGAGAATCTTGGTCACCGATTCCGGATGCGTGCGCAACAGGTCGAACGCGTGCATCGGGTTGAGCGAACCGAGCACCTCCGGCGCATCGAATAGGCGGACCAAACCGAGGATGCCCAGCGTGGAAAACCACACCAACATGACCGGGCCAAAGACAGCGCCGATGGTGTGCGTGCCGCGTTGCTGGACCCAAAATAGGGCGATCAAAATCGCGATACAGATGGGTATCACGTAATCGCCGGCGGCAGGTAAAATGACTTTGAGGCCCTCGGTGGCGCTGAGCACCGAGATGGCCGGCGTGATGACACCTTCGCCGCAAATCATGGCGGCACCGATCAGGACCACAAAAATGCCGGGCGTGACAAAACGTTTGGCTTTGGGCGTGCGGTCCATGCCGCTGAGGGCGAGCAGGGCGAAGATACCGCCTTCGCCGCGGTTGTCGGCGCGCATGACCACGGTGGCGTATTTGAGGCTCACTACGATGAGCAGCGACCAGAAGATCAGCGAAAGCACCCCGTAAACCCCGGCGGCGCGATCTGCGGCCGGGAGGTGTTCGATCGACTCGCGCAACGCGTAGAGCGGACTGGTGCCAATGTCGCCGAAGACGACTCCGAGGGCCCCGATGGCCAGACTGTTACGAAGCCCGGAACCGGCGGCGGTTTGCGAGTGAGCAGAACTCATGGGACTGCGCATCAATGGAGGAGGAGTCCGCCGCCTCCAAGAGGATTCTTAATGTTCTGTCCATGGGGCGCATGGCGCCGGTTGACGAGTGGCGCGCGGAGCGCACTATATTTGGCATGAGTCTCCCCAAGTGGCAGGTCGTCAAAGACTACAACGACATCCTCTATCACAAGGCCGATGGTATCGCCAAGATCACCATCAACCGTCCGGAAAAGCGGAATGCATTTCGCCCGGAGACGGTCTTTGAGCTGCACGAGGCGTTGATCGATGCCCGCGAGGATACCTCGGTGGGCGTGGTCCTGCTGACCGGTGCCGGACCGCACACCGATGGCAAATACGCCTTCTGCGCGGGCGGCGATCAAAGCGTGCGCGGTCACGCCGGCTACGTGGGGGCAGACGGTATTCCGCGGCTCAACATCCTCGATGTGCAGAAGCTCATCCGCTCCATGCCGAAGGTCGTGATCGCGCTCGTGGCGGGTTACGCCATCGGCGGTGGTCACGTGCTGCATCTCGTGTGCGACCTGAGCATCGCGGCCGACAACGCCATCTGCGGTCAGGTCGGACCCAAGATGGGCAGTTTCGACGGCGGCTTCGGCAGCAGCTACCTCGCACGCATCGTGGGCCAAAAGAAGGCCCGTGAAATCTGGTATCTGTGTCGTCAATACAACGCGGCCGAGGCGCTTGAAATGGGTCTGGTCAACACGGTCGTGCCGATCGATCAGCTCGAGGCGGAGGGCGTGAAGTGGGCCAACGAGATCCTCAACCACAGCCCGCTGGCCATCCGTTGCCTCAAGGCCGCGTTCAACGCCGATGTGGACGGCCAGTCCGGATTGCAGGAGCTCGCCGGCAACGCCACGCTGCTTTATTACATGAGCGAGGAGGCGAAAGAGTTTCACTCGGCCCAGCGCGAGAAACGTAAACCCGACGCGCGCAAGTTCCCGTGGTTGCCCTGAGCGCCCGCACCTCACCCGCCTCTCGATTCTCCGATTCGTCCACCCTCGTCCCATTTTCCCATGCCCGTTTACGAAACCCTCCGTTCCGACATCATCGCCGCCATGAAGGCCCGCGACTCGGCCAAAGCCACCGCGCTGCGCACCGCTGACGCCGCCATCCAGCGCGCCGCGATGGACACAAATGCTGAAATCGACGACGCGCTCACGGTCGCGACGCTGCGCAAAGCGGTGAAGAACCTCAGCGATGCCAACTCGGATTTCGCCAAGGCCGGCCGCACCGACCTCGTTGAGCAGAACGAAAAGGAGATCGCGATTCTCGAGGTTTACCTGCCGAGCCAAATCACCGGCGCCAAGCTGGAGGCTATTGTCGACGCGGCCCTCGCCAGCACCGGCGCGTCCTCCCGGGCACAGATGGGTCAGGTGATGGGCGTGCTGAAGAAGCATGAGCAAGCGGACCTGATCGACTTCGGCGCCGCCAGCAAGATGGTGCAGGGCAAGCTCGCCTAGAGCTTGTCCGACCGGGGAGGGAAAGCAGGACCGCGTTGAATCCGAGCGCGGTGGCGCATGAGTTTGGTGAATTTGGCTAGGATATTGTCCCTACTACGCGATGGGGGCAGGGCCTTATTTTGCAAATGGTCGGCTAAAGCTGGGGGCCAAGTCACACGATAGAGAGGCCACCTCGACTCACTGACCTATCACTTTTCAGCGGATCTGGCCGTCCGATGAAGACTTTCCTCATGCGATGCATCCTGCTTCTCAGCGTCTCCAGTTCTGCCAGATCCCTTCGACCTCATTCGGTCGGGGCGATCAATGGGTAAGCACGCCCGTCCACCGCCTTGGTGAGGGGGTAGGCTGTTCCCAGAAGTGGGCGGACGCACCGGAATCGCCATGAAACTCTGGCCCCGCCGTTCTCGTTCCCAGTCGGTCACCACGCCCTCGACCGTCGCAGCCGAGCGTCCGCGACCCAAGCGCCGGCAACGCCTCTGCATTTTGTCTCCCAGCCGCAGTGTGATCTATTCGCTGGAGCTGGTAGCCAAGGTCCACTGCGTGCCGCGCACCGTGTATGAGTCGGCCGAACTGATCGAGATTCTCGGGGCCGATCGCGTGTTGGAGGATTGCGCGTTGCTCATCGTCGATTTGCAGGGCGCGCAACGGGATCGGAACCGCACCTTTCTCCGTAAGCTGGTGCACCGGCCGCAGGGATTGGAAGGCCTGAAGGTGGTGGTGCTCACCACCGGGGCGCTCGGTTACAGCTACCCGGGGGTCCAGGAGGTGCGCCTCACGACGAGGAGCCATCAGCTCAATGTGGCGGCGTTTGAACAGATTCTCGCCCCGCTGCGCCATCCCGAGGCGCGCAGCGAGATAATACCGGCTTACCGCTTGCTGTTGCAGCAGGCCGCGGAAGAGGAGGAGGTGGAGATCACGGGGCGCCACCATTTTGGACGCAAACTGGCGTTGCTGGATGCGGACCCACTCTTTGATGAAGCCGTGAAGCATGTCTGCCTGCGCTTGGGGCTTACCTTGCAGTGTTTCGCGAGTCCGCGGGATTTGTTGCAGGCGATCCTGCATGAGGGGGGCTACCTCTTCGCGGTCATCGATCAGGCGCACGGGTATTCCGCGTCCGGCGACGTGGATCCATCGCTGATCTTGCAGGCGGTTTCCGCCGTGAACGCGGCCAACACGACCGGGGGCGATCTCGAGGCTGATTCCCCCCTGCAGGACATCGCCAACCTGATGCACTGCGCCCCCACCAAACTGAGGGAGCGTTTCGGCGCGCTGACGTTTTTTTCGATTTACGACCAAATGACGCGCATCCTGCCGCCGCTACCGGGCGTGCGGGAAATCGACCGCATGTGTCCGGCCAACCCGCTCCTCGTAAATCTGGCGGACCTTTCTCAAAAGCTTGGCGCCGAGGTGACGCTTGATCTGGCCTCCGCCCGCGGCTCCTCCGCCGCGGGCGGCAAGCGGTCGCGCGCTGTCGGTTGAGCGCCGAGCGCTACCTTGAGCAGCGGTTTAAACCCGGGCACAAAATAGCCGGGACACGCGAAGTGCCCCGGCTTGCTAGGGTGTGGTGGCTAAACGAAAGGGGAAGGGGGCGACTCAGGCGGCCGGGCGCGTCGGGCGGTTCAGCACGTAGATATCGGCGACCGATTCTTCGGTCAGCGCTTTGACGCGATTGCGGTTGTGGAAGACGGCCGGGCGCTTGGGGGCGTCGAGTTGAAACGGCACGACGGGATTTTCCTGGATCCAGCGGTTGAATTTGGTGCGAGGATTGTTTTTCGAAAGGATCATCATGGCTGGGCGGGTGTTGAGGCAGGGCGTTTACGGGAGGAGGTCCGAACGGCCATGGCCACCCACTGGCTATGAAACTCCCGCGTAGTGATTTTCCCCCGGCGCCATTCCTCGGTCAGGGATTGGCGGTCCTGATTCAGGGGGGCGGAATCTTTCACGGTGCATTTCATGACGAATTGGAGCGGTGACTCTGGCGTCTTCTTCCATGTCATCGGTCTTTCACCGGGATTATTTAGGCCAAAAAGTGCGCAATGAGGCGGGACGCCGGGCACCAAACCGGGATTGCCCGGGGGCGGGGAGCGCGTCATAACCGGGGCATGCCACGTTGGTTGATCAGAATGTTGCGGATGGGATGCATCGGGGTCGGCGCGACCCTGCTGATGAGTGCGGTGGTCAACTTCATCGCTATTGAGCAACTCTTCGACGAAACGGTGGAACGGGAGCTGGGCATGACGGCGGCTGACATGCGGGGGCTCTACTACGTGCTGGGCGGATTCGGGTTGGGTTTTGTGTTGCTGGGGGCCTTCTGTCCGCTGCCCAAACCGGTTGCCCGCAAACCGCTGCCGCCGCCGTTGCCGCGTCGCTAAAATTCGCCGCGTCCGTTGCGTTGGCTGCTTTTCGGGTATTGCATGGCCGCCATCATGGAAGCGCCGCAAAACCCCTATCTTGCGTCGGTCTGGAGTGATCTGACCCAACGCAATCAACACGATCCGCTTTTCCTTCAAGCCGCTCACGAGGTGATGGAATCCCTCGAACCCGTCTTGAATGAGAACCCCGAAATCGCCCGGCTCGGCGTGGTGGAGCGGCTGTGTGAACCGGAACGCCAAGTCATCTTTCGGGTGGCGTGGATGGACGATGCGGAGCGCGTGCACGTGAACCGCGGTTACCGTATCGGCTTCAACAGCGCGCTCGGCCCCTACAAGGGCGGGCTGCGGTTTCACCCGTCGGTGACGCTCGATACGATCAAGTTTCTGGGCTTCGAACAGATCTTCAAAAACAGCCTCACCGGATTGCCGATCGGTGGTGGTAAAGGCGGCTCGGATTTCGATCCCAAAGGGAAGTCCGAGACAGAGATCATGCGCTTCTGTCAGGCCTTCATGGCGGAGTTGTTTCGGTATCTCGGCGCCATGACCGACGTGCCGGCCGGCGATATCGGCGTGGGTGGGCGCGAGATCGGGTATTTGTTTGGTGAATACAAAAAACTCACCCAGCGCCACGAAATGGGCGTGCTCACCGGCAAGTCCGCGTCACTCGGCGGTTCGCTGGCGCGCAAGGAAGCGACGGGCTTTGGCACGGTGTATTTCGCCCGCGAGATGCGCCGTGCGGCCGGCGAGGAACTCGACTCGGGTCGGGCGGTGGTTTCGGGCTCCGGCAACGTGGCGCTCTACTGCATCAAGAAACTGCAGGACCTGGGCGTGACCGTGGTGGCGTGCTCGGATTCCGGGGGCACCGTGGTCGATCCGGATGGGCTGGATTTTGACTGCCTCAAGCTGCTCAAGGAAACCGAACGCAAACGGCTCAGCGAGTATCCGCGGTTTCGCAAGCGGGCTGAATTTCATCCCGGTAAAAAACCGTGGTCGGTCGCCTGCGATTATGCGTTCCCGTGCGCGACGCAGAACGAGTTGGACGGCGACGACGCCAAACAACTCATCGCCAATGGCTGCAAGCTGGTCGCCGAGGGCGCCAACATGCCGTGCACGCCGGAGGCCGTGAGCGCGTTCAAGGAGGCCGGCGTGTCGTTTGGCCCGGCCAAGGCGGTCAACGCCGGCGGCGTGGCGGTGTCGGCGTTGGAGATGCGGCAGAACGCGTCACTCGAATCCTGGAGCTTCAACGAAGTCGACGAAGAGCTGCAGCGCATCATGGCGTCGATCCACACCAGCTGCCGCAACTTCGCGGAGCGTTACCACCGGCCGGGCGACTATCCGTTTGGCGCCAATGTCGCCGGCTTCGTGCGCGTGGCCGAGGCCGTGCGCGCCTACGGGGTCACTTGACCATTTCGTTGTAACGGCGGGCTGCGAAATAGCAGCCCGCGCCCAGCGCAACGAGGGCGGCGGCGAAGAGCGCTTCCTGCGGCTGCGACTTGGCGATGTAGATGAGGCTCCACAGCGTAAGCGCGAGGAAGATGAGCGGTGGCAGCGGATACAGCCACGTGCGATACGGGCGCGGCAGGTCCGGTTGACGGCGGCGCAGCACAAAGATGCCAAACACGGCGAACAGGGTGTTGAGGCTGAGCACAAAACCGGAGAACAGCAGGATGCTCTGGAACGAGGAAACCATCACGAAGAGCAGGGCGATGCCGGACTGCACGTAGATGGCGAGCGACGGGATGCCGTCCTCATTCTTTTGGGCGAGGCGACCGAAGAGAGCGAAGTCCTCGCCGATGACCTGCAGCACGCGCGGCCCGGCGATGGTCATGGCACTCACCGTCGAGATGAGCAGCAGCGATAACACAAAACTGATCGCCGATGCGCCGGTCGCGCCGAAGACGTGTTGCGCGGCGATGTAGCCGACCTCCACCTTGCCCTCGAGTGCGTCCATCGGCGCGACCAGCAGGAAGGTGAAGTTGAGCGCCACGTAGAGCACCATGACGGTGAGTGTGCTGGAAATCAGGATACGCGGCAGGTTGCGCTGCGCGTCGTCGACTTCGTTGATCAGGTAGGTGACGGAATTCCAGCCGGTGTAGGCATAGTTCACGTAGATGAGCGAGACGGCGAACGCGCCGCTGAGCATGAGACCGCCGTCACCGGTGACCGGCACGAAGTGCACCGGCTGCACCTCCTTGACCATGATCCAACACAGCACGCAGAAACCCACGATGAGGGAGATCTTCACCGCGGTGAAAATGCTTTGGAAATTGCTGCTGCGT
This sequence comes from Actomonas aquatica, assembly GCF_019679435.2. Taxonomy (NCBI): domain Bacteria; kingdom Pseudomonadati; phylum Verrucomicrobiota; class Opitutia; order Opitutales; family Opitutaceae; genus Actomonas; species Actomonas aquatica. The sequence goes on from NZ_CP139781.1 coordinate 550,712, forward strand.
TTACGGCGCCCGGTGTGGGCGATGGTCACGATCACGATGAGGGTTACGGCCAACCACTTGGCGTTGAGGCCCGGAATGGCTGCGGACAGGTAGCTGCCAAAAGTGATCGCAGCCAGGGAGACCGGCGCGGCGAAACCGATGGTAGCGGACACCCAGCCCGAGATGAAGCCGACGCTCGGGTGATAGATGCGGCTGAGGAAATTGTATTCGCCGCCGGAGCGGGGCAGGGCGGCGCCGAGTTCTGCGTAGGTGAGCGCACCGCACAGCGCGGTGATACCGCCGACCACCCAGAGCATGATGAGCACGAAGCCCGATTTGATATCGAGCAGCTGGTAGCCGAGCGACGTGAAGACGCCGGTGCCGATCATGTTGGCAATGATGACCGCCGAAGCGATGGCGGGTTTGTAGGTGGTGCGGGTGCTCATGCGCGAAGGTGCCGTGGCGGTGGATGTAGCGATTAACGCGCCGGTTGCGAATTTTCTTCGAGCCATTGCGCGTAGCCGGCCTCGTCGAGTTCGCCGGCGGCGAGCGCGAGGGTTTTGAGCACGGCGTCGACCTCGGACCCGTGGAAGTGGCGGCCGTTACGCTCCAGGAAAGCGACGCCGATCATGAAGCCGGTCCGCTTGTTGCCGTCGACGAACGGGTGGTTCTTTACCACACCGACGGTGTAGGCGGCCGCCAATATGACCATCGAGTGCTCGCCGTAGAGGAAACGATTCCGCGCTTTCACCAGAGCGGATTCGAGCATCGTCTCGTCCCGCACACCATTAGCACCGCCGTAGTCGGCCAACATGAGCCGATGCAGCGCCAAACTCTCCGCGCGTGAAAACCAGTAGGGCTCCTTCACTTCGCGAGCTCACGCAGAGCGTTGCGGTAGCGACGATTGAGGCTCTCGAAGACCTCCATGGATTTTCCAAACTCCTCATCGCCGGCGGTGATGCGCAGGCCGCCGTCGGGGGCTTTGGTGAGGTAGAGGGCCTGGCCTTCCTCCACCTGCAGCTCCGCCAAAGCTTCCTTGGGGAGGATGACGCCGAGGGAATTGCCGATTTTGCGGACTTTGGTGGTGTAGGACATGCAAGGAATAACGGATGTTATAACGGCAATGTCCAGACTCGCTTCAGCGCCTTAGAGCGCGGATCGAGCTACGATCACCAGCGGCCGAGCTTGCGTTTGCGGCCACCACCACCGCCGAGATCGGGCATACCGCCGCCTCCGCCCAAGTCAGGCATTCCCGGCATGCCGCCGGCGCCACCGGCTCCGCCCATGGCTTTCATCTGCTTCATCATCTTGCGGCCCTTGGAGCCCTTCATCATCCGCATCATCTTTTGCATCTGCTGGAATTGCTTCAGCAGCTGATTCACCTCGACGACCTTCACGCCGGCGCCGTTGGCGATGCGCATGCGGCGGCTGCCGTTGAGGATCTGCGGATTGCGGCGCTCTTTGATCGTCATCGAGAGGATGATCGATTCGGTGCGCTTCATCTGTTTGTCGGCGCTGTCGTCGAGCTCGACGTTGTTCATGCCGGGCAACATGCCGACGATGCTCTGCATCGAGCCCATCTTCTTCACCTGCTGCATCTGGGCGAGGAAGTCCTCCAGGTTGAAGTCGGCTTTGCGCAGCTTCTCGGCCATGCGCTCGGCTTCCTTCTCATCGATGTGCTCCTGGGCCTTTTCGACGAGGGAGACCACGTCACCCATGCCGAGGATGCGGGAGGCGAGGCGGTCGGGGTGGAAGACTTCAAACTCCTCCACCTTCTCGCCGAGACCGACAAATTTGATCGGGACGCCGGTGATCGACTTGATCGAAAGGGCGGCACCACCGCGGGCGTCACCGTCGAGTTTGGTGAGGATGAGGCCGGTGAGGTTGAGGGCGTCGTGGAAGGCCTTGGCGACGTTGACGGCTTCCTGACCGAGGGCGCCGTCGGCGACGAGAATGACCTCGTCGGGCTGCACGGTGTCGCGCAGACGCTTCACCTCCTCGATGAGGTCGTGATCGATCTGCAGGCGGCCGGCGGTGTCGAAAATGATGAGCTCGGAGCCGGCGGCCTTGGCGGCGGCGAGACCGGCGCGACCGATGGCGGGCACGTCCTTGGAATCGCGGTCGCAGGTGAAGCCGAGGTCGTTGGCCTTGGCCAGAATCTCGAGTTGGTCGATGGCGGCGGGGCGGTAAACGTCGCAGGCCACGAGGTGCGGGTTGGCGTAGTCGCGCTTCTTGAGCAGGCGACCGAGCTTCGCGCTGGAGGTGGTTTTACCTGAGCCGTGCAGACCCACCATCATCACCTTGAGCGGCTTCTTCGGATTGAGCTGCGTCTCGCCCTCGCCGAGGAGTTTGACCAACTCATCGTGGATGATTTTGACGATCTGCTGGCCCGGGGTGACGCCCTTGAGCACGTCTTTGCCGATGACCTCTTCGCGCACCTTGTCGACGAACTGGCGGGCAACCTTGAAGTGAACGTCGGCCGAAAGCAGCGCCGTGCGCACCTCTTTGAGGGCGTCGGCCATGTTGTCTTCGCTGAGCTTGCCGACACCGCGCAAGTTGCGCAGCGCCGAGGAAAGTTTGTCACTGAGGGTCTCGAACATGCGGTTGAAAAGGGACGAAACCGCAGAGCTAAGGTAGGCGCTCGCGCAATTCCAACTCCCAATCACGCCCGATGGCGAATCGTCGGGCGGGGCCTTTCCGGCTTCTGCGGCCGGTCGTCTCAGTCGCCGGCGCCGAGCGCGATGTCGATCTTCCGGTGGGTCTTACTGGCGGTGAGGGCGTTCACCTTGTCGAGCACGGCCCGGGCCTCGTAGGGCTTGAGAATGTAGCCGTTGGTGCCGAGGCGGATGAGCTCACGCACCAGATCCCGGTCCTTGTTGCCGCTGCAGACGAGGGTTTGCATCCCACTCATTGAACGGTTGTTGCGCACTCGTTTGATAAGATCCAAACCGCCGCCGACGGGCATGTCCAAATCGGTGATCATTAGGTCAAAGGCCTCACCATCCGGGGCGCTGAGCAACCACCAGGCGATCGCGCCGTTTTCCGCCACCGTGACCTCCCAACTCTCGTTGGTTTCGCAGATCTGCTTGAGGGTGTCGCGGGAGATATCGTCGTCTTCTACGATCAGGATTTTCATCGGAGTGGAGCGCTTGGGGCTCCTTTCGCCATCGGCTTTCCTCAAGCGGCCTTTAGGGGCATTGTTCGTTTATTCGCTGGAAAAATGTAAATGCGGCCCGAAGATGGCCGCCCCTATGAATCCTGTTCTCAAGCTGTTACTCGAAGGCGCCAGCCTGTCCACGGCCCACATGGCCCAAGTGGCGGGGTTGTCTGAAGCCGAAGTCGAACAGCACCTGGAGCAGCTGAAAAAAGATAAAATCTTACTCGGCTGGCGTCCGGTGCTCGATCTCTCGCGCGAGGCCGCAGCCGAGGCAGCCGTGGAGGCCGTGATCGAGGTGCGCATCACGCCGGAGCGCGAGGGTGGTTTTAACCGCCTGGCTCAGCGCATCAGCCGTTTCGACGAGGTGAAGAGCTGCCTGCTCGTTTCGGGTGGTTATGATCTGCTCGTGATCGTGCGCGGCCGTTCGCTGCAGAGCGTCGCCGCGTTCGTTTCGGAAAAACTCTCCAGCATCGAGGGTGTCCTCTCTACCGCCACGCACTTCCTGCTGCGTCGCTACAAGGATCAGGGCTTCCTGCTTGAGACCGAGGAAAGCTCCAGCCACCGCCTCAACGTCGCGCCCTAACGCGCGACCTTTACAGCCATGCAAAGCAATCCCTCCAAGTGGGTGGCGGGACACGTTTCCACGCTACCCAAGAGCGGCATCCGCGATTTCTTCGAACTCGTCGCTAAAATGAAGGGCGACGCGAGCGTGATTTCCCTCGGCGTTGGTGAACCCGATTTCACCACGCCTTGGCACATCCGCGAGCACGCCATCTACGCTCTCGAACGCGGCAAGACCTACTATACGTCCAACCTCGGCATGCCGGAGCTCCGCAAGGAGATCTCCCGCTACGTCGCCAAACACTTCGGCGTCGACTATCGGCCCGACGATCAGGTGATCGTGACGGTGGGCGTTTCCGAAGCGCTCGATCTCGCTTTCCGCGCCTTTATCAATCCGGGCGACAAGGTGATGTATCACCAACCGTGTTACGTTTCCTATCACCCGAGCATTCAGCTCGCCCACGGTGAAGCCATCGCGGTGCCGACTTACGCCAAGGACAACTTCGCCCTGACCGCCGAGGCCCTCGAGGCCGCCTGGCAACCCGGCGCGAAGATCCTCATGCTCAACCTGCCGTGCAACCCGACCGGCGGCACCTGCACGCGTGAGCAGATCGAGCGCATCGCGGCCTTTGCCCGCGAAAAGGACCTGCTCGTGCTCTCCGACGAGATCTACTCGGAACTCACCTTCGAGGGCGAACACGTCAGCATCGCGTCACTGCCGGGCATGGCCGAGCGCACCATCTTCCTGCACGGCTTTTCGAAAGCCTTCGCCATGACCGGCTGGCGCATCGGCTACGCTTGCGGTCCCGCGGTCCTCATCGACGCCATGATGAAGGTCCACCAATACGCCATGATGTGCGCCTCCATCATCGCCCAGGAGGGGGCCCTCGAAGCCTTGCGCAATGGCGAGGAAGCCGTCGCCCGCATGCGCGAGCAATACCATCGCCGCCGCGATCTGGTGGTGCGCCGCTTCAACGAGATCGGGCTCACCTGTCACTCGCCGCGCGGATCGTTCTACGCGTTCCCGCAGGTCACGAGCTCGGGGCTCAATGAGAAGGCCTTCGCCGAAGGGCTGCTCAAGGAACAAAAGGTCGCGGTCGTGCCCGGCACCGCCTTCGGCACCAACGGCTCTGGCCATGTGCGCGCCTGTTTTGCCACCGGTTACGAGCAGCTCATCGATGCCTGTGATCGCATGGAGCGCTTCGTCGCCGGGCAGCAGCAGGGCAAGGTCTCGACCTGAGCCCATCAGCAAGTCATTGACTTAACCGCGCAGGCCGCGAAGAGACGCGCAGAGGTGTCCGCTCTTCCGAGCGCCCGCACCTCTCCGCGATTTTCGCGGCTTTAAACTCCTTCGGTTCGTTTCCACCCTCGTTTTCTCTCATTCCATCATGTCACGCGCTGTCGCCATCGTAGGCCGCCCCAATGTGGGCAAGAGCCGCCTCTTTAACCGTCTGGTCGGACGGCGCGTGTCCATCGTGCACGACCAGGCCGGCATCACCCGTGATGTCGTGTCGCACGAAGTTGCCGACGGCGCTTACACGCTGCTCGACACCGGCGGCATCGGTCTGGTCGGCGGCGAGAGCACGGCCGAACTTACCGCCGCCTCCGAACGCCAGGTCGAGTTCGCCATCGCGGCCTCGGATCTGATCGTGTTTGTGATCGACGGTCTCGACGGCGTGACCGCGCTCGACGCCCGCATCGGCCAGATGCTGCGCCGTTCCAAGAAAGACGTGCTGCTGGTGGTCAACAAAGCCGACTTCGACGACGACAAGGTCGACCTCGCCGAAGCCTACCGCATGGGCCTCGGCGAACCCTGCCGCGTATCCGCCGAGCACGGACGAGGGGAAGCCGACCTGCGCGAAGCCATCCTCGAGCGCCTCGGGCCCGCGCCGGAAACCGACACCGGTGACGACAAAACCGCCGAAGATCCGCTCTGCGTGTGTTTCATCGGTCGCCCCAACGTCGGCAAATCCTCCCTCGGCAACCGGCTGCTGAAGAGCGACCGCCTCATCGTGAGCGCCACCCCCGGCACGACGCGCGACGCGGTGGAGTTGCCCTTCAAATTCAAGACCCGCAACGGCAAGCTGGTTGACTTCAAACTCATCGATACCGCCGGCATCAAGGCGCAGACCAAGCTCGCCTCGCCGGTCGAATATTTTTCCCGGCTGCGTTCGCTCGATGCCATCCAGCGCGCCGACGTGATCTTCATGGTGGTCGACGCGTTCGACGGTATCACCCAGCAGGACAAAGCCATCGCCGGTGAGGCCGTGAAGGAGAACAAGCCCATCATCGTGGTGGTGAACAAATGGGACCTCGTGCTCGAATCCTTCAAGCGCGACGACCCCAGCACGCAGCTCTACAAAAACGAGCGCGACTACCGCGAAAAATACGAGCGAGCGCTCTTCGAACGCCTCTTCTTCACCGCCGGTTCGCCGGTCGTCTTTGTGTCGGCCCAGACCGATTTCGAGATCGACCGCATGCTCAACTACGCGGCGAAGATGAACCGCTTGCTCGACACCAAGATGTCGACCTCGCGCCTCAACGCGTTGCTTGAGCAACTGATTCAAAAGACGCCACCGCCGGCCATCGCCAACCGTCGTTTCAAGATCTACTACGCCACCCAGACCGGCAACCGCCCGTTCCGTGTCCGCATCTTCTGCAACCGCGAGGAGCGCCTGCCCGACAGCTACCGTCGTTACCTCGAATCCGGCATCGTGAAGGAGTTCGACCTCGGCGGCTGCCCGATCGTGTTCCACCTCGTGGGCAAGGAGCGCCACAAGGACCGCGGCGGCCATGGTCCGCTGAAACCGAAACGCGCCGATGCGCCGGACGAACCGGAGTGGGGTGGATTTGGCGACGACTTTGATACCCTCGAAGATTGAAGACTGATCGCTTGCGTCTCGTTTTTATGGGCTCCGACGCGATTGCGTTGCCCATGCTCAACTGGCTGGTCGGGGAGGGCGCCGCGCTCGTCGACGTGGTTGCGGTTTTCACTCAACCGGACCGCCCCGTCGGTCGCGGCCAGAAGGTCGTGGCCAACGCCATCAAAACCTGGGCTCTGGAGCGCGGACTGCCGGTGTATCAGCCCGCCAAGCTCACCAGTGACGCCCGCGAAGCGCTCGCCCGGCACGAAGCCGATGTCGCCCTCGTGATGGCTTACGGCCACATCCTGCGGGACGAGTTCATCAACACGCCCCGCCTCGGCACCCTCAACCTCCACGCCTCGCTGCTCCCCAACTACCGCGGTGCTTCGCCGATTCAAAGTGCAGTGCTCAGCGGCGACGCCGAAACCGGCGTGGCGCTCATGCGCATCGTGCGCGAACTCGACGCCGGACCGGTGGCCGACGTGGAACGCGTCGCGATCGGACCGCACGACACCGCGCTCGATATCGAGGCCAAACTCGCCGCCGCCTGCGTGCCGCTGGTCGCGCGCGGTCTGCCCGCACTCGCGGCCGGTGATCTAGATTTTGTCGAGCAGGACCACGGCGCGGCGACCTTCTGCCGTCGCCTGACCAAAGCCGATGGCGTGCTCGATTTCACCGCGCCCGCCGGTGTGCTTGCCGCCCGCGTGAACGGTCTGTTCCCGTGGCCCAGCGTGCGGGTGGCGATCAACGGTCAGGATGTAAAACTCGGGCGCGCCGAAGCCACCGATGCCGCCACCGCCAATACCGCGCCCGGCACGGTGCTTGGCTTGCAAGACGGCGCGCTCGCCGTGGCGACCGGGCAGGGCGTGCTACGGTTGTTGGAGTTGCAGCGTCCTGGCGGACGCATGATGCCGGCCACGGATTTCCTGCGCGGCTTCCCGCTCGAAACCGGTCTGCTGCTGCCCTCGCAGCCCATGCCGGAACTCGTGCGTCGCCAATCGACTTAGCCGCTTGTTTTCAACCGGGCTTTTTCCCAAGCTGCGCGACCATGATCAAACGTGCGCTCATCGGCCTGCTGTCTCTCACCCTATGTGCGGTGAGTTGGGCTCAATATCCTGCCCAAAATAACCTTGGATCTCAGGTCGCCGGTCTGCGCGAAGACGTGCGCATCTTGGTTGAGCGAGTGGGGCAGATGGCGCTGCGGATCGAACAACTCGAACGCGAGAACGCCCGCCTGCTTTCCGCCACGGACGGTCTCGACAGCACCTACGCCACCGTGCGCCAGCTCAACGACGCTGTGGCCGAGCTCACTCAGCAGATTTCCAGCGGCGACGCCACCTCCCGCGCGCAGGCCGCGAAGGCCGTGCAGGAATTGGCTCGCCAGGTGAATGTGTCGATGGACGGTTTGGCCAAGGACCTCAACGCTCGCCGCCAGGTCACCGCGCCGACCTTCAATGACGATTTCCCCAAGGAGGGCATTCGCTACACGGTGGAGAAGGGCGATACACTTTCGAGCATCGCGTCGCGCTTCGGCTCGACCGTTAAAGACATTCAAAACGCCAACCGCATCACCGATCCGCGCAAGGTGCAGGTCGGCCAGACGCTCTTCATTCCCGGCGCTCAATAACCCCCACATGGCTTCTTCCAAATCCCGACTCGGTCGCGGTCTCGGCGGACTCATCGCTGCCGCCGCCCCCGCCAAATCTCCCACCGCGCAAGCGGCTGCCAAAGCCGTGGGCAACCTGAAGGACGGCAAGGGCGGCAAAGCTGCGGCCGCCGCGGCCACCACCGAACCGCCCGCCACGCCCGGCTTCGAAGAGATCGCGGTCACGCACATCGAGCCGAGCCCCTATCAGGCCCGGCGCGAGATCCAGGCCGAGCACCTCAACGAACTCGCCGAGAGCATCAAATCCGAGGGCCTGCTGCAGCCGATCGTCGTCCGCAAAATCAAGGACAAGCAGTTTGAGCTCATCGCGGGTGAACGTCGTTGGCGCGCCTATCAGGTCCTCAAGCTGAAGACCATTCCGGCCCGCGTGGTCGAAGCCAGCAACGCCTCCGCCGCCGCGCTTGGCCTGATCGAGAATCTGCAGCGTGAAGGCCTCAACCCGATTGAAGAGGCCTACGGTTACGCCAGCCTCATTCGCGACTTCGACCTCACGCAGGAGCAGGCTTCCGATCGGGTGGGCAAGAGCCGCGCGTCGGTCGCCAACACCCTGCGTCTGCTCTCGCTCGACGCGGAACTGCAGGGCTACGTCGCCAAGTCCATCCTCAGTTTTGGCCATGCCAAAGTATTGCTCGGTATCGAAGCACCGGCCGAGCGCGCCATCCTCGCCCGCCGCGTGATCGAGGACGGCCTGAGTGTCCGCGCCACCGAAAAGCTGGTGCAGGACAAAAAGTCCGGCAGCGCGAGCAGCTCCAAAAAAGCGGCCAAGAAGGGCGGCACCGCCGCCGAGGTCGCAGCGATCAACGGCATCGAGAAAAAGCTCACCTCGCACCTCGGAGCCCGCGTAGCGCTTAAACACACGCCCAAGAAGGGCCAGATCGTCATCCAATACGCTGGTAACGACGACCTCGCCCGCATCCTCGAAAAACTCGGCGTCGAAGCCTGAGTTGTCTCGCCGTCGTGGCCGCGGCATCCCTGCCGCGGTGAACCGAGAGGCAAACTCGCCCCGAGGCTGGACGCCTCGCCCACTTGGTTCCGCGCGACTCCCGTATCCACTTTTTACATCCCTAAACCCCATCCGCCCCGGGCATTGACAAGCCCCGGGCAGAACTGCTCAGTTAACCCTTTTCCATGAATCTCCTGATCGCGATTTTCACCTTCATCCTCATCATTGTCTCCGTCGCGCTGGTGCTGCTCGTCCTCATGCAGAAGGCCAAAAACGACGGTGGCATGGGTGCCGCCCTCGGTGGTGGCGCGGCTGAAGCCACCTTTGGTGCTGACACCGGCAACGTGCTGACCACGGCTACCATTCGCGGAGCGGTCGCTTTCTTTGTGCTGAGCCTCGTGCTGTATCTCGCCCACATTTACGTGCGCAACCACGCCGCGGCTGAAGCCGGCTCCGCGCTACCGACCATCGAGGCTCCCGCCACCACGTTCGATGATGCCGCCGCCGCTCCGGCGACCACGGAACCCCAACCCTGATTCGCGAGTCTTTGGCGCGCATGCAGCGTTGCCCCGCGAGTTTCTTTCGGCAGGCCGTTCGCACGGTCTGCCTTTTTTGTGGCCTCGCCGTGCTGGCCTTGAGTCTGCAGGCGCAACACAAGGGCAACCGGCTGCGCCCGCGCTACCTCTCCGACGAGGCCGACCCGGCGCGCGGCGTCGAAATCATGGCGCAGTTCCGCAGCCTCGGCATCGCCGGAGACTACTACCTCGATTTTGATCTGCACGTGCTGCCGCGGCGCGGTGAAGCGTCGGTGGTCAAGGGCCGCATGTGGGGCTCACGCAACGCGATCGGCCCGCTCTTTCGCGCGGAGCTGCGTGGGCCGGACACGCGCCTGACTCTTGACCGCCTGCTCGGGCAGAACGGTCCGCAGCCGCAGTCCTGGCGCTTCTCGCCGCCGGAAATCGGCGGCACCAGCACGGTGGAGGCACTCGATCCGACGACCCTGTTGGATCCGCTGGCCGGCACCGGCCTGTCGATGTTCGAGCTGCAGATGCCGTTCACCTACTGGGACGATTTTGTGTTTGAAGGCGTGACGCAGGTGCGCGGGCGGGCGGTGCACGCCTTCCTGATGTATCCACCGGATGAATTCGCCGCGGCCCATCCGGAGATCGGCGGGGTGCGGCTGCATCTCGACGCCAATTTTAATGCCTTGATGCAGGCGGTGATTCTCGACGGCGACGAAGAGCCGCTGCGCAAACTCACTGTCCTCGACCTGAAAAAACTCGGCGAGCAATGGATCGTGAAATCGATCGACGTGCGCGACGAAGCGACGCGCGACAAGGTGCGCTTCGAGGTGAACGGCGCGGCGCTCGGCTTGAGTTTCGCGCCGGGTCTGTTCACGCCGACGGCGCTGCAGGACAACTACGGCCCGCCCGACGGGGTGGAGTTTTTCTGAGCTGCACCTCTGCCGCGATCTGATCGCGGCGGGCTCGTTGGTCCGACTCGACCAGGCTTAAACCTGGTAGGTTTCGCCGGGCTTGGGATCGAGGACTTTGATGCGGTCGTCGCGCTCGGCGAATTGCTGGGCGAACCAGCCGCGAGCTTCCGGATCACCGTGGGTGAGCACCACGGTGCGCGGTTCGGCCTGTAGTGAGAACTCCAGCAGCTCCTCGCGCTCGGCGTGGCCACTGAGCTCAAACTTCTCCACGCGGGCCTTGATGCGGGAGCGCACGTGCAGGGTTTCGAAAATGAAGTCGTCGCCGGGGTGCGATTCCAGCAGCGCGCCGCCGGGCGTATCGGGGTCGCAGTAACCCACAAAACCGATCGTGTTGCGGTGATGACCGAGCAGACCAGAGGCGAGGGTATAGCTCGGGGTGTTCTCCACCAACATGCCGGAGCTCACGATGTAGAGCGCGTTGCGCTCGGGGTCTTTGCCGGGAGTCAGTTTGCGCGGCAGGGACTTGAGCTTCAGCTCCTTCAGGATGGCGCGGTTGAACTGCACGTGGTTCGTCTTGCGACGGATCTCGTCGAAGTAGTCGCAGAGATCGAGACCGAGGCCGGAACCGACGATCGGGCAGTCGACCAATTTGCCGAACTTCCGCGCGTCGTGCATGATGGTGAGAATCTCCTGCATGCGGCCGAGGGCGAAGACTGGCAGCAGGAAGGAACCGCCGCGACCGATGGTGTCGTTGATCGACTTGATGAGACGTTCGACCTCATGCACGCGCTCCTGGCCAGCCGGACGATCGGTGAGGCCGCGCGTGGTTTCGGTCACGATGGTGTCGAAGTGACCGGTCGGGAACCTGGCGCCGGGCAGCGTGCGCAGGTCGTCAAACAGCACGTCGCCGGTGAAGAAAATGCCGCGGTGCTTGTGGCGCACCTCGAGGGCGGCGGCACCAGCCACGTGACCCGACGGGTGCAGCATGATCTCGATCTCGTCGCGCGGATTGATGCCGTTGACCTTCTTGGCCAGGCCGAAATTGAGGCCTACCATGCGACTGGCGCAGCGGTCGATTTCCTCGTGCGTGAAAAGCGGATACTCCGGGATGTCCTGCTCGGCCTTCTGCCGTTTCATGACGTTGGCGGAGTTGTGTAGCATGCGCTCAATGAGGATCCGCGAGGAGGCCGACATGACCACCGGAGCGTCCGGAAACTCGCGCATGGCGACCGGCAGCGAGCCGATATGGTCGAGGTGGCAGTGCGTGATGACGATGAGGTCCACCCGTTCGCCGCGGATTTGTTTGAAGTCGGGAATGGCGGCGCGCCCCACGTGTTTAGGGTGCAATCCGCTGTCAATCAGCAGGTTAACTCCGCCAATCTGGACGAATAGTGCGTTGGCACCGATGCCGCCGTGGCGGTTGAGATCAAGCAACTTCATTGTGTAAACGGTCAGCCAGAACCCTGCGCCAGCCCGGTGCAAGTTCAACTTGGTGGCGCCGAAAGGGGCGGCCGAGGGGAAATCAGTCTTCGGTCGGGGAGCCCGGGACCGTCATGTCGAACGGGGGCAGGATGACATGAACGCGGGAACCGTTGGCCGTGATCCCGTGAAAACTCCCGATCACGCGCGCGTCGCAGCCGGTCACGTGGTAGCTGTTGTAGGTGAAGGATTGGCCGGGCTCGAGGCGCGGGGTTTCGCCCACGATCTTGTCGCCTTCGATGACAAGGCGTTCGCCGTCCGACTGCTCAACGACCCATTTGCGGCCGAGCAACTCGACCGTGGTGGGCGACAGGTTGCGGATGGTCACGAAGTAGACAAACGCGTGTGGTTTGTCGGGCGGCAGACTCGGGCCGCCGTGGTGATAGACGAGGCGATCGAGCTGGGCGGTGAGGCCGGGGAGTTCCTGCGAGACGGGCACGGCCTCAACAGGACTAAGCCCGCCGTGTGATGCAACCGGGTTTCGCAGGGAATTCCATTGCGCTGGGCGGAAGGAAGCAGAGGGTGCGGCGATATGTTCGCTGATCTGCTCCACGTCGTGTTGCTTGCCCTGTTGGGCACCGGGCACTGCATCGGCATGTGTGGTGCCTTTGCGCTGGCTGCCGGGAGCGGCGAAGGCGGACACAGCGCGTGGTGGGCGCGACAGATTTCGTATCAACTGGGCAAGGGCATCGCCTACGTTTTTGTCGGCATCGCGGTGCTCGCGGCGATGAAGTGGCTGGAGAGTCGCACGCCGGTCGACGCCCTGCGCGACATCATCGCGTGGGTGGTGGGGTTGCTCATGATCGCACTGGGCCTGGCGCAGCTGTTGGGTCGGCGTTTGCCGGCGCGCTTTCAACAATGGTGGCAAGGCTCGCGCGCTTGTGGCGTGTTGAGCGGACTCGGTCGCAGTCGGTCCGCCTTCAAGGGGCTGCTCATCGGCTGGATCAACGGTTTCCTGCCGTGCGGGCTGTCGTGGGCGGCGCTGCTCTACCTCGTGGCCACCCGCTCGGTGGAGACGGTGGTGGCGGGGGCGTTGCTCTTCAGCCTCGCGACGCTGCCCGGGCTGGCGGCGACGGCGTGGCTGCTGCCCAAACTTGGCACGCGGCGACGCGCCTGGCTGATGCACGCGGCGGGCCTGCTGCTCATCGTGCTCGGCGTGCTGACGATCGTGCGCGGCAACGACGGCGTGCATCACTGGTTTCACCACAATCTCGTGATCCCCGGCGCGGACGGCGGTCACTGACGGGCTTAGAAGCATTCAGCGATTTGGTCTTCTTGGCGGTCTTTGCGTCCCTTTGCGCCTTTGCGTTAAAAACCTGCGGAGGAGTGGTCCCGCCGTCCATGGTTTGAACGCTTCGCGCTAGGGTGTGTCTCGGAAAGGCGAGGAACCATCGCTGGGAGCGCAGCCCGTGGAGGGCAAGGCGGAGCCGAGGGAACTGTGCCCATGGGCACTGTCCCTCGGCGACAACGCCGGCCTCCACGGGCTCCGTCCCAGCCCGAAGGGTGAGCGGGAAAAGAGGCTGGCGCGGCGTTGCCCACGACGGCATGGCCCTCTGGGCCACCTCCGTCGCGGCCGCCTGGCGCGAGCCCCTTTTCCCACTCACGCTGGCTCCTCGCCTTTCCCAGACACACCCTAGGGCATTTCCACTCCGGTCTTGCCCTCCATTTGCCCGCCCCGCACAACGGCCTTTCCATGGAAAAATTGGCGCTACTCTCGGTGAGTGACAAAAGCGGTCTGGCGGACTTCGCCACCGCGCTGGTGAAGGAACACGGCTATCGGTTGCTGTCCACGGGAGGCACGGCACGGCTGCTGGCGGAGAAGGGGCTGCCCGTCACGGAAGTGAGCGAGCACACCGGCTTCCCGGAGATGATGGAGGGTCGCGTGAAGACCCTGCACCCGAAGATCCACGGCGGCCTGCTGTGCCGTCGTGACAAGGCCGAGCACCTCGATGCCGCCAAAACCAACAACATCGATCTCATCGATCTGGTGGTGGTGAATCTCTATCCGTTCGAGGCGACGGTCGCGAAGCCCGACGTCACTCGCGAGGAGGCGATTGAGAACATCGATATCGGTGGTCCGTCCATGCTCCGCAGCGCGGCGAAAAACCACGAGGCCGTCACGGTCGTCTGCGATCCCGGCGACTACAACGCGGTGCTCGAAGCCCTCGGCGATGACAGCAAAATCGCCTCCCTGCGCCGCAAGCTCGCGCTGAAGGTGTTCCAACGCACCGCTAGCTACGACGCGGCAATCTCCGCTTATCTTGAAGCCAATGCCGATGAGCCCGATCTCGAGGCGCTGAGCGGTTTCCCGAAGAAGCTGTCGCTCGATCTCTCCAAGGCGCAGGAGCTGCGCTACGGCGAGAACCCGCACCAGAAGGCCGCCCTTTACGGCACCTTCCACGACCACTTCGAGCAGCTCCAGGGCAAGGCGCTCAGCTACAACAACATTTTGGACATCACCTCGGCCGCTTACCTGATCGGCGAGTTCGAGCGTCCGACCGTCGCCATCCTCAAGCACACCAACCCCTGCGGTGTGGCCAGCGCCGACACGCTGGAAGAGGCGTGGGAACACGCCTTCGCCACCGATCGGCAGGCGCCGTTTGGCGGCATCATCATCGTCAACCAGACGATGGGCCCCGAGCTCGCGTCGACGATTGCCGGCATCTTTACCGAGGTCATCATCGCCCCGCGCTTCAGCGACGAGGCACTCGCGATCTTTGCCAAGAAAAAGAACCTGCGCCTCATGATCGCCAAGGACGGCATCGGTGCCGAGTCGCTGCAGGAAGTGCGTTCCGTCATCGGCGGCGTGTTGCTGCAGGATCGTGACCGCACCCTCGGCAAGCAGGCGGAGTTTAAGGTCGTCACCAAACGTCAACCGACCGCCGATGAGTGGGCGTCGATGATGTTTGGCTGGAAGATCGGCAAACACGTGAAGTCGAACTCCATCGTCTACTGCAAAGGCGAGCGCACCCTCGGTGTCGGCGCCGGCCAGATGGCCCGCGTGGACAGCTCGCGCATCGCGGTGTGGAAGGCGGGCGAGGCCGGTCTCGACCTCAAGGGCTCGGTCGTCGCCAGCGAAGCGCTGTTCCCGTTTGCCGATGGCCTGATCGCCGCGGCCGACGCCGGTGCCACCTGCGCCATTCAGCCGGGCGGTTCGGTGCGTGACGCCGAAGTCATTGCCGCCGCCGACGAGCGCGACATGGCGATGGTCTTCACCGGTATCCGCCACTTTAAGCACTAAGAACCGATCCACCGATTCCTGGTCGGTCATCTGCGTGAGGCATTGCCAGCCTCACGCATTTTTATATCCACTCGCTTGCTTATGAACTCCCTGCGTCTGCTCGCTCTTCTCGCTTCGGCTGTCCTGTTTTTGACCGGTTGCACCACCGTGCCCGAAACGGGTCGGCGGCAGGTGCTGTTGGTCTCGGCCGATCAGGAGGCGCAGATGGGTTTGGAGGCGTTTACTCAGATCAAGCAGGAGGAAAATGTGTCCCACAACGCGATGCTCAACGACCGCGTCGAGCGGGTAGGGCGCCGCATCGCCGCGAGTGTCGGACGCGACCTGCCCAACGCGAAGTGGGAGTTTGTTGTCTTTGAATCGGAGGAACTGAATGCCTTCGCGCTCCCGGGTGGCAAAGTGGGCGTTTACACGGGCCTGCTCTATCTCGCCGAAACCGATGACGAACTGGCGGCGGTGATGGGGCATGAGATTGCGCACGTCACGTCGCGACACTCTGGCGAACGTATGTCGCACCAAATGATCGCCGTCGGCGCGACTGCGCTGTCGGAGGTGGCGATGGAGGCAAAGGACGTCGACTCCGACAAACGCAACATCGTGCGTGCCGCGCTGGGTGTTGGCACTTCGGTTGGTGTGATGTTGCCGTTCTCGCGACTGCACGAATCGGAAGCCGACGCCGTGGGTCTGCGTTTCGCGGCCGGCGCCGGTTACGACCCACGCGCCGCAGTGACTTTTTGGCAGCGCATGATGAAGGCCAACGAAGGCAGGGCCCGCCCGCCGGAATGGTTGTCGACGCATCCGTCCAACGAGACTCGCATCCGCAAGCTCAGCGAACTCGCGCCGCAATACCTGCCGCTCTACGAAGAGGCCAAGAAGCGCATCGAAGCCGCCGAG
This sequence comes from Actomonas aquatica, assembly GCF_019679435.2. Lineage (NCBI taxonomy): Bacteria > Pseudomonadati > Verrucomicrobiota > Opitutia > Opitutales > Opitutaceae > Actomonas > Actomonas aquatica. Next base: position 566,928 of record NZ_CP139781.1, read on the forward strand.
TCCGGCGAAGCACCGCCGCCGCTGGCCCAACGCGAAATCGGAACGCCGTAGGGCAGAGCGCCGCTGACGCCATCCACGCGCTTCCGCTCGTAGCCACCGAGCGTTTCCGTAGTGGCTACGAGCGTGAGCGAGTGGCGGATCGCCTAGGCTTCGCCGCGATTCACGCTATTCATGCTAGCCGCTTTCGTAGCGATGCGTCAGCGTGGTCCCATGTTTGATCCTGTTGAAAAACTGAAGGACTTCATCCGGCACCAGAGCGTGTCTGCCGACTCGGCTTTTGCCTCCGGCATGAAGGGCGCCCAGGGCTTTCTCGACGAGTTGTTCTCGTCGATCGGTTTTGAAGTCGAGGTCGTGAAGACCGACCTGCATCCCATCATTTTGGCCAGCCGTGGCGGAGACCCGGAATGGCCGCACGTCATCATCTACGGCCACTACGATGTGCAGCCGGCCGATCCGCTGGAGCTTTGGGAAACCGAAGCGTTCGAACCCGAACAACGCGGTGACCGCCTCTACGGTCGCGGCGCAGCGGATAACAAAGGTCCGCTCATGACCCACATCGCCGCAGTCGCGGCTTTGCTTGAGAAGGAACCTGATCTGCCGCTGCGCATCACCTTCATGGTGGAAGGCGAAGAGGAGATGGGCAGCCCGAGCTTCCCGAAGTTTTTGGAGCAATACCAGGAGCGCCTCGCCGAAGCCGATCTGGTGTTCCTTTCCGACACCGGCATCCCGTCGGCCGATCAAGTCGTAATCACCTGCGGCCTGCGCGGTTTGGTGCTCTTCGACCTCGAAGTCACCACGGCGAAGTCGGACCTGCACTCCGGCCTGCACGGCGGTGTGTTGCGCAATCCGATTCAGGCGCTCACCGAGTTCTGCGCGTCGCTGCACACGGCCGATGGCCGCGTGAACGTGCCGGGCTTCTACGACGACGTGCTCGATGTCGAACAGTGGGAGCGCGACGAGCTCAAGAAATACGGCAGCGATACCGAGGCGTATAAACAGTTCCTCGGCATCCCCGACTTCTACACGGTGGAAGGGTTTGGCCCGTTCGAGGCCATCCGTTTCATGCCGACGTTGGACTTCAACGGCATCGGCGGTGGTTACCAGGGCGAGGGCTCCAAGACCGTCATCCCGAGCAAGGCGATGGTGAAGGTGAGCTGCCGTCTCGTCTCCAATCAGGAGCCTGAAAAGATTCGCGCGCTGCTCTACAAAACCATTGAGGAGCGGATGCCCAAGGACGTGACCTACCGCATCATCGATCAGCACAGCGGCAGCCCCTACGTCGTGGTGCCGCCGGATCGCCCGAATACCCCGGCTGATCAATCGCCGGTGCTGGCCGACGCGTTTCGCGCCACGGATGCGGCCGTGACCGAGGTCTTCGGCAAGCCGCCGCTGTATCTGCGAGAAGGCGGCAGTGTGCCGATCATCGCGGACATTAAGCGCGTGCTTGGCCTCGATTCGGTGATGTTCGGTTTGTTCCTGCCCGAGGACAACCTGCACGCGCCCAACGAGTCCTTTAACCTGAAGGTCATGGAGCGCGGCATGAAGGTCAGCCAGTCGGTGCTGCGCAAACTGGCGCACGGCTAGTTCGATCGTCAGCCATTCGGCTGTAGCCGGGCTCGTTGAGCCCGGTCTTGGCCTATCCGACGCGTTCCCGGGGTCATCGACCCCGGCTACAATTCACTCCAACAAAAAGCCCGGTCCGAATTGGACCGGGCTTTCGTTTAAAAGGGAAGGAGAGGGAGGCTCTGCCTCAGAGCTTCAGGATGATGAGCTCCACGCGGCGGTCTTGCGCCATCTGGCTGTCGCTGGCGTTCTCGACGGCTTCGAGGTCACCCTTGGAAGCGGTCTCGAGGCGGGAAGCGGCGACACCGGCGGTCTCGAGGAATTGGCGGGCCGAGCCGGCTCGGCGATCACCGAGACCGAGGTTGTATTCGGCGGTGCCCTTCCAGTCGCAGTGACCTTCGAGGAGGAGGCGATGCTGCGGGTTGGCGTTAAGGTAATCGATGGCGGCCTCGAGCTTGATGCGCTCGGAGGTCTTGATGCCGCTCTGGTCAAAGTCGAAGTAGACCGGCTCCAGCAGACCTTTGATCATTTGGTCGTCCTCGTAGTAGCCGTCACCGCCACGCATTTCCAAGCCGCTGGCCGAACCGTCGAGCAAGGGATCCAAGCCGGTGTCGATGCCCTGATTCAGCAGGGAATCACCGTAGCCAGCACCTCCGCCAGCGCCCTGCATGCCCATCGCGGTGGCGCTGGGGTCCGGACGGACGGGCTTTTTGGTGCAGCCCGTGAGAGCAAGGGTTGCGACGGTGAGGACGAGGAGAAATTTCTTGGCAAATACGGACATGTGACGGGAAAGGGGGCAGTGTTTTGACTTATCGGTTATCGATTTTACGTCCGCAAGTTATTTAACGGCAGCGTGGCAGACTTCGACCCCTCAATCTGTTTTCTGTTCGATAATGGCTCGCTGCGTGCGGCCTCGACGCTGGGATTGCGGCAAGTCGCGCTGCGTTTGCAGGAACGCGTGGCCATCGCGGTGAAGCCGGTGTCGCTGCTGCACTCGAGCGGCGTCGATGCGGACGCACTGAACTGTCGTCCGGCGGAACTCTTGGAGCCTGCGGTCGCTCGGTTCGCTGAAGCGGGTGGACGCGAAGCGATGGTGTTGCCGTTGTTCTTCGGCCCGAGCGCGGCGCTGGTCGACTATGTGCCGGAGCGACTGGCTGCGTTGCGGGAACGGTTCCCGTTGTTGGAGGTGCGGCAGGCCGGATGTTTGGTGCAGCGTGAGGATGACTCGGCGCGTCTCGTCGCCGAAGCTTTGGCGGCGCAAGTCCGGGCGGTGGAGTCGTCCGCCGAACCGACGGCGCGACACGTGATCCTGGTGGACCATGGCAGCCCGCGTTCGGCGGTGACCGAAGTGCGCAACGCCATCGCGCTCGAGCTGGCTTGTGCGTTACATGGCCGTGTGGCGAGTGTGACGGCGGCATCGATGGAGCGGCGCTCCGGACCCGCCTATGCCTTTAACGAACCGCTGCTGGAGACGGCGCTGAGTGAGCTTGCCCGGAATCCGGCCGTCTCCGAAATCGTGATCGCGCTCCAATTTCTGCAGCCGGGGCGTCATGCCGGACCGGGTGGAGACATTCGGGAGATCTGCGCAGAAGCTTTGCAGCAGGCCGGGCGTCCGGATCTGCGGGTAAAGTTTACGCCGTTGCTGGGCGATAGTGAGGCCGTGTTGAACCTGTTGGAGCGACGATGGCTTCAATGTCTCGCCGCCGCGGACTGAGCGGCGAGCCATTTGCTGGGGCGCAAAAAAAGACCGCCCAGGGCAGGCGGTCTTTCCGGAAATTCGTGGGATAGGCTTCGCTCAGAGCGTCGTCTTGGACTCGATGAGTCCGATTTCCACCGCGTAGCGCGTGAGGCTGGCGACGTCGTGGAGGTTCAACTTACGCATCAGGTTGGTGCGATGGTTGTCCACCGTCTTCACGCTAATACCGAGCTTGAGCGCGATCTCCTTGGTGCTGTGGCTCTCGGCGACGAGCTGGAGGATCTCGCGTTCGCGGTCGGTCAGAAAGTCGGCGGTCGAGCTGGCGGCGGGATTGGCGACGACGTTGCGCAGGAGGGAAGCGACGGCCGGGCCGAAATAGGTGCCGCCGTTGGCGACGGTCTCGAGGCCCTTCTTAAACTCCACCAAGCCAGCCGTCTTTTCGACGAAGCCGTGGGCACCCGCTTCGAGCATCTCACGCACGAGCACCGGATTTTCGTAACCCGAGAACACCAGCACGCGGATGGCGGGGAGCTGCTTAACCACCCGGCGGAGCAAATCCACTCCGTTCAGGCCGGGGAGCTTGGCGTCAAGCACCAGCAAATCGGGTTTTTTCTCCGCACACAGGGCCAAGGCATTGTGACCGTCTCCACTTTCCCCAACCAAGTCGTAGCCTGGTTCGGTGCGGAGAATCTCGACCAGCATCTCGCGGATCGCAGTTTGGTCTTCAATGATGATCAGGCGTTTCATAGGGGATTTCAGAACGTAACAGTGCAGCTGGTAGGAATTACGCAATCGTAAAGCAATCGCATCAGCGAAGCTTACGAAATCCGCGACCCGCAAAGTCAGGAGGCCAAACAGCCCAAAGAGGGCCCTTCTTCCGCCGGTTCGGTGGTGGGTTGACAGGGACTCGAACCCTGAACCTATTGATTAAAAGTCAACTGCTCTACCGATTGAGCTATCAACCCGTTGCCGAGGGAGGGTTGGCAATACGTTTACCAGTCCGGGGTTTAGCAAGAAATTTTTTACCTGACCTCATGCTCCCATCTTCATGCAGAAGATTCACCGCCCAACGGGCTTCCGCGGCTCAGCGCAAAAAATTGCTTAGAATCCGATGAGCACAACGGGAACAAACGAGACTGACGCGCGTCCAAACGAGCCTAAGTCCATGTCTGTCAACAAAGCCCAAGAAGTTGCCCTCGATCACGCGCTCGTGCTCCGTTTTAAGAACGGGGACCAGTCCGCGTTCGAGGAGATGGTGAGCCGTTACTGGGATCGGATCTACGCGATGGTGCATCAGCTCTTGCGCAATCCGCAAGATGCCGAGGAAGTCACGCAGGATGCGTTCATCCGCGCCCATCGCGGTTTGGTCAATTTCCGCGGTGACTCCGCCTTCTCCACTTGGCTCTACCAGATCGCGACCAACTTGGCGCGCAACCGCTACTGGTATTGGTGGCGTCGCAAACGCGACAAGACCATCTCCTTCGACCAACCGGTGGGGGACGACAACAGCACTCCGTTGTCCGAGATTTTCGTAACCGAGGCCGAGACCCCCGAAGACGCCACGGTTACCCAGGAGCTGGTCGACAACATTGCCACTGGCATGGAAAAGCTGAGCCCGAAACACCGGGAGATACTCATTCTACGCAACGTAAAGAACCTGACCTACGAAGAGATCGCCGAGATTCTCGATATCTCCATCGGCACGGTCAAAAGCCGCATCGCGCGCGCTCGAGAGAGCCTGCGCAGCAAACTCGGGGAGGATTTTCAATGAACGACGAACGATTCATCGAACTGCTTAATCTCTACATCGACCGCGAACTCGCCGGTCCAGAGATCCAGGAAATTGAGGAGGCGATTGCCGCCGATCCGCAGCGACAGCGCATCTACGCGCAATATTGCAAGATCGAGCGGGCCTGTGAACACCTGCTGGTCTCGGAGGCGCGCACTGCGCCCAAACCGAAGATCGACGCCATCATCGCAGCGGCCCAACAGCCCGAAGAGGAGGCCGAGGTGCTCGATTTCCCGGCCGAAGCGCCGCGCGCTCCGCAGACCGAGGTCGTGGTGCGTCGCCAGTCACGCTCCAGTTGGGGGTGGGGCGCCTTGAGTGGTATGGCCGCAGCCGTCGCCGCTTTTGCCGTCTACACCGGCACGGTGCAAACCGCGCAAAACGACGGAGTGTCCCCGGTAGAAGCCGCTGCACCGAGCATGGCGTCCGCGCCCGCTACCGCCCCAGTCGGCATCGACGATTCCGCCGCCCCGGCCTTCGCCGCCAACGACAATTCCGACTATCGCACGGTGCTGGTGCTCTCGCGCGACGAGAACAACGCTCGCCCGGGTCTCCGCATCGCCGATTCCGCCAATCGTGACGATCCGTTCGCTTGGATGTCTCAAGTGACCTTTGAGCCCATTCGTCCGGTGCAGGCCGACTCCTTGGAATTCCGCACCGCCGCGCCTATGGAGGTGCGTAACCTGCCGGCGTTTGCCTCCCCGTATCCGGGGTTGGATGACACGCCGCCGCTTTCGGAATCCGCCGCTTTTCAGTTCCAGCGCTGAGCTCCGGGTCTGTCCCCTCTGCCAAAAAGCCACGCCCCTCGCGGCGTGGCTTTTTTGTGGGCCGGCTCGACCGGGCTTAGCGACCGAGCGCCTTTTTGATGAGCGCTTCAGTCGAGGGCGCGCCCCCGAGTGCGACCAGTGCGCGACGCACGGCTTTGTCGGCGTCGGCCGTTTTGTAGCCGAGCACGGTAAGAGCCGCGATCGCGTCGGTCACGGCGCCGCTGCCAGGCGCGCCGTCGGGGCCACCGGCTTTGCCGTCGCCAGCTACCGGCGACGGGGCGGAACTGGCTGCGCCGAGACGGTTGCGCAGCTCGACCACGAGGCGCTCGGCGGTCTTTTTGCCGATGCCGGGGCACTTCGAGAGGGTAGTCACGTCACCCTCGCGAATGGCGCTCTCCAACAGCGGCAGCGAGAGCCGGCTCATGATGCTCAGGGCAACCTTGGGGCCAACGCCACTCACGTGTTCGATGAGCATGCAGAAAAAGTCCCGGTCCTCCGTCGTAGCAAAACCGTAGAGGGTTTGGGAGTCCTCCCGATACACCACGTGGGTGTGCAGCTTCACGGAGTTGCCGGTCTGCGGCAGGCGCTCGGCGGTCGTCACGGGCACGTGGACTTCGTAGCCGATGCCGTTGAGTTCCACCACCGCGCGGAGCGGCGTCGCTTCAGTGAGAGTGCCGGTGAGGTAAGTGATCATCAGGGGGGGGAGCAGGACGACGTATCGAAAAGGTGGTTACTGCAGGCCGAGCACGTGCTGCATGTCGTAAACGCCGGGTTGCTGGTCGACGACCCACTGGGCCGCGCGCAGGGCGCCGCGGGCAAAGATGCCGCGATCGGTGGCCTTGTGGGTGAGCTCCAGGCGTTCGCCCAAGGCGGCAAACATCGCCGTGTGTTCGCCCACCACATCACCGCCGCGCAGGGAGTGGATGCCCACCTCGGAGTCGGTGCGTTCACCGGTGATGCCTTCACGACCATGGCGGAGGGCGTCGGCGGTGAGTTTGCGCTCCTCGAGAATGATCTCGAGCAGACGCGCGGCGGTGCCGCTGGGGGCATCTTTTTTGAAGCGATGGTGCATCTCGACGACCTCGGCGTCGTAGTCGGCGCCCAGGACAGAGGCGGCGCGACGGGTGAGGGCGTAGAGCAGGTTCACGCCGACGGAGTAGTTGCCGGCCCAGACGGTGGGCACGGCGGCGGCCGCGGCGGTGAGTTCGGCTTTGGCTTCGGCGCTGTGGCCGGTGGTGCCAATGACGAGACCCTTCTTTTGGGCGACGGCGAGGCGCACGACTTCGGCGGTGGCGGCGTGGAAACTGAAGTCGACCACGACGTCGCCCTGGGCGATGCCGGCGGCGAGATCGTCACCGGCATCCAAAGTGGCGGCGACGGGCAGGGAGAGAGTCTGGGCAGCGGTCTGCAGGGCTTGGCCCATGCGACCCGCCGCTCCGACGATAACGACACGAGGAGCGTTCACGGCAGGAAAAGCGTTGCGGGGTTCAGAGAGAGGCGAGGGCGGCGGAGAGCACCTTGTCGCCATCAGCGGATAGCGGGCAGAGCGGCAGACGCACCTCGGCGGAGGAGATCATGCCCGCCCGCTTCATCGCTTCCTTCACCGGCACCGGGTTGGGTTCGACGAAGAGCGCCTTGAACAGCGGATACAGCTTGCGGTGCAGCTTCGTTGCTTTGGCAAAATCGTTGGCGGCGGCGTGTGCGACCATCTTCACCACCAGGCGCGGCTGATAGTTGGACGCGACGCTGATCACGCCCTCGGCTCCGACGGACATGAAGGGCAGGGTGAGGGAATCATCACCGCTCAACACAGTGAGGTCGCGGCCGAGGGCGGCCTTGAGCTGATCGACGCGATCGACCGAACCGCCGGCTTCCTTGATGTAACACACATTCGGATACTTGGCGCGCAGGGTTTCGACCGTCTTGACACCAATCTCGATGCCGCAGCGACCCGGGATCGAGTAGAGCACGATCGGGCGGTCGGTGGCTTCGGCGATGCGAGAAAAGTGTTCCACCAGACCCGGCTGGCTCGGCTTGTTGTAGTAGGGAGCCACCACGAGCATGGCGTCCACGCCCACATCATGAGCGGCCTTTGTGAGTGCGACCGCCTCAGAGGTCGAGTTGGAGCCCGTCCCGGCGATGACCGGCACCCTGCCCGCCACGGTTTCGGTGACGAGTTGGACCACCTCCAAGTGCTCCTCGTGGGAGAGCGTTGGCGATTCGCCGGTGGTGCCGACTGGAACGAGTCCACTGATGCCTGCTCGCAGCTGCGATTTGACCAGTTTCCGCAGGTCGTCGTGGGCGACGTGGCCCTGGGAAAACGGGGTCACCAATGCGGTAATTGTGCCGGTCAATCTGGGTTTCTTCATAGCGTATCAGGGGGAAATGGACCTTGCGGAGCACACCATGCCACTTTACCACCACCGCAACCCTTTTCTGGAGCGGCCACCTCTGATGACACCCCATACCGAGATCTTCAACGACCTGCTCAAACTTGCGGTGGACAGCGGCGTCAGCGACGTCGTGATTAAGTCCAATAAACCGGGTTACGTCCGGATCGCCGGAAAACTCAAGTCCGTCGACATGGATCCCATCACCGGCGAGGAGGTAAAGGCCTTCGTCGAAGAGCATGTGCCGCGCGTATTTCGGCAGGCTTGGGAGGACAACAACCAGGTCGACTTCGCTTACGCGGCGGAGGACGTGGGTCGTTTCCGCGTGAACGCCTTCCACCAGCGCGGCACGCCGAGCATCGTTTTTCGTCACATCAAGAGCCGCGTGCCGGAGTTTGAGGAACTGAGCCTCAACGGCGAACCACTGCTGAACCTCGCCAAAGCCAAGGACGGCATCCTGCTCATTTGCGGCGCCACCGGTTCCGGTAAGAGCTCCACCATGGCGGCCATGCTCAACTGGATTAATCGCCACCTCGATCGCCACATCGTCACGATCGAAGACCCGATCGAATACACCTTCATCGACGACAAATCAGTGTTCCAGCAACGCGAGATCGGCACCGATGTGCCCAGCTTCGATTTGGCGATCAAAGCCGTCCTGCGTCAGAATCCCGACATCATCCTCATCGGTGAGATGCGCGACCGGGAGACCTTCGAGACGGCCATCTCCGCCGCCGAAACCGGTCACTTGGTGTTCTCTACGATGCACGCGGCTACGGTCGCTCAATCGCTCACGCGCCTCTTCGAGTTTTTCCCGCCCGAGCAGCTCGCCCAAGCCCGCCGCCAGATCGCTGGCTCCTTGCGCGGCTTCATCTGCCAGAAACTGATCCCGACCATCGAGGGCGAAGGCCGCGTGCCGGCCAACGAGATCCTCGCCGCCGACGCCACGGTCAAAAACCTCATCCTCGAGGGGAAGAACGACAAGATTCAGGGCCTGCTCGACGCCGGCACCGACTCGCAAAGCTACTCCTTCAACCGCGACATCATGCGCCTCATCAAAGAGGGCAAGATCAGCAAGGCCGACGGAATCCGTTATTCGCCCAATCCGCAGGCACTCGATATGAACCTCAAGGGCATCTTCTTCAACTAAGTCGCCGTGAGGCGCGCCCGTTCCAGTCGAACCGCCACTGGTGCCGCGCCCTGTCGAGCGGCCCGCCTCGCGCGGGGTTTGGGTTTTGGCCTGCTCGCTACTTGTGCCCTCGCGCAAACCACTCCGCCGGCCGACGGCTCCGCCTCCAGTGCCACCGAGCGCAACGTCACGGCGACCGCTCAGGGCTTGGAAAACCTCGAACTCCTGCAAAAAGGCATCGTGCGCGACGGCGGAGCAGGGGACCTGTCGCCCTCGAGCCTGCTATCCGGATCCAGCCTCGACCAAAAAACGGCGCGCGCGTCGCTGCCTCTCGCCCCGACGACCGGCACGACCGACGAGACCACGCGGCTCGAGCTGCAGCGCCAGCAATGGGCGCGCGAAAACTGGTTGATCGACGGCATGCGCCAAACCACTCGCTCCGCCGATGAGGGCACGCTGCTCGGTGAAGCGCTGGGGCTGCGCCACGGACAGGCCGCGGACACGACCGCTACGGCGGGGGCGCCCGGCACGTCGACCGCGACCACCGACGCCGGCTCGACCGATTATTGGTTGGCCATCGCAGTCGAAGCCCAGACCGGCTCGAGCGCATCGGGGCAAAACGAATCGGACGACGAAGCCGACGCCAGCGAGGACCGGATCTCCCCGGATGACGCCGAGAACCCGTTGGGCGATTTTTTGGCCGATTGGCTCACCGCCGACAGTCAGCGTCTGATCGATTCGCGAGACCAAATTTCGCTCAATGCGGAGAACGCGGCGCCGACCTCCGGCTCGCGCTCGGCCGTGCTCGATTTCGGCACGGAGACACTCTCGCGCGACGAGCTCGGCGGCTTTTTCGCCGGCCGCAACCGCGCCCCAGCTACGGGGCAGGATCGTGGTGGTGCCGCTGTCGCCAACCCCTTCCTCGCCGCGATGGACGCCGACGCCGCCTTCCTCGGCGCGGGTGGCCCATTCACCGGATTTGCCCCTGCGCCCGCTCCGGCGGCGACGGACGGGACCAGGACTTTGCAGCCGCTACCGCTGCCGGGGACGACCGGCGTTCCCGGGGCGGCTACCACCAACGGCACTCCCGACTCCACGGTGGTCCCACCGGCGAAGGAGCCGTGGGTCCCGCCCGCGCGCGAAGACGAGAAATACTTCCCCCGGCTCAAGCGCTTTTAGGGCTTGGTTTCATGGGGGGCGACCTCTAGCCCTGATCGTTTACATCATGGCTACAGCACTTCTTTTTGCCGGACAAGGTGCCCAAAAGGTGGGCATGGGAAAGTCGCTCCACGAGGCGTCCGAAACCGTGCGTGCCCTCTACGCCGAGGCCAACGACGTGCTCGGTTGGGATCTCGCCAAACTCTCTTTCGAGGGCCCCGACGAGGAGCTCACCCAGACCAAGGTCTGCCAACCCGCGCTCTACGTGCACGGCATGGCCCTGCACACGCTGCTGCAGGAGCAGGGTAAACTGGGCGACGTGACCATGGCCCTCGGCCTGAGCCTGGGCGAACTCACCGCCTATTGCGCCGCCGGCGTTTACGACTTCGCAACCGGACTGCGCATCGTGGCCGAGCGTGGTCGTCTCATGCAGGAGGCCTGCGAAGCGACCAGCGGTTCCATGGCTGCCATCATCGGCGAAAGCCGCGAGGCGGTCGCTGAACTTTGCGCCGCCAACGACGTTGAAGCCGCCAACTTCAACGCTCCCGGCCAGATCATCATTTCCGGCGAAAAGACCAAGATCGCCGCCGCCGTCGAGGCCGGCAAAGCCGCCGGTATGAAGCGCGTCATGCCGCTCAACGTCGCCGGCGCCTACCACAGCCGCCTGATGGAGCCGGCCCGCGAACGTTTCGCCGCGTTCCTCGCCGACATCCCGTTCGCCGCGCCGAAACTCACCGTTTTCACCAACACCACCGGCGCCGCCATCAGTGACCCCGCCGCCATCAAGACCGCCCTCGAAAAGCAGGTCGTGTCGTCCGTCCTCTGGGAAGACTGCGTGCGCGCCGCCGTCGCCGCGGGCGCCGATCCGCTCTGGGAACTCGGTCCGGGCAAGGTGCTGGCCGGTCTCGCTCGCCGCACCGAGCGCAGCTGGACCGTCCGCAGCTTCGACGAAGCCGCTGACCTCGAGGGCTGATTTTTCGCCCGCCGGTTCGCCGTTTGCGCCGTTAATCGTATTACTTCACTTTCACTCAGCCGGGACCCGTAATCCCAACCGCCGCCGCCACAGCGCCCTCCATGGACGTTTCTCTCACTCGCAATTTTTGCATCATCGCCCACGTCGACCACGGCAAGACCACCTTGTCGGATCGTTTGCTCGAGCACACCCGCACCGTCGAACAGCGCGTGCTCACCGCGCAGCATCTCGACGCCATGGATCTCGAGCGGGAGCGCGGCATCACCATCAAGAGTCACCCTGTGACGATGAACTATCCGGCCAAGGATGGGCACGTCTACAAACTCAACCTGATGGATACGCCCGGCCACGTGGACTTCTCCTACGAGGTCTCGCGCAGTCTGGCGGCCTGTGAAGGGGCGCTGCTCCTGATCGATGCCGCCCAGGGCGTCGAAGCCCAGACCGTGGCCAACGCCCACCTGGCGTTTTCGCAGAACCTCAAGGTGATCCCGGTCATCAACAAGATCGACCTGCCGAGCGCCAACCTCGAACTCTGCACCCAACAGCTCGAGGACATCCTCATGATCCCGGCCGAGGAGGCCATCCTCGCCAGCGGCAAGTCCGGCATCGGCATCGACGACATCCTCGAGGCCGTGGTGAAGCAGATCCCGCCGCCGCGCTGGCACGACCACCCGCACACCCGCGCCCTAGTCTTCGATTCACTCTACGATTCCTACCGCGGTGTGATCGCCTACGCCCGCGTGTTCTCCGGCAGCCTCAAGCCCGGTGAGCACCTGCAGCTCATGAGCACCGGCCTGAAGAGCGAAATCAAAGAGGTCGGCGTCTTCACCCCGAAGATGACCAAGAAGCCGTCCCTCGATGCCGGCGACGTGGGTTACATCGTTTCGACCATCAAGGACACCGCCGAGATCAACACCGGCGACACCATCACGACGTCCATCCGACCCGCCACCGAGATGCTGCCGGGTTATCAGGAGGTGCGCCCCATGGTGTTCTGCGGCATCTATCCGCTCGAATCCAATGACTACGAGAAGCTCAAGGCCGCGCTCGGTCGTCTGCGTCTCAACGACGCTGCCTTCGTTTACCAGTCGGAGAGCTCGCTCGCCCTCGGTTTCGGTTTCCGCTGCGGCTTCCTCGGCCTCCTGCACATGGAGATCATCCAGGAGCGCATTCGCCGCGAGCACGACGTCGACATCATCTCCACCTATCCGAGCGTGGTTTACCACGTGTATCCAGCCGGCAAGGACATGATCGAGGTCGACAATCCCGTCATGCTGCCGGATCCGAGCTCGATCGACGAGATCCACGAGCCGACCATCAAGGCCTCGATTCACATCCCCAACACCTCCATGGGCGACATCATGTCCCTGGTGATGGAGAAGCGCGGCACGATCGATCACACCGACACGCTCGACGCCTCGCGCATCATGCTCACCTGCACGCTGCCGCTGAACGAGATCCTCGTCGATTTTAACGACCGCCTGAAGAGCATCACCCGCGGTTACGGCTCGATGGATTACGAGCTCGGTGACTACCGCGAGAGCGACCTGGTGAAGATGGACATCCTCATCAACGGCGACCCGGTCGACGCCTTCTCCACCATCGTGCACCGCGAAAAAGCGCAGGGGAAGGGCAGGGAGCTTTGCGAAAAACTAGCCGACATCATCCCGCCGCAGATGTTTAAGGTCGCCATCCAGGCCGCCATCGGCGGCAACGTCGTCGCCCGCGAAAATGTCCGCGTCATGCGCAAGGATGTGACCGCGAAGTGTTATGGCGGTGACATCACCCGAAAGCGCAAACTGCTCGAGAAGCAGAAGGAAGGTAAGCGCAAGATGAAGCTCATCGGCAAAGTCTCGATCCCGCCCGACGCCTTCATCCAGGTCCTCAAAAACTGAGGAACCGTAGGACGTATTTTGATGACCACGAAACACCCGAAATACACGAAACCGACCGACAGCTCCTCGGATCCGCTCATTTCTTTATCTTTCGTGTTTTTCGTGTGTTTCGTGGTTAACTCCTAATCCTTCTCATCGTGTTTGGTCCTTTCGCCTCCCAAGAACGCAAGATGCGATCCCATGCCACCAACTGGCTGGAGCTCGCGGAAAAGGTGGAGGACTACCGCAGTGACGTCCTGCCGGCCGCTGATCTGACCGAGCTGCAACACGCGCAGCAGAAGCTGAAAAAGCAGCTCCGCGACAAAGCCGACGCCAGCGAACTCAAGCTCTCGATCGAGCATCTCGAGGAAGTTCTGCGCAAAACCGGCGGCTCGTTTTACCCCAAAAAGTCGCTGGTCGAATACGTCGAATTCTTCCTCGTGGCCGCGATCGTGATCCTCGGCATCCGCGCGTATTTTGTGCAGCCGTTCAAGATCCCGACCAACTCGATGTGGCCGAGCTACAACGGCATGACGGCCGATATTTTCCGGTCGTCCGAGGAAGAGCCGGGCACCGCCATGCAGGGCGTGCGTTTTATATCGCAGCTCGCTAAACCCGTTCGCGTGGATGCACCGGCGAGTGGCACGGTAAAAATCATCCTGCCACACCGCGAAGTGCAGGGCCGCAAGTGGTTCGTGATTCCGGCCAAATTGCGTGAGGTCGAATTGCGGGTAGGGAACACGCCGGTCCGATTTACGGTGCCGGCCGACTTCAATATCGACCAGCTGCTCAGCGACGTCTTTTTCCCGGATTTGGATGGCTGGCCGTCGCGGAGCGATCCGCGGGTGCATCAGGTCGCCGGACGAGGTTACGTGATCGATACCGATGTGCGGGCCAAAACAGGCGATCGTATCCTGGCCTTCGATATCCTCACCGGTGACCAGCTCTTCGTGGATCGCATCAGTTATCACTTCGTGAAACCGAGTGTCGGCGATGGTTTTGTTTTCCGCACCAAGTCACTCACGCGGCTGCATGCGAGAATGCCGCCCGGAACCCCCAAAGACCAATACTACATCAAGCGGCTGGTGGGCGTGCCGGGTGACGAGTTGGAGATCAAAGAGCCCGTGCTGTATCGCAACGGCGAGCCAATTGAAGGGGCTGAAGCCTTTGGCAAAAATGCCCGTCGGGAAGACAACTTCCCGGGTTATCGGAATGAGGAGGACATGGAACGCGGTGATATCATCCGGGTGCCGGAGGATCATTATTTTGCGCTCGGCGATAATTCCGCGAGCAGCCTGGACGGCCGTTACTGGGGCGCGATTCCCGCCGAGGACGTCGTCGGTCGTCCGTTGTTCATCTATTATCCATTCACGAGCCACTGGGGCATCGCGCCCTAAGGAGCGAACACCCTTAACGGGTTTGGTGTAGGGCTCGACCTCGTGTCGAGCCGGGAACACGCCGGTCGGATACTTGTGGCGGCATCATCCGGTGCGACGGCTCGACGCAAGGTCGAGCCCTACAAATCAACCCGCCAAATTTTCGGCGACCGGGCTCATTTTCGGGAACCTCCCGATTTTCCGCCCCTAACTACGCACAATAAACATTATGTCTAATACGGAAATGGCTGGCTCGGTGAGGCTTTCGTTTCGGCACGTCCCTTTTTGGGCTCTGGTGCACTGTTGGGTCGTTGGCGGTTAGCTGCCCGACCCTGACGGCGGTCGGCGGCGCCACACGTTGGCCAGCAGCGATCCGGAGATATTCATCCACGGGCTGAATACCGCCGACGCCAACCCGACCGTGGCCAGCTTGCCCATCGCCCCAGCCAAGCCCGACGCCATGCCGCCGTTCTGCAGCCCGACTTCGATCGCCACCGTGCGCGCCGATTGCACATCCAGTCCCGCCACCCGGCTCAGTCCATACCCCAGCAGATATCCGGCCCCATTGTGCAGGATCGCCACCAGCACCAGCGTGGCCCCGACCGCCAACAGCGCATCCCGCCCGGCCGCGGTGGTCACGAGCGTAAAATACACGATGCCGATCATCGATAAGCGCGGCATCAGCTGCTCCACCCGCGGCGACAGGCGTGTCAGCGCGTGATAACTGGCGCCAAACGCCACTGCTCCACCAAGAAATCCGAGGAGCTCCACCGCCAATTGCGCGCCGTCCGCCAGCCCCGTCCGCCAGGATTGCGCCCGCGTCAGGAAAAGAAACACCGCCAACACCCCGCCCAGGACCTGCGCCCGCGCGACCCGCACCTGCGCCGGCCGTGACGCTCGCTTGAGGAAATCGTGCAACAGCGCCGCCCCGATCGGCACCACGACAATCTTCACGATCTCGGTCATCATTTTCGCAAAACTCACCTCCACCAACTCCCCGGCTAACAGCTTCATCCACAACGGCGTCATCACCGGGGCCAGCATCGTCGCCACCGCCGTGGCCGTGACCGACAGCGCCAGATTCGCGCCCGCGAGATAACACATCACGTTCGACGCCAGGCCGCTGGAACAGGCCCCGATCAGGATTACACCGGCAGCGATTTCCGGCGGCATGGCGAAGACGCGCGTCAGCGCCCATCCCGTCAGCGGCATGATCAGAAACTGGCACCCGACCGCGACGACCACGCCCCACGGCATCTTCAGCACGCCGGCGAAATCCCGCAGGCTCATCTGCGTGCCCATGCCAAACATCACCGCCTGCACCACGGCCAGCACCAGCCATTTGTGCCGCAAATCCAGCCCGCCCCAGCGCTGAAACGCGCCCGGATACAGCATCGCCACCACCACCGCGGCGATGATCCACGCCGTGTATCGATAGGTCGCCAACGTCGGCACCGCGCCGAGCCCAATCGCCAAGGCAACGGCCACCACCGCCGCCGCCGGCATCCACAGTCTAGGTTGCCCCAGCGCGAGGCCGACACACACCAGCACCAGACCGGCGGAACCGGCCCACAAACAGCATTTGGGGAACGTCATAGGGTAAGGGGTAACTGATCCAAAAAATCTGCTTCACGGCGGCGCACCGCACGCCGCCCCACCGTCCGTCGGTGGGCACGCGGCTAACTCAGAGCACGGTGGCGAGGTGCTCCACCGCCAGGCGCGGACTCGCCAGAATCGGCACACGGCGGTCTTCCACTGCCAGCCCGTCCACCACCCGCGCCATCGAAGCCTGCGCCAACAGGATCACGTCCACCGCGCCTGCGAGTTCCTGCAGCGCCTCCGCCACGATGCGATCGTGAGTCGATGCATCGCCGTCCATCAGCGCTTCAAACGCGCCCACACACAGGCGCTCGGTCAACTCGATCGTTGCTCCGGCCTGCACCGCGCGTCGCCGCACCAGATCGGCCGTTGGCGCCAAGGTCGTGGGCAAGGTCGCGATCACGCCGATCCGTTTGCCGGTGCGCACCGCGAGGTCGGCCATCGGTTGATCGACCCGCAGCACCGGCACGCTGACAAACGGCGCCGACGCTTCCACCGCGGGCCCGATCGACGAACACGTCACCAGCACCTGATCCGCCCCACCCGCTTCGGCCGACGTGATGTAGGCCCCCACGCGGCGCGTGATGTCGGCCGTCAGCTCGCCCTTTTGCCCGATCGCCCGCACCAGACTGTCGTCGACGATGTTGAAGGTCTCCACCTCCGGTAGCAGTTCCCGACAGAGCTGCTGAAAAATCGGCACGAGGGTCGCCGAGGTATGGACGAGTGCGAGGGTTTTGCGGGGCATGATGGGATTGATTGAGGTTAGCGGGTGAATCGTGGCGGCGAAAGGTAGGGACGGACCGCTGGGCCGTCCGCCTCCGGCAGGAGGCCCCGCCCACCACGGCGCGCCCAGCGGTCGCGCCCTACCCGCCGCCGCGATTCGGCGGTGGGAACGGGGGCTTCGGGTCTGCATTTCGGAGCCATCGGCGTTCGGGTCATTTCGAGGACGGTTTCGCGAGGGTTGTTTTCAGAGGCAACCGCGGCGCACGGCCGCGAAAAAGTCCGGCGCGCCGACTTGGCCGCCTTTAAAAACCACTTCGAGCGATGGCACCGGCAGCGACGCACCGCGCGCCGCGCACAAGGGCGCCCCCGGCGCCAACGGCGCCACCATGCGCAGGCTTTCGATGCCCAAGGCGCGGCCGACGTAGCTGGAGGTGTCGCCGCCCGCGACGAGCAGTCGACGGCCTCCGGTCTCGCGCAGGATTTCACCGGCCACCCAGCCCAGCGTCGGGCCGAGGGTCGCCGCCGGCACTACCGTTTCGACGGGACCGAGGCTCGTGCAGATCACCACGGAACGGCCGAGTTGCATCGCTTCGATGGCGCGCCGCTGCACCGTCGCCCAATCGGGTTCCGCCGCATCGACGGTGAGAATCTTAAACTCGTTTTCCGCCGCCCACGTGATCTGCCCGGCCGTGACCGGCGAACAGCTCCCGGACACCACCAGCAACGGCGCCACCGATTCCGGTGTCGGCCATTGCGGCGCAGCGCCCTGCCCGGCCAACGCCACGCTCACGGCCGATGATCCGACCGAAAACCAAGGGCCCGGACCGGCCGATTTCGCCCGCGCTTCGTCGATCAGGCGCCCGGCCGTCTCCAAGTGCGCTGGCGTGAGTCCATCGAAGAGCACCACGGCCAGCGCCTCGTCGGCCAGCAACTGTTCGAGCGCCGCCTCCGCGTCGCCATCCAATGCCAACACATCGAGCAGCGCACCGGGCAAGGTCGTCTGTGCCGCGAGGTGCTGCAACAGGTCGGCTTCGTGCATCGGCGTCACCGGATGCGCCATCATGGCGGGATGCCTATCGAGACGATGAATCGCGCCCGCGCTGCCGATGCCGAAGCGCGCAAAGAGGTTGCCGAATACCACGTAGCGCCCGAGCGCCGGTGCCCCCACCAACAGCGGCACCCAACGCTGCGCAAAGACCTCGCGACCGATTTCGAGCGCGCGGCCAATGCTGCCCACGGTCGGCGAGGAATCGAAGGTCGAACACACCTTGTAGTGCACGTGCCGCGGACCGAGTTCCCGCAGCGCCGTGAGCGCGGGCCGCAAGACGGCCTCCATTTCGGCGGACGCCAACGAACGGGTGAGTCCGGCGACGCCGATCGCGTCGAGTGGTTCGTCGAGCGCCGCGAGTTGTTCCGGTGTCGGCGGCTCCAAAAACAACGCGGTGCGCAGCCCGGCCCGGGTCAGCGACTCCAACGCGTCGGTCGAGCCGGTGAAGTCATCGCCGAAGAACGCGAGACGCAGGATGTTCGCGGGCGCACTCACGACGCCGCTTTGGGTTTACCACCAAACTTCTCCAACGATTGGGCCAACTCCGGGTAACGCGCAACGGCTGCCGCGACGTCCATCCCGGCGACCGCGGCCTCCCACCAGCGTTGCAGCGCACGCACGCCGGCGGCGGGTCCCTGCGGGTGGGCCTGGATGCCACCACCGGCCATGTAGAGCAGGTCGACGGTCTGGGTGCGTCGCCACGTCTCCGGCGCCTGGCCGCCCCATTGGCCCGACGAGACCACCGGCAACACCGGCCGGCCCAAAGGCTCCGTCGCCAAGCACGCGCTGATCGCGGCGACGACCGAATCGTCCGGCTCCCAGAACTTGTTGGCGATGCCGTTGACGTGCAGCTGATCCACGCCAGCGAGCCGCCAGTATTTTTGGTAGGCCGCAAAACCCATGCCCCAAAGCGGATGCCGGTTGAGCATGCCCCAGCCATTGCGGTGGCCGTGGATCGCCAACATACCGCGGTCACAGATCGCCTTGCCCGCCACCAGGCCGACGCTGTTCAGGCTCAGCATCACCGCCGTGCCGCCGGCCGCCACGACCTTGTCGTAGTGCCGCTGCATGGCGTCGAATTCATCGGTGATGTTGAACGCATACATCGGCTTGCGGCCGGTGCGTTCGGCGTGGGTGTTGATCACCGCCATGATGGCGTCCACTCGCTCGTCGAACGGCGAATGCGGTGGGTTCGCCATCAGCTCGTCGTCCTTCAAAAAATCGATGCCCGCCTCGATCAACTCCTGCACCATGGCCGCGGTCTGCGCGGGCGACAGACCCACACTCGGTTTGATGATGGTGCCGATGAGTGGGCGGTCCTGCACCTGCGTGAGCGCCCGACAGCCGGCCACGCCAAATTGCGGGCCGCGAAACGCCGCGCCCCACCCTGCCGGCACGGTGAAATCGAGCAGCTTCAGCCCGGAAAACTGGGCGATTTCGTAGAGGTTGCCCTGCAGGGTCGACATCAAGGTCGGCAGATTCGCGCCGAAGTTTTCCACCGCCCACGACACCTCGATCTCCGCGCGATGATAGGCCGCGGCCGGCGCGCGGCCGGTCGGCACGGTCGGTTGCGCCACTGTCTCCAGATGTTTGATACGTTCGACCCGGGCGGCGAAGCGGGCCTTGAGCTCGGCCGACTCACCCGGCACCGCCACAAAGGTGCCCGACGACTGTTCACCGGCCAGCACCGCGGCGGCGCGTTCCGGCTCGTTGGGCGTCTCGATCAGATACGTGGCGGTGATGCGTTCCATCGGCGGAAAAGGTGCGCTCAGGTTTACCGCAGCGGGACCCAGACGCTCATGTCGGTGTCCCCGCGATTGCCCCAGGCGTAGTAAGGCACGAAGGTCAGCTGGATCGGCTCGCTGGTCGGCGCGCCCACCTCGCGGTAGAGCTGTCCCGGTTCCCACGCCGGCCGCTGCACGTGCTCGCCCGGCAGGGTGATCGTCATTACTTGGGCGCCCGCGATGGTCTGCGGTTCGATCTGGGGGGACGCGGCCGTCGAACGCAGCGTGAGCGCCACGTCCTTCAGGTCGACGCCCTCCGGCAGGTCGTCGCCCTCCAGGCAATACACCAACGGACCGTAACGCACCGCCACTTGGTTGAGCGTCTCCTCCACCAAGGGATTGGCTTCGACGAGCACGGGCTTGAAGGCGAAATCCAGTTCCACCGTGTCGCCGGCCTGCCACTTCCGCGGCAAGTCCGCGTAGGTGCCGGGCGCAAACTGCGCGAGCACGGGCGAGCCGTTGATCTGAATCTGGGTGCCTTCCGGCTTCAACCAGCCCGGCAGGCGCAATTTGAGCGCGACCTCGTGCTCAGGCGCTGCTTCGATCACGATCTTGATCCGACCATCCCAGGGATAGTTGGTCTCCTGGCGGAGTTTGATGGCGTCACCGTTGGTCCACTGCGAATCGAGCGTGCTGGCGGCGTAAAGGTTCACCCAGACCGTGTCATCGGAAAGTGAATACACGTAGTTGTGCAGTTCGGCGATGGTGCGCACGACGTTGGGCGGGCAGCAGAACGAGGACTTGATGTTGGGCATGCGCGTGCGCGACCAGCGCATCGGCCAGTCGAAGTCATGCAGCTTGCGCAGCGGGTTCACGTAGAAATAGTCCCGCCCCTCCAGACTGATGCCGGGCAGGATGCCGTTGTAGACCGTCTGCTCAAACAGGTCGGCGTCCTGCGCGTCGCCGGTGACCATAAACTGCCGCCACATCCACATGCCGTAGCCGATGGTGGCGCAGGTTTCGTTGTAGGCCGTCAGGTTGGGCAACTGGTAATCGCGGCCGTAGGCCTGATGCACGAGTTTGATCGAGCTGTGTTTGGTCGATCCATCGGGGGAAGCACCGTCGTAAAGCGCGCCGGTCATGCCGGTCACGTAAAGCTTCTGGGAGGCGACGTCGGCGTCGATTTTCTCCAAGGTATCCAACAGCGAGGCATCGCCGTTTTCCGCCACGATATCGGCGACGCCAGCATAGAGGTAGTTGGCGCGCACGGCGTGGCCCACGGCTTCGGTCATCTCGCGAAACGGCACCCGATCCTGGTTGTGATCGCTGCCGATCTCCGGTGGCACGAGGCTGCGGATTTCGATGAGTTGCTCGGCCAGCTGCAGGTAACGCGGTTCGCGGGTGATGCGATACAGCTCGACGACGCCCATGTAGTGCGAGGGGCAGATGGCGTTGCGGGCCAGATCCTCCGGGACCTCCTGGCAAAGGCGGTCGATGTAGTCGGCGGCTTTGATCGCGAGCTCGAGCAGGTTGGTTTTTCCTGTCGCACGATAGTGGATACAGGCCGTCGTGATGAGGTGGCCCATGTTGTAGGTCTCAAAGTGCTCCCGGTCCTCAAACTCGGCCGCTTTCGCGCCGGTCTGGCCGCGGCGTTGCGGCACGATCTTGTGGGTGTGCAGATAACCGTCCTCGCGCTGAGCGGCGCCGATCACCGCGATCATTTCGTCCATGCGGGCGTCGATCGCCGGATCCTTGGTCACGGCGTAAACCTGCGCCAGCGCTTCGAACCATTTGAGGAAGTCGCCGTCGTTGAAGGACGGCCCGTGCGGTTTGCCGTCGCCGCGCCCCTCCCCCAGCCCGGCGGCCATCAGAAAATTGTCCCAGGCGTGGCTCTCATGCGGGTCGCGAAATATGTCCCACATGTGGGGAATCATGACGTCGCGGCAGACGTCGAAGCGGTCGCCGAACAGGCCTCCGTTCCAGGTCACGTCATCCAGATCGGGCAGGTAAAACTGCACGTGCGGTGACTGGGTGGTGTCGATGAGGGCGTTCTCTCCGGCGTGCGCCAGGGGCGCGCTCGCGAGGAGCAGGGTCAGGGCAAAGCGTCGGGGCATCATGGGATAAACAAACGGACGAGGGGTGGGCTCAGACGATCGGGATCAGCCGATTTGGGAATGAAAGTGATAGGTGCCGGCGGGGGCTTGGCAGCGCACAAAGCCGGGCTCGGTGGCGTCGACGCTCAGCCCATCCGTATTCACTGTGGCCGGGTCGCTGGTCGGGATGTGCACGGTGGCGCTGGTGTTGGCCGGAATCGTCACTTCCCAACTGAAGCGATCGTCCTCGCGGCGCCAGGCGCTGCAAATCGGGCCGTGCATGGTGCCCTGCGTCGCGCGGGCCCAGTCGAGTCCGTCGCCGAGGTGAGGTTGCAGCACAAAGCGACCGAAGCCGGGCTGTGCCGGATCGAGTTCGATGCCGGCCACGTAGCGGAACAACCACTCGCCGACCGAGCCGAGCGAGTAGTGGTTGAACGAGTTCATGTGTGGGTTGAAAAACCCGTCCTCGTGCGTCCAGCCGTTCCAACGCTCCCAGATGGTGGTGGCGCCGTGTTTGATCGGATAGAGCCAGGACGGATACGTGTCCTGCAGCAGGAGCTTGTAGGCGACGTCGACGTGGCCGGTTTGGGTGAGAATCGGGTTGAGGAAACTGATGCCGATGAAGCCCGTGCTGAGGTGCCAGTCGTTGTCGCGAATCAGTTCCACCAAACGCGCCGCCGCCGCCTGACGCTGATCGGGCGGGACCAGGTCAAACGCGAGCGCGAGCAGGTAGGCGGTCTGGGTTTCCACCTTGAGCCTCCCCTCGCCCGCGCAGAATTCGTTTTGAAACGCGACGCGCACCGCGTCCGCCATCGCGCCAAAACGCGTCGCGTCGTCGGCGCGACCCAGCGCCGTGGCCATCTCGGCCATCTTGGTCGCGTCACTCGCCCAGTAGGCGGTGGCGAGCAGGTTTTTCATCGGAGACTGCGTGCGGAAACTCGTGTCGGTAGGGATGCACAACCAGTCGCCGTAGTTGTTGCGCAGATCGCGGGTGCGCAGGTGGTCGGGATTGGTGCGCTCGAGGTAGTCGAGCCACGCGGTCATCGCGGCCCAGCATTTCTCCACCACTCGCGTATCACCGTAAACGCGCCACATGGTCCACGGCACGATCACGCCGGCATCGGCCCAACCCGCACCGCCACACAGGTCGTCGAGGCCGACGAAATTGATGTGCTCCGGAATGCGCGGGGCGACGTCCGGGAACAGTCCCTCGGGGGTCTGGGCATCCACCACGTCCTGCATCCACTTGGTGAAAAACGCGGCCACATCGCCGTTGCAGGTGGCGGTGCGCATGAAGACCTGGGCATCGCCCATCCAGCCGAGCCGTTCGTCGCGCTGCGGGCAATCGGTCGGCACGGTGAGGAAGTTGTCCCGCTGCGACCAGTGGCCATTGAGCCAGAGGCGGTTGACGCCCTCGTGCGAACAGGCGAACTCGCCGGTCATCGGCGTCGCCGAATGCACCACACAGCCCAGCACCGCATCGGCCCGCGGCGCCGCGCCTGCTGGCAGCCCCGTTAGTTCGACGTATTGAAATCCATGGAAGGTGAAGGTCGGCTCCCACACTTCGACGCCGTCGCCACGACACACATACACGTCGGTCGCTTTGGCCCGGCGCAGGTTTTCCACGTAGAGGGTGCCATCGGGCGAAAGGCGCTCACCGAAGCGCAGTTGCACCCGCGTGCCAGCGGGTGCCTCCACCGTGAGTCGCGCCCAACCCGAAATGTTCTGGCCCAGATCGTAGAGATGCACGCCCGGCGCGATCTCGGTGTGAGTCGACGGCGCGATCGTCTCGGTGATGCGCACTGGCTCGCTGCGTTGCGCCACCAATGCGACGCGCGGTGCGGCGACTTCCACCGCGCTCAACCAGGAGTGTGCGTCGAACGCCGGGGCGTCCCAACCGGATTGGGTCCGCCGCGCGTCGCAGATCTCGCCCATTTGAAAATCACTCTGCCGAATCGCGCCGGTGTCGCAGCTCCAGCGGCCGTCGGTGCACACGATGACCCGCGAGCGGTCGGTGAGCTCCACCTCCAGCTGCGCCATAAAACTGTTCTCCAGGCTGCCGTAGCGACCGCGCTGTTCCTGCCAGCCTACGTAACCGGTCCACCAGCCGTCGCCCAAGGTCGCCGCCAGACAATTGCGGCCGCTCTGCAGCAAGGCCGTGACGTCGTAGGCACGGTAGTGAATGCGCTGCTGGTAGTCGGTCCACTCCGGCGCGAAAAGGTCTTCGCTCACCGCCTGCCCGTTGACGCGCAACGCGATCAGGCCGCGCGCACTGGCATACACCGTCGCCCGCGCCACCTGACCCGGCAGCTCAAACTCCCGTCGGAAACAGCCCGGCGTGCCGGGGTCCAGCAGCGTCGGGGCAACCGCCTCGGGATCGCGCGTGATGATCGCCGGATCCGCGGCGATCCATTGCGCTTCCCAGTCGCACGCGCCCAACAAACCCATCGTCCAACGCGCGGGTTCTGAGCGCACGCTCGCGCCGGTTTCATCCCACACTTCGACGTCCCACACACAGACTTCGCGCGACAACAGCTCTACGCCTGCGTAGCTGATGTGGCTGGTCTGCGCCGATTCGACCCGGCCGCTGTCCCAGCGGTCGCACCGATCCTGCCGCAACCGATCGACCGTGCTTGCGACCCGCACCTGGTAGGCCACTTGGCGCGCGCCGCGGCGCGCACTGGCCAACTCCCAGCTCAGGCGCGGCGCGGTTTCATCGATCCCGAGCGGATCGACGAGGTATTCACAACGGAGACGGGAAACGGTGAGGTCGGACACGGCTAAATGAAGATGAGAGGGCAATCACGGGACCTTAGCACCGCCCGCCGTCGAAGGAAATGTGGGGGGGCCGAAAAAGGTTCAGGCGGCGTTCTCCGCCTCGATCTGCTCCAGCGATTTGCCGGAGGTGTCGGGCATGAAGAAATAACCCACGGCGCCGCTCACAAAGAGGAACAGCGTGAGCAGGCCCGCCACCTGGCCGATGCCAGCCGAAGCCAACACCGGGACGAAGAAACTCCAGATGCCGAGCAACACGCGCGCCACGCCGAAGGTGATGCCCTGCGCCGTGCTCCGCAGCAGCGTGGGGAACAGTTCCTGACTGAAGACCTTGTAGAACGCTTCGCCCGCCAGCGCTCCGCCGGCCGAGAACAGGATGATATTGGCCAACACCACCGGGATGCTGAACGGCAGGAACAGCAGCATGCCGTAAGCGATCACCTGCACCACTGCGCCGATGCCCCACATCAGTCGACGCGTGCGATAGTTGCCGTCGGAGTGGCGCATGAACACAAACACGATCACGAGCATCGCGATGATGAAGCCCGAGCACGACAGCAGCACGCTGGCCACCGGTCCGCCCGCGCCGAGGGTTTCGATGATGTAGGGGTTGAAGATACCGGCGGTGCCCGCGGCGAGATTCCAGAACAGGTAGATGGTCGCCGTCCAGATCAGGTAGCGCAGGTTACGTCCTTTGAAGAGCGCGGACACGCTTTGTTTGACCGCGCCGGCCGAGGCGGCGGCCTTCCAGCGGGCCGATTCCGACAACCCCCGCCGAAGCGCCCAGGTCACCAGTGCGACCACAAACAAGTGGAACAATACGATGCGCGTGCCGAGCAGGCCCAAACCCGACAGGGCGGCCGCCATCACAAATACAATCACCGGGCCCAGGCACCAGGATACCTGCGTGAAGCCGAGCAACTTGCCGCGCGCCTTGGCCGGAGCGAACTCACCCACCAGCGCCAACGACGTCGGCACATCCGCGCCGACCGCCAAGCCGACAATCACCGTGCCGATAAACAGCATTTCGCGGTTCATCGCCAACGCGACCAACAGGATGCCGAGGGCATACACCAGCAGGTCCCATTTGTAGATGCGTTTGCGCCCGAGCTTGTCGCCGAGCCAACCACCAAAAATCGCCCCCACCGCACAACCGATGGCATTGGGACCGATTGCCGCCAGCGTGCCGACCTCTCCTTTGGACAGGCCGAAGTTCTTTTCAAAATTAACCATGCCCACGCCGAGGGCGACGATCGATCCGGCGTCGAGATAGGAAGCCATGCCGGCGAGCGCCGACCATTTCCATTGTTGACGAGTGATGACGGTGCCTTCGGCAGGGGCGTCTGCAGTGGGAGAACTCATGGGGCCAAGAGGGGGTCTGGGGACTGGGTGGGAATGGATTTGAAAGAGAGGGTTTGCTGCACCGCTTGCCGCCATCCGGCGAGCATGTCGGCACCTTCGGTTTCGGATCGTTCGGGCCGATAGACCGCCCCGGATTTGCTGGCGCCGCTCAAGTCGGCCAGTGCGGTCAGATGCCCGAGTCCGAGCCGCCCGGCCTGCACCGCGCCCAGCGCGGAACACTCGGCCACGGCCGCGACGCGCAGCTCAACTTGCGTCATGTCGGCGGTGAATTGCATCAGGAACGCGCTCACGGTCGGACCGCCATCGGCGGCGATCGCCGTCAGTTCGACGTCGGCTTCATCACGCATGGCGTCGAGCGCCTCGGCGACCTGATAGGAAATGGATTCGTAAGCGGCGCGCGCGAGGTGGCGTTTGTCGCTGTGACTGCTCAGCCCCGTGATCGCCGCGCGTGCGTCGGGCGCCCAATAGGGCAAACCCAGGCCGGTGAAGGCGGGCACCAGATACACCCCGCCATTGTCGGGCAAGCCCATCGCCCACTGCTCGAGTTCGTTGATGCTGGCCGCGAGTCCGAGTTGGTCGCGCAGCCAGTTGAGCGTCGAGGCGGAGGAAATGATCACACCTTCATAGGCGTAGGCGCTCTCGCCGTTGATCGTCCACGCCAGCGTCGTCAGCACGCCTTGAGTGGAGAACTGCGGCCGCGCCCCGATGTTGAGCAACAGCGACGAGCCGGTGCCAAACGTGACCTTGGCTTCGCCCGCCTCCACACAACCCTGCGCGAGCAAGGCGGCCTGCGAGTCGCCCATGACGCCGCGAATCGGCAAGGGGCGGGCCCAACGGCCATCCAGGGTGGTTTCGCCAAAAGCGGCGGAGCTTTCGCGCACTTCCGGCAGGGCGCGCTCCGGCACGTTCCAACAGCGGCAGAGTTCCGCATCCCAGCGCTGTTGACCGATGTCGAAGAGCAGCGTGCGACAGGCGTTGGTGCCGTCGGTCGCGAAGACCGCGCCGCCGGTCAGGCGGTAAATCAGGTAGGTGTCGATTGTGCCGATGAGGGCCGAACCGTCGTCGAGCCGGGCGGCGATTTCGGGATGCTCCTCCATCAGCCACTGCAGCTTGGACGCCGAAAAATACGGATCGATCTTCAGACCCGAGCGGCTGCGCACGAGCGCCTCGTCGCCCGCGTCCAGATGACGACGGCAAATCGCTTCGCCGCGGCGGCATTGCCACACCAGCGCGCGGTGCAGCGGCGCTCCGGTGGCGCGATCAAACACCACGATGGTTTCGCGCTGATTGGTGATGCTCAGGGCCACCACGTCGGCCCAGCGCGCGGAGTGGCGTTGGGCGAGCGTGTCGAGCAACGTGACGGTGTTGGCCCAAATCTCCTCGGCATCATGCTCCACCCAGCCCGGTTGCGGATAGTGCTGGGTATGATCGCGCGCGGCGCGGTCGATCACCTGCCCTGCCCCATCAAAGAGCAGCGCCTTGGTGGCGGAGGTGCTTTGGTCGAGCGCGAGGTAGAGCATCGGGGCGTCGTCTCCGATTGTTCAAACCGCCGGCGGCGTCAACAGAGAGCGGGCCACTTCGCTGAGTCCCTCCATCGAAATGCCGTAGTGGCGGAAGATGTCGGCCTGAGCCCCGGTGACCGTATCCTCGTCGGGGATACCGACGATGCGGAATGGCACCGCCACGCCGGCCTGCAGCACGGTTGCCGCGACCGCTTCACCGAGTCCGCCGTGCACCGAATGTTCTTCCACCGTGACCACGGCGCGACATGCACGGGCCGCCGCGAGCACGGCCGTCATATCGAGGGGACGGATCGTGGGCACGCTGAGCACGCGGGCACTGATGCCTTCCGCCGCCAGCGCTCCGGCGGCGAGGACGGCGTGCACGACCGTTTCACCACTGGCGATAAACGCCACGTCGCTGCCGTCGCGCAGCGTGAGCGCACGACCGTTGGCGAGATCGGGAGCGTCTGAATGAAGGTCAAACATCGCCGCCTTGCCAAAGCGCAGGAAGACCGGGCGTTGCGCGGCTGCCGCCAGGCGCACGGCGGCGCGGGTCTCGGCATTGTCGGCCGGGGCGATGATGGTGAGATTGTGAATCGCGCGCAGCGCCGCGAAGTCGTGCAGTGAGTGGTGCGTGCTGCCGAGCGCACCGTAGCTCACGCCGGCACTAATGCCGACCACCACGGCCGGGGCGTTGGAATACGCGATGTCGTTCTTGATCTGCTCCAGCGAGCGCGCGGTGAGGAAGCACGCGGGCGACACCCCGAAGGCCTTCTTGCCGCTCAGCGCGAGGCCGGCGGTGATGCCCACGAGGTTTTGCTCGGCGATGCCCACTTCGACGATCTGGGCAGGCAAGGCCTGACCGAAGGGCCCGAGCTTGCCGGAGCCGCGGGAGTCACTGGTGACCGCGAGAACGTTGCGGTCGGCCGTCGCGAGCTCCTGTAGGGTTTCGGCGAATACCTCGAGATTGGCGCGGCCCTTCGAAAGTCCCAGCTGTTGGGCCATCTCAGTGGCGGCGGGCGTAAACATGGAGGGAGCGGGGGCGCTCATGCGGAGACCTCCTCGGCGCGCAGGGCGGCTTCGGCCGCATCGAGTTCGGCGAGGGCCTGGGCCAGTTGTTCAGCGGACGGCACGCCGTGGTGCCACTTGCCGACATTTTCCATAAAACTGATCCCCTTCCCTTTCACCGTCTCGGCGAGGATGCAGAGCGGTTGGCCGGCGGGAGGCGGGGTGTTGAGCGCCTCGGTGAGCGCGGCGTAGTCGTGTCCGTCCACGGTGCGCACGTGCCAGCCAAAGGCGGCCCACTTGTCGGCCAGCGGTTCGTTGGACATGACGTCGCGGGTGCTGCCGGTGATCTGCAGGCGGTTGTGGTCGAGGATCATGACGAGGCGATCGAGGCCGTAGTGGGCGGCGGCCTGAGCGGCCTCCCAGTTGGAGCCCTCGGCCAGTTCGCCATCCCCCATTAGCACAAAGACCCGGGTCGGGGCTTCGTCCATGCGGGCGGCGAGAGCCATGCCGACTCCAATAGGCAGGCCATGGCCGAGGGCGCCGGTATTGACCTCAATACCCCTGATCTTGCGGGTCGGGTGACCCACATAAGGCGATTGATAATGGCAGACCGTCGCGAGGTCGGCCGGATCAAAATAGCCGCAGTCGGCCAGCACGGTGTAGAGCGCCTCCACACAGTGGCCTTTGCTTTGCACGTAGCGGTCGCGCCGCGGGTCGGTCGCGGTCTCGGGCGAGACGCGCAGCACGCGGCGGTAGAGCACCTGCAGGATGTCGAGCGACGAAAGGCCGCCACCGGTGTGGCCGGCGCCGGCATCAACGATGAGTCGCAACAGGCGTCGCCGCAGCTCGATCGCCCGCAACGCCAGCGCGTGATCGGTCCAGCGCTCAGGCATCGGGAGCCTCGTGGTGGTAAACCTCCCAGCCGAGGTAGCGGCTGAAGGCCTCCTGCAACACGCTCGCGGTGCGCGAGGCGTTCATGACGACGTGGTGCTCAAAACCGTTTTCGCAGACGTGGCGCATCAGCTTCTGCAGCTTGGGCACCTGCGCGACGGCGCGGTTGCCAAAGGTGGCCAGGGCGTCGTCGGTGAGTTGTCCCTCCCCCACGTAGGCGCGAATACGGCCCGTCGTATCATCCGTGGTGATACGTCCGTAGGTCAGCGGGGCCGCGGGCGTGCGACCGTCGAGCGCGCCCCAGGTGTTCTCCACCCCGAGCGTCGTGCCGAGGATGGGCGCATTGAGCACCTTGACGTCGGGCAGGAAGGACTTCGCCCAGTTGCCGCAGTGGAAGAGCACACACTTGTCGGGATCAGCGCCGTAGTTGTTGTTCCAGTCGACCAGAGCGCTCGGCGAACCGGCGGCGAGCTGCATGGCATACATGGTCAGCACGCCGGTCACATCCACCTCGCAGGCGCTGGGGTTCATGGCCTCGCTCATCATGCTCATCGAAGTGCAGACGTTGCAGCCATGGTTCGCCTGGACGGAGTTCCAGCACTGCAGCGCGGTCGCATCGAGATGATGGGCGGCGACAAAGTCATCCAATACCACGCCCAATCGCGCCATTTGCACGAGTTTGGCCGGCGGCACGGCGGAGGTGTTGGCGTAGGCCTTGATCTCGGCGATCTTGGCGACGAGCCGGGCGTCCTCTTCGGTGATCTTGGCCGCTGCGCCGAGGATCTCAGACAGGTCGACCGTCGTCACCGAAATGCCGGCGCGCTCGAGGATTTTTTCCGAGTAGCGCACGGTGTTGAAGGCACCGGGTCGGGCGCCGATCGCGCCGATGCGCGCGCCCCGAAGTCCGCGCACGACGCGGCAGACCGCCAGGAAATGCGCCAAGTCGGCGCGGAAACTCGGTGCGTCGGGCCGAACCACGTGTTCCGTTGTAAGGGAAAACGGGATACCGGCCTGACGCAGGTTGTTGCATACCGAAATTTTGCCGCACCACGAATCGCGGCGGCGGATCACATCGAGTTTGTCGAGCTCATCGGGGTAACCCTGGATGAGCACCGGCACGTTCAGCTCCGCCAGCTTGAGGGTGTCGGCCACGCCCTTTTCGTCGCCGAAATTGGGCAGCACCACCAGCACGCCGACGATGCGATCACGCTCGCGGCGGAAGAGCTCGGCACACTTGCGGGCATCGCTGTGCGTTTCGACCCCGCCGAGCTTGGTGTCGTCGGGTGAAAGCATGACCGCCTCCACGCCGAGTTCGCCGAAAAGCTGTTCGATATCGGCTCGCGCATCAGGCACGAGGCGATCGGGAAAAAAGTCCCGATTGCCAAAAATGACGCCAAGAACGGGTGGGGATGCGGACATGGGAGGAACGAAAGGGCGGACCGGCGAACTCGGTGTCCAACCGGAGCGCGCGGACCACAAAAGCGTTAAGGGGTGAAATTCGAGCGGGGTGGACGATTGACTCGAATCGTCATCTTAGATTATCTTCCGCTTCGTTTCTTCCGAAATCACCCCAAATACCACCGGTATTCTAACGATGGTTCAGTTTGACCCCAAGCGCCCCGACTTCTCTCCGTATGGCTTCACCTGCGTTCGCTGGAGCCCCTCCCCCATGCCCCGGCCCGATCATCACAACGAGATCGAGCTCAATATGCTGCAGTCCGGCTCCGTCACCTACTTGCTCGGCGGGAGCAAGGTGAAGGTCGACGCGGGTCACCTCAGCGCGTTCTGGGCGGCGATTCCGCACCAGATCATCGATTATTCGAACGGCACCGAATACTTCGTCGCGACGATTCCGCTCTCCTGGTTCATCCAATGCGAACTGCCCGAGCGGCTCACCATTCCGCTCATGCGCGGTGAGATTGTGAGCGAAGCGACGGCGGACCGTTCGGCCTTCGATTTGTCCATGTTTGAGCAGTGGCAACAGGACCTGGAGGAAGGCGGCAACGGTGCCCGCGATATCGTCATGCTGGAGATGGAAGCTCGTCTGCGGCGCCTGGCCGTTGGCTTGCCGCCGCCCTCCGATGCCAAGCACCGCAGCAGTCGCCTGTCGCTGCAGGCGGGTGGACTCAACCGCGTTGAACAGATGGCCTGCATCGTCGCCCAGCGTTACACCGAACAGCTTTCCGTCAGCGAGATCAGCAAGGAGGTCGGCTTGCACCCCAACTACGCCATGAACCTCTTCAAAAAGGCGTTTGGCACGACCCTCATCGACTACCTCACCCATCACCGCGTGTCCCACGCCCAACGTCTGCTCGCGACCACCGACGAGAAGATCGTCGAGATCGCCTTCAGCTCGGGCTTCAACTCGGTGAGCCGTTTCAATGAGGCCTTCCGCCGCGCTTGTGGCTGCACCCCGCGCGAATACCGCGCCGAGCACGAGTTCTCCGAAACCGACCGCGACCGGGACTGAGGGGACGCCCCGGGGCCCTGCCCCGATCTTTCTCTTTATTCTTTATCGTTATCTTTATCCCCGCGGGCCGAAATCCCACCGCCGCCCGCAATCTTCGGGATAACGAGAACGAGAAAGATGGGATCAATGCCCATCCGGTCCCGCCGCCTCGCGCACGTCCGCCTCCACCATCGGGCCGTTGTTCTCCCACACATTGCCGGGACCGTTGGCGTTTTTGATGAACTTTTCCCGCGGCGCCCAGTTGTCGCGCACAGTCGTGTAGGACGACCCTTCGTCGAGGTAGACGAAGCCCCAGTGCTCCGGGTCGTGCACCCAAGGCCAGAGCACCGGCTCTTCGATGACGTTGCGCTCGACCACCGAGCCGGGTTGCGCCCCCACCAGATAGATGCCCGCGGTGTCGGTATTGCGGGTGGCGAAGCGCTGTATGTGATTTCCGACTACGTGGTTGTTGGACATCACGCTCGGCGTGCGGGACCATCCCCACCCCAGGCTGATGCCCGTGTAGGAGGTGCTCACGATCTCGTTGTGCGCGACCAACATCTCGCGGGCAAACCCCACGCTGATCCCCACCCCGCCCCAATCTTCGTTGGCCGTGTCATCGACCCGATTGTGCGCGATCGTGACCCGCGCGACCTGCTCCCGCTCATCCGCCGGACGGTAGGGTAAATGCACCTCCCCGGCGCGGTCGCCGTAGTAACCTGCCTGCACGCCATTGCCGCCGAGGTCGCGGAACGCACAGCGCTCCACCGTCGTATCCTGCACGGCATGCTGCAGATCCAGACCGCCCATCGCCCCGTGAGTAAACCGACACGCCTGCCAACTCACTTGGTTGATACCATTGGCCAGCACCAGCGCCGGCGAACGGCCCACCCACGCCTGATTGTCCAGACTGCGCCAATCCGGCGTGCCCTTGGGGCGCAACTTGTAGGCCTCGGTCATAAACATCGTGGCCTGGTGCGGCACATGGCCGGCCAGCGAGGGCCGCAGCCAACCGCTGTGCGCAAAGGTCAGACCCTCGAACGACACGTGGCGGATCGGATTGTCGGTGGAACCGGCCAGTTCCAGCACCGTTTCCAACGCCGGCACGATCACCTCAGTCGTCGTCAAATCCTCGCCGGCCCGCGGCCAGTAATAAACCTGTCCGGCCCGGCGATCGAGCCACCATTCGCCGGGCATGCTCAGGTATTCCGGCGCGTTGGTGAAATAGAAGGCTGAATTGCGCTCGGGTTTATCCGCATTCACCACCGGCGGCGGCCACGGGTGTTCAAATTGGATCTGCCCCTCCGGCTCCTGAAAGGTCACCCACGCCGCGCCGCCGTCCGCGGCCACCGTGCGCAGCCGCAGCACCGCGATTTCCCACATCTGGTGAATGACCATCTCCACTTCGCGGATGTCCTGCACGCCGCCCAATGCTTCCAACGGAATCTCCGCCTCCTGCGCCGGCGTGTTCCAGGCCACCAGACGACGCATGTCATCGGTTTCCGGATACCGCGCGCGCACCGCCTTCACGTTGTTGACCCACAGCTGCCGGAACTCCAGTGGGCGCCCCCGCCACTCCGGCACTTCGGCCACCCACACCGCCCCGGCCGGGGCATGACCCATGCGGGCTGGCAAAGTCTCCGCGGGTCGCCATCCGGTCACCGGTCGACCGCCGCTCAACACCGGCACCTCCTCCGGCGCCGCCACGATTGCCAACGGAGCTGCCGCCGTGCCGCTGTCCTCCGGTCGCAGGATGATGGTTTCGGCGACCTCGTATCGTCCGCCGCGCAAGACAATGCGCGCGCCCTCCTCCACGCGCGGATCCCGTGTGCGCCGCCACTCCCGCACCTGCCGCAGCGCCTCCGCCGGACTGCCCAGCGGTGCCTCGATCGTGCCGCTCGCCCCGGCCTGCCCCTCCGGCGCCACCCACACCTCCACCGGCGCGGCCGAAGCTGTCTGTGCCACCTCGGCCGCCAACGCCGCCCCCATCACCACCATCATCAGGAAGCGTCCGGCACGACCCATGGCGCACAGCGCGTTCAAATGACGAACGAAAAACAGCGAAACACGGAGGGGCATCCTGCGTTCGTCGCACGTTACTGACCCGCTAGGCAAACCTCGTCAGACGCGCTCCTAGAATCCCGGCATAGTTTGCACGATTCTCGGCAACGGGCCGCCCCGATTTCACGCCGGTCGCCCGGCCCCTACGATGCCGCTAAAACTTCTTTGAACTCCGGCAGCATTGCACGCGTCCAACCGCTATTCTACCGCCTCACGCGAGCTGGCCCCAGCGTGTCGACCCCTCGAACACCCCATGCCCCCATGCTTCGCTTCGCCGTCTTCGCGTCCCTGATCGCCAACGCCGCGCTGGGCTTCCTGTGGTGGACCACAACACCGCAGCCTGATCGCTCCCCGCCTCTGCCTCCTGCTTCCATCGCCGCGGACCGTGATGACGCGGCCTCCGCCACCAACGCCCGGGAGGCGCCACCACCGCCCTCATTGGCCGCCTTGCTCGCAGATCCTGCTTTGAACGATACGGCGCTCATCGAGCGCCTCCGTCACTGCCAACTGCCTGCGGCCCTCATCAGTCAGATCATTCGCCAACGCGTGCACGCTCGCTTCGCTGCCGATTGGCAGGCGCTGGTCGAAAAAGCCGCCGCCCAACCCTACTGGAACGGTTCCGGCAACCGCATCCCCGATCCCTTGCGCCAGGCGATGCGCGATCTGGATCGTCGCGAAAATCAGGCGCTCATTGACCTGCTCGGTCCCGATGCGCTCGAGGGCGAACCGGGACAACTTTCGACCGCCGAATACGATTACCTGCCCGCTTCCAAACGGCTCGTGTTGACCCAGCTGCTGGATGACTACGCCGATCTGCGTAACAAAACCTGGCGGGAAGCCCGCGCCGTGGCCTTGCCGGAGGATCAGGCCATTCTGCAGATGCTCCGCCAGGAGGAAGACGCCGAAATTCAGGCACTGCTTTCCCCGGCAGAATACACCGAGTATCTACGCCGCCACAGTCCCGCCGCTCTCGAGGTGCAAAACTCCCTGCGCGGTTTTGCTGCGACTGAGGTGGAATACCTGCAGTTGCTCGAACTCCACGCGCAGTTCGTCCAGAAGTTCGGCGCGGCACCGGACTCCCCGCCGATCGGTCCAACCGGCGCCCGCGATCGCGCGCAACGCCAACATGCCTGGCAGGATGTCCTCAATTCCTTCGGCGCTTCCCTCGAAGGTGAACGAGCGGAGGAATGGGCCCTGCAAACCGATGGCCGCTACCAGATGACGGAGCGCTTCGGACTGCAGCAACAACTCGACGCTGGCACCATTCGTGCCCTCTACCGCTTTGAGCGTGATTTCCAAACGCAGGCAGACGCCCTCAACGCGTATCCCGCCAACTCCACCGACGCCCAATACCTCATGGCGCGACAGGCGTTGATCCAGTTTGCCGACCAAAAGCTGCAAGCCCTGCTGCCAGCTGCCACCCGCGACGCGTATCAACGCACCTTCATCGGCCTCCAAATTCGCGGCCTCAAAGAAAGAGCCTCGCGCCCATGAAAACCGCCACCGTTTCCTCCGCCGGGCAGAGCCGCCTCGGGCTGCTCCTCGGCCTGTCATTGCTCGCCAACTTCGCGCTGGTCGCCGCGGTGGTTTTTCGCCGGGCCACGCCGGCTCCGCCCACCACGCCGGTCTTGGCTCCTGCCGCCGCGCCCACCGCGCCCGAGTCTCTGCCCGCCCTCCAGGATGAACCTGCGACTCCCGATCCGTTCACGGCCGATGCGCACCTTTGGTCCCGACTCGACACCACCGATCCGGCGGAACTGATCCAGCGTTTGCGGGCTGCCGGTGTGCCGGAGGAGGTCGTGCGCGAGTTCGTCTGGCAGCGGATCCACTTCACCCCGGAAAACGCTTCCGAGGTGCAAGAAGCCCCGTATTGGCTGCGACGCAGCCGCTCCACGCAAGCCATGGATCGACTCCGCGCCCAGCGCGATCCAGCCACCGGGGATCGGCCCGATTACGCCCTGTTTCGCGAGCTCTTCGGCGCCTCACCCAACCAGGGATATTCACCGGGCTGGAAGGATGTTTTCGCCGCCTCCACCGGCATGAGTCTGGCCGCGAACGAAAAGATCGCCGAACTCAACCGCGCCCACAATCAGGCCAAACAGGCGCTGCAGAATCGACTTCGCGCCGTGCGCGATCCGGCCGAACGCGCCGCTCTGCTCGCCTCCCTGCAAACCCAGTTTGACGACCAGCTCCGGGTCGCCCTCTCCCCGGCCGACTACGCCGCCTATCAACAGCGCGCCAACTCGGGCGCGCGCCTTTTGCAGAATCGCGCCAGTGGCGTCTCCCTCACCCAGGGCGAATTTGATGTCACCGCTCGAGCTCTGCAGGACTTGGCCACCGCTCCCTCCGATCTCACCCCCTATCGCGACTCTTTGACGTCGCTGCTGGGGGAGGAAAAATACCTCGCTCTCCAACAGGCCACCACCGGCGATCGCCGGACCAATCAACTCGTGGAGCGCCTGGGTCTGTCCTACGACACCGCCACGCAAATTGAGGCTCTGCAAAAAGAGATCAACCAGCGCGCCGCCGCCACCATCCGCGATGCCTCGCTCGACGCCGCGACCCGCGCCGCCCGACTGGAGGCCCTCACCACCGAGGCATTGGAACAACTCGACGCCTTGCTGCCGCCTGAAGGCGTCCAGGCCTACCGCCAAACCAGCGGCCAGTGGATTGATGCACTCACCCGCTTGAACCCACCCCCTCGTCCCCGCACCCCCAACGTCCCCACCGACCGTCAACCGGTGAATGCCGCCCCTGACACCCGTTTGCGAGCCGGTGGCAACGGCGGGTGAACTCTCGAGCGCCACACGCCCCCTTACCCCCTCCTCAACGATGCCCCCCATACTTCGCTTCGCCGTCTTTGCGTCCCTGATCGCCAACGCCGCTCTGGGCTTTTTCTGGTGGCAACATAAGTCGCCGCCTTCCGCGTCCGCCGCCTCGTCGTCTCTCTCCGCTGCGACCAGCGCCAGCGCCACCACCACCGATCCGTCCGAGGCCGCGCAACCGGACACCGCCGTCATCACCGGTGCAGCCATCGGGCCTTACCTCACCGATGCCGCGCTGTCGGATGTCGATCTGGTGGCCCGGCTCAAAGCCGCCGGGGTGCCGATCGATGTGATTCGCCAGATCATCCACGCCCGCGTGCACGCCCGCTTTGTCGACCAATGGCAGGCGCTCGTCGATCTTCGCCAGCAAACGCCCTATTGGATGTCGACCCGAGGCATACCCACGGATTTGCGCCGCGCCGTGCAGGCTTTGGTCCGCGACGAACGGGCCGCCCGGGCTGCGTCACTCGGCGAAGACGCCTTTCTGCCGGAAGAGAACAGCTTTTTCTCCAACACCTCGGCGATGACCTTCCTGTCCGCCGCCAAACGCGCCGAAGTCGGCCAGATCCTCGGTGACTACTCGGATCTGCAAACCGATCTGATGATCGAGTCGATGGGCATTTTCACCGCCAGTGATCGCGAAGTCCTGCAATTCCTCCACACCGAGATGCAGCAGGAGCTCGCCGCCCTGCTCACGCCCGAGGAGTTGGCCGCCTTCCAAATCCAGGCCGGCAACGCCGCGGTGGATCTGCAGGAACGCATCTCCACCTTTCCCGCCACCGAGGCGGAATACCTGCGCCTGCTCGAACTCTACAACGCGGCGATCGAGCCTCCGCTCGCGATGTTTCGTAGCGCCGGCCTCACTCAGGCGGAGGCACAGCAACGGGAGCAACAATGGCGGACACTCGTCGAGCAGTTTGCCGCCGAGTTGCCCGAGGAGCGCGCCGCCTTGTGGACCGACTCGCTCGATCCCCGCTATTCGATGATCGACAGCTTTTCTCGTCAGCAGGGCCTCGACCGCGACGTGACGCTGCAGTTGGTGCGGCTCAACCGCTCTTTGGAGGAACAACAACGCGCCTTCTTCGCAAACGGCGGCGACATGAGTCCCACCCAGCGCGATCTCGAACTCACCGCGATCATCAACCGCATCGAGCAGGACCTCGGCCAGATTCTGCCCAACCCCGAAACCCGCAACGCCTGGCAGAGCTCCGTCGGCGGTCGCCAACTCCAATTGCTCAAACGCCGCCTGTCCCGTCCCCGCCCATGAACCTCCTCGCCATGAATTCCACTTCCTCTCAACGCGGCGCGATGCGGGTCGCCATCCTCGTGCTCGTCCTTTCGGCCATCGCCAATCTCGGCCTGCTCGCGGCGCTGTTCGTCGCCCCAAACGAGTCACCGGCACCACCCGATGCGCACACCTCCGCGGCGACCGCCGATGCGCCCACCCCGACCGCCGCCGAATCGGCAGCCACGCTGCCACCACGCGATCTCTGGGCGGATCTCGAGTCCGACGACCCGGCCACGTTGACGGACCAACTTCGCGCCGCCGGTTTCGACGAAAAACTGGTTCGGCTGATCGTCTGGTCGCGCATGTCTGCGGCGGATCACGCCGCGGGGGATGAAATCGACAACGCGCCCTACTGGCGCCGCCGCGCGGTGAGCAACGACATCAATCGCCGCAACCAGATGGAGCGGAATCGCGGTCAGCGCGGTTCCGAGGTAGCGGCATTCAAAGCCCTTTTTGGCGAAAATCCCTACGGCCTGCTCAGCCCCGACTATCACACCGTCTATGGCTCCCGCAATGGGCTCAGCGCCGATGTCAATGACCGCATCAGCAATCTGCGCCAACAGCGCGACGAAGCCCGCGGCTCCCGCAGTGGTCGGCGTTATGTGAATGGTGAACCCGACGAAGCCACCCGAGCGCTGTTGGCGCGCGAAGAGGCCGCCAATGAACAGTTTGAGGCTGCCCTGCGCGCCCAGCTGACGCCGGCCGAATTCGAGACCTATCTGCGCACGGCCAGTGACACCGCCAACATGCTCCGCAGCCGGGCCGGCGTGCTCGACCTGAACCAAGCCGAGTTTGACGCCATCACGCAGATTTTTGGTCCTGCGGCGGATTTCCGGTCGGCACTCGACCAACATGCCGCCGCCCTCACGGACGCATTGGGCGAAGACCGTTACGCGGAGTTCGCGCAAAGTGTGCAGGGCGATTTTCAAATCAACCGCTTTGTCGAGCGGATGGCACTGCCGGCCAGCACGGCCATCGCCCTCCAAGGTATCCGCGACGACATCCTCGACCGCAGCCGCGCCCTGAACCGGGATCGCACTGCCAGTGCCGCCGAAAAACAGGCCCAGCGCACCGCGCTCGGCACCGAAGCCAGCGACCGCCTCGCCGCCACCCTCTCACCCGAAGACCTGGAACTCTACCTCGACTACGCCGGGTCCTGGCTGAACGGCCTGCAAGGCCCGCCCTCACGCACTCCCGGTCCGTAGGGCTCTCGATCCACGCTCCATGCTTCGTCTCCTCCTTGCACTCACCCTCACGAGCAATCTCGTCATCGGTGCCCTCTGGTGGCGGCAACGTGATCCTTCGCCGCGTCCAACGACCGCTCCCCCCGAAGCCCACGCTCAAGCGGAGCCGATCCGCCCATCGCTGCGTCACGACATTCCGGATACGGAGCTCGCCGCCTACCTCACCGACCCGACCCCCTCCGATGCCGACGCCGTCGCCCGCCTGCGCGCGGCCGGAGTGCCCGCCGATGTCATTCGTCTCCTGATTCGCCCACGGGTTCACGCCCGGTTCATCAGCCGGTGGCAGGCCTTGGTCGAGCGTTCCGCCGCGCTGCCCTACTGGACCCCTTATCGTGGGTTGCCCGACGATCTGCGCCGCGAGGTTTCTCTACTCGGCCGGGAGGAGCATGCGGCCTTGGTCGACTTGCTCGGCGACGATGCTTATGCGCCGGAGGAAGGCAGGCACTACCACGAAGCCAAGCTCGACTTTCTCCCTCCTGCTCAACGGTCCGTGATGAGACAACTGCACGACGACTACGGGGACCTGCGGGCTTCATTGCTGGCGCAGAATGGGGGCATCTTCACTTCAACCGATCGCGAGGTGCTCAACTACCTCGATCGAGAGCAGGACAATGAGATCCGCGCCGTGCTCAGTCCGGCAGATTACGAGGAATACCAACGCCGGTTTTCGCCGTCCGCTTCGGCGGTGCAACGCCAGCTGCAGCACTTCGACGCCACCGCCGCCGAATACGCTTCGCTCTTGGAACTCTACGAGGACTCCCCACTCGCGGAATCTGTGCCGTCTTCTCCTCTCGCCATGAGCGACTCGGGAAACCGCGCTCGGTCTCAGGCGTGGAAAGAGCTCCTGGCCCGATTCGCCGCCACCCTGCCGCCCGACCGCGCCGCCGACCTTACCGACGCCCTCGATCGAAATTTCCTCCAATACAATCGTTTCGTCCAAGAATTTGGTCTGGGCTCCGACACCACTCGCGGCCTGCTGCGGCTGGACCGCTCATTTAGGTCCCAGGAATTGCAGGTGCGCTCCGACCCGCACCTCACCGTCGAGCAACGCAACACCGCGCTGACTGCCCTGCTGACGCAAGCCGACCAACAGCTCGCGGCGCTACTGCCGCCCGATGCACTCGCCGCTCTGCCGTCCAGCTCGCTGGGCCGGCATCTGACCTTCATCCGCCAACGGTTGGCCCAACCCCGCCCATGAGGCCAACGGCTCCCTCTCCTTCAACCAGACGGCGCTCGCTCGGGCTGCTCGCCATCGCCGCATCTGTCGTGCTCAACGTCGTGCTTTTGGCCACGATGCGGCCCGCCGCGGACGCCTCCACTACCCCATCTCCATCCCCTTCGGCAAACCCCGTGGTGGCGACCGGACACACCGCGGACGCTCCGGATCTTTGGTCGCGTCTTGTCGATGTGGATCCAGCCGAATTTGCCGCTCGTTTGCGTGCCGCTGGTTTCGACGAAGCCACCGTGAAAGCGATCGTGTGGGAGTGCATCCGCGCGCCTTCGTTGTTTGAGTCCGAGGAGGTCCGCCAGGCACCTTATTGGCGGCGCATGGCTATGATCACCGATTTAGGTCAACGGCAATCTCTGGCGCGGCGTCGCGGCGAGGTTACGGCCGACGTTGCGACATACCGCGAGCTGTTCGGCGAGGATCCGCAGACCCTTCAATTTGAGCCCAATGCGCTATCGGTTCGTCGTGCCATGCGCCGCACCCCTGAGCATGTGGCCGCCGTCGTGCGCGAACTGCGCGATACGCTGAGGAAGGAGACGCCGCGCGATCAAAGCACACGCATAATCAACGGCCAACCCGACGCGGCCACGGTCGCGAATCGCGCCCAACGCGAACAGGCCGAATCCAACTTCGAGGCCGGCCTGCGGGAACGATTCACTGAAACCGAATACGCGGCCTACCTCCTCTACGAGAGCCGGGCCGCCTTCTTCCTGCGCAACAACCTCGATGGATTGCTCCTAACCCAGCAGGAATTCGACACCATCGTCACGATCATGGCGGACAGTCGATCCTTCAGCCGCGACTTGGCGAACTACACTGAGCCGCTCACCGCCGCCCTGGGCGAACAACGTTACGCCGAACTCGCCCAAGCGACCTTCGGCAACGACCGGGCCAACCTCATCGTCTCCCGTCTCGACCTCCCGTTCACCACCGCCATCACGCTCCAATCGATCCAGGACGACATCAGCGCCCGCGAACGCACGCTCACTCGCGACCGGAGCCTCTCAAGCGATGCCAAAACCGCGCAGCAGGCCGCCCTTGCCGTAGAGGCTCGCACCCGCCTCGCTGCCGCCCTGTCCACTGAAGGCTACGAACTGTATCTCGCCTACGCCGCGAGCTGGATGAACAGCCTCCTGCAAGCCGAAGCGGGGCTCCAGCCCGGAGGATAGGTTTCTGCCCGATTCCTACAATCCCGGCACAAGTTATCTGAACCCATGCAGTT
Source organism: Actomonas aquatica (assembly GCF_019679435.2). Lineage (NCBI taxonomy): Bacteria > Pseudomonadati > Verrucomicrobiota > Opitutia > Opitutales > Opitutaceae > Actomonas > Actomonas aquatica. Next base: position 608,682 of record NZ_CP139781.1, read on the forward strand.
CCTGCGGGTCCCACCTGCTACTCTCTGCCGTTCCGCGCCGTTTTCTCCCTTTCCTGTCTGCTCATCATGCCCCGTGTTCGTCGCTTTCTGGCCGTTTTGCTGGCTCTCGTCCTCGCGCCGATGGCGACCCGGGCCGAGCGCATCAACTGGACGCCCGTTGGGGCCGAGGCGGCAGTCGCCATTGAGCTGCAAGCCGCCCCTGCGCCTACGTCTCTGGAGGCGCCGACCTCCCTCGCGCTCTACCTGACGGGCCTGCCGTTTGACCGCGTGGGCACCGTCAATGACGCGACCCTCATCGCCGATCTCGCTCGCGACGGTCATCGCGTCGCCGTCGCCGATTTCTCCGCCCTCGCATCGAGCTATCACTCCATCGCCGACTTTGTCCCCACCCTCGTTGCGCTGCGCGCCGACCTGCAATCCAAGCAACTCGACTTCGGCCCGAGCGTTGATCTCAACCGCGTGTTTCTGGTTCCGGCTGGCTGTCGCTTGCTCACCGACGTTGCCTTCTACGCGGCCCCGGGCCGCACCCTCGCGCTCGATCTCATCTATCCGGCCGAACCGGCTGTGCCGGTCGGCACGGTCCTCGAGTTTTCCTGCGACAACGCCAATCGCATGGGCAACTTCTCCCTCAATTTCTGCACCGATACACTCATGCCGGTCGCCGCTTTGGCCGGCCACGCGGCGGCCATGGCCGACCATCCGGTCGACGCGCCCTACAAGGGGCTCGATGCCATGCCCGAGAGCGGCTACCGCGCCGCCGCCGCCGTCCAAGTGCTGCGCGCCGCCACGGTCGAGCGCCAGCTTCCGCTCAACGATCGCATAGTCTCCGCCGGCTTTTCCCGGGGTAGCGGCATGGCCCTGTTCCTCGCTACGACCGGGCACCTCGGCACCTTCGTCGATCATGGCATCGCCCACGGTCCCTCGGCCGACGTGCAGGGCGGTATCATCATGTCGGGCCGCTTCACCTACCTCGATCTCCTGACCGACGATCCCATGATCCCGCGATACGAAAAAGCCTGGGGCCCGATCGAGTCCGCGGTCCGCATCTGGCGCGGAGCCGGGGCGCTCGACTACCTCGACCCGGAAAACCCGCCTCCCCCGCTGTTCCTCACAATCACCCCAAACGAGTCGCCGCACGCCCTGCATCAAATGACGGTGCTGCAAAAAAAGCTGAAACAACAGCGCGTGCCCTTCGTCTTCGTTCCTGAGCCCGCCCCGCGCGGACACAAGATGCCGGTCGACGCCGATGTCACCAAATCCCTGATACAGTATCTGCGCGCACGACTCACCCGCTGACCGCATCGGCTTCGCCTCCCCTCGCCCCTTCCCCCTCCCCTCACTTTTATGCCCCTCCGCCCCGCGACTCTCGTGTCCGGTCTGCTTGCCTCGGCCTCTTTGCTGCTTGCCCAGGACATTGCACTGCCCGAACTCAAACTCCCCTCCATCGGCGCCGCGCCGGCCGTTTCGAGCGACCGCTTCGTCGATCTTTTCCGCCCTGCGCAGACCGATCTGGCCACTCTTTCGCCCGATGGCCGCCACCTCGCCTACACGGTTCGGGAAGGCAGCAACATCTTTGTGCTCGTGGTGGCAACCGAGCGCCTCGATCAGGCCCTCGCCAAGGTTCTGGTGGTCGATGACGCCACCGCCACGCCCCGCTTTGCGCGCAACGACGAGAACGTGCCCGCTCGCATCAACTGGATGCGCTGGGTCGACAACGAACGGGTCGTGGTGGAAACCAATAGTCAGACCGCCGTCGATGCCCGTGGTAGCGTTCCCGGCGTCATTCTCACCTTCAAGGCCGATGGCTCCGATGCGCGTGTCGTGCTCACCTCGCGCGACGTCCCCGAGCTGTTGACCGACGGCACCACCAGCCCGGATTTTTCCGCCGCGCGCGATCGCAGCATGCTGACGGCCACGGTCGATGATCCCTACTACAACGAAGGCGGCACCGCCGCCGCGCGGGCCGCCGCACGCGAGGAGGAACCCACGATCGACGGTGGCTTGTTCTCCACCAGCGACAGTGACCGTTTCATTCTCTCGCTCGGGCAGGACTCCGATGTGTTCGACCCCGAAACCGGCTTCGGCACCGCCTGGCACAGCCCGTCCATCTTCGACCTCAATCGCGTCGATCCCGGCCACGTGCTCGTGCGCACCGCGAGCGGTCGGCGTCACGCGCTCTTCGACCTCGATCCAGTCACCAGCAAGGTCGAATCCATTGCCTCCTACCCGGTCGACGAGGATCGACTGCAATTGCTCGATCAACAGGGCGTGCCTCGCATCAGTGCGCCCGCCACCACCAACTTCGCGTTTCCTCACCGACTCGCGGTCGATCGCGGCGCGGGCTTCCGCGATGATTCGCTGGCCGTCATGGCCGGCCTGCCGGCGGGGGCCTTCGACAGCACCCCGGTCACCTTTTTCACCGAGCGTGCGATCCCGATCGGTTTCGCTGAAAACCCGGCTCTGCTCTATTACGCGTCGAACGTCGGTCGCGACGTCTTTGGCATCTATGCCCTCGATCTGGATACGGGCGCGCCCACCGACTTCGCCATTGAGCATCCCTCGCTCGATCTCATCCCGCGTCCACTCGATGCGTTTCTCCCGCCCGGCACTCTGGTGTTTGATCGTTACACCCGCGCCCTCAAGGGCGTGCGGATCAGCGATCAACGCCGCAGCACCCTGTGGCTCGATCCGATTCTGCAGGCGAGCCAGAGTGCGCTCGAGCGGGTGCTGCCCGGTCGCAATGTCGAAATCGTCGAATGGGATCAGGCCGGTCGCACCTTGTTGGTGTTTGCCAACTCCGTCGCCGGTCCCGGCCGCTTCTACCTCTTTGATCGCACGAGTGGAAAACTCTCCGAGTTCGCCCAACGCGCACCTTGGCTGAACTCCCTCGCCAGCAACCGTGTCATCGCGTTCACGGTCACTGCCGACGGCCATGATATCGAGTGCCAGCTCACCCTGCCGCAGGATCCGCGGGTCATGCCGGCGCCGCTGATTGTGGTCTGCCCATCGCAGCCGTGGGAACGGGTGCAGCCAGACTTTCAACCCGAGATTCAGGCCCTCGCCCGGATGGGTTTTGGTGTCGTGCAACTCTCGGCGCGCGGCGCCTGGGGCCACGGCATCAAGGCGCGCGAGGCGATTCATGAAGGTTATGACGCCGCCCAAATCAACGATCTGCTCGCGGTGATCGATCAGGTCGGCCAGTCGTTCAATCTGAACATCAAGCGGGTCGGCCTCGTGGGTTCCGGTTGGGGCGGCTACGTCGCCCTGCGCGCCGCGGCCCTGCATCCGGATCGCTTCCGTTGCACGGTCACGCTCGAACCGCCGATCGACCTGAAAGCCTGGCTGCGCCGCGAGGACTGGGAATCCCGTGATCCCGGCACCCAACTCGTGCGCTCCTACTACGGGCCCCAAGAGCTGCTCGATGCCAAACAGCTGGAGCAGGACGCCAAGGAACTTTCCGTGCCGAGTCTTATCTTTGCCTTCCCGGGCGCCGACGAAGCCACCTGGCGTCGCTCCACCTACAGTGCCGCCAAAAATTTCGCCCGTTCGATCCGCGACACCAGCCCGGAGTCGGAGTTCATGGATCTCTCCGAAGACTTCGCGAACGGTCTTCCGCTGGCCCGATCCACGACCTACGCGCGCATCGAGGATTTCATCAACACCCACGTCTACAACTTCGGCGTCGATATCGGTGAATCGGTCGAGGTGAAGGAACCTTGAATTGATTCACTGAGTCGCCCACGGAGCACACTGAATACACAGAAGGACTGCCGCTGTATCTGAAAATTCCGTATGCTCCGTGTGTTCAGTGGGCCCCAAATAAACCCCTCATGAACCTCACTCGTCGCTACTTTCTCACTACATCCGCCACCGCGCTCGCCGCGGCCGCCCTCGCGCCCCGCCTGCTCGCCGCACCGTCCGCATTGCCGCGCTTTCCCGTCGCGGTCTGCGACTGGATGATTCTCAAACGCCAAAAACTGGGCGCCTTCAAACGCACATCCGAGATCGGCGCCGATGGTCTGGAGCTCGACATGGGCGGACTCGGTGACCGGCCCACCTTTGACAACAAGCTGCTCGACCCCGCCGCCCGCGAACAATTCCTCGCCGAGGCCGCCAAATACGACCTTCGCCTCAGCTCCATCGCCATGTCCGGCTTCTACGCGCAGTCGTTCGCCGAGCGCGATGGCATCGAGCGTGTGGTCGAGGATACCATCACCACCACCGTGGCGATGGGCGTGAGGACCATCTTCCTGCCGCTCGGAGTGCGCAGCGATCTCGTGGCCCATCCGGAGCTGCGCCCCGCCGTCGTCGCCCGACTCAAGGCCGCCGGCCAGCGCGCTGCCGACGCCGGTGTGGTGATCGGCATCGAAAGCGCCTACGACGCCGCCGGCGAGTTGGCCCTGCTGCAGGACATCGATTCCCCGGCCGTTAAGAGTTATTTCAACTTCGCCAACGCCCTCCAAAACGACCGCGACCTGCACGCCGAACTCCGCACTCTCGGTGCCGCCAACATCTGCCAGATCCACGCCAGCAACAAGGATGTGCACTGGTTGGAGAACGACCCGCAGATCGATCTACCGGCGGTGAAGGCGACCCTCGACGACATGGGCTGGCACGGTTGGTTGGTGATCGAACGCTCCCGCGATGCCAGCAACACCCGCGACGTCGTCGGCAACTACGGCGCCAACACCCGCTACCTGAAAAAGGTGTTTCAGTCCTGAGCACCGGCTGGGTGCAGCAGCTCACGGAAGGTAGCGAAGCGAACGAAGCCCTAGGACCCGCTCTCGTTCTTTGTTCCCTTTGTTGCCTTCCGTAAAACGAGCCGGAGTGGCGGTCTGGCTTCTCCTCCCCGCGCTTTCAGCCCCGGGAAAGGCCAGACAACCGTTCGACATTTCCGCAGAGTTCAAATTTCAATCGGAAAGGAGACGATGCCATGAAGAACCAACCCGAACCGGATTCAGACCTGATCCTCTATCTGACAGAGGATGGGCGGACGCGGCTGCAAGTGCGGCTGGCTGGTGAGACGGTCTGGCTTTCACTCAATCAGATGGCGGACCTGTTCCAGCGGGACAAATCGGTCATTTCCCGTCATATCAAAAATGTCTTTCAGGAGGGGGAGCTGGTCCGGGATTCAGTTGTTGCAGAATCTGCAACAACTGCGGCCGACGGGAAGACCTACCAGGTCGAGTTCTACAACTTGGACGTCATTATTTCGGTGGGCTACCGGGTGAAATCGCGAAGGGGCACGCAGTTCCGTATCTGGGCCACCCAACGGCTGCGGGAATACATCGTGAAGGGCTTCGCGATGGACGACGAACGGCTCAAAAATCCGCCAGGCAAGGGGAACATCGATTATTTCGATGAGTTGCTGGAGCGGATCCGGGACATTCGCGCCAGCGAGCGAAGGGTCTATCTGCGGGTGCGGGAAATTCTCGCTCTCGCGGCGGACTACGAGCCCACGGAGCCGGACACACAGGTGTTTTTCCAAACCATCCAAAACAAGCTGCACTATGCCGCGACCGGAAAGACGGCTGCTGAGTTAATCGCGGAACGGGCGGATTCATCCCAGCCCAATATGGGGCTGATGGCGTGGCGCACCGGCGTGGTGCGGAAGGCGGATGTGACTATCGCCAAGAACTATCTGCGCGAGGACGAGATCGAGGAGCTGAACCGAATCGTCGTGATGTTCCTGGATTTCGCGGAGGATCAGGCCCGGCGCAAGAAGCAGATTTTTCTGCAAAATTGGATCACCCGGCTCCATGATTTCCTGAATCTTAATGAACGTGCCATTCTGCCCGATGCCGGGAAAATAAAACGCGAGCAGGCTCACCGACTGGCCGAGGAGGAATACGAGCGTTTCGCCGCCCGCCGTCGCGAGGAGTTGGAAGCACAGGGGGAAGCGGATTTGCTCGAACTGCTCGATGCCGAGGTAAAGAAGCTGCCGAAACCCAAAAAGCCCAAACCATGAGCATCGACGAATCCATCGTCTAATGTGCCGACCTCGTATGGTTCGGGCGCTTGCGCGAGGCCATCCAGCGCCAATACCCGTTACCTGAAAAAGGTTCTTCAGACCTGAATCACCAGCCGCGCGCCTGCAGCCATGCGATCATCGCGTCGGTCCAGGCCGCATCGTGGAGGTCCCACTCCACCACGGAATGGGGGGCACCGGGAATCACCTGCACGTCGCAGGTGCCGCCCAGCTCCCGCACCCGCGCGGCAAACGCGTCCGTCTGTGTCATGGGCACCGTCTTGTCGCTTTCCCCGTGCAGGATCAGCACCGGTGGCGGCGCCGTCTCGAGGCGGAACAGCGGCGACGTCTCGCGCAGGCGCGGCAACACCGCGTCCCGCAACTCAGCATCGATGTCGAGAAACGCCTGCAGCGAGATACTCGGTCCGCCACGGCGCTCACTGTCGGCCACAAAATCGGTCACTGGCGCCATCCCGATCATCGCCTGCACCCCGCGCCCCGCGGTCTGTTCGGCCATCGCGGCCATGAAGGCCAGTTGCCCGCCCGCCGAGTGCCCAAAAATCGCCACCCGGTCGGGATCACCGCCGTAGGCGCCGATGTGGGTCTGCACCCAACGAATCGCCGCCCGCACATCCTCCTCCGGTGCCGGCCAGCGCACCTCCGGCGCCAGATGGTAGTTGATCGACACCCACAGCATCCCGTGGGCTGTGAGCGGCGCAAACAACGGATCAATATCACGGGTCTTGTCGCCGCCCATCCACCCGCCGCCGTGCACGATCAGCGCCACCGGAAACGGGCCGTCACCGGCCGGCACCGCGATATCGAGCAACAACGCCGCGGCGTCCGCATCGCCGTAAACGACATCGCGCACGAAGCGCGCCGGCGGCACATCGATCAGCACCGGATTCCACGCATCCTCGCCGGCCAACACGGCCGGTGCGTTCCACGCCAGCGATTGGATTTTGGTCACCGGTTTGGCCCACCGCACCCGTTGCGCTGAGGTCGCTCCGGCGCCGCGGCTGTTGAACTCCATGCATCGCAGCGCTGCCGTATCCAGATTCTCCACACCGAGGCGCCAACCCGCCGGAGCCACCGCGGCGCCGAGATTGGTGTTCAGCCAAGCCACTGCGGCCGTCGCGCTGCGCGCTTCGCCCAGCCATACGGTGCTGCCTGCCGGCGCCGACACTCGGCAATTGGCCAATACCAGCCCGTAGTCCAGCGCGGCCGGTGTCGCCGCGACCGTCGCTGCGCCGGACTCGCCGCGCAGCCGCAAATGGCATCGCTCCAAAAACGCCGTGGCCGCATCCGTGGTCACCACCGCGTCCGTCGCTTCCAGAAAACTGTCCTCGAAGAACGCGCGACCGCCCTCCAGTTCCGCCGCACGATCCGCTCCCACGACGCGACAGCGCCGAAGCACGTTGCGTCCGCCCTGCAACTTCAGCCCGGTCGCGGTGGTATGCTCAAGCGTCAGTCCCTCCAACCACACTTCGCCGTGCTCCACGAGCAGTGCGGCTGATCCCGTTTCCGCACGAATGACCACCGCCTCCCGGCCAGCCCCCATCAGGTGAATCGGCGACGTGCCCGCGGGAATGGTCAACGCCTCGGCATAGGTCCCCGCCGCCAGGTGAATCTGCCACCAGTCCGCAGTCTCCGCCGCGGACGGAGCCGCGTCGATCGCCGCCTGCACGGTCAAAAAGTCTCCGGATCCATCCGCCGCCACGTGGACCGCCGCATGTGCCGGGATTACCCACAGCGAAACCAGCAGCCCAACGCGTCCGCAGCCGCCGATCATGAGCCGCCACACCGACAAGCATCGAAAGTTCATCTTCATAAGAAAGCAGGCGGAGGGTGTGCTCGCCGACGCCCCATGGCGATCCTGTGTCTGCGCTCGGTGTTGAGCAGGTCCCCGACAACGTGGCTTTTCTCCGAGAGGTGGACGCGGACGTCCCGGCCGCGTCGCGCCCTGCCTCTCGGCTTCTCGCCCAGCCCCTGGCCTGGCTACGCTCGGCTCGGCACCGTCAGCCTGCGAGACGTCGCCCGGAGGTCGACGTCCACCTTTCCTGTGAGACGCCTGTTCCATGTTTTCCGTCTCGCCCTCCCTTCTCGGCGCTTCCCTTTCGCCTAAATCAGTCAACGATGAGACTGCGGGGTGGTTTTGCGCGGCCGCCGCCCCTCGGCACGCTGCGTTCACCCCACTTGGCTCGCCCCGTTCGCCCCTTCCCCTTGGGCTCAATCGCCGCCTCTCCCCTTGCCTGTGACCTCCGCCTCCTCCTCGCCCGCCGACCGCCCTCCTGCACACTTTCGTTGGAGCATCTGCGGTCTCCTTTTCCTCTCCATCGTCGTCAACTATGTGCACCGATTGACGATCGGCATCCTCAAGGATCCCCTCAGTCAGCAGCTCGGCTGGAGTGAAACCGACTACGGCCAGATCGCCGCCGCGTTCTCCTTCGCTTACGCCTTCGGTTATCTGTTTGGCGGTCGGCTGCTGGATCGTTGGGGCGTAAAGCGGGGGCTGCCCGTCTTCGTGCTCGCGTGGAGTCTCGCGGCCACGGCGCACGGTCTCATCGCGTTGCTCGATCCCAGCGCGCGCGTTTCCTTCAACTACCCGTGGTTTTCGTGGGCCGAAAAGGGTCTCGTCTGGTCCACCTTCGGGGTGCCGCTGACGGTGTTTGGTTTCATCTCGGCCCGCATCGCCCTCGGTCTCACGCAGGGCGGTAATTTCCCCGGCGCGGTCAAGGCGGTCGCCGAGTGGTTTCCGGTTCGCGAGCGCGCGCTCGCCACCGGTCTTTTCAACGTCGGTAGCAACGTCGGCGCCGTCCTCTGCCCCTTGCTCGTGCAATGGATGTTTGTGCGCTGGGGATGGGCCGCGACGTTTTATGTGACCGGTCTCACTGGCTTCATCTGGGTCGTGCTTTGGTGGTGGCTCTACGAAGCGCCGGCGCGCCACCCGCGCCTGAGCGCCGCCGAACGCACTTACATTCTCGACGGCCAGCCGGCCGTGGAGGAGCCGAAGGTCAGCGTGCCGTGGCGCCGCCTCCTGCGCGAGCGCGCGGTTTGGGCTTACGTGCTCGCCAGCATCTTCGCCGGACCGGCCTGGGGCTTCTACCAATTCTTCCTGCCGGATTTTTTGAAAAAAACCTTCGCCTTCGATCTCGCGGCGACCGCGCGCTGGACGGCGTTCTTTTTCTTCCTCGCGGCGATTGGTGGAGTGCTTGGCGGTTGGTTTGCCGGTAAACTGCTCGCCCGCGGTTGGGCTGTCGCCAAGGCCCGCAAGACCGCCTTGCTCGCCTGCGCCCTGGCGGTGTTGCCCGTCGGCCTGGCGCCCTTTGCGGGGTCGCCTTTGCTGGCTGTGCTCATCGTGGGGCTCGCGGGCTCCGCTCACCAGGGTTGGTCTGCCAATCTGTTCAGCCTCGTGTCGGACACGATGCCGCGCCACGCGATCAGCTCGGTGGTGGGGCTTGGCGGTTTTGTGGCCTACTTCACCGGCGGATTCGTGAATGGGTTCACCGGACTCATTCTGGAGAGGACGGGCAGCTATGTTCCCGTTTTCGCCTACTTCTCCGGCATGTATCTGCTCTCCCTCTTGTTGGTGCACCTGCTGGTCCCACGCATCGACCGCGCCTGAGTTAATTTTTCCGTCTCCCCCTCCATGCCGACCGGCTCTTTTTCCTCGCCCGCCCTGCTCGACGACTCCGCGCCTTGGAGCCCTGATCTCGGTGACGGCACTTACCGCAATCCGGTGCTCTACGCCGATTATTCGGATCCCGACGCCATTCGGGTGGGTGACGATTTTTACCTGATCGCGTCGAGTTTCTCCGCGGTGCCCGGTCTCCCGGTGCTGCACTCCCGCGACCTCGTCAACTGGCGTCTGCTTGGCCATGCGCTGCCGCGTCTGGTGCCGGAAGCGCACTTTGCAACCCCTCGCCATGGCGGCGGCGTCTGGGCGCCGTCCCTGCGCCACCACGACGGACGTTTCTGGATCTTTTACCCCGACCCCGACTTTGGCCTCTATTGCTTGACGGCCACCGACGCCGCCGGTCCGTGGAGTGAACCGCACCTGGTTGTGCGCGGTTCCGGCCTCATCGACCCGTGCCCCCTGTGGGCCGACGATGGTCAACTCTACCTGATTCACGGCTGGGCCAAGAGCCGTTCCGGCATCTGCAACGTGCTCACGCTGCTGCGGCTCAGTGCGGACGGGCGCCGGGTTGAAGAGGATTGTGGCGTGGTGATCGACGGTGAACAGGTGGCTCATCCGGGCTTTCACACGCTGGAGGGCCCGAAGCTCTACCAGCGCCACGGCTGGACCTACGTTTTTGCGCCGGCAGGCGGGGTGTCCGTCGGCTGGCAATCCGTCTTCCGCGCTCGGGATCCGCGCGGCCCCTACGAACACCGGGTGGTGCTCCACCAAGGCACGACGACGGTCAATGGCCCGCATCAGGGTGCGCTCGTCGATACGCCGGCCGGTGACTTTTGGTTCCTGCATTTTCAGGACTGCGATGCCTACGGTCGGGTGGTGCATCTGCAGCCGGTGAATTGGGTCGACGACTGGCCCATGATGGGGGCGCTGCCCACCGATGCGTCCGCTCCGGGTGAGCCGGTGCTCGTCCATGCGAAACCGATCCCGGGGGCCGCGCCGGTGGTTCCGCCCACCAGCGACGATTTCAGCGCCGCGACTCTCGGGCTCCAATGGCAGTGGCAGGGCAATGCGCAGCCGGAGTGGTATGCACTCACCACGCGTCCGGGGGCCCTCCGCCTCTTCGCCCAAACCGAGCCGTATCCAGAAAACCTCTACCTCGCGCCGCACCTGCTCCTGCAGAAATTTCCCGCGCCGGCCTTCACCGTCACCGTGCGCTGTGAGATTGCGGCTGCGGCCGCCGCGCCTGGCCTCTCCGCCGGTCTCATCATCTTTGGTTATGACTACGCCTGGGTCGGCCTGCGCCAGACCGCCGATGGACTCGTGTTCTGCCATGCGCGCAACCTCGATGCCGTCGAAGGCCAAGCACAGGCCTTGGAGGTGCTCAGCCCCGTCCCGGCCCAATCGGGATGGTTGCGCGTCACGGTCGCGGCCGACGCCGTCTGCCATTTCAGCACCAGCACTGACGGCCAGACCTTTACGCCCGTCGGCGCCGCCTTCACGGCGCGCTGCGGCAAATGGGTGGGCGCCAAGGTGGGCCTTTTCGCCTCCCAAACGGCCGCGCCGGCGATGGTGGCCGCCGCCCCGACCGCGGTCGATTTTCTGGACTTCACCGTCACCCCCTAAGCTGCCCAGCCCCTGCCATGACTCCGCTTCGCACCTTGCTGTTTTTGCTGCTGCCGGCCCTCGCCGCGAGCACCTCGTTGTTTGCCACCGAGCTCGAACCCATTGCGCCGATCGAGGCTCCCTTTCCCATGCCGCAACTGCAGCGTCCGGTGTTTCCCGACCGGGTCGTCGACATCACCGCCCATGGTGCGGTGCCCGGTGGTGAGGTGAAGAACACCGCCGCTTTCGCCGCCGCCATCGCGGCCTGCGCCGAGGCCGGCGGTGGTCGGGTGCTGGTGCCAGCGGGTCGTTGGCTCACGGGCCCGATCCACTTGCGCAGCAACATCGAGCTGCACCTCGCCGCCGAGGCCGAAATCATTTTCAGCGATCGTTTCGAGGATTATCTCCCGGTCGTTCTCGTGCGGGTCGGCGGGGTCGAACTCTACAATTACTCGCCCTTCATCTACGCGCGAGACTGCACCAATGTCGCGATCACCGGCTCCGGCCGACTCAACGGCAACGCCGAGGCGTGGTTCGATTGGAAGCACAAGGAGACCAAGGAAATCTTCCAACTCGAGCCCCGCGGCATTCCCGTTGAGGAGCGTATCTTCGGCACCCCGGAGGCCGCGATCCGACCCAACTTTGTGGTGTTCTTCAACTGCACCAACGTCCTGTGGGAGGGCTTCACCATCGGCAGTGGCGCCAATTGGACCCTGCACCCGGTCTATTGCGAGAATGTCATCATCCGCCGCGTCAACGTCCTCACCGACGGCCCGAACAACGACGGCATCGATCCCGACTCCTGCCGCAACGTGCTCATCGAACACTGTGTCTTTGATACCGGCGACGACTGCGTCGTGCTCAAATCCGGTTACGATCACGACGGCTGGCGCGTCGGGCGCCCGACCGAAAATGTCGTCATGCGTTGGTGCTCAAGTCGGCGCGGCCACGGTGGCCTCGTCATCGGCAGTGAGATGTCGGGCAGCGTGCGCAATGTCTACATGCACGACTGCGAGTTTGAAGGCACCGACCGCGCGCTGCGCATCAAGTCCCGCCGGGGTCGCGGAGGTGTCGTGGAAAATGTCTGGGTCGAGCGTCTGCGGGTCCGCGACATGCAGCACGAGGTGGCCATCCTCAACATGGACTATACCGCCGATCGCAACACGGCGGTGAACCCGCACGCGCCGCTGTTCCGGAACATCCACCTGCGGGACATCACGGCCGACGGCGCCCCCATTGCGGTTCGCATCACCGGATTGGAAGACTCGCCCATTGAGCATGTGACCTTCACCGATCTCGACCTGCGCACGACCCGCGGCGTCATTGCCCGGCATGCGCGGAAACTCACGTTCACCGACGTGAACTTCACGGTCTCCACCGGACCGGTTTTCGAGTTTGACGACGTGACTGACGTCACCGTCGATGGCGCGCCCTACCCGGCCGAAGCCCCCTGATTCACCCTCCGGTCCGTCGCCGTGAAATCCACTCGACGGCCGCCCTCCAACGTCCATCTGCTGTCCCGGTGCCGAGCAAAGCCACCCTCCAGGATGTCGCCAACGCCGCCGGCGTGCACCGCACCACGGTGTCGCTCGCGCTGCGCGATCATCCGCGGATCCCGGCGGCCACCCGCGAGCGCGTTAAAGCCGTCGCCAACCAACTCGGCTATCGCATCAACCCCCTCGTTGCGGCGCTCATGCAGACCCGCCGCCTCGGCCGTCGTGATCGTCATGTGACCCTGGCCTTCGTGACCAGTTACCCGACCCGCTACGGCTGGCGCCCCACCCATCACGACCGGCCCAACTTTTTTCCCGGCGCCGCCCAACGCGCGCAGGAACTCGGCTACAAACTCGAAGACTTCTGGCTGGCCGAACCCGGCATGACCTCGGCCCGGTTCTGCCGCATTCTCGCTTCGCGCGGCATCAACGGATTGCTTATCGGTCGGCTGCCGCCCGGACTGCGTTCGCTGAACCTCGACTGGAACCGTTTCTCTTGTGTCGCTCTCGGACTCACGCTCCGCTCGCCGGTGCTGCATCATGTGACGGAAAACCACTTCGACACCGCCGCGCAGGCCATGCAGCGCTGCGTCGAGCGCGGTTATCGCCGCATCGGTTTTGTGTATTCAGAAGCCAATGACAGCCCGTCGGTGGGCGATCGTTGGCTGGGCGCCTACCTGCTTCACCGCAACACCGTGCCCAAGTCCCGCCAACTGCCGGTGTGTCCGGGGGATCCGACCGACGAAGCGAAGTTCGCCGCTTGGTTTCGCCGCCATCGGCCCGACGCCATCATCGCGAATCACATCCCGCCGCTGTTGCCCTGGTTGGCGCGGCTGCAGGTTTCCGTGCCGGACGAGGTTGGGTTGGTCGGACTCGAAAGTCATTCCTCGGTCGACTGCGCCGGGGTGCGCTACGACCCCGCCGTCGTCGGCGCGCTGGCGGTGGACATGTTGGTGGGCCTGCTCCACCGCAACGAGACCGGCATCCCGCAAAGCAACCAGCACGAGGTATTGCTGACCGGGGTCTGGCATGAGGGGCAGACCCTGCCGCCGCGCTGCTAAGCGGACTACCTCGGTCCGAGGTCGGTAGTCGGCCTCGTCCGGTCGACGCCAAAGCCGGGGCTTTTCCCGCGCAGTTCCTTCTGTGGAGCCTCTAGGGGCGTTGTTTAGTCAACGATGAGAACGCGGACCGCCTAGTCGGCTAGCTACCGAAATCTATCGTCCGGGTCACAGCGACCCTGGCCGGCGCTGTCCCTGCCCCAAACCCACCCCAACCTTCCCCTTCCCCTCGCCATCCCACTGCAGCCGCTCGGCTGTTTTGTATCCGCGTTTCCCGCTGGTCCGTCCGTGGACCGAGCCAGGACCCGCGGCCTGTGAACCCTCTCTCTGCATGGTTTTCACCTCTGCAAACCCAATGAAGCCCTACACCCCCATACCCCGCACCGCGCCTCGTCGGCGCCTTCTCCGGCGCGACGGCCTCGCCGCCGCCCTTGCCATCAGTGTCGTTTCCTCAGCCCTTGCTCAGCCCGCGCCAATCGAAGCGTCGTCGGCCTCGGCGGATGAAGAGATCGTCAACCTTTCCCCCTTCGAAGTCACCGCCGACACCAACGGTTACTTCCAGTCCAACACCATGTCGGGCACCCGCCTGAACACGAAGATCGAAGACCTCGGTCAATCCATCACCGTGATGACCAAAGAACAGATGGCCGACTTCGCCATCCTGGACATCAACGATGCCTTCGAATACATGGCCAGCACCGAGGGCACGAGTTCCTTCTCCCTCTTTGAAACCGACCGCACCGGCGCCGTCGTCGACCAGGTCAGCCTCGATCCCAACAACGCCAATCGTGTTCGCGGTATCGGTAACGCCAACATCGCCTTCAACAACATCGGCATGACCGGCCGCGTGCCGGTGGATCCGCTGTGGATGGATTCGCTCGAGCTCAGCCGCGGTGCCAACGCCAACATCTTTGGTCTCGGTAACGCCTCCGGCACCGTCAATCAGGCCCCTGCCACGGCCAACCTGTCCCGCGACTTCAACAAGCTGGAGGTGCGCGCCGACAGCTACGGTGGCTGGCGTGGTTCCGTCGACATCAACCGCGCGCTCACCGAGCAGATTGCCGTGCGCGCCAGCTACGCGAAGCAGCACACCGGCTTCATCCGTAAACCATCCGGTGAGGATGCCGAGCGTCTCAGTCTCCAACTCAAATTCCAGCCGCTCAAAAACACCACGATTTCGGCTTCCTGGTATAACTACCAGAACACCGCGGTGCGGCCCAACTTCACCACCCCGCGCGACTACTACACGCCGTGGGTCGAGGCGGGCATGCCGGGTTGGAACGCCGTCACTGGCCTCGTGACGATGGCCAACGGCGACGTCTATGGTCGCAACAACGTGCTCGGTTCGACCACGCCCTACACCGCCACGCCGTCCTTCCTCGGCGGCGCGGAAAACCGCTCGATCTTTCAGATCGGGGGACCCGGCGAATCGCCCTACTGGACGATGACCCGCTACACCTCCGGTGCTCTAGCCGATACCGATCCGATCGGCGCGACCAACACCGGCGTAGGCCTGCTCACCTCCCGCTCCAACCTGCCCTACAATGGCAACCAGGTGCTGGTGAACAGCGTCGTCGCCCCCATCGGCGACAAGTCCCTCTACGACTACACCGAGATCAACCTCGCCGCCAACAGCAAGGCCTGGGACGACGTCGACACCTACATGGTTCAGCTCGACCAAATCTTCCTCAACGATGCCAAGCAGACCCTCGCGTTTCAGGGCACCTTCATGCGCGAGGATGTGAAGCGGCTCGAAAACCAGCCCATGGGCCCGGCCAGCGTGAACAGCATCGTCGGCCAGATGCAGGTGGACGTGAATGAGGTGAACCTCGATGGGACGCCCAACCCCTACTTCGGTCGCCCGTTTCTGCGCAGCAGCGAGCCCTTCCTGCGTGACCGCACCCAGCTTTGGGATACGTCCCGCGCCCAGGCTGTTTATCGCCTCGATTTCTCGCAGGATGATGGCTGGACCAAGTGGATCGGCAGCCAGCAACTCGTGGGTTACTACGAGCACAAGGACCGCCAGGATCGCCACTACGCCTATCGCCATAGTGCCTTGAACCTCGACCAGCCGTGGCAGCAGAAATACGCCGCGCTCAACACCCCGCTGGGCAACCGCACCCAGTCGAACGTCGACACCATCTACCCCATCGCGCCGGGCAACTACGCCCGCACCCACGAATACTACTACGTGGGCGACACCGTCGGCGGTGGCATTGAATACGCCCCGGGCTATTTCCCCGAGGGCACCACCCTGCCCTTCGTCTGGGGCTCCAGCCCCACCAGTATCCACCAGGATGTTACGGCCATCGGCTGGACCCCGAGTCCGGACGGCGGCGGCGGCGGCGCCAACCGCCAGACCATCGTCAAGACCATGGGCGGCATTCTGCAGAGTGCCTTCCTCGACGGTCGCCTCGTCACGACCCTCGGCCTGCGTGAAGACCGCGTCCTGGACCGCAACGCTCCGCTCGCCAAACTCACCGCCGATCTCCGCGACTACGACTTCGCCGCCTCCAATCAGTGGAACGAGGGCTGGCGCGCCGCCGAAGGCAAAACGGAAAACATCTCCATCGTCGGCCGCCCCTTCCAGGACCTGCGTTTCCTCCGCGACCGGATGGAGCACGGTAGCGGCATCGGCCGCTTCCTCGCCGAGGCGGTGGAAGGCCTGAGCATCACCTACAACACGGCTGACAACTTCATCGCCCAGGGCCCCGCCTACGATCTGTTCCTCAACGAACTGCCCAACCAGACCGGCACCACCAAGGACCTCGGCTTCTGGCTGTCACTCTTCGACGGCAAGCTCTCCCTGCGCTACGTCCACTACGACACCAAGCAGCTCGACCTGCGCAACGGTGACATCAGCACCATGGCCCAGCGCATCCTGCGCATGGATGGTCTGGTCGCCAACGACCGCCAGAGCCTCATGAAGCATGCCAAGGGTTGGCTCGGTTACCTCGACGGCGAAACGCCGCCCGATGACGTGATGGCCAACGCGCTGCAGATGCCGCTCGATCAGTATGTCGGCCTCAAGGGCATCGTGCAGGACAACACCTACGCGGCGGTCAACGACATGGAATCCACGGGTGACGAGTTGGAGATCAACTTCAACCCGACCCGCAATTGGACCGTGAGCGCCTCCATCACGAAGATGGATTCGATCAACACCGCCGCCGGTGCGGCCGTCGATGAATACTTCGCCGCCCGTGTGCCGGTCTGGAGCACGATCGAGGACCCGCGTTTCACCCGCACGACCTACACTCCGGTTGATATCCTCAGCACCCCTGAGGACGAAAGCGCCGGTGGTCCGGTGCAACTGCAGGGCGACTATTCCCACCTGCCCGTCGGCCCGACCGGCCACCTGCTCTACTGGGGTATCGTCGGCCAGGAGTTCCGCACCCTCGTCAACTACGACAACAACCAGTCGCCCGAGGACCGCTACCTTGCCAACGTGAATTCGCCCATGGCCGTGTTCCGCGCCTTGGTCGGACGCTCCCGTCCGCAGGTCCGCAAATACTCCGCCAAGTTCAACACCAAGTTCAACTTCAACGGGGTCACCGACAACCGCATCCTCAAGAACATGAGCGTCGGTGGTTCGGTGCGCTGGACCGATCAGGGTAACATTGGTTTCTACGGTCAGGGTTATGACGAGTCGCTCGACCTCACCCTCCCGGCCAACCGTATTCTGGAACTGGATACCTACCGCCCGATCTACACCCCGGCCGAGACCTACGTGGACCTGTTTGCCAGCTACACCACCAAGCTGTTTAGCGACAAGGTGAAGGCCAAGTTCCAGCTCAACGTGAAGAACGTGTTTGAGGACGGCGGTCGCCTGCAGGTGACCAGTGCCTACCTCGACGGCAGGGCCTCGACCTACCGGATCATCGATCCGCGTCAGTTCATCTTCTCCGCCTCCTTCGATCTCTAGGGGTTTCGACCGGTTCGGAGTTCATTGCCGCCATCCGACGCTGGGATGGCGGCATTTTTTTGCCCGGAAATGCAGGGTCTCACCCGCGCCGACCGACGAACACGGGCCCCTTCCGGTCCTGGTGTAGCAGCGGCCGTCTCGGCCGCTTTGCCCCCTGTGTGGAGAGCTTGCTGGTCTCCGGCGCGAGCCCGCTGTCTCACCCACGCGGACCACAAACGCGGGCGACACGCCCGCGGCTACATCCCGGTCCTGGTGTAGCAGCGGCCGTCTCGGCCGCTTTGCCCCCCGGTGGAGAACTTGCTAGCCTCAGGGGCGATCCCGTTGGCTCACCCGCGCTGGCATTTCTCCGCCTTCCCAGGAACTTCGTGACGCCTTGTTCCGGTTTTCCTACCGGGTCAGCTCCAGGTAGTCGCAGAGCAATGCTACGTTGCGGTTAAACACCGCACTGCGCACCCGATCCATCTGTTCGTATTCGCCGTTCCAGCGGACACCGCGCGGCATCACTTTCTTGAAACGATCCTCGCGGCTGATCCACGCGCCCGATGCCTCCTGGTCTGCGATGATCCTGCGCACCGTTACCTCCAATCGCGCGCGGGTCCGTTCATCGGATTCCGCCAGCGCCGTATTTTCCCTCGCGCGCAGGCCTTTGCGGCCGAGCTCGAGCGCCGCCTCAAATCGTGCCGTCACCGCGGCCAAGTGGCCCGACAGGTCCGTCTCGTAGCCATAGCCGGTGCGCCGCTCCGGATGCAGCTCTGTGACACTGTCGACCCGCACCCGACCGCGATCGTAATACAGCGCCTTGCCGGTCCCGATCTCCACAAAGCGCGCCCATTTGCCGTTCGGCAGCCGCGATTCCCGCAGCCAGCGCAAGGAGTCAGGGATCGGCTCCAACAGCGTTTCGTCGCCCAACTCCAGCCACAGGTCAATCAAGGTTTCCAGGTTGCGCACGGTCACGGCCGGACAGACGGCCGGCGGTTCGAAGGTGCGGGCCCAGGCCGGCTGCAGATACTCATTGTATTGCTGCGCCCAGCCCGGTTGCGGCGGCGGGAGTTGCGAGATCATCATGAACCGCGCCACCTGCCGCAGGCTGCGGTCGATTCCGCCGTCGCCATCATCCGGATACAAGCGACGAGCCAAGATCATCACCGCTACACAGTCATTGATGCCGCCGTCATTAAACGTGGCGTAGTCGTGATAGTCGCCGCCTGCCGGATACCGGTGCGGCCAGCCACCGTTGGGCAGTTGGGTCGCGATCATCATGGCGATCGACCGCTCCACCGCCGCGGCCAGGGCGGGGTCGTCGATTTCCCGGTTCAGTTTCAGCAGGAATCCGATCGCCGCCTGGGTTTGGTTGTCGTCGAAACTTACGGTCTCATTCGTGAGATCGGAAAAATCGATGGTGTGATCCCAGCCACCATGGCGGTTTTGGCCGCGGATCAGCGCCGCCGCCGCGGCCCGCGCTCCCGCGAGTGCCACGTCGTCCCCGGTCACCTGCCAAACCCGCAGCAGCGACTCACCCACCGCCGGGGTTCCGGGTGGCTGTACCTCCACCTCCGCCGGTCCGAGCGGGCTCTCGCCCCAGCGCTGAGCGTTGTCGGGTGTCGCCGCGTAGCCGTAGCCGCCGTGCACATTTAAAGTTGTGAAGAACGCCACGCCGCGGCGCAGGGACTCGGTAGCTTCAGCGCGCAGGTCCGCGCGAACCGGCAGGGTCATCACACCCAGCGCGAGCAGGAGGGGAAGAAAACGTAGATGCATGGGGGAACGGGGTGCTCCCACCCTAAGCACACGTTTGCCTGAGGGAAGCTCGCCTTGCGTTCCCGCGCACGAAACAGGGCTTCGGCACACGGAAACGCTCCAGTCGCAGCGCAGAATCCGGCATGAACGCTTCACGCCAAGCACTCACCGTGCGCGCACCTTGGTGCTCCCCCTCCGCGAAGGCCGGATCGGGATCATCGGTCCACCAATTGGGCCAGTGTGCATTCGGCGGCTGCGCTGATCCCTCCCCGGGTAATAGCGCGGTGATCGAGCGCTTCCGCGATGCCAGCAACACCCGCGATGTCGTCGGCAACTAAGGCTCCAACACCCGCTACCTGAAAAAAGTTTTTCAGTCCTGAGCACCGGCTGGGGGCAGCAGCTCACAGCAGGTGACGAGGAGAATTAAGCCGTCCCGCCCGCTCTCCTTCTTTGTTCCCTTTGTTGCCATCGGTGAAACGAGCCAGAGCGGCGGTCTAGCTTCCGCTCCCCGCTCTTTCAGCTCCGGTAGTTCGTGTTCAAAACCCCGTGTCGATGAGCCATTGGATTTGTTTCTCGCGGTCGGGGATCACCTTCTCATCGAGGCAACGCTGAAAGGGTTTTGCGTCCCACATCGAGGTGCCTTTGGCGTAGTGCTGCAGGACCGTGCGCATCAACGTTTCATACGCTGGCACCGATTCGTCCACGAGGCGCCGCAGCTGGACCGCGTAGCGTTCGTCCGCTGTCAGCTCCAGCATGCGTTTCGCCTGCGCGGCCTGCACTTTGATCCGATAGAAACGCACGGTCGCGATCAGGCACTCACTGTCGCTCACGAAGCGCTGTAGTTCCGCCGGATCGCTGCTGGGCAAGGCGGCCGCTTGCTGGGCCACGTTCAGGGCTTCCTCTGCCATGGCAAGGTAGGTGTCGATCAGCCAATCCGCCCGCATCACGTCGGATGGCAACGCGTCTCCGGCTGCCTCCATCGCTGCCACCTGGGCGATGGGCAGACTGCGCCGCTCCGCGCCGATGGGCCCGTGTTCCGCCGCATAACGCGCCACCGTGAAGGCATCCACCGGCTGGCTGTAATAGCGTTGGCCGGTCAACCCGGTGGGCCCGTCCAGCGGCCGGTCGTCGATCTTGGTGCGGTAGCTCAGGATGTCGTCCACCTGCGTCTGCACCCACGCGATCGAGGTCGGGAAAAAGTTGCCGAAGCGCACCGCGGTGAGGTTCTGCAGGCCGGGCAGAATCGGATCGGTCAGGTCATACCAACGCACCAGGAGCGCACCGACTTCCGCGTTGCCCAGGCGTTCGCCGAGCCGCCGCGCCGCCCAGGCGGTTTCCGCGGCCGGTTCACGCTCTGCGCGCCAAAGGTAGCGGCCCTCCAACTCATGCCAGAGGGGATCGCGCTCCCAGGCATTCAACACGGCGTCGGTGCCGTCGGCCTGGACGTCGAGGGTGTGCGGCCAGACCCAGGCCTGCGGCGGATAAAACCACGCGCCGGTGAAGATGCCGGCCTCGCGCCAGTTGCGCACCATCTCGCCCAGCAGGCGGGGGCTGCCGACACGATACGGCACCGCATCCGCCGGGTCGTGCAGATTGACGATATGGCCGGACAGGACGTGGGCCCATTTCTGGTGCCGCAGATCCGGCACCGGACTCGTGATGGTTTCGTCGTTGTGTTTCAGCTCCGACCACAGGTCGTCATAAATTGTCGGCAAGGCCGCGCGGAAATCGTCGGCCATCGTCCAATCGCGCAACACCAGACGCGGGTGTTTCCCGCTCTCGCGCACCGCCGCGAAGATCACATCCCGGAACCATGGCAACTGGTCCTCCTGCGCCAGCGATTCGCCGGGGCAAATGTAGAGGCCGACATTCGGGAACGTCTCGAGATAGCGGCGCAGAATCGTGCGATAATAGTCCGACACCCACGCGTCCGGATGTTCGAAGCGCGCGCCGTCTTTGCCTTCGCGCCCCAGGGCCTTGGCCTGATGCTCGCTGATGTGAATGTTGTAGAAATGCGTGAGCACCGTGATCGCGCGCTTCTCACATTCCTGCGTCAGCCAGCGGAACTGCTCCTGGTTGCGCCGGATTTCCTCCGCGCTGAATTGCGAGGCATCGGGATACTCCGGCAACTCGAGGATGTGCGGGAACAGGTGCCCCGACCAGAGCACCAAGGTGTTGAGCCGCGCTGAAACCAGATAGTCGAGATAGCGCGTCATTAGCGGTCTGTCGAAGAACCACGGATACACCTCCGGGCTCAGATCGCTCTGGTAGTTCCAACTCGGACTCAGCATCATCAGCACCGCGCCGCGCACGCCAAACTCCGGCGTCCCATCGACGCCGACGACGTCGCATTCGCCCTGCATGACCATTTGGGTGCCATAAAGCACACCGGCCTCGCCGCCCGCGATCACATGCGTGCCCTCGCCCTGCGTCTCCACGCGAAACGCCTCTGCATCTCCCAACGCGGGATCAATGGTCCACGTCACCGCTGAGTCCACCGTCGCGACCTGATCGGCGACGTGTTCCAGCACCGGCGAGGCCAGCGCGGTATTCGCGATCCACAGTCCCGCCGTCAGGATATTCGTGTATTTCGTGTGTTTCGTGGTTCCCATCGTTGTGTTCTCCAAAATCACCGCCGGCCGGCCAGTTCCGCTTGAATGGTCGTCTCCATCCGTTCGTATTTGCGGTAGAACAGCACCGGCACCGCACTGAGCGCAAAGAACAGCGCCGGCACCCAGACGATGGCCCACTCGATGCCGGCCAACGCGGCCGCCGATTGGGCGGTGTTCGGCACGTAACCCGTGCCTTCGAGGATCCAGCCCGGCAACGCGCCGCCGAGCCCTGCACCGGCCTTCAGGCAAAACATCGCGCCCACCGCCGTCAGCAGTCCGGCCGAGCGAATCCCGGTCTTCCACTCGCCGTAGTCGACACTGTCGGAGATGACTGAAAACGGCATCGCCATCGCCACGCCGCTGGCCAGAAAACCGACCACCCAGCCGGCCATCACCAGCGTCACCGATCCGCCCTGCGCCAGCCCGGCATACACGATCAGTTGTCCGGCCACCATGCCGACAAGACCGCCGATCCAAGCCCAGGTCTTCGACAGTTTGCGGCACAACCACGGCAGGAAAAACACCGTCGCCAGCGAGATGAAATCCAGGCTGTTGGCCAACGGGATCAGGTCCTTCCGGTGCAGCGTGTATTCAAAAAAGTAGGGCACGGTCGACACCCGCGCGATGAACGCGATCCAGAAGCACAGACTACTGGTGAAAATGATCAGCCACGGCCAGTTGCCCTTGAGCGCCCCGAAGCCACCGAGGATGGACTGCGGCACAGTCTCCACCTTGACCGTCTCCTTCAGGTTGCGAAACGCCAACAGGTAGAGCGCCACCGAGCCGATCGCGTAGATCGGCATCACCAGCATGAACCCGCGCTGGTCGTCGCCGCCGCCGAGTTTCTGCACCAAGCCCATGGCGGTGAGGTTCACCAACAGCACGCCGAACTTGGAGCCAAACATGCGGAAGCAGGTCAGCGTTACACGCTCCTGCGGATCGTTGGTCAGGTTGGCCAGGATCGATGTCACCGGCGTGTTGATTCCGGTGTAGAGCACGCTCGCGCCGATGTAGGTGACGGCCGCGTAGATCACCTTGCCGGTGTGGCTCAGATCGGGGGTGAGAAAGGTCAGCACGCCAAACACCGCATAGGGCACGCACAGCCACAGAAACCACGGCCGACTCTTTCCGTATTTGCTTTTGGTGCGGTCGAAGATCACGCCCCAGATCGGCGTATCGATCGCATCCATCAATCGGGCGATGAGCAGGATCGTGCCGGCCGTGCCGGCGGAGAGCCCGTAAACATCGGTGTAGAAATACAGCAGGTAGAAGGAAATGACGCAGAAGACCAACTGGCCCGCCACATCACTCGCCGCATAACTGAACCGCGTGGTGTAAGACGTTTTCGACATGGGGTATAAAAAAGAAAAACGAGGTTAAACCACGGATGAACACGGATGGCTTCGCCTACCGGCTACGCACCTCAGTGTTTCCCTGAAGGCGGAACGGTAGTGGAGCCCATCCGTGTTCATCCGTGGTTAAAAAAACTAGTCCTGTCGGCGCAGATCCTCGGACGTCGCCAGCGCGATCACGCGGCCCTGGTCGCCGACGGCGCAGTAGAAGTGATACACGACGCCGTCGTGTTTCAGGATCCACGGTTTGTGCGCGAAGGTTTTGTCGTAGGGTTCACTCGACTCCACGAGGTGCTCCCCTCCCCACTTGCTCCAATGCACCAGATCGTAGGACGCCGCGAAGGTGTCGAATGCGCCCGGTTTCCAGAACGCGCCGAAATAGAACATCACCCACACGTCGCCCACCTTGACCAACTGCGGATCACCGCTGATCGCCCACGGCGCGTCGCCGACATTGTTCACTACCGGCCCGGGGCCAAAACGTTGCCAGGTGCGCAGGTCATGCGAGACCGCGATACCGATGGTCTCCTGTCCATACGGCGGCGCCTTACCGTTGTAGAACATCACGAACGGCGCGCCCAGCAGCTCCGCCTCATCGCGCACGATGGCGCTCTTGTAGAGCGTCGTGTGTTCAAAATCGCGCACGTCACTTTGCATCGGCGACAACACCGGGTTTTCCGCCAATCGCTCCCACGGGCGCACGGCCACCGGGTCGTGGGTGGAGGCGAGACCGATCGACAGCGGATCCGTTTCGTAGCCCTGCTGGTGGCCGCCGAGATAGGACAACCAATAGCGGCCTGCAAATGTGCCGAGTTCGTGCGTCGCGTCCTCCCAACGCGTGTCGTAAAGCGCCAGTCCACCCGCGGCCTGCCAGGCGTCCCAACCCTCCTGCGCAAACGGCAGGATCGGACCGAGGCGCTCCCAGTGCAGCAGGTCGTCACTGACCGCGAGCAGGGTCTGGTAACCGACTTTGTCGCGATTGGAGACAAACATCATATACCAACGCCCGTCGTGCCGAAACACATTGGGGCAATCGATCAACTCGCCCTCCTCCGCCGGCAGCACGACGCCGTATTTGAAGGGCGTCTGAAACTGCGCGTGCAGCTCCCGCATCACTTTGCCCGAGACCATCTTCGGCCGGCCTTCTGGAAACGGCAGCACCGCGGGGCGCTCCGGCTGCGCAATCAATGGCCCGGCGATCGTGAGCAGCAGTGCCAACCATGCCCGTTTCAAAACAGCTCCTCCAATCCATACCGGGCGAGCAGCTCGCGCACCTTGACGGGGCCACCGCTCGCGGCCGCCTCCTCCATCGCCTGCATCAGCGCGACGGTGACGATGCCTTCGCGCACGTCGGGCGTCGGCATCTCATCGTTCGCGAGGCAGCGCGCGAAGTATTCGATGTAATCCTGATACTCGCCGGCGTGATGCGAATGTCCGCCGAAGCGAAAGACGTAATCGTCCTTGTCCTCGAACGTCTCGATCACCGACTGCTCATCGGTCTTCCACGCGTAGCGCAGATCGTAGTAGTCGCCCTGACTCGCGCCCAGGGACCCGCGCAACACACAACTCATGTTGGCGTCGCGGGCATTCGGCGTGACCGGACTGGTATAGGTCCCGCTCACTCGCGCGATCTTTCCGTCCGTCGTTTTGTAAATGAAGTGGAAGGTGTCCGCGTGGACGAGGCCGAGCTTCGCGCCGTTTTCGCTGAGCCGCGAATAGCCCATGACCTCCTCGATGTTGGGCAGATACCAACGGATGAAATCGACCGGATGGCTGAGTCCGCCGTAGAGCCATTTAAAGGCGTCGGTCTTGGCCCAACCCTTGGCGAGGAACCAGCGGTGATCGGCGTTGTAGTAGGCTTCGACGGAGTTCAGCTCACCGAACGCGCCCGTCTCGTAGTGTTTCCGTTGCCGCGCAAAGGGCGGGAAGAAGCGTGAACTCTGCCCCACCATCACGCGCTTGCCGCTGGCCTGAACCGCCGCGACGACCTCGGCGGCGCGCGTGAGGTTGTCGATGAACGGTTTGGTGCAGATGACGTGTTTACCCGCCTGCAGCGCCCGAATCACGTGATCGGCGTGCAGATGATCGGGCGTGTAGATGCCCACCACATCGACCGCCGGATCGGCCAGCAGCACATCCATCGAGTTCGTGAACACGGCCGCATCGAGGCCAAATTCGTGGCAACGCTCGTGGCCGAGTTGCTCGTTCAAATCGCACAGCCGCACGACCTGCCAGAGGTCGCTCTGCAAGCCGCCGGAGATAATGCTACGGCCTTCGCCGAGCCCCAAAACACCGAGTCCTAGAGGTTTCATAAAAAAGATGGGGAAGGATTAACCACGGATGAACACGGATGGCTTCGCCTACCGGCTAAGCACCGACAGAGTCCGTGAAAGGCGGAACGGTAGTGGAGCCCATCCGTGTTCATCCGTGGTTAAAAAAAGTTTCAGTTCAGCTCGCCCTGCAGGGTCACGGAGCCACCGGCCGCCAGCACCACGTCCGTGGTTTTATCCCCTACGCGCAGCTTCGCGGTGCCGCCCTTGGCGGACCGCAGGTTGACGGTCTGCACCGCGCCGTCCTGCCAGGTGAGATCGATTTCAAATCCGCCCCGCACCCGCAGGCCGCGAACGCTGCCGTTTGGCCATGCCGTCGGCAGTGCCGGCAACAGCACGATCTCGCCGGTGTGGCTCTGCACCAGCATCTCGCAGATGCCGGCCGTCGCGGCGAAGTTGCCGTCGATCTGAAACGGCGGATGGGCGTCAAAGAGATTTGGATACACGCCGCCGCCGCCCTTCGACTTGCGCGTGACCGGATCGTCGCGCACCAGATTCAGCTGATTGAGCAGGATCTTGTGCGCATGATCCCCGTCGAGAAAACGGGCCCAGAGACTGATCTTCCACCCCAACGACCAGCCGGTGCCACCGTCGCCGCGAAATTCGAGCGACTGCTGCGCGGCCCGCATGAGGTCTGGCTGCGACCAGGTGATGTCCTCGCCCGGAAAGACGCCCCAAAGATGCGACACATGGCGGTGATTGTTGGTCGGGTCGTCCTTGTCCTCCAGCCACTCCTGTAGCTGGCCGTGCTGACCAATCTGATTGGGCGCGATGCGCGCCGCCATCGTGGTCAACTGCGCGGCGAATTCCGGATCGAGATCCAACTCGGCCGCTGCCTCCGCCGTGGCACCGAACAAGGCGCGAATCAGCTGATGGTCCATCGTCGGCCCCATCACGAGCCCGCCGTGTTCCGGCGAGTTGGACGGACCGCTGATAAGCCGGCCGGTCGTTGGATCCTCGACCAGGGTTGCGACAAAAAATTCCGCCGCGCCTTTCATCGCTGGGTAAGCGCGTTCGGCCAGGAAGGTGCGGTCGCCGCTGAAGCGCCAATGTTCCCAAAGGTGCCAGCTCAGCCAAGCGCCGCCGGTTGGCCAAATGCCGTGGTTGGCATGATTGATGGGAGCGGTGCCGCGCCAGCCGTCGGTGTTGTGATGCAACACCCAACCCGGCGCGTTGTAGTGCGCCTGCGCGGTCTTGGCCCCGCTGATCTCCAGATCGTCGATCATGGCAAAGAGCGGCTCCGCGCACTCGGAGAGATTGGCGACCTCGGCCGGCCAGTAGTTCATCTCCAGATTGATGTTGGTGGTGTATTTGCTGCCCCA